>NZ_JBMDJI010000001.1:0-597620 GCF_057809115.1 Pseudomonas sp. FG47
TACATGGATCGTGCAAAACCTGTAGGAGCCGGCTTGCCGGCGATGGGCCGCAAGGCGGCCCCGATTGCTATCTGTCAGTCAGCCAGGGCGGCGTTCTGCAGCTCGAAGATCTCGCTCATGCCTTTTTGCGCCAGCGCCAGCATGGCGTTGAAGTCTTCAGGCTGGAACGGCGCGCCTTCGGCGGTGCCCTGCACCTCGATGAAGCCACCGGCGCTGGTCATGACCACGTTCAGGTCGGTCTCGGCGGCGGAGTCTTCGAGGTAGTCGAGATCGAGTACCGCCTCGCCCTGGTACATGCCCACCGACACCGCGGCGATCATGTGCTTGAGCGGGTTGCCGCCCTTGAGGCCGCCGCGCTTCTTGATCACCGCCAGGGCGTCGCACAGGGCGACCATGGCACCGGTGATCGAGGCGGTGCGGGTACCGCCATCGGCCTGGATGACATCGCAGTCGACGTACAGGGTGATGTCGCCGAGCTTGCTCATGTCCAGTGCGGCGCGCAGCGAGCGGCCGATCAGGCGCTGGATCTCGAGGGTGCGCCCGCCCTGCTTGCCACGGCTGGCTTCGCGCTGGTTACGTTCGCCAGTGGAACGCGGCAGCATGCCGTACTCGGCGGTCAGCCAGCCTTGGCCCTGGCCCTTGAGGAAGCGGGGAACACCATTTTCGACGCTGACCGTGCAGATGACCTTGGTGTCACCGAACTCGACCAGTACCGACCCCTCGGCGTGCTTGGTGTAGTTGCGGGTAATGCGGATCGAGCGGAGCTGATCGGCGGCGCGACCACTTGGACGTTTCATCTGGGATACCTGTACCGGGACATTTGAATCTGTCGAGCATTATAGAGCCCGACGCCCGCTGAAGACATGCCTATCGTCGTACCCGCGCTACCTGTCGCCTTTTCCCATCGACTTACGCACCTGCCGGTAGCATGGGCGCCTGGGCCGCACTGCGCTACAATCCTGCGCCTTGCAGCCGGAAGGCTCTCCCCCTATTCACCTGAAGTCGCGAGGTACGCCCCATGGTGCACAGCATGACCGCATTTGCCCGTGTCGAGCGCGCAGGCAGCCAAGGCACCCTGGCCTGGGAGCTGCGCTCGGTCAACCACCGCTATCTCGAACCCCACCTGCGCCTGCCCGAGGCCCTGCGCGACCTCGAGGGCGCGGTGCGTGAAGGCCTGCGCCAAGGCCTGTCGCGCGGCAAGGTCGAATGCACCTTGCGCCTGAGCGAGGACAACGCCGGCAAGCCGCTACAGGTCGACCGCGAGCGCGCTGCGCAACTGGTCGCCGCCGCCGAGACCGTCGCCGGCCTGATCAAGCAGCCAGCCCCGCTCAACCCCCTGGAAGTGCTGGCCTGGCCTGGCGTGCTGGTGGCCGATGCAACCGACCCCCAGGCGCTCAACGCCGAAGCCATCGCGCTGTTCGACGAGGCCCTGGCCGAGCTCAAGGCTGGCCGGCAGCGTGAAGGTGCCGAACTGGCCCGGCTGATCAACGAACGCCTGGACAGCATGGCCAGCGAAGTCACCACCCTGCGCGCCCTGGTGCCGCAGATGCTGGCGGCGCAACGGCAGAAAGTCCTCGACCGTTTTAGCGACATGCAGGCCGAGCTCGACCCACAGCGCCTGGAGCAAGAGATGGTCCTGCTGGCGCAGAAGAGCGACGTCGCCGAGGAACTCGACCGTCTCAGCACCCACGTCACCGAGGTGCGCCGAGTGCTCAAGTCCGGCGGCGCTGCTGGCCGGCGCCTGGACTTCCTGATGCAGGAGCTCAATCGCGAAGCCAACACCCTCGGCTCCAAGGCGTTCGACCCGCGCAGCACCCAAGCGGCGGTCAACCTCAAGGTGCTGATCGAGCAGATGCGTGAACAAGTACAGAACATCGAGTAAGGCCACCCCTACCATGAACCACAGCAGCGGCACCCTCTACATCGTCTCGGCCCCGTCCGGCGCCGGCAAGACCAGCCTGGTCACGGCCCTGATCAAGGACGACCCGCGCGTACGCGTATCGGTCTCCCACACCACCCGAGCCATGCGCCCGGGCGAGGTGCACGGGGTGAACTACCACTTCGTGATTCACGAAGAGTTCAAGACACTGATCGCCCAAGGCGACTTCCTTGAGCACGCCGAGGTGTTCGGCAACTTCTACGGCACCTCGCGCAGCGCGCTGCAGGAAACCCTCGACCAGGGCTACGACCTGATCCTCGAGATCGATTGGCAAGGTGCCCAGCAGGTACGCAAGCTGATGCCCGAGGCGCGCTCGATCTTCATCCTGCCGCCAAGCCAGGAGGCCCTGCGCCAGCGCCTGGACGGTCGCGGCCAGGACAGCGAGGAAATCATTGCCGGACGCATGAAGGAAGCGGTCAGCGAGATGGTGCACTACGACGAATATGAGTACGTCATCATCAATGATGACTTCGCCGTGGCCCTGGAAGAGATGAAGGCGGTGTTCGCCTCGAACCGCTTGCTGCTGGAAAAGCAGCAACAACGCCATGGCGCGCTGCTGAAACAGCTGATCGGCTGAACGCGCATTCGCCGGCAAGCCGGCTCCTCCGGGCGCGACGCCAAACCTGTAGGAGCCGGCTTGCCGGCGAAGGGCTGCCAAGCAGCCCCATTCTTCATTCCTGCAGTGGGATGGTCGCCTGCTGACGCAGGGTAGCCCCCAGGAAATACGCCGGCGCCCGCAGGCGGGACAGCATCATCAGCACGATCCCCAGTGCCGAGATGATCGCCGCGATCACGAACACCAACCCCAGCCCAGCCACATGCGAGCCGCTGCCGAAGTCCGGCGAAGCGCTGTCGATGGCGGTGCGCACGAAGATCACCGACAGGATCACCCCACCCACCAGCGGGCACACGCCGCGCATGAAAAAGTGCCGCACGCTGTCGAACAGGCTGTGGCGGAAATACCAGACACAGGCGAACGCGGTCAGCGAGTAATAGAAGCAGATCATCATGCCCAGCGCGGTGATGGTGTCGGCCAGCACGTTCTCGCTGAGGGTGCGCATGGTCACGTAGAACACGCCCGCGGCGATACCGGCGCAAATGGTCGCGTAGCGTGGCGTCTGCGAACGCGGGCAGACCTTGGCGAAGCGCTGTGGCACGGCACCGTAATACCCCATGGCCAGCAGCGTGCGCGCCGGCGACACGAAGGTCGACTGCAGCGAGGCGGCGGTACTGGCCAGCACGGCAATGGACATCAGGATCGCCAGCGGCCCCATGACCGGGCCGGCCAGGTGGGCGAAGACGTTTTCCTGGATACGCGGGTTGCCCAGGCCCAGGCCTTGATCGCTGATCCCGGCGAACTGCAAGGTGGCGATGGCGGTGAGCAGGTACAAGCCGAGAATCAGCAGCACAGTCCAGGTGGCGGCCTTGCCCGGCACCTCTTCGCTACCCACCGACTCTTCGCTGACGGTCAGGCACACGTCCCAGCCCCAGAAGATGAAAATAGACAGCGACAGGCCGGCGGCAAAGGCGGAGAACGACTCGACACCGAACGGGTTGAACCAGGCCAGGTCGAACGCCAGCGGCGGCGGCGCGGTGGTTTCGCCGAAGGCGGCGAAGGCAAAACCGATCAACACCAAGAGCTGCAAGGCCACCAGGCCATATTGCACCGTCATGGTAGTGGCCATGCCGCGGCAACAAATCCACACCGCCAGGGCGATGAACACGCAACAGGTGCTGACGTTGACCAACAGGTTGTCGGCCAGGGCCGCCAGCGCCTGGTTGCCGGTGATCTGCGCGAGGAACAGATAGAAGAAGTCCACCGCCACGCCCGCCAGGTTGGACAGCACGATGGTGGTGGCCACCACCAGCCCCCAGCCGCCAATCCAGCCGATCATCGGGCCAAAGGCGCGGGCCGACCAGGTAAAGGAGGTGCCACTATCAGGCTCCGCCGAATTAAGCTCGCGGTAACCCAGGGCCACCAGCAGCATCGGCAGGAAGCCGACGATGAACACCGCGGGCAGGTGAGCGCCGACTTCGCGCACGGTCGGGCCAAGCGCGCCGGTCAGGGTGTAGACCGGGGCGATGGTGGAGATGCCCAGCACGACGCTGGCCAACAGGCCGAGCCGCCCCTTGGCCAGGCCCTTGCTGCGCTGGGTGTTGCCCGAGTCGGACGCCGCGTCGGGTGGACGCCCGGCTTCTGTGTATTCATTCATGAGTCTGCGCCGTAACTATTGGAATTGTTTTCACAGGCCCGCCGTAGAGGGCCCGCTTTCACTCATTGAAAGCTCGCGGTGGGGGCACGGTCATCCAGGACCTTCGGCTAACGTCAGGGTGTTTCCCGACGCGCCCCCTCCCGTGCAGCATGGGCAATGCAAGCCTCGCGGAACGCCTCGAACAGGCGCAGCGAAACCGGGTTTTCGGCGAAACGCCATTCAGGGTGCCACTGCACGCCAAGCACAAAGCCCGGCGCGTCAGGCATCGACACCGCTTCGATCAGGCCATCCGGGGCCCGTGCCTCGACACGCAGGCCCGGGGCCAGGCGGTCGATGCCCTGGCTGTGCAGCGAGTTGACCTCGAACTGCGCAGCCAGGCCCAGGCGCTCGAACACTCCGCCAGGCTCAATGCCGACCGGGTGCCGAGGGCCGTACTGCACCTCCAGGGGGGCGTCCTCAGGTTCGCGGTGATCCAGGTAGCCGGGCAGTTCCTGCACCCGCTGGTGCAAGCTGCCACCCAGGGCCACGTTCAGCTCCTGGAAACCACGGCAGACGCACAACACCGGCACGCCGGCGACGATCGCCGCCTGCAGCAGGGGCAACGTCAGCCGGTCGCGCGCCAGGTCATGGCGGGTACCTTCCACGCTGGGCGCGCCATTGTAATGATGCGGCTCGACATTTGAAGGCGAACCGGTAAAAAGAATGCCATCCAGGCGTGCCAGCAGCGCCTGCGGGTCGCTGCCACCATCACGCGCCGGCAGGATCAGCGGCAGCCCGGCGAAGCCCGCGGCCTCGACGTACTTGTCACCCACCGTGTGCGACGAGTTCTTCCCCACCTGCTGGCGGCAGGCGCTGACACCGATCAAGGGGACCGCAATTGCGCTCATGGGCTTACACCGTGTGCAGGTACCAGTTGTACTCGAGGTCGGAGATCGACACTTCGAACTCGGCCAGCTCGCTCTCCTTGCAGGCCACGAAGATATCGATGTAGTCCGGGCTGATGTATTGGTTGAGCACTTCGCTGTCGTCCAGCGCGCGCAAGGCGTCGCGCAGGTTGTTCGGCAGGCTCTGCTCCAACTGCTCGTAGGAGTTGCCCTCGATCGGCGCGCCCGGCTCGACCTGGTGGGTCAGGCCGTGGTGGATGCCGGCAAGGATCGCCGCGAGCATCAGGTACGGGTTGGCATCGGCACCGGCCACGCGGTGCTCGATGCGCACGTTGTCACTGCTGTCGGTGGGCACGCGCACGGCCACGGTACGGTTGTCCAGGCCCCAGCTCGGTGCGTTGGGCACGTAAAACTGGGCGCCGAAGCGGCGATAGGAGTTGATGTTCGGGCAGAGGAAGGCCATCGACGCCGGCATGGTCTCCAGCACGCCGCCGATGGCATGGCGCAGCGCGTCGCTTTGCAGCGGGTCGTCGTTGGCGAAGATGTTCTTGCCGGTTTTCTTGTCCAGCAGCGAGATGTGCACGTGCAAGCCGTTACCCGCTTGGCCCGGATAGGGCTTGGCCATGAAGGTGGTGTCCATCTCATGGTCATAGGCGACGTTCTTGATCAGGCGCTTGAGCAAGATCGCGTAGTCGCAGGCCTTGAGCGGGTCGGCGACATGATGCAGGTTGACCTCGAACTGCGCCGGGGCGCTTTCCTTGACGATGGCGTCGGCCGGCAGGCCTTGTTCCTTGGCAGCCTCGAGCATGTCCTGCAGGCAGTCGGCATATTCATCGAGGTCGTCGATCAGGTACACCTGGGTCGACTGCGGGCGCTTGCCCGAAAGCGGCGAGCGTGGCGGCTGTGGCCGGCCGTTGAGGTTGTCCTGGTCGATCAGGTAGAACTCCAGCTCGAAGGCCGCGCAGATATCCAGGCCCAGGGCATCGAACTTGGCCACCACCTGGCGCAGCACTTCCCGCGGGTCGGCGAAGAACGGCGCGCCGTCCAGCTCGTGCATGGTCATCAGCAACTGGGCGGTCGGGCGTTTCTGCCACGGCTCGTCGGACAGCGTGCCGGGGATCGGGTGGCAGACACGGTCGGCGTCGCCGATGTCCAGGCCCAGGCCGGTGCTTTCGACGGTCGAGCCGTTGATGTCGAGGGCGAACAGCGAGGCCGGCAGGTTGATGCCCTTTTCGTACACCTTGTGCAGGCTGGCGCGCTCGATGCGCTTGCCGCGCACCACCCCGTTCATGTCGGAGATCAGCAGGTCGACGTACTGGGTATCCGGATGGGCATCCAGGAACTCATTCATCTCGCGGGAAGAACTGGCGCACGGGGAGACCGACGTCATGGCTGTACATCCTTCGATTTGGAGCGGCGATGTGGGAACTGCGGATGACGCCTCGAAAGGCGACGATGGTGCTGCTGTTGTTCTTTTCACTGGCCCATCGTTGGGGGCTGGTCGCCGACCGGGTGCATTGATTCCGGGGGGCCGTTTCACTATAAAATGGCCCCCACGCAACAGACATTGGCATTTCGGCAAGCAGAGCGTGCATCGATGCAATATCAGATCAACCATGCGGACCTCGCCCTGGTCCTGGCGCTGGAACGCGGGCGCTCCCTGGCCAAGGCCGCCGAGCTGCTCAAGGTCGACGTTTCCACGGTGTTCCGCTCGATCCGGCGACTGGAATCGGCACTGGGCACCGCGCTGTTCGTCAAGAGCCGCAAGGGCTACCTGCCCACCGACACCGCCCAGGCCCTGGCCGAGCAGGCCGAACGCGCCGAGCAGGCGCTGGACGCCGCGCGTATCGCCCTGACCAGCGGCGAGCAGGTGGTCAGCGGCACGGTGCGCCTGACCTGTACCGAGGCGGTGCTGCACAGCCTGCTGCTGCCGGCGCTGGCCGAGTTCATGCCCAACTACCCAGCGCTGTCGCTGGAAATGGGCACCTCCAACACCTTCGCCAACCTCAGCCGACGCGACGCCGACATTGCCCTGCGCCTGACCAATACGCCACCGGAGCACCTGGTGGGCCGTTGCCTGGGCTCGACCAGCTACGTGATCTGTGGGCGTGCGCAGCTGCGCGAGCGGCTCGATGCCTCGCCCGCCAGCGTGCCGTGGATCGCCCCCGACGACTCCATGCAGGACCACGCCACCGTGGTCTGGCGCAACCAGTATCACCCAGGGCTGATCCCGCGCTACCAGTGCAGCGGCATGTCGACCATCGCCCAGTTGGTGACCACCGGCCTGGGCGTGGCGGCGCTGCCCGACTACATGGTTCACGCCCTGCCGGGGGTAGAGGCGCTGAGCGGCCCACTACCGGGCTGCGACACCCAGCTGTGGCTGCTGACCCGCCCGGATTGCCGGGCCTTGCGTTCGGTGCAGACGCTGTTCGAGGAGTTGACCCCGCGCCTGCGCGACGCAATGTTGCGTTAACGCGTCAAGGGCGGTTGTGTCGGCGATGGACGGCAAGCTATTGTCGGGCATCGGCGGTTGGCTCCAATTGCCTGGATCGGCCCTATCGCGGGTCAAGCCCGCCCCCACCTTGCCCCGATTCGGGAACACATGCGTGGGAGCAGGCTTGCCCCGCGATACAGGCGCCACAGGTACACCCGATAAAACAGCCCTTCCCTATTGGCTGGTGATTTTTTAAACTATCGAGTCCGCCTGCCCATTCTGGGCGCACGCCTACCGCATTTGCTACTGAGGAAGACCATGGCCCGCGTAACTGTTGAAGACTGCCTGGAACACGTGGATAACCGCTTCGAGCTGGTCATGCTCTCGACCAAGCGCGCCCGCCAGCTGGCGACCGGCGGCAAAGAGCCGCGCGTTGCATGGGAAAACGACAAGCCCACCGTCGTCGCCCTGCGTGAGATCGCCGAAGGTATCGTCACTCCTGAATTCATCGCCGCCGAAGAGATCGTCACCGAAGATCCGGTGTTCGCCGCATTCGAGGACGAGAACAACGAGGCGGTCTGATTGATGCCCAGTCGACACCGTGCGGCGCAAGGCCCTCTTCTTCAGCAAGAGGTGAACCCATGCCGGGTATAGAAGCCCTCGCCGAACGGCTGTCGACCTATCTAGGCCCCGAACAGGTCAACCTGGTCCGGCGCGCCTACTTCTACGCCGAACAGGCCCACGATGGGCAGCGCCGCCGCAGCGGCGAGCCCTACGTGACCCACCCGCTGGCCGTGGCCAGCATCCTCGCCGACATGCACATGGACCATCAGAGCCTGATGGCGGCCATGCTGCACGACGTGATCGAAGACACCGGCATCGCCAAGGAAGCCTTGAGCCAGCAATTCGGCGAGACTGTCGCCGAGCTGGTCGACGGGGTCAGCAAGCTGACCCAGATGAACTTCGAGACCAAGGCCGAGGCGCAGGCCGAGAACTTCCAGAAGATGGCCATGGCCATGGCCCGCGATATCCGCGTGATCCTGGTCAAGCTGGCCGACCGCCTGCACAACATGCGCACGCTGGAGGTGCTGTCCGGCGAGAAGCGCCGGCGCATCGCCAAGGAAACCCTCGAGATCTACGCCCCCATCGCCAACCGCCTGGGGATGCACACCGTGCGCGTGGAGTTCGAGGACCTCGGCTTCAAGGCCATGCACCCGATGCGCTCGACGTTGATCCACCGCGCGGTCAAGGCCGCCCGTGGCAACCGCAAGGAGATCGTCGCCAAGATCGAGACCTCGCTGGCCAACTGCCTGGCCGCCGACGGCATCGAGGGCGAAGTCAGCGGCCGGCAGAAACACCTCTATGGCATCTACAAGAAGATGCGCGGCAAGCGCCGCGCCTTCACCGAGATCATGGACGTGTACGCCTTCCGCATCATCGTCGACAAGGTCGACACCTGCTACCGCGTGCTCGGCGCCGTGCACAACCTGTACAAACCGCTGCCGGGGCGCTTCAAGGACTACATCGCGATTCCCAAGGCCAACGGCTACCAGTCGTTGCACACCACGCTGTTCGGCATGCACGGCGTGCCCATCGAAATCCAGATCCGCACCCGCGAGATGGAAGAGATGGCCAACAACGGCATTGCCGCGCACTGGCTGTACAAGTCCAACGAGCAGGAGCAGCCCAAGGGCAGCCACGCCCGTGCCCGCCAATGGGTCAAGGGCATCCTCGAGCTGCAGCAGCGCGCTGGCAACTCGCTGGAGTTCATCGAGAGCGTGAAGATCGACCTGTTCCCCGATGAGGTCTACGTCTTCACCCCGAAAGGCCGGATCATGGAGCTGCCCAAGGGCTCCACCGCCGTCGACTTCGCCTACGCGGTGCACACCGACGTCGGCAACAGCTGTATCGCCTGCCGCATCAATCGCCGCCTGGCACCGCTGTCCGAGCCGCTGCAGAGCGGCTCCACCGTCGAGATCGTCAGCGCGCCGGGCGCACGGCCGAACCCGGCCTGGCTCAACTTCGTGGTCACCGGCAAGGCGCGCACGCATATTCGTCATGCCCTCAAGCAGCAGCGCCGCTCCGAGTCCATCAGCCTTGGCGAGCGCCTGCTGAACAAGGTGCTGACCGGCTTCGACAGCAGCCTGGAGCTGATTCCCCAGGAGCGTATCCAGGCCATTCTCAGCGAGTACCGCCTGGAGCTGATCGAGGACCTGCTTGAAGACATCGGCCTGGGCAACCGCATGGCCTACGTGGTGGCCCGCCGCCTGCTGTCCGCCGAGGGCGAGCAACTGCCGGCGCCGGAAGGCCCACTGGCGATCCGCGGCACCGAGGGCCTGGTACTCAGCTACGCCAAGTGCTGCACGCCGATCCCGGGCGATGCCATCGTCGGCCACCTGTCGGCGGGCAAGGGCATGGTCGTGCACCTGGAAGACTGCCGCAACATCAGTGAAATCCGCCACAACCCAGAGAAGTGCCTGCAGCTCTCCTGGGCCAAGGACATCACCGGCGAGTTCAATGTCGAGCTGCGCGTCGAGCTGGAGCACCAGCGTGGCCTGATCGCCCTGCTGGCCAGCAGCGTCAACGCCGCCGACGGCAACATCGAGAAAATCAGCATGGACGAACGCGACGGCCGTATCAGCGTGGTCCAACTGGTGGTCAGCGTGCGCGACCGCGTGCACCTGGCCCGTGTGATCAAGAAACTGCGCACCCTCACCGGCGTGGTCCGCATCACCCGGACGCGTGCGTAGTCCGCCAACCGCAAGGAGTCATCATGAGCAAGACCGTCATCAACAGCGACAAGGCCCCTGCCGCCATCGGCACTTACTCGCAGGCGATCAAGGCCGGCAATACCGTCTACATGTCGGGCCAGATTCCGCTCGATCCAAAGACCATGGAGCTGGTCGAAGGCTTCGAAGCCCAGACCGTGCAGGTGTTCGAAAACCTCAAGGCTGTAGCCGAGGCCGCCGGCGGTTCGTTCAAGGACATCGTCAAGCTGAACATCTTCCTCACCGACCTCAGCCACTTCGCCAAGGTCAACGAAGTCATGGGTCGCTACTTCGAGCAGCCCTATCCGGCCCGCGCCGCCATCGGCGTGGCAGCCCTGCCGAAGGGCTCGCAAGTCGAGATGGACGCCATCCTCGTCATCGAGTGATGCCCCAGGCGGCCGGCGCCCTGCCTGCCGCCTTTCCTGCCTGAAGGTCCCCACCATGCGTCATGCCCTGCCCCTCGCGCTGGCAGCCCTGATCCTGGGCGGCTGCGCCAGCCACAAACCTGAAGACCTCGACGGCACCTGGATCAACCAGGACGCCATCGACTCCGCCGTCAAGAGCGGCCGAATCACCCAGACCCTGAACAAACACGGCCTCGCCCTGGAATGGAAGCTGGATGTGGCCAAGCAGGCTGCCAGTTATACCAACGGGTTCGAAGCCGTTGACGGCCACCTGGTAACCGCCAAGGAGCCTTGGGAAGTCAGGTTTTCCGGTGATCAAGGCCAGCAACTCGGCCTCTCCGGCGACACGTTGACCACCAACGACCCGGAGGTCGGTAAACAGCGGTTCGTGCGCAGCAAAACCGCGGGCAACGCTCCATTGGGCGGCAGTTTCGAGAGGGCGCTGTACCAGGCCTACCTGGGGGGCGACTGGAAGATCGTCGAAGGCCAGGGCAAAGGCGCCGTGGTGCGCTTCAGCGACACTGGCAGCGTGACCGGCCTGCCCGGCCCGGATCGTTTCGCCCTGTGCCTGGCCGGCGACTGCGCCGATATGGGGGGTAGCAACGACAGCCTGTGGCTTGAACGCAACCAACGCGGCGCACCGTGGATGTTCAAACGTGACGGCGACACCCTGGAAATCTACCAGGCGGTGAATCTTGCCCAGCCCGATGAAAAACCGCAGCTGACGCCCGGTGCGCGGCAGTGGCTGCTGGAGAAGGATTGACAGATCCAGCCCATTCGCCGGCAAGCCGGCTCCTACAGATTACGCTTCACCTGTAGGAGCCGGCTCGCCGGCGAACTGCCACTCAACGCCCTGCCAGAATGGCCGCATACCCCTCTTTATAACTCGGATACTGCGGCACCCAGCCTAGCGCCCGCGCCCGCGCATTGCTGCAGCGCTTGCTGCCGGTACGCCGCACGCGTTGCTCATCCGACCATTCGGTCACCCCAAGATACCCGCGCAACCAAGCCACCACGTCAGCCAGCGGCGCCGGGTCGTCATCCACGCCGATATAGCAATCATCGAGCGCTACACCCTGGGCATCAGACTGCAGCAGATGCGCCAGCAGGCTCGCGGCATCCTCGGCATGGATCCGGTTGCCATACAAGGGCGGCTCCTCGGCTACACGATAGCCCTGACGAACCTGACTCAGCAGCCACTCTCGGCCCGGGCCATAGATACCGGTCAGGCGCACGATGCTGGCAGGGATGTCACTTTCAAGGGCCAGACGCTCCGCTTCCAGCATCACCTTGCCGGAATAGCCTTCAGGCGCGGTGCTGGCGGTCTCGTCGATCCACTCGCCATCCTGCTGCGCATAGACACTGCTGCTGGAAACGAACAGCAGGCGGCGCGGCGCCTGGCCGTTGCGCTCAAGCCACCCCAGCACATGGCGTAACCCCTCGACATAGGCGGCCTGGTAGCCGGCCTCGTCATGCTGGTTGGCGGCCACGCAGTACACCAGGTAGTCAGGCGCGCACTCGGGCCAGGCCTCAGGTTGGCGGCGATCAGAAAGATCGGCGGCAATGGGCCGCACGCCTTCGGGCAGTTGATCGACCGAACGCCGCAAGCCGCTGACCTGCCAGCCTTGAGCAAGCAGTTGGCGGGCCAGGCGGCTGCCCACATCACCGCAACCCACGATCAAAGCTGAAACGTCTGACATACCAAATCTCCCAATGCGAAAGGCGCAGGCTATCGGGTTAACGCGATCAACGGCTATACCAAGGTCAAAAAAAGCAATCTCATTACTTTTGTTAACAAGAATTACTTGCAATAATGGCCGCCTTGTCTGTTCTCGGCCTGCTTCGAGGCCTTGAAGAACTCAACCCATTTCTCTTCATCAGGTCCGGCCAGCATGACACGCACTCAACCTTCCGCTTCGCCAACCCCGTCGCGCGCCTGGCGCGCCATTGCCGCGCTGATGTTCAGCCTGGTACTGGCCCCGGCAGCCATGGCCGAAGAGCCTGTCGCCGCTACCCCGGCAGCCGCCGCTGTCGCCGCCCCGGCCACGCCTGCCGCCGAAGGCCAGGCCCCGGTTGCCGCACCGACCGACGCGACTGCTCCGCTGGAAGGCCAGGCCCCGACCGACGAGAACGTCCAGGCGATGGTCGAAGACACTTCGCTGGGCATGGCCCACGACCTGTCCCCCTGGGGCATGTACAAGAACGCCGACGTGGTGGTGAAGGCCGTGATGATCGGCCTGGCCATCGCCTCGATCATCACCTGGACCATCTGGATCGCCAAAGGCTTCGAGCTGATGGGCGCCAAGCGTCGCCTGCGTGGCGAGATCGCCGCCCTGAAACGCTCGGTGAGCCTGAAAGAGGCCAGCGAGGTGTCGAACAAGGAAGGCACCCTGGCCCACACCCTGGTGCATGACGCCCTCGAGGAAATGCGCCTTTCGGCCAACGCCCGCGAGAAAGAAGGCATCAAGGAGCGCGTCAGCTTCCGCCTCGAGCGCCTGGTCGCCGCCAGCGGCCGTACCATGAGCAGCGGCACCGGCGTGCTGGCCACCATTGGCTCCACCGCCCCGTTCGTCGGCCTGTTCGGTACCGTCTGGGGCATCATGAACAGCTTCATCGGCATCGCCAAGACCCAGACCACCAACCTTGCCGTGGTCGCCCCCGGTATCGCCGAAGCCCTGCTGGCCACCGCCCTGGGCCTGGTCGCGGCGATCCCGGCCGTGGTCATCTACAACGTCTTCGCCCGCTCCATCGCCGGCTACAAGGCCCAGGTGTCCGACGCCTCCGCGCAGGTCCTGCTGCTGGTCAGCCGTGATCTGGACCACCAGGGTGGCGAGCGCGCCGCCCCGCACATGGTGAAAGTGGGGTAAGCCATGGGCCTGCATCTCAACGAAGGTGGCGACGATCTCGCCGAAAACCACGAAATCAACGTTACGCCGTTCATCGACGTGATGTTGGTGCTGCTGATCATCTTCATGGTTGCTGCCCCCTTGGCCACGGTCGACATCAAGGTCGACCTGCCCGCCTCGACCGCCAAGCCTGCGCCGAGGCCCGAGAAGCCGGTGTTCGTCAGCGTCAAGGCCGACAAGAAGCTGTATGTCGGCGATGACCAGGTGGCCCAGCCCGACCAGCTTGGCAGCATGCTCGATGCCAAGACCAAGGGCGACAAGGAAACCACCATCTTCTTCCAGGCTGACAAGGGCGTCGACTATGGCGACCTGATGGAGGTGATGAACACCATGCGTGCCGCCGGTTACCTGAAGGTCGGCCTGGTCGGACTCGAGACGGCAGCCAAGAAATGACGAAAACGCGCTCGAACATGGCGCGCTACGGTGGCAGCCTGGCACTGGTGCTGGGTGTGCACGCGGTCGCCGTGCTGCTGACGCTCAACTGGTCGGTGCCCCAGGCCATCGAACTGCCACCGGCAGCGATGATGGTTGAGCTGGCACCGCTGCCCGAGCCCGCGCCGCCGCCGCCGCCGAAGGCCGCCCCGAAACCACCGACGCCGGTCGAGGAACCGCCGCTGCCGAAACTGGCCGAGGCGCCCAAGCCGAAGATCGCCATCCCCAAGCCGCCCAAGCCCAAGGCCAAGCCACAGCCGCCCAAGCCTGAGAAAAAGCCTGAGCCGCCAAAGGACGAGCCACCAGCCAAGGACGATGTCGCGGACACGCCGCCGAGCAACTCGCCACCGCAGAAGTCGGCGGCGCCACAGCCAAGCATCGCCTCCAACAGCAACGCCTTGCCGAGCTGGCAAAGCGACCTGCTGCGCCACCTGGCCAAGTACAAGAAGTACCCCGAGGACGCTCGCCGTCGCGGGCTGCAGGGCATCAACCGCCTGCGCTTCGTGGTCGATGCCGAGGGCAAGGTGGTGTCGTACTCGCTGGCCGGTGGTTCCGGCAGTGCGGCCCTGGACCGGGCGACGCTGGAGATGATCCGCCGCGCCGGCACGGTACCCAAGCCGCCAGCAGAGCTGCTGAACAATGGCACGATCGAGGTGGTCGCGCCGTTCGTCTACTCGCTGGACCGACGCTGACGTTTTTGTTTCTGTCACAAAACGGCAAGTCTGATAACGTGCGTCTATCGATTGCAGCCGCTATGCTGGGGCCGCAACTTCATGGACGCACGTTATGACCCTCACCGAACTCCGCTACATCGTCACCCTCGCGCAAGAGCAGCACTTCGGCCACGCGGCCGAGCGTTGCCACGTCAGCCAGCCGACTCTGTCGGTGGGCGTGAAGAAGCTCGAGGATGAACTCGGCGTGCTGATCTTCGAGCGCAGCAAGAGCGCGGTGCGCCTGACCCCGGTCGGCGAGAGCATCGTCGCCCAGGCGCAGAAGGTCCTTGAGCAAGCCCAGGGCATCCGCGAACTGGCCCAGGCCGGCAAGAACCAGCTCACCGCCCCGCTCAAGGTCGGCGCCATCTATACCGTGGGCCCGTACCTGTTCCCGCACCTGATTCCGCAGTTGCACCGGGTCGCACCGCAGATGCCGCTGTACATCGAGGAAAACTTCACCCACGTGCTGCGCGAGAAGCTGCGCAATGGCGAACTGGACGCAGTGATCATCGCCCTGCCGTTCAACGAGGCCGACGTGCTGACCCTGCCGCTGTACGACGAGCCGTTCTGCGCGCTGATGCCGGCCGACCACCCGTGGACCGCCAAGGACACCATCGACACCGCGCTGCTCAACGACAAGAGCCTGCTGCTGCTCGGCGAGGGCCACTGTTTCCGCGACCAGGTGCTCGAAGCCTGCCCGACCCTGAACAAGGGTGGCGAAGGCGCCAAGCACACCACGGTCGAATCCAGCTCGCTGGAAACCATCCGCCACATGGTCGCCTCGGGCCTGGGCGTGTCGATCCTGCCGCTGTCGGCGGTGCACAGCCATCATTACGCCCCGGGGGTGATCGAAGTGCGCCCACTGACCGCGCCCGCACCATTCCGTACCGTCGCCATTGCCTGGCGCGCCAGCTTCCCGCGGCCGAAGGCCATCGAGATCCTCGCCGACTCGATCCGCCTCTGCTCGGTGGCCAAGCCGCCCGTGGAACAACCGGCCTGAGCCCATGACCGAGCTGTCGAACGTCCCGGTCACCACGCTCAAGGGCGTAGGCGATGCCATGGCGGAAAAACTCGCCAAGGTTGGCCTGGAGAACCTGCAAGACCTGCTGTTCCACCTGCCGTTGCGCTATCAGGACCGCACCCGGGTGGTGCCCATCGGCCAGTTGCGCCCAGGCCAGGACGCAGTGATCGAGGGTGTGGTCAGCGGCGCCGACGTGACCATGGGCAAGCGCCGCAGCCTGGTGGTACGCCTGGGCGACGGCAGCGGCTCGCTGAGCCTGCGCTTCTACCACTTCAGCAACGCGCAGAAGGAAGGCCTCAAGCGCGGTACCCACCTGCGTTGCTACGGCGAAGCGCGCCCGGGCGCCTCGGGCCTGGAGA
This sequence comes from Pseudomonas sp. FG47, assembly GCF_057809115.1. Classification (NCBI taxonomy): domain Bacteria; kingdom Pseudomonadati; phylum Pseudomonadota; class Gammaproteobacteria; order Pseudomonadales; family Pseudomonadaceae; genus Pseudomonas; species Pseudomonas sp. FG47. The sequence goes on from NZ_JBMDJI010000001.1 coordinate 16,074, forward strand.
TCTACCACCCGGAATACCGCGCGCTCAACGGCGACGAAGCGCCACCGCCGGTGGAACAGACCCTGACGCCGATCTACCCGACCACCGAGGGCCTGACCCAGCAGCGTCTGCGCCTGTTGTGCCAGCAGAGCCTCGGCCTGCTCGGTCCGCGCAGCCTGCCCGACTGGCTGCCTGACGAGCTGGCCCGTGACTATCAGTTGGCACCGTTGAGCGACGCCATCCGCTACCTGCACAACCCGCCGGCCGATGCCGACCTCGACGAGTTGGCTGAGGGGCACCATTGGGCCCAACACCGGCTGGCCTTCGAAGAGCTGCTGACCCACCAACTATCCCAACAGCGCCTGCGCGAAAGCCTGCGCAGCCTGCGCGCGCCGGTGCTGCCCAAGGCCAGCCGCCTGCCGGCGCAGTACCTGGCCAACCTCGGCTTCAAGCCAACTGGCGCGCAACAACGGGTCGGCAACGAGATCGCCTACGACCTCAGCCAGCCAGAGCCGATGATGCGCCTGGTCCAGGGCGATGTCGGCGCGGGCAAGACCGTGGTCGCCGCGCTGGCCGCCCTGCAGGCCTTGGAGGCCGGCTACCAGGTGGCATTGATGGCGCCTACCGAGATTCTCGCCGAACAGCACTTCATCACCTTCAAGCGCTGGCTCGAACCGCTGGGCATCGAGGTCGCCTGGCTGGCCGGCAAGCTCAAGGGCAAGGCCCGTGCCAGCGCCCTGGAGCAGATCGCCAGCGGCGCGCCAATGGTGGTCGGCACCCACGCACTGTTCCAGGAAGAAGTACAGTTCAAGCACCTGGCCCTGGCGATCATCGACGAACAACATCGCTTCGGCGTGCAGCAGCGCCTGGCCCTGCGCAAGAAAGGCGTCATGGGCCAGCTGTGCCCGCACCAGTTGATCATGACCGCCACCCCGATCCCACGCACCCTGGCCATGAGCGCCTACGCCGACCTGGACACCTCGGTCCTCGATGAATTGCCGCCCGGTCGTACACCGGTGAACACCGTGCTGGTCGCCGACAGCCGTCGTTTCGAGGTGGTCGAGCGAGTCCGCGCCGCCTGTGCCGAAGGTCGTCAGGCCTACTGGGTGTGCACCCTGATCGAAGAATCCGAGGAGCTGACCTGCCAGGCCGCCGAGAGCACCTTCGAAGAGCTGGGCAGCGCCCTGGGCGAACTGCGCGTGGGCCTGATCCACGGGCGCATGAAGCCTGCGGAAAAAGCGGCGGTGATGGCCGAGTTCAAGGCTGGCGAGCTGCAACTGCTGGTGGCTACCACGGTAATCGAGGTCGGCGTCGACGTACCCAATGCCAGCCTGATGATCATCGAGAACCCCGAGCGCCTGGGCCTGGCCCAACTGCACCAGTTGCGCGGTCGGGTTGGCCGAGGCAGCGCAGTGAGCCATTGCGTGCTGCTCTACCATCCGCCACTGTCGCAGATCGGTCGCGAGCGCCTGGGCATCATGCGCGAAACCAACGATGGCTTCGTCATTGCAGAGAAGGACCTGGAGCTGCGTGGCCCCGGCGAGATGCTCGGTACCCGGCAGACCGGCTTGCTGCAGTTCAAGGTCGCCGACCTGATGCGCGACGCCGACCTGCTGCCGGCCGTGCGCGACGCCGCCCAGGCCCTGCTGGCACGCTGGCCGGCGCACGTCAGCCCGCTGCTCGACCGCTGGCTACGCCACGGCCAGCAATATGGCCAGGTGTGACGCCCGTCCCATTATGGATCCAGCTTGCCGGTCAGGCTGGTTATACTTCGCGTTTAAAAGAATCAATGGATACAGACCATGACTGAAGTTGCCCTGGATACCGCAACCCCACACGCACCGTCTGTCATCCGGCTGTTGCTCGAAAAACTCGGCGTGACCTACCGCGAGGTCGCCGAGCACCCTGGGTTGCCAGCCGCCTCGCGGGTCCAGGCGGTGCTGCTCGACGACGAGATCGGCGCACTGATGGTGCTGTTCCCGCACAGTCAGCTGCTGGACCTCAAGCGCCTTGAAGAGCTGACCGGCCGTAAGCTGACCGCCGTGCCCCTGGCGCGCCTCAAGCACATGCTCGACAAGCATCACCTCAAGACCCTGCCCGCCATCCCGGCGCTGACCAGCTCGCCGTGCCAGTACGAGAAGAGCCTGCTGGACAACGAGACCCTGTTGATCCAGTCGGGTGAAGCCGGGCTGCTCCTGGAAATCGGCCGTACCGCCTTCAAGAAGATGCTGGCCAAGGCCAGCGCCAGCACCTTCGGCCAGCCGATCAGTGATATTCGCCTCAGTTTCGAGCAGTTGGACGGCCCGCCCAAGGAAGTCATCCGCGCCGTCCAGGCCTTCACCGCCCGTCGCATCCAGCAGCGCTTGGAGCAGACCATCGAGATCCCACCGCTGGCCGACACCGCGCAGAAAATCATCAAGCTGCGCGTCGACCCCAACGCCAGCATCGACGACATCACCGGCGTGGTGGAGACCGACCCCGCCCTGGCCGCGCAGGTGGTCAGCTGGGCAGCCTCGCCCTACTACGCCTCACCCGGCAAGATTCGCTCGGTGGAGGACGCGATCGTGCGCGTGCTGGGCTTCGACCTGGTGATAAACCTGGCCCTGGGCCTGGCCCTGGGCAAGACCCTGAGCCTGCCCAAGGACCACCCGCAGCAGGCCACGCCGTACTGGCAGCAGTCTATCTACACCGCCGCGATAATCGAGGGCCTGACCCGCGCCATGCCGCGCGCCGAACGCCCGGAGGCCGGCCTGACCTACCTGGCCGGCCTGCTGCACAACTTCGGCTACCTGCTACTGGCCCACGTCTTCCCACCGCACTTCTCGCTGATCTGCCGACACCTGGAGGTCAACCCGCACCTGTGCCACAGCTATGTGGAACAGCACCTGCTGGGTATCAGCCGCGAACAGATCGGTGCCTGGCTGATGAAGCTTTGGGACATGCCGGACGAACTATCCACGGCCCTGCGCTTCCAGCACGACCCGGAGTACGATGGTGAGTATGCGGCCTTCCCCAACTTGGTGTGCCTGGCAGTGCGCCTGCTGCGCTCGCGGGGTATCGGCTCGGGCCCGCAGGACGAGATCCCGGATGCCCTGCTCGAGCGCCTGGGGCTGACCCGCGACAAGGCCGAAGAAGTGGTGAACAAGGTGCTGGAGGCCGAAGCGCTGCTGCGCGAATTGGCGTCGCAGTTCCACGTGCAGCATTAAGTCGAGGGGTGCTTGGCGCCCCATTCGCCGGCAAGCCGGCTCCTGCAGAAGATGCGTCCCCCTGTAGGAGCCGGCTTGCCGGCGAACCCGTCACATACGATCTCAGGCTTTCTTCTTCGGTTTCAGGTACTTCATCAAGCCCTGGAACCAGATCACCAGCGCCGGATTACCCTTGATCTGGATGTTCTTCTCCTGAATCCCCTGCATGAACGCCAGCTGCTTGTTGCCCGCCTGCAGCGTGGCAAAGCCGTACGCGGCATCCTTGAAGGCAATGGCGAACGCCGGCTGCGGGTGCAGGCCCCCCTGGCTGGTGATGCGCAAGTCCTTGACGATGAAGTGCCGGGCAACCTTGCCGTCGAGCGTCTGCATCTGGAAGACCAGGTCTTTGTCCTGCAGCTGCTGCTGGAACGCCGGGTTGTTGCGGCTGGCCTTGGCCATCAGCAAGCCCATGGCCCAGAGAAGAAAACGAAACTTCATCAACGCCCCTCGAATGAAAAATGACTGAGACGCGCAGTTTATCCGTTTCCCGCCCTGTTTATGCAAGTTCGCCGCATTTGGTTACCAGAAACGCAACGGGCGCCTCTCGGCGCCCGTCAGGATGACCTGCAAATCACTTTTTCTTGGCAGGCTTGGCCGGAGCGTTGACGCTGTCACGCAGGTTCTTGCCTGGCTTGAAGGCGACGGTATTGCTGGCCTTGATCTTCACCGGCTCGCCGGTCTGGGGGTTCTTGCCGGTGCGGGCGCCACGATGGCGTTTTTCGAAGGTCCCGAAACCAACCAGGGTGACGGTGTCCTTGTCGAGCGCGCCGGTGATGCTGTCGAGAATCGCGTTCAGGACAATATTGGCCTTTTCCTTGGTCAGATCGGCCTTTTCGGCGATGACGGCGGCGAGTTCTGGTTTACGCATAGTGAAGCCTCTTTGACGGGATTTCTTGTTGTTATGCCGTGCTGCCGAACAGAGCAGCGCTCAAGGCACCGCAGGCTCTAGCCTGCGGTAGACGTCAGTGAGGATGGCATGCCGGCCAGGACCGCGCCAGTATCTGGGCGGCCATTGTCGCGGCAAGAACAGGATAATTCCGACAGAACGCCCGCTATTTACGCCATAAGGGCCGGCAACTGCCGATTCAACGCGAGTTTTTCCATGACCGCGCCACCGGTCAGGGCATAGCCCAACAACTGCCCATCCGCGCCGTGGCAGAGCACTTTCAGATCGGCGCCGCTACCTTCGACCACCCAGGTACCCTCATGGCCGACAGGCGGTGGCGAGACCACCAAGGGACAAGCCGGGGTCTTCACCGTGACCGGCATCGGCCCGTAGCTGACCGTGGTTGGGTTGCCGGCCAGGGTCTGGGCCAGGGCACGGGCGCAGGTCATCAAGGGCATCACATACAGCAGGTTGATGCCGTCGACCTCGGCGCAGTCGCCCAGGGCGAAGATATTGGCGTGGGAGGTACGCAGCTGGCGGTCGACCACCACGCCACGGTTGACCTGCAAACCCGCCGCCGCAGCCAGGTCGGTGCGTGGACGCAGGCCGATGGCCGACACCACCAGGTCGCAGGGGATCACGCGGCCATCGGACAGGTGCGCCTCGAGCGCTTCGCCGACCCGCTGCAGACGGGTCAGTATCGGCCCCAGGTGGAAACGCACGCCCAACCCTTCCAGGCCGGCCTGCACAGCGCCAGCCGCCGCAGGATGCAGCAGGGTCGGCATGACCTGCTCGCACGGTGCCACCACTTCGCAATGCAGGCCGCCCAAGGTCAGGTCATTGGCGAACTCGCAGCCAATCAGGCCGGCGCCGAGGATCAGCACCCGCTGCTTGCCGGCGGCCGCTGCGCGAAAACGGGCATAGTCCTCGAGGTCGTTGATCGGGAAGATCAACTCGCCAGTATCGCCTTCGACCGGCACCTGCACGGTTTGCGCCCCCCAGGCCAGCACCAGGTCACGGTACTCGACCGCCTCCTCGCCGATCCACAGGCGCTTGTGGCCCGGGTCGATGCCGCTGATGCGGGTGTGGGTGCGGATTTCGGCCTTGAGCTGCTCGGCCATGGCGCCAGGCTCGGCCATGCACAGGCCGTCGGCGTCCTTGTGCTTGGCAAAGCCGGTGGAGAGCATGGGCTTGGAATACGAGCGACCGTCATCGGCGGTGATCAGCAGCAGCGGCGTGTCGCCATCGAGCTTGCGAAACTCGCGCGCCAGGTTGTAGCCGGCCAGGCCGGTGCCAATGATCACCACAGGGGACGTCATGTCGTGCATTCCTTCTTCAGAACTTGAGGGGGCGATCAGCCGATGGCGATCATTTCGAAGTCGCTCTTGCCCACGCCGCAGTCGGGGCACAGCCAATCTTCCGGCACATCTTCCCAGCGGGTGCCGGGGGCGATGCCGTCATCCGGCCAGCCTTCGGCTTCGTCGTAGATCAGGCCGCAGACAATACATTGCCACTTCTTCATTCGGTGCTGTTCCTTGGTCAGGCTCGGGAGTGCGTTGCCGCTGATGGTTGGCGCGGGACAACCCGCGGCAAGACCATCGCGCAATCTTTGGTGGGCTTTTTTACTGGCCCTGCTGGCAGGATGCAAGCCACAAGGGCAAACATGCTAAGCTCGCCGCCTCTCTGGCCTGTATCAAGCATACCGACGTGCCGTACGAAACCCCGCAAGCAGCCGCTGTCGCGTGGCTGCCGTATCCACAGCTGGCGAGCACGCTCGACCAGCCGACTTTGGACTGGCTGTTCGACGAAGGCTCCCTGACCCGCCGCCTGACCCGCCTCTCCCATGACCACTTCAGCGTCACGCCCCTGTTCGAGGGCTGGCAGGCGCTGCGCGACGACGAATGCGCGGCCCTGGGCCTGGCGCCTGGCGCGCAAGGCTGGGTGCGCGAGGTGTACCTGCGTGGCCATGGCCAGCCGTGGGTGTTCGCCCGCAGCGTGGCCGGGCGCAGTGTCCTGGAGCGCGGTGGCCTCGACCTGGAAACCCTGGGCAGCCGCTCGCTCGGTGAGCTGCTGTTCTGCGACCAGGCATTCGTCCGTCACCCCATCGAGGCCTGCCGTTATCCACAGGCCTGGCTCCCCACCGAGGCTGCCCAGGCCGGGCTCTGGGGCCGGCGCTCGCGCTTCGAGCGCGCCGGCCTCGACCTGCTGGTGGCCGAGATCTTCCTGCCGACCCTGTGGGCCGCGGCCCAGGAGGCGAACCGCTGATGTACCTGAACCTGCTCAAGTCGCTCAATCGCCTGCACCCCAGGGCCTGGGACTTCATCCAGCTCAGTCGCATGGACCGGCCCATCGGCATCTACCTGCTGCTGTGGCCGACCCTGGTCGCGGTGTGGATCGCCGGCAACGGCGCACCCAGCGTGAAAAACGTGCTGATCTTCGCCCTCGGCGTGGTGCTGATGCGCGCCGCGGGCTGCTGCATCAACGATTTCGCCGACCGCAAGGTCGATGGCCACGTCAAGCGCACCGCCGACCGACCACTGGCCAGTGGCCGGGTCAAGCCGCGCGAGGCCCTGGGGTTGTTCGCGCTGCTGGTGGCGGTGAGCTTCCTCCTGGTGCTGTGCACCAACGCCAGCACCGTCTGGCTGTCGTTCGGCGCCGTGGCCCTGGCGTTCTGCTACCCATTCATGAAGCGCTACACCTACTACCCACAGGTGGTGCTGGGCGCGGCCTACTCCTGGGGCATCCCCATGGCCTTCACCGCTGCTGGCGGCGAGCTGCCGGCCAGTGCCTGGCTGCTGTACCTGGCCAACCTGCTGTGGACGGTGGGCTACGACACCTACTACGCCATGGTCGACCGTGACGACGACCTGAAGATCGGGGTGAAATCCACCGCGATCCTGTTCGGCGAGGCCGACCGGGTGATCATCCTGACCCTGCAACTGCTGTCGCTGGGCTGCCTGTTGCTGGCCGGCAACCGCTTCGAACTGGGCGGCTGGTTCCATCTGGGGCTGCTGGCAGCGGCGCTGTGCTTTGCCTGGGAGTTCTGGACGACGCGCACGCTGGACCGCGACGCCTGCTTCAAGGCATTCCTGCACAACCATTGGGCGGGGATGCTGATCTTCATCGGGGTGGTACTGGATTACGCCTTGCGCTGACGCCGGCGGCCTCGTTCGCCGGCAAGCCGGCTCCTACAGGGTGGTGTTGTAGGGGCCGGCTTGCCGGTGAACAGGGCATCACTGGCTCAGGGCTTGGCCACGTGCCAGACGTCCTTCATGCCATCGCCGGTGGTATCCCCGGCCTTCTTGTCCTTGACGAAGGTATACAGCGGCTTGCCATCGTAGGCCCACTGCATCGATCCATCGTCGCGGGTGACGTGGCTCCACTTGTCCTTCGGCGCCTCGTCGTCCTTCTTGACCATCAGCGGCGGCCAGTTCTTGGCGCACTCGCCACTGCACATGGACTTGCCGCCAGCATCCTTGTCGAAGGTATACAGGGTCATGCCGTCGTGGTCGACCCACATGCCGTCCTTCTCCATGGCGTGATGAGCCGACGCCACCCCCGGCGCTGCCAGCGCAGCGCAAAGGGCCATCCAGCTCAGCGTATGTCGTGTCATTGGAATCACCATCGTTTCGGGGGTGGAAGAAGTGTTGCCCGCCGCCATGGCGGCCCCTTGAAGCCTAGTCCAGTCACGCAATGGCGCCAGAACCGCCCATGAGCTGTCACACAGCTGCAATAATTCCGTTATCTAATGCGGGCCAAGACATCGTTCCTGGGAGAGGTAATTGAGCATGGTTGGCAGAAACATTCTGATCGTCGACGACGAAGCGCCTATCCGCGAGATGATCGCCGTTGCATTGGAAATGGCCGGCTATGACTGCCTCGAGGCAGAGAACTCGCAGCAGGCCCACGCCATCATCGTCGACCGCAAGCCGGACCTGATCCTGCTCGACTGGATGCTGCCGGGCACCTCGGGCATCGAACTGGCCCGGCGCCTCAAGCGCGACGAGCTGACCGGCGACATCCCGATCATCATGCTCACCGCCAAGGGCGAAGAGGACAACAAGATCCAGGGCCTGGAAGTTGGTGCCGACGACTACATCACCAAGCCGTTCTCGCCCCGCGAACTGGTCGCGCGCCTTAAAGCCGTGCTGCGCCGCACCGGGCCGAGCGACAGCGAGGCACCCATCGAGGTGGGCGGGCTGCTGCTCGACCCGATCAGCCACCGCGTGACCATCGACGGCAAGCCCGCCGAGATGGGGCCCACCGAATACCGCCTGTTGCAGTTCTTCATGACCCACCAGGAGCGCGCCTACACCCGCGGGCAGCTGCTCGACCAGGTCTGGGGCGGCAACGTCTACGTCGAGGAGCGCACCGTCGACGTGCACATCCGGCGCCTGCGCAAGGCACTGGGTGAAGCCTACGAAAATCTGGTACAAACCGTCCGCGGCACCGGTTATCGCTTCTCGACAAAAAGCTGAGCGAAGCCCCTGGCACCCGCTGTACAAGGACTGTCAATTGAACCAGAACTGGCACGCGACCCTGATTCGCCACATGTTGCTGCTGATCACCGCCTGCCTGATCGGCGGCCTGATCAGCGGCTATTACGGCTGGAGCCTGGCCATCGGCCTGGCGCTTTACCTGGCCTGGACGCTCAAGCAACTGCTGCGCCTGCACGATTGGCTGCGCAATCACCAACCCGACGAAGCACCACCCGACGGCTACGGCCTGTGGGGCGAGGTGTTCGACAGCATCTACCACCTGCAACGCCGCGACCAGCGCGTGCGCGGCCGCCTGCAGGCGGTGATCGACCGGGTCCAGGAGTCCACCGCGGCGCTGCGCGACGCGGTGATCATGCTCGACAGCGACGGCAACCTTGAATGGTGGAACCGCGCAGCCGAGACCCTGCTGGGCTTCAAGACCCCGCAGGACGGTGGCCAACCGGTGACCAACCTGGTCCGCCACCCCCGGTTCAAGGAGTACTTCGAGTCGCAGAACTACGCCGAGCCGCTGGAAATCCCCTCGCCGATCAACGACCGCCTGCGCGTGCAACTGCACCTCACCCGCTATGGCAACAACGAACACCTGATGCTGGTGCGCGATGTCACCCGCATCCACCAGCTCGAGCAGATGCGCAAGGACTTCGTCGCCAACGTCTCCCACGAGCTGCGCACGCCGCTGACGGTTATCACCGGCTACCTGGAAACCCTGCTGGACAACGTCGAGGACGTGAACCCGCGTTGGAGCCGCGCCCTGCAACAGATGAACCAGCAAGGCGCGCGCATGCAGACCCTGCTCAACGACCTGTTGCTGCTGGCCAAGCTCGAAGCCACCGACTACCCGTCGGACAACCAGCCAGTGCTGGTCGATACCCTGCTCGGGGCGATCAAGAACGACGCCCAGGCGCTGTCCGGCCCGCGCAACCAGAGCATCACCCTGGAAGCGGCCCCCGGCATTCGCCTCAAAGGCAGTGAGTCGGAGCTGCGCAGCGCCTTCTCCAACCTGGTGTTCAACGCGGTCAAGTACACTCAGGACCAAGGCAATATCCACATCCGCTGGTGGGCCGACGAACAAGGCGCGCACTTGAGCGTGCAGGACTCAGGGGTGGGCATCGACGCCAAGCACCTGCCGCGCCTGACCGAGCGCTTCTACCGAGTCGACTCCAGCCGCGCCTCCAACACCGGCGGCACCGGGCTTGGCCTGGCGATCGTCAAGCACGTGCTGATGCGCCACCGCGGCCGCCTGGAAATCAGCAGCGTGCCTGGACATGGCAGCACCTTCACCTGTCATTTTGCGCCGGCACAGTTGGTACCTGGCAAGAATTGACCCGTAGGAGCCGGCTTGCCGGCGAACCAAGCGACGTGGTGGTTCGCCGGCAAGCCGGCTCCTACAGTTGCCAATGGCAGCACGCCCCTTTGCTTTTGCGGCTTCAGCCGCTACATTGGATCCCCTGTGCCAGCCATCGCTGGCACTTTTTTTCTCCCATTCTCAAAGACGGACCCCGTAAAAACCCCATCATGGACCCTTCCCCTGGTATCAGCCTCACCTCGTTGTTCGCCGATTTCGGCATGATTCTCTTCGCCTTGTTCCTGGTGCTGCTCAACGGCTTCTTCGTCGCCGCCGAGTTCGCCATGGTCAAGCTGCGCGCCACCCGCGTCGAGTCCATCGCCGAGCTGCATGGCTGGCGCGGCAGCATCCTGCGCAAGGTGCACAACCAGCTCGACGCCTATCTCTCGGCCTGCCAGCTGGGTATCACCCTGGCCTCGCTGGGCCTGGGCTGGGTCGGCGAGCCGGCGTTCGCCCACCTGCTCGAGCCACTGCTGGCCTATATCGGTGTCGACACCCCCGAGCTGATCAAGGCGATCTCGTTCTTCGTCGCCTTCTTCGTGATCTCGTACCTGCATATCGTGGTCGGCGAGCTGGCGCCCAAGTCGTGGGCGATCCGCAAGCCCGAGCTGCTGTCGCTGTGGACCGCCGTGCCGCTGTACCTGTTCTACTGGGCTATGTACCCAGCCATCTACCTGCTCAACGCCAGCGCCAACACCATCCTGCGCATCGCCGGGCAAGGCGAGCCTGGCCCGCACCACGAGCACCACTACAGCCGCGAGGAGCTCAAGCTGATCCTGCACTCCAGCCGTGGCCAGGACCCGAGCGACCAGGGCATGCGCGTGCTGGCCTCGGCGGTGGAAATGGGCGAGCTGGAAGTGGTCGACTGGGCCAATTCGCGCGAAGACATGGTCAGCATCGATGCCCGCGCGCCGCTCAAGGAGATCCTCGCGCTGCTGCGCCGGCACAAGTTCAGCCGCTACCCGGTGTACGACGCCGAGCGCGAAGAGTTCACCGGCCTGCTGCACATCAAGGACCTGCTGCTGGAGTTGGCCGAGCTGGATCACCTGCCCGAGACCATCGACCTCGAAGACCTCGCGCGCCCGCTGGAGCGCGTTTCCCGGCACATGCCGCTGTCCCAGCTGCTGGAGCAGTTCCGCAAGGGCGGCGCGCACTTCGTGCTGGTCGAGGAAGCCGACGGCAAGGTCATCGGCTACCTGACCATGGAAGATGTGCTGGAAGTGCTGGTGGGTGATATCCAGGACGAACACCGCAAGACCGAGCGCGGCATCCTCGCCTACCAGCCGGGCAAGCTGCTGGTGCGCGGTGATACGCCGCTGTTCAAGGTCGAGCGCCTGCTGGGCGTGGACCTTGACCATATCGAGGCGGAAACCCTGGCCGGCCTGGTCTACGAGACCCTCAAGCGGGTGCCCGAGGAAGAGGAAGTGCTGGAGGTCGAAGGCCTGCGCATCATCATCAAGAAGATGAAAGGGCCGAAGATCGTGCTGGCCAAGGTGCTGAAGCTCGATTGACCCGAGAGCCCGCGCCTACATCCGTGGGTGCGGGCTTGCTCCGCAAGGCGTCATGGATTCCCTGCGGTAAAGTCCGGCAAACCACCGATTGGCCGGTCGAACTGATACGGGATCGACTCAAGCGCCAGCCCCACATTGCGCTGCACCACGAAATGCAGGTGCGGCCCGCTGCTGTTGCCGGTGTTGCCCGACTTGGCCAACGCCTGCCCCTGGGTCACTCGCTGCCCCTCGCCCACCACCACCGAACCGCGCATCAGGTGCAGGTAAACCCCCATGGTGCCGTCCGGGTGCAGGATCCTGACGAAATTGCCCGCCGGATTGTTGCCCCGCCCGCTCTGGTTGTTCTCGATCTTCACCACCACTCCACCGCGTGCCGCGATGATCGGCGTGCCTTCGGGCATGGCGATGTCCATGGCATAGCGGCCCTTGGGCCCGAAGTGGCTGAAACGCCCGTTGGGGCCCTGGCTCAGGCGGAACGGCCCACCCTTCCAGGGGAACGGATAACGGTAGCCCTGCGGGCGCTGGCCCGGATCGCCCATGGCGTAGCGGAACTTGGTGTCGTACTTGAGGCGAGCCCCTTGGCGAGCCTGCACCACGCTGAGGATCAGGTTTGAGCGCGGCGGCACCAGGCGCCGGACGATGCGCGGGGCGTTACCGCCCTGGGCATTGGCCAGGCGCTCCACACGCAGTTCAACTTCCATCGGCACGAACAGCTCATTGCGCGCGACAAAGCGCACGCCGCCGGCGAAATCCTCGGTCTTCAGCCGCACCTGGCCGTCCAGGCGCTCGACCATGGGTTCGCGGAACACGAAAACCTTGGCGCCCACGCTGGGTCGGTCGGAATAGGAAACCACGCCATAGGTATCGGTGGTCTTGTAGATGGTCATGGCCAGGCTCGACGCCGAGGCCGTGAGCAAGGCACAGAACAGCAGCAGTCGGGAGGGCGGCATGATGGTGGCTTTTTGACAGTTGCGTTCTGTCGAAGCCTAGCAGCCGGATTTGAGAGGGATATGACAGTTGGTCGGGTGACAAGTAGGAGCCCGCCTTGCTGGCGAAGCAAGCGTCGCGGTGCCTGGCACCGGCTGCGCCGGTGTTCGCCGGCAAGCCGGCTCCTACGGGGTCAGGGCAGCAAACCGATATCAGGCGCCTGGGGTGAAGTGCTTCTGCGCCGTGCCCCGGGCGATCAGCCGCGACAGGTAGTCGAGCTTCTGCGCATCCTGGTCGACGAACTTGAAGGTCAGTTGCAGCCAGTCGCTCTCAGGCTTGGGTTCCAGCGCCGCGATGGCGTGCAGGTAGCCGTTCAGCCGCGCGGTCTCGGCGTTCTCGCCCTGCTCCAGATCCAGCACCGCACCTTCGAGCACCTGCGGCAGGTTGGCGCTGCGTCGCACCACCAGCAACGCCTCCTTGAGGCTCAGGGCCTTGATCACGCACGGCTGGGTGCCGCTGGCCAGGCGCAACTGGCCTTGGCCACGGCCGCTCTGCGCAGAAGCGGCGGCGCTCTTGGGCGTCGGCGCGTTGATCAGCGGCTTGGCCGCCGGTGCCGCTGCCACCGCCGGCGCGGCGACCTTGGCCACTTCCGGGCGACCGCCGGTCAGGGCGCTCAGCGAGTCGTTGGCGAACGCCGAGTTGACTCGCGCCGGCGCGCTGGCCATCAGGCTGTCGAGCTTGCCGATCTTGGTCAGGGACTTCTTCACCTTGGTCAACAGCTGCTCGTTGGTGAACGGCTTGCCGACGAAGTCGGAGACGCCGGCCTGGATGGCCTGTATCACGTTCTCCTTGTCACCACGGCTGGTCACCATGATGAACTGCATGGTCTTCATCTCTTCCTGCTGGCGGCACCAGGTCAGCAGTTCGAGGCCGGACATCTCCGGCATCTCCCAGTCGCACAGGACCAGGTCGAAACGTTCCTTGCTCAGCATGGCCATGGCCTTGCGGCCGTTGACCGCGTCCTCGATCACCATGCCCGGGAAGGCATTTCGCAGGCACTTCCTCACCAGATCGCGGATGAACGGCGCGTCATCCACAACCAGTACATTGACTTTACTCATCGATACTCCTCTTGAATCCCGACTAGCATACCGCCGACTGATGGCCATTTGCCAAACCACTGGTCACGCCGGGACTTCTCACACGGTTCGCGGGTGCCTGCTGGTGCTCGACCGCAAACGAAAACGCCCGGCGAGTGCCGGGCGTTCATGCTCGGGAGCAACCTTATTTATCGTCCGGTTCAGCCGGAACATTAGCGATTTCGCCCTCATCGAACGCTTCGCCCTGCACCTCGGCCTTCATGCGCTTGAGGCCCATGTGGCGCACGTCGGTGCCGCGCACCAGGTAGATCACCAACTCGGAGATGTTGCGTGCGTGGTCGCCAATGCGCTCCAGCGAACGCAGGGCCCAGATCACGCTGAGCACGCGGGAGATCGAACGCGGATCTTCCATCATGTAGGTGACCAGCTCGCGCAGCGCGGTCTTGTACTCGCGGTCGATGGTCTTGTCATACTGGGCCACCGACAGCGCCAGGTCGGCGTCGAAGCGGGCAAAGGCGTCCAGCGCGTCGCGGACCATGTTGCGCACCTGGTCGCCGATATGGCGCACCTCGACATAGCCGCGTGGCGACTCGCCTTCCTCGCACAACTGGATGGCGCGGCGGGCGATCTTGGTCGACTCGTCGCCGATGCGCTCGAGGTCGATCACCGACTTGGAGATGCTGATGATCAGGCGCAGGTCGGAGGCCGCCGGCTGGCGACGGGCGAGGATGCGCACGCACTCCTCGTCGATGTTGCGCTCCATCTGGTTGATCTGTTCGTCGACTTCGCGCACTTGCTGGGCCAGGCCCGAGTCGGCCTCGATCAGCGCGGTGACGGCGTCGTTCACCTGTTTCTCGACCAGGCCGCCCATGGCCAGGAGGTGGCTGCGCACCTCTTCGAGCTCGGCGTTGAACTGCTGGGAGATGTGGTGGGTAAGGCTTTCTTTGTTGATCATCGTTTCGCTCCGCGAAGAAGCTGCAAGCTTCAGGCAGCCTAATGTGATTCGTGTCGTTCCTTGGCCTGTAGGAGCGGCCTTGTGTCGCGAAAGGGCTGCAAAGCAGCCCCGGCAATGTGTACATCACGGCTGAGATCCCGGGGCCGCTTCGCGGCCCTTTCGCGACACAAGGCCGCTCCTACACAGGCACCCTATGGTCGGTGGTTAGCCGTAGCGCCCGGTGATGTAGTCTTCGGTCTGCTTCTTCGCCGGGTTGGTGAACAGGGTGTCGGTATCACCGAATTCGACCAGTTTGCCCATGTACATGAACGCGGTGTAGTCCGAAACCCGGGCCGCCTGCTGCATGTTGTGGGTCACGATGACGATGGTGTACTTGGATTTCAGTTCGTAGATCAGCTCTTCAACCTTCAGCGTCGAGATCGGGTCCAGTGCCGAGCACGGCTCGTCGAGCAACAGCACTTCCGGCTCCACGGCTATGGTCCGGGCGATCACCAGACGCTGCTGCTGGCCGCCGGACAAGCCCAGGGCCGAGTCATGCAGGCGATCCTTCACTTCATCCCACAGCGCGGCGCCCTTGAGCGCCCATTCCACGGCCTCGTCGAGCACGCGCTTCTTGTTGATGCCCTGGATGCGCAGGCCGTAGACCACGTTCTCGTAGATGGTCTTGGGGAACGGGTTGGGCTTCTGGAACACCATGCCCACGCGGCGGCGCAGCTCGGCCACGTCCTCGCCCTTGCGGTAGATGTTGTTGCCATACAGGTTGATGGCGCCCTCGACGCGGCAACCGTCGACCAGGTCGTTCATGCGGTTGAAGGTGCGCAGCAGCGTGGACTTGCCGCAGCCGGACGGGCCGATGAAGGCAGTCACGCGCTGCTTGGGGATGTTCATGCTGACGTCGAACAGCGCTTGCTTGTCGCCGTAGAACAGGGACAGGCCGGGAACTTCGATGGCCACGGTCTCTTCGGCAAGGCGCAGGCTCTGCTTGTCGCGGCCCAGGGCCGACATGTCGATGCCGTGGGTATGAGCTTCGTGTTGCATGTTCTTACTCCATTTGAAGCTGCAAGCTTCAAGCTGCTAGCTGCAAGTTTGGACAGAGCGGCAATCTGCTTGGAGCTTGCCGCTTGTGGCTTAAAGCTGAACTCAGTGGTCGAGGGCCTTGTACTTCTCGCGCAGGTGGTTACGGATCCACACCGCCGAGAGGTTGAGGGTGGCGATCACCAGCACCAGCAGCAACGCGGTGGCGTACACCAGCGGCCGCGCGGCCTCGACGTTGGGGCTCTGGAAGCCGACGTCATAGATGTGGAAGCCCAGGTGCATGATCTTCTGGTCCAGGTGCAGGTACGGGTAGTTGCCATCCAGCGGCAACGACGGCGCCAGCTTCACCACCCCCACCAGCATCAGCGGGGCCACTTCGCCAGCGGCGCGAGCCACGGCGAGGATCATGCCGGTCATCATGGCCGGGCTGGCCATCGGCAGGACAATCTTCCACAGGGTCTCGGCCTTGGTCGCGCCCAGGGCCAGCGAGCCCTCGCGCACGGTACGCGGGATCCGCGCCAGGCCTTCCTCGGTGGCCACGATCACCACCGGCACCGCCAGCAACGCCAGGGTCAGCGAGGCCCACAGCAGGCCAGGAGTGCCCAGGGTCGGCGCCGGCAGCGACTCGGGGAAGAACAACCGGTCGATCGAGCCGCCCAGCACATAGACGAAGAAGCCCAGGCCGAACACGCCATAGACGATCGCCGGAACACCCGCCAGGTTGTTCACCGCAATGCGGATCAGCCGGGTCACTGGGCCCTGCTTGGCGTATTCGCGCAAGTACACCGCAGCCAGCACACCGAACGGTGTGACGATCACGGCCATGATCAGGGTCATCATCACGGTGCCGAAGATAGCCGGGAAGATACCGCCTTCGGTGTTGGCCTCACGCGGGTCGTCGCTGAGGAACTCCCACACCTTGCTGAAGTAGGCGCCCATCTTGGTCAGGCCGGACATGGCGTTCGGCTGGATCGCGTGGACCACCTTGCTCAGGTTGATCTCCACTTCGCGGCCGTTGCCGTCACGGGCCACCAGGCTGTCGCGGGCGAAGGCCTGGTGCAGGCCGGTCAGGCGCTCCTCGATGGCCTTGTAGCGGTTGTTCAGCTCGGCGCGCTCGGCATCCATGTCGGCCTGGGCGGCGGCATCCAGCTTACCGTTGAGCTCGAGCTTGCGCGCTTGCAGCCGCAGACGCTCGAGACCATGGTTGATGGCGCCGATGTCCTTCTTCTCCAGCTTCACCAACTGGTCGTTGAGCTCGCTGGCGCGCTTGAGACGGGCCTGCAGTTCGTTCCAGGCCTCGGGGCCCTGGGCGACCACGCGGCCTTCTTCCTTGACGCTGACCAGGTAGCCGTAGAAGTTGCCCCACTCGCGGCGTTCCAGGGCGATCAGGTCGGTCGGTTTTTGCTGGTCCACCAGCCAGTCACCGACCAGCCAGGTGAAGTCGCTGCCGTTGAGGTCGCGGTTGCCGATCTTGACCAGCTCGCGGGTCATGAACTCCGGGCCCTGGTCGGGCACCGGCAAACCGGCGCCCTTGAGGCGTTCACGCGGTACCTCTTCCTTCTGCACCACTTCGCCGATGATCACATGGTCGGCCTGGCCGGGTACCTTGTAGGTGGCCTGGATCAGGTCGGCCGGCCAGAAGTGGCCCAGGCCACGGACGGCGATCACGGCCAGCAGGCCGACGGTCATGATGACCGCCATGGCCACCGCGCCACCGCTGATCCAGACGCCAGGGGCGCCGCTCTTGAACCAGCCTTTGAGGGAATCCTTTTTCACGGATCTCTACCTTTCTATCAAAGCGACGAGTATTTCTTGCGCAGGCGCTGGCGAATCAGCTCGGCCAAGGTGTTCATCACGAAGGTGAACATCAGCAGCACGAGGGCGGCGAGGAACAGCACACGATAGTGGCTGCCGCCGACTTCCGACTCAGGCATTTCCACGGCCACGTTGGCGGCCAGGGTGCGCATGCCCTCGAACAGGTTCAACTCCATCACCGGGGTGTTGCCGGTGGCCATGAGCACGATCATGGTCTCACCCACCGCGCGGCCCATGCCGATCATCAGCGCCGAGAAGATACCCGGGCTGGCGGTGAGGATGACCACGCGGGTCAGGGTCTGCCAGGGCGTCGCGCCCAGGGCCAGGGAGCCCAGGGTCAGGCTGCGCGGCACGCTGAACACGGCGTCTTCGGCGATGGAGTAGATGTTCGGGATGACCGCGAAGCCCATGGCGATACCCACCACCAGGGCGTTGCGCTGGTCGTAGGTGATGCCCAGGTCGTGGCTGATCCACAGGCGCATGTCGCCGCCGAAGAACCAGCTTTCGAGGAACGGACTCATGTACAGGGCGAACCAACCGATCGCGAGAATGACCGGGATCAGGATCGCCGCTTCCCAACCATCCGGGATGCGCAGACGGATCGACTCCGGCAAGCGGCTCCAGCTGAAGCCCGCCACCAGGATGCCGATCGGCATGATCAGGAACAGGCTGAACACGCCCGGCAGGTGGCCTTCGAGGTACGGCGCGAGGAACAGGCCGGCGAAGAAACCAAGGATCACCGTCGGCATCGCTTCCATCAGCTCGATCACCGGCTTGACCTTGCGGCGCATGCCCGGGGCCATGAAGTAGGCGGTGTAGATGGCGGCGGCGATGGCCAGCGGCGCGGCCAGGATCATCGCGTAGAACGCGGCCTTGAGCGTACCGAAGGTCAGCGGCGACAGGCTCAGCTTGGGTTCGAAGTCGGTGTTCGAGGCAGTCGACTGCCAGACGTACTTGGGCTCGTCGTAGTTCTCGTACCAGACCTTGCCCCACAGCGCGCTGAAGGAGATCTCAGGGTGCGGGTTGCGCAGGCTCAGGGGCAGCAGCTTGCCGCCCGCCTCGATGATGACGCGGTTGGCGCGCGGCGACAGGGCGAGGACACCCGCGCCGTCAGCCACCGACTCGACCAGCAGGGTACGGTGCGCGGTACTGTGGAATACGCCGAGCTTGCCGTCGCTGTCCAGGGCGATGAAGCCCTTGCGGCGCTCCTCGGCGTCGATCTGCACCACCGGCGCCTTGCTCAGCTGGAAGCTGCGAATCAGCTTGAAGCGCGACTCGCCATCCGGGTCGCGGGCCATGAACCACTGGCTCAGGCCACCCTTGGAATCGCCGAAGATCAGCGAAATGCCGCCGACCAGCTGGGCGGTCGCGGTGATTTCGGTGTCGCCGTTCTCGGACAGCTTGTAGCGCCCGTTGAGGCTCTTGTCGCGCAGGTTGAAGACATCGGCGGTAGCCCGGCCGTTGACCACGTACAGCCACTGCTGACGCGGATCGATGAAGATGTTCTTCACCGTCTCGGTCATCTGCGGCAGCTCGATGCGGTTCTGCTCGGTAGTGACCTCGCCGGTCATCATGTTCTCGGTGCGCGCCAGCTCGATGACCTGCAGGTGCGAACCGGTGGAGCCGGCCAGCAGCAAGGTCTCGCCATTGACGTTGACGCTCACGTGTTCCAGAGCACGGCCCTGATCGTCGAGGGTGAAGGCGTCCTGACCATAGGGAAAGTCGATGCCCGCCTCGATGGTCTTCTTGTTGTCCGGGTAGGTGATCTTGTAGGTGTGGTGGAACACGATCGCCTGGCCGTTGGACAGGCCCAGCACCACCAACGGGCTACCCGGTTGGTCGGTGCTGATCGAACTGACCTGGGCGCCGGCCGGCAGCGGCAGGTCGACGCGCTTCACCTCGGCACCGGTCTTGGTGTCGAAGAACAGCGCCTGGCCCTTATCGGAAACGCGCATGCCCACGAGGTTCTGTTCCTCGAGGGCGATCAGCAGCGGCTTGCCAGCATCCTGCTGCAGCCAGGTCGGCTCCAGGGCTTTCTTGCTGGTCAGTTCGGCGCCCTGGAACAACGGCAGCACCACGTAGGCCAGGTAGAAGAAGATCAGCGTGATCGCCGCCAGCACGGCCAGCCCGCCCACCAGGACGTACCAGCGGGTCAGGCGATCCTTGAGCGCGCGCAGGCGGCGCTTGCGTTGCAACTCGGGCGTATTGAAGTCAATCCGCACGGGAGGAGAATTTTGGGTCATGGTGGAGTTGGCCAGATCATTCATGCGCACACCCTAGCGGTCCCGTATGACAAAAACATGACAGTGCAGTGACGCAACAAAGCCCGACGCGCAGGAGCCCTGGCCTCGGACTGACGAATTCATGGAAAGAGGCCGGCGCATTCGCTGCCGACCTCTTCCGGTTACTGCCTAATTACTTCTTTGCAACGTTGCCAGCGTGGGACAGGCCCAGGTCAGCCAGGGTCTTGTCGACCACTTTGGCAGGCAGCGGGATGTAGCCGTCCTTGACCACGACCTGTTGGCCGGCTTGCGACAGCACCAGCTTGACGAACTCGGCTTCCAGCGGGGCCAGCGGCTTGTTCGGCGCCTTGTTGACGTAGACGTACAGGAAGCGCGACAGCGGATAGGTGCCGTTCAGGGCGTTGGCCTCGTTGTCTTCAACGAAGGCGCCGCCTTCTTTCTTGGCCAGTGGCACGGTCTTGACGCTGGCGGTCTTGTAGCCGATGCCCGAGTAGCCGATGCCGTTCAGCGACGAACTGATCGACTGCACGACCGAAGCCGAGCCAGGTTGTTCGTTGACGTTAGGCTTGAAGTCGCCTTTGCACAGGGCTTCTTCCTTGAAGTAGCCGTAGGTGCCGGATACCGAGTTGCGGCCGAACAGCTGCACTGGCTTGTTGGCCAGGTCGCCGGTCACGCCCACGTCGCCCCAGGTCTTCACGTCAGCCTTGCCACCGCACAGGCGGGTGGAGGAGAAGATGGCGTCGACCTGAGCCATGGTCAGGCCTTTGATCGGGTTGTCCTTGTGCACGAACACGGCCAGGGCGTCGACGGCAACCGGAATGGCGGTCGGCTTGTAGCCGTACTTCTGCTCGAAGGCCTGCAGCTCGACGTCCTTCATCTTGCGGCTCATCGGGCCCAGGTTGGCGGTGCCTTCGGTCAGCGCGGGTGGCGCGGTGGAGGAGCCGGCGGCCTGGATCTGGATATTTACGTTCGGATATTCCTTCTTGTAGGCCTCGGCCCACAGGGTCATCAGGTTCGCGAGGGTGTCGGAACCGACGCTGGAGAGGTTGCCCGATACACCGGTGGTCTTGGTGTAGGTCGGGATTGCAGGATCGACAGCGGCGACCGCATTGGCGGCAGCGACGCCAGCGGCGGCAAAGGTCAGGGCCGCCATCAAACGCTTCAGTTTCATGCCTTGCTCCTAGCAGGAATATCGTAGGGGTTGTGATGGAACGGGCCCAAGTATCTGCAGGCCGCATGAACACTCTATGACTCGAATGTGACAATTGGATGAAAGGCCATCACCGGTTACCGGGATGGCCTTTTCAGGATGTTTCAGGAGGGGGCAGGCAGGTTTGGCCCATTCGCCGGCAAGCCGGCTCCTACAGGTATTACGCGCCCTTGTAGGAGCCGGCTTGCCGGCGAACCGTCAGCGTTTCCTGGCCAGCAGGTAGATACCCACGGCCAGACCAACGGCACACAGGCAAGCCACATAGTACGCAGGCGCCATCGGGCTGAACTTCAGCAGCGCGGTCACCACCATCGGCGTCAGCCCACCAAAAATCGCGTAGGCCAGGTTGTAGGAGAACGACAACCCACTGAAACGCACCACCGGTGGGAACGCCTTGACCATCACATAGGGCACGGCGCCGACGATGCCCACGCACAGGCCGGTCAGGGCATACAGCGGGAACAGCAGGTCCGGACGGGTCGGCAGGCTGTGGTAGAAGGCCCAGGAAGAGGCCAGCAACGCCAGGCTGCCGACGATGAACACCCGCCCCGCGCCAAAGCGGTCGGCCAGGCTGCCGGCGCCGATGCAACCGACACTGAGCAGGACGATGGCCAGGCTGTTGGCCTTGAGCGAATCGGTGGGGCTGACATGGTACAGGCTCTGCAGCAGCGCCGGGGTCATCAGGATCACCACCACGATGCCGGCCGACAGCAGCCAGGTGAGCAACATCGACAGGATGATCGCGCCACGATGGTCGCGCAGCACCGCGCGCAGCGGCAGCTCTTCGGCCAACGCCTTGCGCTCCTGCATCTCGGCGAACACCGGGGTTTCGTGCAGCCAGCGGCGCAGGTAGACGGCGAAGAAGCCGAACACCCCACCGAGCAGGAACGGGATCCGCCAGGCGTAGTCCGCCACCTCCTCCGGGCTGTAGACCGTGTTGATCAGCGTCGCCACCAGCGAGCCCAGCAGGATGCCCGAGGTCAGGCCGGCGGTCAGCGTGCCGCAGGCATAACCGGTGTTGCGCGCCGGTACGTGCTCGGAGACGAACACCCAGGCGCCAGGCACCTCGCCACCGATAGCCGCGCCCTGGATAACCCGCATCAGCAGCAGCAGGATCGGCGCCCACAGGCCGATCTGCGCATAGGTCGGCAGCAGGCCCATCACCAGGGTCGGCACGGCCATCAGGAATATGCTCAGGGTGAACATCTTCTTGCGCCCGAGCAGGTCGCCGAAGTGGGCCATGACGATGCCGCCCAGCGGCCGCGCCAGGTAGCCGGCGGCGAAAATGCCGAAGGTCTGCATCAGGCGCAGCCACTCGGGCATGTCGGCCGGGAAGAACAGCTTGCCTACCACCGTGGCGAAGAACACGAAGATGATGAAGTCGTAGAATTCCAGGGCACCGCCAAGGGCGGACAGCGAGAGAGTCTTGTAGTCACTGCGGGACAGCGGCCGGGATGGCTGCTCGATACGGGTCTGCGCGGAGGTCATCGCTGTTGTTTCTCTTATAGGTCTGCGGACCGCTTGGCATGCGGCTTCTCGGAGGTCAGGCAGCGAAGATAGCAAATTGCCGAGCCGCGCTCATAGCGGTACAAAATCCATACAGATATTCATGAATGTGCGGTCGTCGCTGGCTGTGCGGGTATATATACTGCCCGTTCGTAGGAAAAGGTTGCTTCTACTGAGGGATATTGTGCGAAAACGTCGGTCAGTATCGTCGGACTGTTTCGCAGAGTCTCCCTTCGGCCGCCTCCCGAAGCGAAATCAGCGTAGTATGCGTGTTGCTGAATCGTTTTTACGGCGTCCATTACTGCGCCACCAACGAAGCGTCACGGGTCAGAGGCCCCACCGCATGATTGAGCTCGAACAAGAAGATCCTATCCCGCAGGGCGACCTGGCCTTGCAGATCACCGCGCTGCCACGCGAAACCAACGGTTTCGGCGATATCTTCGGCGGCTGGCTGGTCGCCCAGATGGACCTGGCCGGCACCGCCATGGCCAGCCGCGTCGCCGGTGGCCGAGTGGCCACTGTGGCCATCGACCGCATGGCTTTCCTGGTGCCGGTAGCCGTGGGCGCGCAGCTGTCCTTCTATACCCAGACCCTGGAAATTGGCCGCAGCTCGATCCAGATGATGGTCGAGGTATGGAGCGACGACCCGCTGTCCAGCGAATGGCGCAAGGTTACCGAGGCGGTGTTCGTGTTCGTCGCCATCGATGGCAGTGGCCGTACCCGTTCGGTGCCTCGTCGCTGAGCCGAGCGAGCGGTAAACTCATTGCACGTCACCGGGTCCAACGACCCGACAGGCAATCCATGAGACGAGCGCAATGGCTAACTTCCAGGTCGACACCGAGCTACACGGCGAACTCAACTGCTGGCGCATCACCAGCGACCATGCCGAACTACTGATCGCCCAGCAGGGCGCGCAAGTCCTCAGCTACCAGCGGATCGGCGAACCGCCGCTGCTGTGGCTGAGCGACCAGGCCATCTTCCGCCAGGGCAAGTCGGTGCGCGCCGGCGCCCCGGTGTGCTGGCCATGGTTCGGCATCTTCGAGCGCAACCCCGATTCGGTCAAAGCCATGTACACAGGCGGGCAAGCACCGGCCCACGGCCTGGTGCGCGGGCGCGACTGGCAATTGCTGAATGTCGAGGAAACCGGCGACACCCTGCGCATCGAGTTCGCGCAGCCCGAAGCCCTGGGCGATCTGCCGGGTTGGCCGCACGAAGTCGAGCTCAAGCTGGTGGTGGAACTGGGCCAGCAACTGCAGCTGACCCTTACCAGCTATAACCTTGGCAACACCGATGTCACCCTGAGCCAAGCCCTGCACAGCTACTTCGCGGTGAGCGATGTGCGCCAGGTACAAGTGGAAGGCGTGGACGGGTTGGCCTATATCGAAACCCTGGCCAACTGGGAACAACGCAAGCAGCAGGGCAACCTGGGTTTTGCCGGCGAGACTGATCGCATCTACCTGAACGCGCCTGAGCGACTGGCGATTGTCGATCCGCACTGGAACCGACGCATCACCCTCACCGCTGGCGGCTCACGCACCGCGGTGATCTGGAACCCCTGGATCGACCGCGCCCGCGACCTGCCGGACATGGCCGACGATGGCTGGCAGCGCATGCTGTGCATCGAGACGGCGAATGTGATGGATGATGTGGTGACGCTGAGGCCGGGGGCCAGTCATTCGATGAGCGTGGCGATCGGTAGCGAAGCGCTCTGATTCAATAGTTTCAGCTGTCGGCAGGGGCCTGTTCGCCGGCAAGCCGGCTCCTACATGTGTTCTGTAGGAGCTGGCTTGCCGGCGAACAGGCTTCACAGATCGGCGTCTTCCACCACCCTCACCTGCCCGGCATCCAGGGCATACGCCGCATCCGCCAGGTCATTGCTGACCGTCTCCACCTTCAGCGTGCCGGTCACCCACAGCGGCGTGTAGATATCGTCGATTTTCAGCCCCTTTGGATAGCGCACCAGCACCAGCTGGTTCGGTGGCGGCGGCGGCACGTGGATGCATGCCCCTGGGTAGGGCACCAGGAAGAACAGCGTGCTGTTGCCCTTGGCATCGCTTTCCAACGGCACCGGGTAGCCACCCAGGCGAATCTGCTTGCCGTTCATCGCAGCGACGGTCTTGGTCGAATACATCACCGCCGGCAGGCCCTTGCTCTGCTTCAGCCCACCCTTGGCGGTGAAGGTGCCCAGGGCTTCCGGGGAGTTGTGGTCGATCTCGGGCATCTGCTCGAGGGCCTTCTGGTCCGACTTGGGCATCAACTCCAGCCAGTCGGTCTCAGGCAGCTCGGCATGGGCCAGGGTGCTGGCCAGCAGCAGGGGAAGGAGAAATAACGCACGCATGCTCGGCAACTCAGGATGAATTGCCGGGCATTCTAGCGGGAATTCAGCGTTTCTTGATGAAGCCGTAGATCACCAGCAGGATGATCGCGCCAACCAGGGCGCCGAAGAAGCCTGCGGCCTGCCCGGCCTGGTAGATGCCCAGTGCCTGCCCGCCATAGGTGGCGGCCAGCGAGCCGGCAATGCCGAGGAGGATGGTCATGATCCAGCCCATGCTGTCGTCCCCTGGTTTCAGGAAACGCGCCAGCAGGCCGACGATCAGGCCGATGAAGATGGTTCCAATGATGCCCATGGCAATCCCTCTGTGGTGAAGATGGAACAAGCCAAAGCCTAGTCAGCGCTTTGGCATGTTGCCATCTCAGAGCGGCATTGCCTGGCAGAAGTTCGATCAGCCGGCGATCAACGCCTCTACTTCGGCAATCTTGGCCTTGAGCGTGGCCATGTCGGCGCAGCGCAGGGTGGCATGACCGACCTTGCGTCCGACCTTGAACGCCTTGCCATAGTGATGCAGGTGGCAGTCGTCGATGGCGATGACCTTGTCCACCGCCGGCACCTCACCGATGAAGTTGAGCATGGCGCTTTCGCCGACCTTGGCGGTCGAGCCCAGCGGCAGGCCGGCCACGGCGCGCAGGTGGTTCTCGAACTGGCTGCACTCGCTGCCTTCGATGGTCCAGTGCCCGGAGTTGTGCACGCGCGGGGCGATCTCGTTGGCCTTCAGGCCTCCGTCGACCTCGAAGAACTCGAAGGCCATCACGCCGACATAGTCGAGCTTTTGCAGCACACGGCCGACATAGTCCTCGGCCAGGGCCTGCAGCGGGTGCCCCTCACTGGCCACCGACAGTTTGAGGATGCCGCTGTCGTGGGTGTTGTGCACCAGCGGGTAGAAGCGCGTTTCGCCATCACGGGCACGCACAGCCACCAGCGAGACCTCGCCGGTGAACGGCACGAAGCCTTCCAACAGGCACGGCACGCTGCCCAGCTCGGCGAAGGTGCCGACCACATCCTCGGGCTTGCGCAGGACCTTCTGGCCCTTGCCGTCGTAACCCAGGGTGCGGGTCTTGAGCACGGCCGGCAGGCCGATGCTGGCCACGGCGGCGTCGAGATCGGCTTGCGAAAGGATATCGGCGAACGCCGGGGTCGGGATGCCCAGGTCGCGGAACAGGCTCTTTTCGAACAGCCGGTCGCGGGCGATCCGCAGCGCTTCGGCGCTCGGGTACACCGGCACGAACTGCGAGAGGAAGGCAACGGTTTCGGCCGGCACGCTCTCGAACTCGAAGGTCACCAAGTCGACTTCGTCGGCCAGTTGGCGCAGGTGGTCCTGGTCGCCGTAGTCGGCGCGCAGATGCTCGCCCAGTGGTGCGGCGCAGGCGTCCGGCGCCGGGTCGAGGAAGGCGAAGTTCATGCCCAGCGGGGTGCCCGCCAAGGCCAGCATGCGGCCCAGCTGGCCACCACCGATTACACCGATCTTCATATATTCAGCCTCAAGCCTGACGCGGGTCTGGATTGTCCAGCACGGTGTCGGTCTGCTCGGTGCGGAACTGCTTGAGCGCCGCGTGGAACTGCGGGTGCTTGGCACCGAGGATGCTCGCCGAGAGCAACGCCGCGTTGATCGCGCCGGCCTTGCCGATGGCCAGGGTGGCAACCGGCACGCCGGCCGGCATCTGCACGATCGACAGCAGCGAGTCGACGCCCGACAGCATCGACGACTGCACCGGCACACCCAGCACCGGCAAGTGGGTCTTGGCGGCGCACATGCCTGGCAGGTGGGCTGCGCCACCGGCACCGGCGATGATCACCTCGATGCCGCGGCCCTCGGCCTCCTCGGCGTACTGGAACAGCAGGTCCGGCGTGCGGTGGGCGGAAACCACCTTCACTTCGTAGGGAATGCCGAGTTTTTCCAGCATATCGGCGGTGTGGCTAAGGGTGGACCAATCGGACTTGGAGCCCATGATCACGCCAACCAGTGCACTCATCGTCGAGCCTCTTCGCTTGTGCGCCCGCAGGCGCGTCAAAAAACAACAAGCCACGCGGGACGACCGGCGTGGCTTGTTTGCTGATCATGACCGGATCTATCCGGTCGAGGGGCCGCGCAGTATAGCGTAACGATGGACGATCACGGCACCCCTGGCGACCAACTGTCGCCCTTATTTTTCGGGGGTTTGGCTGACTTTCGGGTCAACTGAGCCACCCTCCAGCTTGCGCCACAGCAAGCGCACGTTGGCCTTGCGCACCAGGGCGCAACGGTACAGGCGGATTTCCAGCGGCACATGCCACTGACTGCCACCGCAGATCGCCAGCTCGCCCCGCTCCAGCTCGCCGCGCATCGACAACTTCGGCACCCAGGCGATACCCATGCCTTCCAGGGCCATGCTCTTGAGACTGTCGGCCATGGCGGTTTCATAGACCGTGGTATAGCGCAGGTTGCGCTGGCGCAGCAGCAGGTTGACCGAACGACCAAGGAAGGCACCGGCGCTGTAGGCCAGCAGCGGTACGCTGCCCTCGCCTTCCAGGTCGAACAACGGCTTGCCGTCGGTGCCCACCGCGCACACCGGAAGCATTTCGGTGTTGCCCATATGCAAGGACGGGAAGATCTCGGCGTCCATCTGCAACGCCGCGTCCGGGTCGTAGAACGCCAGCATCAGGTCGCAGCCACCCTCGCGCAGGGCATGCACGGCATCTCCGACGTTAGTCGCAACCAGGCGGGTGGCGATGTTCAACCCATCGTTGCGCAGCTGTGCCACCCAACGGGGGAAAAAGCCCGATGCCAGCGAGTGCGCGGCGGCCACCTGGATCACCTCGCCCTGGCCACCTTCGAGGTGGTGCAAGTGGCGCAGCACTTCGCTCAACTGGTCGACAACGGTGCGCGCGGTTACCAGAAACAGCTGCCCGGCCTCGGTCAATTCGATGGGGGTGCGGGAACGATTCACCAAGGTCAGCCCCAGCGCCGCCTCCAGGCTGCGAATGCGCCGGCTGAAGGCAGGCTGAGTAACGAAGCGGCGCTCGGCCGCCTGCGAAAAACTACGGGTAGAGGCCAGGGCACTGAAGTCTTCCAGCCACTTGCTTTCGAGGTTCATCGACTACTCCGCAACGCGTGCACCAAAATGGAACACGCTCGATTGTCAATCGGCGTCACATCAAACCGTATGCCGTTTGCGCATAGGTTAGCGTGCAACAGCATTGGCCGCAAAATCTGGGCAGCCCTAGGATTGGCGCCATTCCGGCAGGTGCCGGGTCAAAATCGAGATGATATCTATCATGTCTTCCGCTGCATCGTTCCGCGTCGAAAAAGATCTGCTTGGTACCCTTGAAGTCCCTGCCGATGCCTACTACGGCATCCAGACCCTGCGCGCTGCCAACAACTTCCACCTCTCCGGCGTTCCGCTGTCGCACTACCCGAAACTGGTAGTCGGCCTGGCGATGGTCAAGCAGGCCGCTGCTGACGCCAACCGTGAGCTGGGGCACCTGAGCGATGCCAAGCACGCTGCCATCAGCGCAGCCTGCGCCCGCCTGATCAAGGGTGACTTCCACGAACAGTTCGTGGTGGACATGATCCAGGGCGGTGCTGGCACCTCCACCAACATGAACGCCAACGAAGTCATCGCCAACGTCGCGCTGGAGCACATGGGCCACCAGAAAGGTGAGTACCAGTACCTGCACCCGAACAACGACGTGAACATGGCGCAGTCGACCAACGACGCCTACCCGACCGCGATCCGTCTGGGCCTGCTGCTGGGCCACGACGCCCTGCTGGCCAGCCTCGACAGCCTGATCCAGGCCTTCGCCGCCAAGGGTAAAGAGTTCGACCACGTCCTGAAGATGGGCCGTACCCAACTGCAAGACGCCGTGCCGATGACCCTGGGCCAAGAATTCCGCGCCTTCGCCACCACCATGACCGAAGACCTGCAGCGCCTGCGCTCGCTGGCCCCGGAACTGCTGACCGAAATCAACCTGGGCGGCACCGCCATCGGCACCGGCATCAACGCCGACCCTGGCTATCAGGCCCTGGCCGTGCAGCGCCTGGCGACCATCAGCGGTCAGCCGCTGGTCCCGGCCGCCGACCTGATCGAAGCCACCTCCGACATGGGCGCCTTCGTGCTGTTCTCCGGCATGCTCAAGCGCACCGCGGTCAAGCTGTCGAAGATCTGCAACGACCTGCGCCTGCTGTCCAGCGGCCCACGCACCGGCATCAACGAGATCAACCTGCCGGCGCGCCAGCCAGGCAGCTCGATCATGCCAGGCAAGGTCAACCCGGTTATTCCCGAGGCCGTCAACCAGGTGGCCTTCGCCATCATGGGCAACGACCTGGCCCTGACCGTCGCCGCCGAAGGTGGCCAACTGCAGCTGAACGTGATGGAGCCGCTGATCGCCTACAAGATCTTCGACTCGATTCGCCTGCTGCAACGCGCCATGGACATGCTGCGCGAGCACTGCATCGTCGGCATCACCGCCAACGAACAGCGCTGCCGTGAACTGGTCGAGCACTCGATCGGCCTGGTCACCGCCCTGAACCCGTACATCGGCTACGAAAATGCCACCCGTATCGCCCGCGTCGCCTTGGAAACCGGCCGCGGCGTGCTGGAACTGGTGCGCGAAGAGAAGCTGCTGGACGAAGCGATGCTCAACGACATCCTGCGTCCGGAAAACATGATCGCTCCCCGTCTGGTTCCGCTGAAGGCGTAACCCAGGCCGCTGCAAACAGTCTCACCAGGTCGAGGGACTAGACACCTCTCAACCTTTCAAGGGCCCGAGCGCACGCTCCGGGCCCTTTTTTTATGCCTGCGCTTCAAACCCTGTGCCATCTCTGTAGGAGCGGCATATAACTTGCTCGCTAAAGCTTCTCAGCCCAACGGGACGCCGAGCATGTTGCACAGCCACCTCACCACCCTCAACGCGGTTTCGCTGATCCTCACGGTGTTCCAGGAGGACGGCGTCGACCCGCAGCAGATGCTCGCCGGCAGCGGCATAGGCCCGGCCGACCTGGGCCATGCCGACGCCCGCATCACCACCCAGCAGGAACTGCAAGTCTGCGCCAACGCCGTGGCCCGCCGCGCGGACATCGGCCTGGAGCTGGGCCGGCGCATGCATGTGTCGTGCTACGGCATGCTCGGTTACGCCCTGCTCTCCAGTGCCACTTTGGGTGACGCCCTACGCCTGGCGTTGCGCTTTCCGGCACTGCTGGGAACAGTCTTCCAGCTCCGCCTGGTGGACGATGGCCAGCGTATCTGGGTCAGCGCCAGCGAGCACTACGACGCGCCGGGTCTGGCTGCATTCAATGCCGAGTTCTGCCTGGGGTCGCTCAAGGTGATCTGCGACGACCTGCTAGGGCGCCCGCTACCATTGCTGGCGGCCCGCTTCGAACACCCCCGCCCCCGCTATCACCCGCTCTACGACAGTGCATTCCAATGCCCCCTGGGCTTCTCGGCGAGCGACAACGCGTTCGCCTTCGAGCGCCGCTGGATGGACATGCCGCTGCCGCTGGCCGACCCGGTCACCCACAAGGCGATGAGCGAGCGCTGCCGGCGCCTGAACCTGGAGTTCACCGGGCGCCAGGCCTGGCTGGGGCGGATTCGCCAGCTGCTGCTCCAGCAGCTGGATGCGGCGCCCGGGCTGGAGGGCTTGGCGCGGCAGATGAACTGCTCGTCGCGCACTTTGCGCCGGCACTTGCAGGCGCTGGGCAGCAGTTATCAACAGCTGCTCGACGAGCTGCGCTTCGAACGGGCCAAGCAATTGCTGGCCGAGGACCAGATGCCGATCTATCGCATCGCCGAAAGCCTCGGCTTCAGCGAAACCGCCAGTTTTCGCCATGCCTTCCAGCGCTGGAGCGGCGTGGCGCCCAGCCATTTTCGCGGTTGACCTGCCCCGCGATAGGTCGGCCAGGATGGCTTGGCCACATCGATCCCCTTTTGGCCGTTGCCATCGTTCTCCCTCACCTGGCTGCCCAGCAGAATTGGTCCACGCCAGCCCCACCCGGAGAACAATAAATGCTGACGATCTATTCCGATGACCACCGCCTGCACCATGGCCGCTGCGAGCTGATCGACGGCAAGCTGATGCCCTGCTTCGAAATGCCCTCCCGTGCCGACCACGTCCTGGAGCAGGTCAAGCAGCGCAATCTCGGCCCCGTGCAGGGTCCAAGCGATTTCGGTCGTGCCCCGTTGCAGCGCATTCACAGCGCCGACTACCTGAACTTCTTCGAAGGCGCCTGGGCACGCTGGGCGGCCCTCGGCCAGCAAGGCGACCTGCTGCCGTTCACCTGGCCCGCGCGCACCCTGCGCCAGCTCAAGCCCAGCGGCCTGCACGGCGAGCTCGGCTACTACAGCTTCGACGCCGGCGCGCCTATCACCGCCGGCACCTGGCAGGCCGCCTACAGCGCCGCCCAAGTGGCCCTGACCGCCCAGGCCGCGATCCAGCAGGGCGCCCCAGCGGCCTTCGCCCTGTGCCGCCCGCCTGGGCACCACGCCGCCGCCGAGGTGATGGGCGGCTACTGCTACCTGAACAACGCTGCCATCGCCGCCCAAGCCTTCCTCGACCAGGGCCGGCGCAAAGTGGCCATCCTCGACGTCGACTACCACCACGGCAACGGCACCCAGGACATCTTCTACCACCGTGGCGATGTGTTCTTCGCCTCGATCCACGGCGACCCGCAAGACGAATTCCCGTTTTTCCTCGGCTATGCCGACGAAACCGGCGAAGGCGCGGGTGAAGGTTGCAACATCAACTACCCACTGCCCGCCGGTAGCGATTGGAGCGTCTGGAGCGGCGCCCTGGAAGACGCCTGCCAGCGCATCGACCGCTATGACCCCGAGGTGTTGGTGATCTCCCTTGGCGTGGATACATTCAAGGACGATCCGATCTCCCAGTTCAAGCTGGACAGCCCGGACTACCTGGCCATGGGCGAGCGCATCGGCCGGCTCGGCAAGCCCACCCTGTTCGTGATGGAAGGCGGCTATGCCGTAGCACAAATCGGTATCAACGCGGTCAATGTGCTGGAAGGCTTCCAGCGCGCCCAGCCAGGAGCCTGATCATGGCCAGACTGAAAACGTTGCTCGCCCCGCTCGTCACCGCCGGCCTGCTCGCCGGCGCGCTCCAGGCCCATGCCGAACAGCGCGCCTTGCGGGTCTTCAACTGGTTCGACTACATCACCCCGCAGACCCTCAGCGGTTTCCAGCAAGACAGCGGCGTGAAGCTGGTCTACGACATCTTCGACACCAACGAGGCGCTGGAGGCCAAGCTGCTCACCGGCAACTCCGGCTACGACGTGGTGGTGCCCTCCAATGTGTTCCTCGCCAAGCAGATCGAAGCCGGCGTGTTCCAACCGCTGGACCGCGCCAAGCTGCCCAACTGGCAGCATCTGGACCCGGCGCTGATGAAGCTGATCGAGGCCAACGACCCCGACAACCGGCATGCGGTGCCCTACATGTACGGCACCGTGCTGATCGGCTTCAACCCGGCCAAGGTCAAGGCCGCGCTCGGCGACGACGCGCCGGTGGATAGCTGGGACCTGATCTTCAAGCCAGAGAACATTGCCAAGCTCAAGCAATGCGGCGTCGCGCTGCTCGACTCACCGTCGGAGATCCTGCCGCTGGCCTTGGCGCACCTGGGCCTGGACCCCAACAGCGGCAAGCCGGCGGACTACCAAAAGGCCCAGGACCTGTTGCTGCAGATTCGCCCGTACATCACTTACTTCCACTCCTCCAAGTACATGGCCGATATGGCCAATGGCGACATCTGCGTGGCGGTGGGTTATTCGGGCAGCTTTTCCCAGGCCGCCAACCGGGCGCGCGAGGCGAACAACGGCGTGGTGGTGGACATGCGCCTGCCCAGGGAAGGCGCGCCGATCTGGTTCGACATGCTGGCGATCCCGAAGAACGCGGCCAACCCCGCGGATGCCCACGCCTTCATCAATTATCTGCTGCGCCCAGAGGTCATCGCCCCGATCAGCGATTTCGTCGGGTACCCCAACCCGAACAAGGACGCCACCGACAAGGTCAGCCCGGCGATCCGCGACAACCCGAACCTGTATCCGACCGCAGAGGCGATGGCCAAGCTGTATACCCTGAAGCCGTTGCCACGGGATGCCGAGCGGGCGCGGACCCGGGCCTGGACCCGGATCAAGTCGGGCACTTGACGTTATTGGGGCTGCTCTGCAGCCCCAGTTCAGCGTCGCCAGGCCTTGCGCAGGCGCATCAAGGCGTCCGCAACCTGGGCTTGCGGCACTGCGGCGAACCCCAGCACCAGCCCTGCGCGGTTATCCACAGGCACTTGACTGTCCTCCAGCCAGAATGAGCTCAGCGGATTCACCTCCACCCCAACCGCCTGCGCCTGCGCTACCAGTGCCTGCTCCCGCGCAAAGTTATCCACATCCACTTTCACATGCAGCCCCGCCGCCACCTCGGGCATCGCCCCCAACCCCGGCACATCCAGCGGCCAGCCGGCCATCAGCACATCGCGCCGCGCCAACGCCGCCCGCCGCATCCGTCGGATATGCCGCTGGAAATGCCCCTGGGCCATGAACTGCGCCATTACCCACTGGGTACCCACCTCCGAGTGACGCACCGCCAAGGCCCGACCACGGCTGAATGCCTGCACCAGGTGCACGGGCAGTACCAGGTAACCCAGGCGCAGCGCGGGGAAGGCAATCTTGCCGAAGGTGCCGACATACAGCACCCGGCCTTGCCGATCCAAGGTCGCCAGCGGTGCCAGTGGCGCGCCGCTGTAGCGGTACTCGCCGTCATAGTCGTCCTCGATGATCCAGCCCTGTTCCCGCTCTGCCCAGGCCAGCAGCGCCAGACGCCTTGCCAGGCTCATGGTGAC
The DNA here is from genome assembly GCF_057809115.1 of Pseudomonas sp. FG47. Lineage (NCBI taxonomy): Bacteria > Pseudomonadati > Pseudomonadota > Gammaproteobacteria > Pseudomonadales > Pseudomonadaceae > Pseudomonas > Pseudomonas sp. FG47. The sequence goes on from NZ_JBMDJI010000001.1 coordinate 49,479, forward strand.
ACCCGTCGGGTACTGGTGGGCTGGCGTCACATAGGCCAAGCGGCAGTCCGCCAGGCCCGTGCAATCCATGCCCTCGTCGTCCACCGGCATGCCCCTGAGCTGTGCCCCGGCCAAGGCAAACGCGTGCCCCGCCGCGCGGTACCCAGGGTTTTCCACAGCCACGGCATCACCTGGCTGCAGCAGCAACTGTGCACAAAGGCTGATGGCCTCCTGGGCGCCATGGGTGATCAAAATTTGTTCAGCGGTGCAGGAGAGCCCCCGCGACCGGCGCAAGTAAGTGGCAATCAACTCACGCAGCGCCAGCTCCCCCGCCGGGTCGCCGTAGCCGAGAGCCGAAGGATCGGGGTTTCGCCAGAAACCCGCATGCAGCTTGGCCCACACCTCGAACGGGAACAGGTCATAGGCCGGCACGCCCACCCGGAAAGCACGGGGAGCGCCATTTTTTGGCGGCGGCAAATGGTGCTTTTGCAGACGCTGCAACGGCACGCTGGAAGCTGCCAAGCTGGATAAATCCTCAGTATCAAAAGGAGAAATTGTGGATAACTCTGTTGATAAACCCAGGGATAACCCTGTGGACAGTTGTGTGGATAGTTTTTCCAGCTGGCTGACATAGGTGCCGTCGCCCACCCGACTTTCAATGAAACCTTCGGCGTACAACTGGTCGTACGCCCGCACCACGCTATTGCGCGACAACCCCAGGATCGCCGCCAGGTCGCGGGTGGCGGGCAAGCGCGTACCACTGCCCAGCCGACCGTCCAGCACCCGCGCGCGCAAGGCCTGGTACAGCTGCTGGCTAAGGCCGCGGCGCCGGTCAAGGACGATGCCGGCAGGATCGAACGGCAAGGCATGGGACGCTTCGCGCATGGTATTGGACCTATGAAAACTACCGTGAATGGCTCTTACACAGAACCAATAGCCTGCCTAGCATGAGGTCATTCGACAAGGACCCATCCCATGTACAACAGCAAAGCGCACCAGGAACACGACCTCTGCCGGCTGCACCTGCACATGCAGCAGACCCGGCTGGCCATGCTGGTCAGCCACGGCGAACAGGGCCTGCTGGCCAGCCACTTGCCGGTGCTGCTCGCCCCGGACGAAGGTGAGTTCGGCACCGTCTACGGCCACCTGGCACGGGCCAATCGCCAGTGGCAGGACCTGACGCAGGGCGGTGAAGCACTGCTGGTGTTTCCCGGTGCCGATGCCTATGTCAGCCCAGGCTACTACCCAAGCAAGCACGGCAACCCCAGAACGGTGCCTACCTGGAACTACACGGCGGTTCACGCCCACGGCCCGGTCGAAGTGATCCACGACGCCACAACGCTGCTGGCGATCGTCAGCCGCCTGACCGATCGCCACGAGCAGGGGCGCGACACCCCCTGGAAAACCACCGACGCCCCTGCGGACTACCTCGACGGCATGCTCCGCGCCATCGTCGGCATCCGCCTGCCCATCACCCGTCTGCAAGGCGCGCGCAAACTCAGCCAGAACCGTTCGGCCGAGGATATCGCTGGCGTGCACGCGGGCCTGGCGGCCAGCACCGACTACCTGGACAACCAACTCGCCGCGCAGATGCGCGATTTCTAAAGGAAAAGCCCCATGACCCGCGTTACCTTGCGCCCGGTCGGCGCCGACGATCACTCAGCCTGGCTGCCACTGTGGCAGGCCTACCTGCGCTTCTATCAGACCGAACTGGCCGACAGCGTCAGCGCCAGCACCTGGCAGCGCCTGCTCGACCCCAACGAGCCGACCCACTCGACCCTCGCCTGGGTCGATGGCAAGGCGGTGGGCATGGTCAACTTCATCTACCATCGTTCCAACTGGAGCATCGAGCATTCCTGTTACCTGCAGGACCTCTATGTCGACAACGCGCAGCGCGGCCTGGGCATCGGCCGCCAACTGATCGAGCAGGTGTACGCCACGGCAAAGGCCGCCGGCTGCAGCAAAGTGCACTGGCTGACCCACGAAACCAACGCCACCGCCATCAGCCTGTACGAGCAGGTTGCCGAGCGCCCGGGCTTCATCCAATTTCGCAAGGCACTGTAGGCCGATCATGAGCGATGCATTGAACTGGACACCTGCCGGTACACCCAAGGCCGAGCCCCTCGAAGGCCGTTTCATCCGCCTGGAAAAGCTCGACCCGGCGCGCCATGGCGACGATCTATGGGACGTGCTGCAAGGGCCGGGCTCGGACCCGCTGCTGTGGGACTACCTGCCCTATGGCCCGTTCGCCGAACGCGCCAGCTTCCAGCGTTGGCTCGACGGCAACGCCGCCAGCCGCGACCCGCTGTTCTACAGCGTGATCGACCTTGCCAGCGGCCAGGTGCAGGGCATTCTCAGCTACATGTCGATCGTGCCCGAGCAGGGCCGTTTCGAGATCGGCCACATCGCCTTCGGCGCGGCCATGCAGCGCACGCCCAAAGGCACCGAGGCGGTCTACCTGCTGAGCCAGCTGGGCTTCGCGCTGGGCAACCGCCGGCTGGAGTGGAAGTGCAACGACGCCAACGCCCGCTCCAAGCGTGCGGCCGAGCGCTTTGGCTTTGTCTTCGAAGGGGTATTCCGCAATCACATGGTGGTGAAGGGGCGCAACCGCGACACGGCCTGGTATTCGATTACCAACGGTGAATGGCCAGCGGTAGCCGCAGGGTTCGAACGCTGGTTGAGTATGGATAACCAGCAACCTGAAGGTCAGGTGCGATCGCTGGAAGCTTGCCGCAAAGGCTGATGATCTGTTCGCCGGCAAGCCGGCTCCTACAAGGGCAGTGCCATGGTTATAGGAGCCGGCTTGCCGGCGAACATGCCACTTCTCCAGCAAAAAAAGGGGAGCCTAAGCTCCCCAGAGGTTAACCGCTTACAGATGAAGGCTTCGGTCAGCCTTCGATCTCGATCAGGATCTCGCCCGGGGTCACCCGGTCGCCCTTGGCCACATGGATAGCCACCACCTTGCCGGCGATAGCCGCCTGCACTTCGGTCTCCATCTTCATCGCCTCGGTGATCAGCACAGCCTGGCCGGCCTTGACCACATCGCCTTCCTTGACCAGCACATCGACGATGTTGCCCGGCATGCTGGTACTGACATGGCCCGGCGCGCTGGCTTGCTTGCGCTTGCTGCCACCACCGCCGACGAACTCGTTGAGCGGCTCGAACACCACTTCCTCCGGCATGCCGTCGATGGACAGGTAGAAGTGACGCTTGCCTTCGGCCTTGACGCCGACACCGGTGATGTCGACGCGGTAGGTCTCACCGTGCACGTCAATGACGAACTCGGTGGGCACACCCTCGCCCCCCACCGAAGCCACGCCGCCGGCCTCCGGAATTGGCAGCAACGCTTCAGGGGTCAGGGTGCCGGCGGCACGCTCCTCGAGGAACTTGCGCCCGATGTCCGGGAACATGGCGAAGGTCAGCACATCCTCTTCGTTCTGGGCCAAGGCGCCGATATCGGCGCGCAGCTTGGCCATTTCCGGTTTGAGCAGGTCGGCCGGGCGCACGTCGATCACCTCCTCGCTGCCGATGGCCTGACGCCGCAGTTGCTCGTTGACCACACCCGGGGCCTTGCCGTAGCCGCCCTGCAGGTACAGCTTCACCTCGTTGGTGATGGTCTTGTAGCGCTCGCCGGCCAGCACGTTGAAGAACGCCTGGGTCCCGACGATTTGCGAGGTCGGGGTGACCAAAGGCGGGAAGCCAAGGTCTTCGCGCACCCGCGGGATCTCCGCCAGCACTTCGTTCATGCGGTTGAGCGCGCCCTGCTCCTTGAGCTGGTTGGCCAGGTTGGAAATCATCCCGCCCGGCACCTGGTTGACTTGCACGCGGGTGTCCACAGCGGTGAATTCGCTTTCGAACTGGTGGTACTTCTTGCGCACGGCGTAGAAGTACAGGCCGATCTCCTGGAGCAGCTCCAGGTCCAGGCCGGTGTCGAACTCGCTGCCCTTGAGCGCGGCGACCATCGACTCGGTGCCCGGATGGCTGGTGCCCCAGGCGAAGCTGGAGATCGCCGTGTCGATATGGTCGGCGCCGTTTTCCACCGCCTTGAGCTGGCACATGGCGGCCAGGCCGGCGGTGTCATGGGAGTGGATGAACACCGGCAGCGACTGCTCGGCCTTCAGCGCCTTGACCAGCTCGCCGGTGGCGAACGGGGTCAGCAGGCCGGCCATGTCCTTGATCGCCACCGAGTCGCAGCCCATGGCTTCCATCTGCTTGGCCTGCTTCACGAAGGCGTCGATGGTGTGCACCGGGCTGGTGGTGTAGGCGATGGTGCCCTGGGCGTGCTTGCCAGCGGCCTTGACCGCCTCGATGGCCACGCGCAGGTTACGCACATCGTTCATGGCGTCGAAGATGCGGAACACGTCGATGCCGTTGACCGCGGCCTTGGCGACGAAGGCCTTGACCACATCGTCGCTGTAATGACGGTAGCCCAGCAGGTTCTGCCCACGCAGGAGCATCTGCAGACGGGTGTTGGGCAGCGCGTTGCGCAACTTGCGCAGGCGTTCCCACGGATCTTCCTTGAGGAAGCGCACGCAGGCGTCGAAGGTTGCGCCACCCCAGACTTCCAGCGACCAGTAGCCGACCTTGTCGAGCTTGTCGCAGATCGGCAGCATGTCTTCGGTGCGCATGCGGGTGGCCAGCAAGGACTGGTGGGCGTCGCGCAGGATCGTGTCGGTAACAAAGATTTTCTTGGACATTATTCGGTTCCTCACAGGCCTGCGTGGGCGGCGATGGCGGCGGCGATGGCCAGGGCCAGCTCTTCGGGTTTGCGCTTGATCGAGTAGTTGGTCAGTTCGGGGTGGCTTTCGACGAAGCTGGTGTTGAACTGGCCGCTACGGAATTCCGGATTGCGCAGGATCTCCTGGTAGTACGCGGCGGTGGTCTTCACCCCCTGCACGCGCATGTCGTCCAGGGCCCGCAGGCCGCGGTCCATGGCCTCTTCCCAGGTCAACGCCCAGACCACCAGTTTCAGGCACATGGAGTCATAGAACGGCGGGATGGTGTAGCCGGTGTAGATGGCCGTGTCGGTGCGCACGCCCGGGCCGCCCGGGGCGTAGTAGCGGGTGATCTTGCCGAAGCTGGGCAGGAAGTTGTTCTTCGGGTCTTCGGCGTTGATGCGAAACTGCAGGGCGTAGCCGCGGTGCTGGATGTCTTCCTGCTTGATCGACAGCGGCAGGCCGGAAGCGATACGAATCTGCTCTCGGACGATATCGATACCGGTGATTTCCTCGGTGATGGTGTGTTCCACCTGCACCCGGGTGTTCATCTCCATGAAATACACCTCGCCATCGGCGAGCAGGAACTCCACGGTACCGGCGTTCTCGTAGTCCACCGCCTTGGCCGCGCGCACCGCCAGGTCGCCGATGTAGGCGCGCTGTTCTGGGGTCAGCTGTGGGCTTGGGGCGATTTCGATGAGTTTCTGGTTGCGCCGCTGGATCGAGCAGTCGCGCTCGAACAGGTGCACCACGTTGCCGAAGCTGTCACCGAGGATCTGCGCCTCGATGTGCTTGGGGTTGACGATGCACTTCTCGAGAAACACTTCCGCCGAGCCAAAGGCCTTGGTGGCCTCGGAAATCACCCTGGGGAAGTTCTGTTCCAGTTCCTCGCGGCTGTTGCACCGACGAATGCCGCGCCCGCCGCCGCCGGAGGTGGCCTTGAGCATCACCGGGTAACCGATGCGGTCGCCTTCGCGCAGGGCTTCGTGGATATCGGCAACGTTGCCTTCGGTGCCTGGGGTCACCGGCACCCCGGCCTGGATCATGGTGCGGCGCGCTTCGGTCTTGTCGCCCATGCGGCGAATGACCTCGGCGGACGGGCCTATGAACTTGATTTCGCGTTCAGCGCAGATCTCCGCCAGTTCGGCGTTTTCCGACAGGAAACCATAGCCCGGGTGCAGGGCGTCACAGCCGGTTTCCACAGCGAGGTTCACCAGCTTGCGCGGGTTCAGGTAGCCGGCCAGCGGCTCGGCACCGATGCTGTAGGCCTCGTCGGCGCGCTTGACGTGCAAGGCGTGACGGTCGGCGTCGGAATAGATCGCCACGGAGCGAATGCCCATTTCGGCGCAGGCACGCACGATCCGAACTGCGATTTCACCCCGGTTGGCGATCAGGATTTTTTTTATCACTGGAGTCTTCCCAAAGCCGTAGGAACAGACGATCCGGTTCTACCGGTCGGCGCGTGACCAGACGTCGCTGGCCAGTCGCGTATTCACCCTAGCGCTGAAGGTCGATAAACAAAAATCAATATTTGTTAGAGGTAGTATTAGCAAAGGCTTATAGTTCGGTAACAAGGTTTTGCCGGAGCCCCGGAAAAAATGCGTAAGTCCTTGATGCGTATGACTTTGCGTCAATTGCAGATCTTCAACGAGGTGTGTGATCTGCGCTCCTACAGCCGGGCCGCCGAAGAGATGGCGCTGACGCAACCCGCCGTTAGTCTACAGATCCGCCAGCTCGAGGAGCTGGTGGGCCAGCCGCTGTTCGAGTACGTCGGCAAGAAGCTCTACCTGACCGAAGCCGCCGAGGCGCTGCAACGCGCCAGCCGGGATATCTTCGGGCGCCTGGAGAACCTCGACATGCAGCTGTCGGATCTACAGGGCTCACTGCAGGGCCAGCTGAAACTGGCGATCGAATCCAGCGCCAAGTACTTCGTGCCACACCTGTTCGCCGCCTTCAAGCAGCGCCACCCGGAGGTCAACCTCACCTTGACGGTGGTCAATCGGGCCCAGGCGATCCGACGGCTGTCGGACAACCGCGACGACCTGATCATCATGTCGATGGTGCCCCAGGACATGGGCCTGGAGTTCCTGCCCTTCCTCAACAACCCGATCATCGCGGTGGCGCCGCCGGAGCATCCGCTGTGCCAACTGCCGAGCCTGCGCCTGCAAGATCTCGAGCCTCATACCTTGCTGGTCCGCGAACAGGGCTCGGGGACACGCAAGGCCTGCGAGGAATACTTCAAGGACAAACGCGTGCACTTCAGCCAGACCCTGGAGGTAGCCTCCACCGATTCACAGCGCGAATGCGTGGTGGCCGGGCTGGGCATCGCCCTGCTGACCCGCCATGCGGTGAACCTGGAACTGGCCACCGGCGTGCTCCGCGAGCTGCCGGTCGAAGAGCTGCCGCTGTACCGCAGCTGGTGCCTGGTGCAGTCCAAGAGCAAGCGGCAATCGCCGGTGGCGCTGGCGTTTCAAGCGTTCATCCGCAGCGAACGTGCAATGATCAGCGGGCTTGTTGAGCGTTTCTCTGGGAAGTTGCCGCCGATACCTGCCACACCGTGAGGTCCTGCAGGTCGGGGTAGTCGGCCAGCTCGCGCAGCAACTGGCGCTGGTCGCAGTAGCATTCGATCGCGCGGCGGAACTCCATGCGGCGCTGATCCTTTTCCTGCTGCTTGCGAGCCTTGGCGTTGGGTTGGTACACACCGTCGTGATCACGTGCCATTGCCTGTCTCCCAGAAAGGATGCGGGGAGTTTCAGGGTGGGCCTTGGGGTTTACGGTTTGGTGGTGAAAGGGTGACAAAACCGTGAAGCTTGAGGATAAGCCCGCTCCCACGCCAGTCGCATGCACGAACAGCGTGCAGGTCAGTCGTCGGTGGCCTTGATCGACTTGGGCGACAGGCGCAGGCTGCGCAAGCTGCGCTTCACGCTCTTGAGGTGGTTGACCAGGCTCGGCCCGCGGGCCATGGCCACGCCCATGGCCAGCACGTCGATCACCACCAGGTGGGCGATGCGCGAGGTCAGCGGGGTGTAGATCTCGGTGTCTTCGTGCACGTCAATGGCCAGGTTGACCGTCGACAGTTCGGCCAGCGGTGTCTGACTCGGGCACAGGGTGATCAGGTTGGCGCCGCTCTCGCGCACCAGGTTGGCGGTGATCAGCAGATCCTTCGAACGCCCCGACTGCGAGATACACACGGCCACGTCGCCCGGTTTCAAGGTCACCGCCGACATCGCCTGCATGTGCGGGTCGGAATAGGCCGCGGCGCTGAGCAACAGACGGAAGAACTTGTGCTGGGCATCGGCCGCCACCGCCCCGGACGCACCGAAACCGTAGAACTCCACACGCTGGGCCTGGGCCATGGCCGTCACCGCCTGCTGCAAGGCCTGTGGATCGAGGTGCTCGCGCACCTCCATCAGCGTGTGCAGGGTGGTGTCGAAGATCTTCAGGCTGTAGTCGGCGACCGAGTCGTCTTCATGGATGGCGAACTGGCCGAAACTGGCCCCGGCGGCCAGGCTCTGCGCCAGCTTGAGCTTGAGGTCCTGGAAGCCCGAGCAACCGATCGCCCGGCAGAAACGCACGATGGTCGGCTCGCTGATTCCCACGCTGTGCGCCAGGTCGGCCATCGAGCTGTGCATGACGGCAGCCGGATCTAGCAGCACGTGGTCGGCCACTTTGAGTTCCGATTTGCGCAGCAGGTGCCGCGATTGGTCGATATGTTGCAACAGATTCACGGGCTGGACTCGGTTATGATCGGCGTGCCGGGATGTAGCTTTCTTGTAGTTATACTACATGCTTGCCAACCCGCCCAGCTAAACGAACGTGGAGAGTGGTGGTTTGACTATTCCTTGCGACATCCTGGTTTTCGGCGGTACGGGCGACCTGGCCCTGCACAAACTGCTGCCGGCGCTCTACCACCTGTATCGCGAGGCCCGTCTACACAACGCCGTGCGGATCATTGCCCTGGCTCGGCGGCCACTGCCGCGCAACGACTACGTCAAGCTCGCCGAGCGCCATTGCCGGGCACAGATCGCCCGCCAGGATTTCGACGAGGATGTCTGGCAGCGCTTTTCGGCGCGGCTGGACTACTTCCCCATGGATGCCGCGCAAAGCGCCGACTTCGGTCGCCTGGCCCGCTATCTGGGCGAGCCCGGCGGGCTGACCCGTATCTACTACCTGGCCACCGCGCCCAAGCTGTTCGTCCCCATCGCCAACCACCTGCGCATCGCCGGCCTGGCCGACAGCGAGGCGCGCATCGTGCTGGAGAAGCCCATCGGCCATTCGCTGGAATCGGCCACCGCCATCAATGAGGCGATCGGCGCGGTGTTCGACGAGTCCCAGGTATTCCGCATCGACCACTACCTGGGCAAGGAGACAGTGCAGAACCTCATGGCCCTGCGCTTCGCCAATGCCCTGCTGGAGCCGGTGTGGCGCAACAGCCAGGTCGATCATGTGCAGATCAGCGTGTGCGAGACCCTTGGCGTGGAAAACCGCGGCGCCTACTACGACCGGGCCGGCGCCACCCGCGACATGCTGCAGAACCACCTGCTGCAGCTGCTGTGCCTGGTGGCCATGGAGCCGCCGGCGCAGTTCGAGGCCGAGGCGGTACGCGACGAAAAGGTGAAGGTCCTCCGCGCGCTCAAGCCGATCACCGGCCAAGACGTACAGGACAAGACCGTGCGCGGACAATACGCCACTGGCAAGATTGGCGGCCAGGAAGTCCCTGCCTACTACTTCGAGAAGGATGTGGACAACGACAGCGATACCGAGACCTTCGTCGCGGTGCAGGCGCACGTCGAGAACTGGCGCTGGGCCGGGGTGCCGTTCTACTTGCGCACCGGCAAGCGCATGGCGCGGCGCTCGTCGCAGATCGTCATCCAGTTCAAGCCCGTGCCCCATGAGTTGTTCAGTGGCGGGCAGGTCAACCAGTTGCTGATCCAGTTGCAGCCGGACGAGCACATCAGCCTGCGCATGATGACCAAGAGCCCGGGCAAGGGCATGCGCCTGGCACCGGTCGAGCTGGACCTCAACCTGGCCCAGGCCTTCGCCCAGACTCGCCGTTGGGAGGCCTACGAACGCCTCCTGCTGGATGTGCTGGAAGGCGATTCGACGCTATTCATGCGCCGCGACGAAGTCGAGGCCGCCTGGGCCTGGATCGACCCGATCCTGCAAGGCTGGCAAGAGCACTTCCAGGCCCCGCGCCCCTACCCCGCTGGCAGCAATGGCCCGGAGCAGGCCAACAGCTTGTTGGCACGCCAAGGGAGCCATTGGCATAGCTGAAAGATCTCCCTCTGCCGAGGGTACCCCTGATTCGCTGATCCTCACCCCAGGCGACGTATTCCACGTCGCCCTACCAAACGAGGCAGCAAAGCCATGTATATCGAAACCAAGAACTGGACCGCACAGAACGACAAGATGCCAGGCAACGCCCGCTTTGTGGTTTCCGGCACCGTCACCGTCGGCCACCCAGGCATCAATGCCGAACTGAGTGTCCGCGCACGCCAGGACAAGTCCTTGGCCCTGGCGCTGGACCTTAACGTCAGCAAGGCTGATGGCTTCTTCATTCAAGTGGTGACCGACAAGACCGTCAGCCTTGAACTGCCGGGCGATCACGGCAACATTCCTAAAGTGGATATCTTCCACGATGGCAAGCTGATCACCAGCATCACCGAAATCACCGAAACCCACTGATCAACGTGTTGCAACCACCTCTCAGGCTTTCCATTGAGTGTGTGGTTGCTGCAACAAGGCCTTGAACGCAGCGGCGTCCACCGGCCTGCTGATCAGGTAACCCTGGACTTCATCGCAGCCGTGCTCGCGCAGGAATGCCAGTTGCTCCAGGGTTTCCACGCCCTCGGCCACGACCTTCAATTGCAGGCTCTTGGCCATGGCGATGATCGCCCGGGTAATGGCCGCGTCCTGGCTGCCGTCGAGCAGACCGCGGATGAACGCCTGATCGATCTTGACGTAGTCCACCGGGAAGCGCTTGAGATAACTCAACGACGAATAACCGGTGCCAAAATCGTCGATGGCCAGCTTCACGCCCAAGGCATGTAACTGCTCGAAAGTGACGATGATGTGCTCGACGCTGTCGATCAACTGGCTTTCGGTCAGTTCCAGCTCCAGCAGATGTGGCGCCAGCCCCGACTCCTGCAGGACCTGGCGCACCAGGCTGACCAACTTGCCCTGGCGCAATTGATACACCGACAAATTCACCGAAACCCGCACTTCCATGCCCTGGCGCAACCATTCGCAAGCCTGCCAGCAAGCCTGGCGCAGGACGAACTCACCCATCGGCGCGATCAGCCCGGTTTCCTCGGCCAAGCCGATGAACTCGCTGGGCGGCACCATGCCCCAGTCAGGGTGCTGCCAACGCACCAACGCCTCGGCCGCGTGCAACTGCCCGGTGCGCAAGCACAGCTTGGGCTGGTAGTAGACCAGCAACTGCCCCTCGTCGATCGCCTTGCGCAACTGGTTCTCCAGTTGCAGTCGCTCCAGGGTGCTGGCGCGCAGGCTCTCGGTGTAGAACTGGAAGCTGTCGCCGCCCAGGTGCTTGGCGTGCTGCTTGGCCATGTCGGCCTGGCTGAGCAGCGCATTGAGGTCGAAGTTGGCGTCAGACAGCAGGCTGATACCCACCGAGGCGCTGATCACGACCTCGTGCCCGCCCACCCGCTGCGGTACGCGCAGCTTGTCCAGCAAACGGCTGGTGACGCGCACCAGGCTGGACAGGTTGGTGTAGCCATCGAACAACACCGCGAACTCGTCGCCGGACAGCCGCGCCACGGTGTCGGCCTCGGGTACCGCATTGGCCAGGCGCTGTGCCATCTTCTTCAGCAACTGGTCGGCCAGCTCGTGGCCCAGGCTTTCGTTGAGCAGCTTGAAGCGGTCCAGGTCGACATGCAGCAGCGCCAGGCTCCGGCCGTTCAGGCGGATGCGCTGCGCCGCCTCGTGCAGGCGCAGGCGGAACAGCGCGCGGTTGGCAAGGCCGGTGAGCTCGTCGTAGTGCGCCAGGTAGCGCAGCCGCTCTTCCGACTCACGGCGCGCCGACAGGTCGGTGAAGAAGCCGACGATATTGACGATCTTGCCCCGGCCGTCACGCACGCTGTTGAGCTGCAGCCATTGCGGGTACAGCTCGCCGTTCTTGCGCGCCTCGACCAGCTCGCCCTGCCAGCGTCCCTGCTGCTCCAGCGCCTGGTCGATGGCCTGGCTGTGGCGCCGCGCATCGCGGCTGCAAGGCAGCTCCAGGGCGTTGCGGGCGATCAGTTCGGCGCGGCCATAGCCGGTGACGTCGCAGAACGCCTGGTTGACCGCCAACAACTGGAACTCGGCATCAAGGATGGCGATGCCTTCGCTGGCCGCCTCGAACACCGTGGCCGCCAGGCGTTGCTGCTCTTCCTGTTCTTTTTGCGCGGTGATGTCGCGGCGCGTGCCAAGCATGCGCAGGACCTTGCCCGCGGCGTCGCTCTCCACCGCCCGGCCGCGGTCCTCGATCCAGCACCAGTGGCCCTGGGCGTGGCGCACGCGGTACTCGACGCGATAGTCCTCGGTGCGGCCCTTGAGGTGTTCGACCAGGGTCCGGCGCAACAGCGGCAGGTCATCGGGGTGCAGGCGCGGCTTGAGGTCGGCGGCCACCGTGCGCACCTGCTCGGCGTCCAGGCCGAACAGCGCGTGCAGTTGGGTGTGGTGGACCTCGTCGGTCTCCAGGTTCCAGTCCCACAGGCCCAGCTCGCTGGCTTGCAGTGCCAGGGCCAGGCGTTGCTCGCTCTTGCTCAGGGCCTGGATGGCCAGGTCCAGCTCGTGGCTGCGCTGGGCCACCCGCTGCTCCAGGCCAGCCTGGGCTTGGCGCAGTTCGTCCTCGGCCTGACGGCGCTGACGCACCTCGGCGCTGAGTTGGTGATTGAGGTCCTCGCCGTGCCGTTGGGCACTTTGCAGGTGCTCGATCAGCGCCTGGTTCTGAAACCGCCGCAGCAGGCCGCGCTCGATCAACCGGTTGACCTGCCAGGCCACCACCACGAACGCCGCCAGCAGGATCAATCCAAGCCAGCCCCAGCCCCGCAGGTGGCCGGCGTCGTAGACGAACAGAAAAGCGACCGGCGGCAACAGGCAAGGCAGGGCGAAACTGAGAAACGCCGGCAGGCTGACGGCGTAGGCGACGCTGGCCGACAGCGCCGCCGCGCCGAGCAGGCCGAACACCCAGGCCTGCTGCACGAAGTTGTCCACCGGCGCCAGGGCAATCGCCGCGCAGGCCAAGGTCAGGCCGCTGAAGGCCGAGCCGAGCAGGAACATCCGTCGCCAAGCCGGCCTGGCCTGACGTACCGGGGTGGCGCGCTCGAACGCCGCCACCTGAATCACCCGCAGCGCCACCAACGCCAGCAGCCAGGCCAACCACACGCCCACCAGCAGGTAGCGCCCAGGGCTCCAAAGCAACCAGGCGCACAGCAAGCCGTTGAGCAGCATGAACAACGTGGGCAGCAAGGAGCCCTGATAAAGCAGGCGGGTACGCTCGATCGACAGCTGCGTGGCGAATTGCCTGCGAACGCTCCGTGTCGTCTGCGGCGATGCTCCGATCGCCATGCAATCCTGGGTCATATGGCCTGGGTTCTTGTGGTGTTCTTGTTATGGCAAACCGCAAATGTGCAGCGAGCATACACAAGCGTCGCCTCGGACCAAACTGCTCTGCGTCATGATTTCGAAAATGTCCCATCCGTCTAACTGCGACCGCTCAACCACGGGCCCTGGCCAGCGGCGCCGATGAACGGTTGGACGAACCCGTGGCGATTTGCGCCGCCGGCGTTTGCCCCTGCCTGCGCGCGGCCATAGAATGCCCGGATGCACAATGATGACCTCTCCCTCCTGCTGAACTCCCTCAACGACGCCCAACGCCAGGCCGTAGCCGCCTCGCAGGGGCGCCAACTGGTATTGGCCGGCGCCGGCTCGGGCAAGACCCGGGTGCTGGTGCACCGTATCGCCTGGCTGATCCAGGTCGAACAGGCCTCGGCGCATTCGATCCTGTCGGTGACCTTCACCAACAAGGCCGCGGCGGAAATGCGCCAGCGTATCGAGCAACTGCTGGGTATCAACCCAGCCGGCATGTGGGTGGGTACCTTCCACGGCCTGGCGCATCGCTTGCTGCGCGCCCACTGGCAGGAAGCAGGCCTGGCGCAGAACTTCCAGATCCTCGACAGCGACGACCAGCAGCGCCTGATCAAGCGGGTGATCCGCGAGATGGGCCTGGACGAGCAAAAGTGGCCGGCGCGCCAGGTCCAGTGGTTCATCAACGGGCAGAAGGACGAGGGCCTGCGCCCGCGCCACATCCAGGCCAGCGGCGACCTGTTCCTGGCCACCATGCGCGACATCTATGTGGCCTACGAACAGGCCTGTGATCGCGCCGGGGTCATCGATTTCTCCGAACTGCTGCTACGCGCCCTCGACCTGTGGCGCGACCAGCCAGACCTGCTGCACCACTACCAGCGCCGCTTCCGGCACATCCTGGTGGACGAGTTCCAGGACACCAACGCCGTGCAATACGCCTGGTTGCGCCTGCTCGCTTGCGGCGGCGACAGCCTGATGGCGGTGGGCGACGACGACCAGTCGATCTACGGCTGGCGCGGCGCCAAGATCGAGAACATCCACCAGTACACCGCCGACTTCCCCGACGCCGAGCTGATCCGCCTGGAGCAGAACTACCGCTCCACCGGCGGCATCCTCAAGGCCGCCAACGCCTTGATCGCCAACAACAGCGGGCGCCTGGGCAAGGAACTGTGGACCGACATGGGCGAGGGCGAACCGCTCACGCTGTACGCCGCGTACAACGAGCACGACGAAGCGCGCTACGTGGTCGAGACCATCGAAAGCATCATCAAGCAGGGCAGCGCGCGCAACGAGATCGCCATCCTGTACCGCTCCAACGCCCAGTCGCGGGTGCTGGAAGAGGCCCTGCTGCGCGAGCGCGTGCCCTACCGCATCTATGGCGGCCAGCGCTTCTTCGAGCGCGCCGAGATCAAGAACGCCATGGCCTACCTGCGCCTGCTCGAAGGCCGCGGCAACGACGCCGCGCTGGAGCGGGTGATCAACGTGCCGCCGCGCGGCATCGGCGAGAAAACCGTCGAGGCGATCCGCGAACACGCCCGGCACAGCCAGCTGTCGATGTGGGACGCCATGTGCCAGCTGCTTGCCGCCAAGGCCCTCAAGGGCCGTGCCGCCAGCGCCCTGGGGGCATTCATCGAACTGCTCGAGAACCTCGCGGCCAAGGTCCTGGACATGCCGCTGCACCTGATGACCCAGACCGTCATCGAGCAATCCGGGCTGATCATCTATCACCAGGAAGAAAAGGGCGAGAAAGGCCAGGCCCGGGTGGAAAACCTTGAGGAACTGGTCAGCGCCGCGCGCAACTTCGAAACCAGCGACGAAGACGCCGACCTGTCGCCGCTGTCGGCCTTCCTCGGCCACGCATCGCTGGAGGCCGGCGACACCCAGGCCGACGAGCACGAGGACAGCATCCAGCTGATGACCCTGCACAGCGCCAAGGGCCTGGAGTTCCCCTACGTGTTCCTGGTGGGCATGGAGGAAGGCCTGTTCCCGCACAAGATGAGCCTGGAAGAACCCGGGCGCCTCGAAGAGGAGCGCCGCCTGGCCTATGTCGGCATCACCCGGGCCATGCGTCAGCTGGTGATGACCTACGCCGAGACCCGTCGCCTGTATGGCAGCGAGACCTACAACAAGGTGTCGCGTTTCGTCCGCGAGATTCCGGCCGGGCTGGTGCAGGAAGTGCGCCTGTCGAACACTGTCAGCCGCCCGTTCGGCGGCGCCAAGACACCCGCCAGCAGCCTGTTCGCCAATGCCAACATCCCGCAGACCGCATTCAATCTGGGCCAACGGGTGCAGCATGCGGTATTCGGCGAGGGGGTGATCCTCAACTTCGAGGGGTCCGGCGCCCAGGCCCGGGTGCAGGTGAATTTCTCCGAAGGTAGCAAGTGGCTGATGCTCGGTTACGCCAAGCTGGAAGCCATATGACCGAACTGAACGGCATACCTCTGTAGGAGCGGCTTTGCGGCCCTTTCGCGACACAAGGCCGCTCCTACAGGTAACACGCACTTCCGGCCAATCAGGCAAAAGCTCGAAACATCTTGTCGCTGGCTATGTCTGTCAGTTCATGTGCACCATGACGCGCGTGCAATCCACACAAACGGGAATCCCCATCTTATGCAACGTTTTCTTAGCATCGCTCTGGCGCTCTGCGTCGGCCTGACGCTGAGCCTCGACGCCAACGCCAAGCGCTTCGGTGGTGGCAAGAGCTCGGGCTCCGCGCCTATCCACCAGACCCGCCAGGCCACCCCGACCACGCCTGCCGCCGCACCTACCGCTCCAGGCCGCGCACCGGCAGCCGCCAGTGGCGCTTCGCGCTGGCTGGGCCCGCTGGCCGGCCTCGCCGCTGGCGGCCTGCTGGCCTCCATGTTCATGGGCGACGGCTTCCAGGGCATGCAGATCCTCGACTTCCTGATCATGGGCCTGATCGCCTTCCTGGTGTTCCGCTTCATCGCCGCGCGCCGTCGCCAACAGCAGCCGCAACACGCTGCCGCCGGCCACGCTCCGTACCAGCGCGAAGCCCAGCCGCAGGCCGCCCCGCAGTCGATCTTCGGTGGTTCCGCCGCTCCGGCCGCCGCCCCGGCGATCAACGCCCCGGCCTGGTTCAACGAAGCCAGCTTCCTGGCGGCCGCCCGTTCGCACTTCCAGTCGCTGCAGCAGCACTGGGACGCCAACGAAATGGACAAGATCGCCGAGTTCGTCACCCCGCAGATGCTCGACTTCCTCAAGCGCGAGCGCGCTGAACAGGGTGAAGGCTTCCAGTCCACCTACATCGACGACCTCGATGTGCAACTGGACGGCGTCGACGAGCGCACCGACCAAACCGACGCTACCCTGACCTTCCGTGGCGTGTCGAAGACCTCGCGTTTCGACCAGGGCGAAGCCTTCAGCGAAAGCTGGCACATGGTTCGCGCCCATGGCGAAAACCAGCCTTGGCTGCTGGCCGGTATCCGTCAAAACGGTTAACCGTCGCACGTTGCAGAAAAAACCCCGGGCCTGTCCCGGGGTTTTTGCTTTTGCCAGAGCGGCCTACTAGGGTATAACGCGCAGCGTTGTCATAAGGTCAGAGGATGTGAACCGTGGAAGAAGTGATCGAACAACTCCGTGAAGCCAACGAGCCGGTACCGGTGCCGCTGGAACTGCCGGACGAAGATCAACTGGTGGAGATCGAGGAACAGCTGTTCATCAACATCCCCTTCGTGTTCAAGGAATACCTGCTGACCGTCAGTGACGTGGTATACGGCAGCCTCGAGCCGGTGACCGTGACCGACCCGCAATCCCATACCTACCTGCCGGAGGTCGCAGCCAATGCCTGGGACGCCGGCGTGCCCCGCGACCTCATTCCGATCTGCCAGGACGGAGACGATTTCTACTGCGTCGAAGAGGACGGCACCGTGGTGCTGTGGTCTGGCGCAGAGGAGATCGTCACCGAGGAAAGCTGGGAATCGGTGTGGCATTGGGCGCGGGATGTCTGGCTGGAGAGCTGATCCTTGCGCCCCTGTGTAATGGCATGTCATGAACAGAATAAACACAGGAAAAATAATGGCTTATAGCCATTAAAGCGCCTACTATCGCCAGGCTTTCTGCGCCTGGCGACATCGCTACCGCTCCATCCCCTCGGACGACGGTGAAAACTCGCGCAGAAAGCGATTACCGCTCAGTGCGGCTCGCGGTTGTTTTCCAGGGTTTCCAGCAAGGCCACCTGCATGCGTGTATGCACGCGAATCAGCCAGCGCCACAGCAACGCCACCACCACCGCCGCCACCACCGCGATGACCAGCAACAGCTCGCTGGTCGGCAGGATGCTCGCTGACAAGGCCGACAGCAGCAGGAAGATCACCAGTAGCGACAACAGCGGAATCACCTCGGCAATCACCCGCCGGACCCGCTGGGTGTGCCGCCCGGCCATCTCCGGCTTGACCCCCATCTCTGCCAACAGCATCGACAGCGCCTTGAGCTTGCGATATGCGGCAATCAGGAACGGCAGCGACAGCAGCAACGCCGCGCCCCAGATCAGCGCCTTCTGCTGACCGGCATCAACGACCCACTCGCTGAGCCAGGCGCCGATCCGCCCGGCGAAGTAACCGCCACTGAAGAAGATCGCGATGACCAGCGCCAGGTTGACCCCCACCTGCAGCAAAATGCGCCGGATCATCGCCGCCAGCATGGCCCCTTCGCCCTGGGGCTGAATGCTGCGCAGCCACTCGCCATACAGCGACAGCACCCGCGCCAGGCGGCTGGGCACCACCTTGCCAAGCCTCAGCGACAACGGGTCGGCGGCGCGGATCAGGTAAGGCGTGAGCAAGGTAGTGATGGCCGACACCGCGACTGCCACCGGATAGAGGAAGTCACTGGTGACCTGCAAGGTCATGCCCAAGGCGGCAATGATGAAAGAGAACTCACCGATCTGCGAAAGGCCCATGCCCACCCGCAGCGACGTGCGTCCGTCGTTGCCGGCAATGAACGCGCCCAGCCCACACGAGAGCATCTTGCCCAGCACCACCGCCAGGGTGATCACCACGATTGGCCAGGCGTATTCGAGCAGGATCGAAGGGTCGATCATCAGGCCGATGGCAACGAAGAAAATTGCGCTGAACAGGTCGCGAACCGGTTCGATCAGGCGCTCGATCTTCAGCAACTGGCGCGACTCAGCCATGATCGCGCCAATCAGGAAGGCGCCCAGCACCATGCTGTACTCCAGCTTGACCACCAGCAGGCAGAAACCGAAGCACAGCCCCAGCACGGTGATCAGCAGCATCTCGTTGCTTTCGAACTTGGCCACGTAGGCCAGCAGCCGCGGTACCAACAGGATGCCAACGACCAGCGCGACGATCATGAACAGCGACAGCTTGCCCACCGTCGAGAACACCTCGCCGGAACTCACCGTGCCGCTGACCGCTATGCCCGACAACAGGGCGATGATGCCGATACCGAGGATGTCCTCGACGATCAGCACACCGAAGATCAGTTGGGCGAAGCGCTCGTTCTTCATCTTCAGGTCGTTGAGCGCCTTGACGATGATGGTGGTCGAGGAGATCGCCAGGATCGCGCCGAGGAACAGCGAGTCCATGGTGTTCCAGCCGAACCAGCGGCCGATCTCGAAACCGATCCAGATCATCAGGACGATTTCCAGGAAGGCGGCGATGAATGCCGTGGCGCCAACCTTGAACAACTTGCGCAGGCTGAATTCCAGGCCCAGGCAGAACATCAGGAAGATCACCCCCAGTTCGGCAAGGGTCTTGATGGTGTCTTCATCGTGGATCAAGCCGAATGGCGGCGTATGCGGGCCGATGATGAAGCCAGCGACGATGTAGCCCAGCACCACCGGCTGCTTGAGCCGGTGGAAGAGAATGGTGACCACCCCGGCGACCAGCATGATCACCGCCAGATCCTGGATGAAGCTGATGGCATGCATGGCGTGATACTCCTTGTAGGGTGCAGGGGGCGAACCGCTCCTCCCCTGGAAAAGCCCAGGGCGCGGAGCAGGCACATACTGATGTGATAGACGCATAAAGCCCACATTGCGTGGGCCCCGTCAGGTTAACATCGCGCCTTGCCGCAAAATGCCGATGCAATATGCAGAAACAGATCGGCAGATCCGACACCGCCGATGGCAAAATCAGCGTGACGATGGAGCGTCAGCCGACGTCCCGTACCAGGATGGGAAACCTCAAAAAGGGGAACAGAAGTGTCTGCAGATACCCGCCCCGATTCAGCGCAAATTCACCGTGAGCTCTCTATGGAACCTGGAAACGCCCAGCTGACCATGACCGTCCTGATGACACCGGACATGGCCAACTTCTCTGGCAACGTACACGGCGGCACCCTGCTCAAGTACCTCGACGAGGTCGCCTATGCTTGCGCCAGCCGCTATGCCGGCACCTATGTGGTGACCCTGTCGGTGGACCAGGTGATCTTCCGCGAGCCAGTGCATGTCGGTGAACTGGTCACCTTCCTGGCATCGGTCAACTACACCGGCAACACTTCGATGGAAGTGGGCATCAAGGTGGTCACCGAGAACATTCGCGAGCGCTCGGTACGCCACTCCAACAGCTGCTTCTTCACCATGGTCGCGGTGGACGACGATCGCCGTCCGGTGAAAGTGCCGCCGCGCCAACCGCAGAGCAGCGAAGAGAAGCGCCGCTTCCTCCAAGGCCAGCAGCGCCGGCAGATCCGCCAGGAGCTGGAACAGCGCTACCAGAACCTCAAGACCGATTCGATCTAGAAGTTCAGGCGCTGCGCCTCGAAGCGTACCCGTGGGTGGGCGATGCGATCCTGGGCCCGCACCAGCTGTAGTTCATAGCTGGCGCAGGCCTGGGTTTCCAGCAACACCTCATGCACGGCAGCGGCGGTGAACTCGAAGGCTTGCAGCCAGTTGTCGCCAAGCAGCACCCGGGCGAGGAACAACCCTGACGTCAGGTCGCCCACCCCTACCGGCTGACGCGGGAACGCCAACAGTGGCCGACGCAGATGCCAGCTGGCTTCGCGGGTCACCAGGAGCATCTCGAAGGCATCGTCCGCGCGCTGTGGATAATTCAGGTGCTTGACCAGCACAACCTGCGGCCCACGCTCCAACAACCCGCGCGCCATGCCCACGCAATCCTCCAGCGACTGCGCGCGACGGCCACAGAAACTGTCCAGCTCGAGCTGGTTGGGGCACAGGATATCGGCCTTGGCCACGGCCTGCTCGAGCAGGAACTCACTGACCTCGGCCGGCACGATGCAGCCTTTCTCGGCATGCCCCATGACCGGATCGCACAGGTACAGGGCCTTGGGGTTCACCGCCTTGATACGCTCGACACCGGCGAGGATCGCCCGGCCTTGCTCGGCGCTGCCCAGGTAACCCGACAGCACCGCGTCGCAGTGGCCCAGCTCGCCAATGTTGGAAATGCCTTCCACCAACGCTGGAATTTGCGCCGGGGCAAGCACTTCCCCCGACCACTGTCCATACTGAGTGTGGTTGGAGAACTGCACGGTATTGAGCGGCCAGACATTGACCCCGACCCGCTGCATGGGAAATACCGCAGCGCTGTTGCCAGCGTGTCCGAAGACCACATGGGACTGAATGGCGAGCAAGTGCGGCGTACGTTTCATGCAGGACAATTCCGAAACTGTGTGAATAAGTGTGCGGCCCGCAGTATGAACCCGATTGCCATCTGTACGACAGGCCAGAGACGCAGTTAAGCTGGATCGACCTGTCTGGAGCTTACGCAAATGCTGACCCTGGAAAACCTTTTCGTCCTGATGCTGGTGGCGACCGCAGGCGCCTGGCTGTGGCACAACCACGGGCTTCGCGAAAAGGCCCTGGCGCGGGTCAAGCAGCATTGCGCCAAGCTCGACCTGGAACTACTCGACGACGCCGTGGCGCTCAAGCGCATCGGCCTGGTCCGTGACGCCAATGGCCGCAAGCGCCTGGCGCGCATTTACAACTTCGAGTTCACCGTCACCGGCGAACAGCGCCACCCCGGCACCGTCACCCAGTTCGGTGCCCACACCATGCAGATCGAACTGGCGCCCTACCCCTTCGAGATCAAGACCCCGCCTCGCACCGACAATGTCATCGAGATGCAGCAGTGGCGCCAGGAGCATAACCGCTGGCGCAACTGATCAGTGGTCCAGGCGACAGGCCTCGATCGCAGCGTGCAGGGCCTGCAACGGTTGCGGCCGGGCGAAGATCAGCTCGATCCGCGAGTCGTTGCACCATTCGCTCGCACGCCAGTCCAGTGCGCCCCTCTCCAGGCCGTTGAACGACATCCACCCAGCCGCGCTGTGGATAACCCCTTTGGCCCGGCGCCACGGCCATTGTTCAAGGACCCGGCCCAATACCGTCTCATCGAAGCGCTGACTGGGGTGCCAGCGCCAGCCGATGCTCCAGCCGCCATCACCTTGCTGGTCCTGGCGGATCGGCTGGCGAGGGTCTGCCCACAAGGCAGGTAACGGCGCCGTGCCGTTGTCCACAGGCAAAGTGGCCGGCGCTACCGAAGCTTGCGCCAGCGATGCTGGCAACTCCTCGAGGGAAAGCGCACCAAACTCGGCCCAGATGGCCGGCACCTCGGGCAACTGGGCAGTTATCAACAAGCGTGTGGGCTCATCCACAGCATCCGCCTTGTTGATAACCAGCAGCCCCGCCCGCTCCAGCGCCTGTTGCTGGGCAGGCGGCAAAACCTCCCCACGCGCCAGCGCCGCGCCATCCAGCACCATCAGTAGCGGCTGTACCGCCAGTACCCCGGTCCATGGCGCCTGGCCCAGTTGTTCCAACAGTTGTAGCGGATGGCCAAGGCCGGATGGCTCTATCAACAACCGATCGGGGCGAGCCTGGCGCAGCAGGCGGGCCAGGCCGACCTGAAATGGCGCGCCATTGACGCAGCACAGGCAACCGCCGGCTACCTCGCCAATGGCGATACCGGCGTCGTCACGACTGAGCAAGGCGGCGTCCAGGCCGATCTGACCGAACTCGTTTACCAGCACTGCCCAGCGCTCGTTCGCCGGGCGCTGGTCGAGCAGGTGATGGACCAGGCTGGTCTTGCCAGCGCCCAGGGGGCCGGCGATCACATGGGTGGGGATGTTACGCAGCATGATTGGCTATCGGCGAAGAAGATTGCGTCAGTCTAACCTGTGCCAGGGTGGCTGGTCCCACGATGGCACTCACGCCAGCCAATCCAGGCTTAACAACAAGCGCCGCTCACCCGCAGGCGTCGGTGGCGAACGGTGGATAAGCCCACCACCCTCATTGCCCAGCCAACGCTCCCCTTTGAGCAGCGCCACCTCTCCCGCTACCAGCCGCTGAATGTTATCCACAGGCGGCGGCTCGAACTGCAACCGCGACCGATCCAACCGCCCCTCCTCCAGCCACTCGCTGCCGGCCCCGGCGTATGTGCTCAACAACCGCAACGGCACATGATCCACGTGAAAACGCGGGCACATGGCGCCCTCCAGCACCCGCAAACGCAAACCGATACGACGCGCCCCGAGCAAGCAGGTAAAGGCCTCGACCAGCCACACCACATCGGCGACGAACCCCTCATAGCCATGCAGGTCCGAGGCCTCCTTGAGCAGCCCCGGCAAAACCGGCACCTGCTGTTCGTTCACCTCGACCACCCGCTCATCGGCCAGCAACTGGCCCTGGCTCAGCAGCAGCCCGGCAAAGTCCTCCACCTGGGCCGGCAGGCGGCGCTGCCAAGTGGCCAGATTGACGTCATCGGCGAGGATCTCGGTCAGTACCCGCGGCGAATCCGCGAACACCTGACGGCGGTCCACAAGGCTCATGCCGCCGCTTCCTCATGCCAGGCACCGAACGGGTCCGCCAGGCGCAGCCAGCCCATCGGCCCCAGTTCCATTTCTTCATCGGTCAGCAGGCAAGCCTCCAGCTCTGTGGATAACTGCGCAAAATCGATGTTCTGCCCAATGAACACCAGTTCCTGCCGGCAATCGCCGGATTCCACCGTCCACTGCTTGAGGATCGCCGCGGTATTCTCTTCATCCTGCGGCCATTGTTCGCGTGGCACGAACCGCCACCAGCGCCCGGCCAGACCATGGCGCATCATGCCGCCGGCCTGGGACCAACTGCCGGCCTCCTGGAACTTGCTGGCCAGCCAGAAGAAGCCCTTGGAACGCAGCAACCGCCCATTGCTCCACGGTCTGTGGATAAAGTCGAAGAAACGCTGCGGATGGAACGGCCGGCGTGCCTGCCAGGTGGTCGCGGCGATGCCGTACTCCTCGGTTTCGGGCACATGCTCGCCGCGCAGTTCCTGCAACCAGCCTGGCGCCTGGGCCGCCTGGTCGAAGTCGAACAGCCCGGTGTCGAGGATCCGTGACAACGCCACCTGGCCCATCACCATCGGCACGATCTGCGCCCGGGCATTGAGGCTGCGCAAAATGGCAAGCAACTCCTCGCGCTCGGCCTGGCTGATCAGGTCGATCTTGCTCAGCAGCAGCACATCGGCGAACTCGACCTGTTCGATCAACAGGTCGCTGATCGAACGTTCGTCTTCCTCACCCAAGGTTTCCCCGCGGCTGGCGAGGCTGTCGGCGGCCTGGTAGTCGCGCAGGAAATTGAGGCCATCAACCACCGTGACCATGGTGTCCAGCCGCGCCATGTCGCTCAGGCTACGGCCCTGCTCGTCACGGAAGGTGAAGGTTTCGGCCACCGGCAGCGGCTCGGAGATGCCGGTCGACTCGATCAGCAGGTAGTCGAAGCGACCTTCACCGGCCAAGCGGGCCACTTCTTCCAGCAGGTCTTCACGCAAGGTGCAGCAGATGCAACCGTTGCTCATCTCCACCAGTTTCTCTTCGGCGCGGTTAAGGCTGACGTTGCGCTGCACCTCGCTGGCGTCGATGTTGATTTCGCTCATGTCGTTGACGATCACCGCGACACGCAGGTCGTCGCGGTTGCGCAGCACATGGTTGAGCAGCGTGCTCTTGCCGGCGCCAAGGAAGCCGGACAGCACGGTGACAGGAAGACGGTTGGGCATGACGGACCTCATCGGGCAGGCGCATTCGAAGCGATGCATTGCATAATGTTATATTATAACAATACAATTTCGCCAAGCCGTGTTGCCGAACGGTCGACTGGAGAGCGTCATGAAACTACCTGGCATCGTCGCCATGCTATTGCTCGCATTGCCCCTGCAACTCCCCGCCATGCCTCGCAGTGACCTGGCTTTGTGCACACGCAGCGCCACCCTGCTCGCCTGCCAGGACAGCAAGGGCAACTACTACAGCGTGCGCACCGAAGGCAGCACTTTCTACCTGCGCGGCTATGAAGCGGCGAGCAAACGCCTCTGGGCGCAAACCAACAGCCGTTATGGCGGCCTGACCTTTTTCAGCGGACTGGCCAGTGATGGTGAAGCCTGGGTCGGTTATAGCCAACGCATCGGCTGGACCACACGCAATCGAGTCTCCAGTTCCAGCGGCGAGCGTTTCAACCTGCATTGCAGCCTCATCGGCGGTTGCCGTTGAACCACCCACAGGATGCTTCCATGACCACCCTTACCCTCCCCGATATCGCCGCCCAGAACAGCCAGCAAACCCTGGCTCTGGACTGGGTCGGCATGTGCGGCATCGCCCTGCCGCTGTTGATCGATGGGCGCAACGTGACAGCCTACGCCGATGCTGGCGTAAGCCTCGACGATGGCGCTTCGCGGGGCATACATATGTCACGGCTGTACCTGGCCTTGGAGGCGCTTGAACACCAAGCACTGGCAGCGCAACGGTTGCGCGACATTCTCGACCAGTTTCTGGCCAGCCACGCCGGCCTGTCGCACAGGGCCTACCTGCGCCTGACCTTCGATCATCTGCTCAAGCGACCGGCGCTGGTCAGCCCCCTGTCCGGCTGGAAACGCTACCCGGTGAGCCTGGATGCCCGTTTGGAAAATGGAATGTTCCACGTGGAACTATCTGTGCACATTCCCTATTCCTCGACCTGCCCTTGCTCGGCGGCGCTGGCCAGGCAACTGATTCAGGCGCAGTTCGACAAAGACTTTGCCGATCAGCCGTTGAATCGGGACGAGGTTCGCCGGTGGCTTGGCAGCAGTAACGGAATTGTCGCCACGCCCCATAGCCAGCGAAGCCTGGCCAAGTTGCAGGTGCGACTTGCCGAGGACGATATCAGGCTCGCGGAGCTGATCGACCACGCCGAGGCGGCACTGGGTACTGCGGTGCAGACAGCGGTAAAGCGCGCCGATGAACAAGCCTTCGCCCTGGCCAACGGCCAGAACCTGATGTTCTGCGAGGATGCCGCGCGGCGCCTGCACCAGGCGCTGCGTCAACTGAAGTGGGTGCGGGGGTTCAGCGTGCGCGTGGAACATGCAGAGAGCCTGCATGCCCACGATGCGGTGGCCGAGAGTCGTTATGCCTGGCTCGATGGCTCGGCATAGGCCGCTCAACTTCGAGGTTTGACGCCCCCGCAGTCATTGCCCAACCACACGGCCCGGGTGTCCATGCTGCCCTGCTGCTGCACACCGGACGCATTGAAGGTGCCATTGACCTTGGTCAGGAACTCACGATCACTGAGGAAAGTAGCCTGGCCTTGACCCTGGGCTTTCGGGCAACTGAACTGGAATTTCCAGACATTGCCCGTGCGCTCGGTGATCTTCTGCGTGCAGCCCGACTGCGGGTCCTGTAACGGAATGTCATCGGTCTTGACCTGCTCCGGGGTCAGGCAGGAGCGCACACCCTTGCCGCCCACGGTGATGCCCTGCTTGGCCAATGCCCCTTCCATCATCGCCCGTTGCTCAGGTGGCAGGTTCTTCAACTGCCCGAGCATGAAAGCCATGTCCGGCAGTGGCTTGCCATCGACCTGCATGTTGCTGGTGGTCAACTCCCACAAGCCAGGTTGCAGCATCTGCGCGTGAACCAGCGGGCTGCCCAGGCCGAACATCAGGGCAAGCAATGGCAGGCGAATCTTCATGGGTCAAAGCTCCAAAAAATACCGGCTCTGGCCGGACTAGCCGTTAGACGCCGAAATCGCCTGCAGGTTGCAGGCGACCCCTGGAACGTGGTCTGTTAGCGGCAGTGCTCACGGCAAGCAGGATGCGTATGGATTACCACAGCCCCTACTTCTTCGGTTACGTGCTCGGCCTGATTCACCTGCTCGGCATCGCCGCCGCGCTGCACGCGGTGTTCACCGTGCGCACCGCCCAGGGTGCTATCGCCTGGGCCATGTCCTTGCTGTTCATTCCCTACTTCACCCTGATCCCCTACCTGGTGTTCGGCGCCCGTTCCTTCTATGCCTACATCCAGGCGCGGCGTCAGGCCAACCAGGAAATGCACGTGGCCATGGCCAACCTGAACTGGCGGCCCTGGGTGGAGGAAGCACTCACCGCCCGCGAGTCGGACAGCTACGCGGCCCTGCGCGCGATGCCCAAGCTGGGCCGCATGCCGTGCCTGGCCAACAACGAGGTGAAGTTGCTGATCGACGGCGAGGCCACCTTCGAGGCGATCTTCTCGGCGATCCGCGCCGCCCGCGATACCGTGCTAGTGCAGTTCTTCATCATCCACGACGACGCCCTGGGCCGGGAGTTGCAACAACTGCTGCTGAGCAAGGCTGCCGAAGGCGTGCGGGTGTTCGTGCTATATGACCGGGTCGGCAGCCATGCCCTGCCGGCCAGCTACAGCCAGGCGCTGCGCGATGGTGGTGTACAGATCCAGGCCTTCGCCACGCGCCGGGGCTTGTTCAATCGCTTCCAGGTCAACTTCCGCAACCACCGCAAGATCGTGGTGGTCGATGGCCTGCTGGGTTTCCTCGGTGGCCACAATGTCGGCGACGAGTATCTCGGCGCCCACGCAAAGCTGTCGCCATGGCGCGACACCCATGTGCAAATCAGCGGCCCGGTGCTGGCCTGCCTGCAAGAATCGTTCGCCGAGGACTGGTACTGGGCCACGCGCCAGCTGCCACCGTTGATCCTGCCAGACACCTACCCCGAGGACGGCGTGCTGTGCCAGGCCCTGGCCAGTGGCCCGGCCGACCCCCAGGAAACCTGCGCGCTGTTCTTCCTCGAGGCGATCCATTCGGCCAGCCGACGGGTATGGATCACCAGCCCCTATTTCATCCCTGACGAGGCGATTTTCGCCGCCCTGCGCCTGGCGGTGCTGCGCGGCGTGGATGTACGCATCCTGATCCCCTCGCGCCCCGACCACCGCATCGTCTACGCCGCCTCCAGCCTGTTCGCCTTCGAAGCAGTCCGTGCCGGGGTGCGCATGTTCAGGTATCAACCGGGCTTCCTGCACCAGAAGGTGGTACTGGTGGACGACGAAATCAGCGCCATCGGCAGCGCCAACCTGGACAACCGCTCGTTCCGCCTGAATTTCGAGATCACCCTGCTGACCGTGGACCGCGCCTTCGCCGATCAGGTCGAGCAGATGCTGGAGCGGGATTTCGAGCTGGCCAGGGAGATCACCGCAGAGGACAGCCGCGACACGCACCGCCTGCAACAACTGGGAATGCGCATCGCACGGCTGATTTCACCGATTCTGTAACGGCTAGCGGTAGAGGTCCTCACGGGTCCACGGCAGGTCGTGGTGGCCGTCGGCGTAAGGTTTCACGGCGAGGATCTGGTGCAGGTTGATCCAGCCCTTGGTGAAGGCGTAGGCGCAACCTGCCAGGTACAGGCGCCAGATACGCAAGGTCTTTTCCGGCACTAGCGCGGCGGCGCGATGCAGCTGGTTCTCCAAGTTCTCGCTCCAATGGTTGAGGGTCTTGGCGTAGTGCAGCCGCAGGCTTTCGACGTCGACCACCTCCAGGCCCGCCTCACAAATCCGTGCAGTGATCATCGAGATATGCGGCAGCTCGCCATGGGGGAACACATAGCGGTCGATGAAGTCGCCCGCGCCGCGGCCGACAGGGCGGCCATCGACATGCTTGGCAGTGATGCCATGGTTCATCACCAAGCCGCCTTCGCGCACGGCACCGAACAGCCGTTTGCAGTACAACTCGAGATTGGCGTGGCCGACATGTTCGAACATGCCGACGCTGACCACTTTGTCGAAGCGGCCATCCTGGGGCAGGTCGCGGTAGTCGAGGATCTGCAGCTCGACCTTGTCACCCAGGCCTTCGTCCTGGACCCGTTGACGACCAAGCTTCAGCTGCTCTTTGCTCAAGGTGATGCCGAATACCTTGGCGCCGTACTCACGAGCGGCGAAGCGCGCCAGCCCGCCCCAGCCACAACCGACATCCAGCAGGTAATCGCCAGCCTGCAGGCGCAGCTTGCGGCACAGGTGGTCGAACTTGTCTTGCTGAGCCTGGGCCAGGGTGTTGTCCGGCTCCTTGAAATAGGCACAGGAATAGACCATGTCCGGATCGAGCCACAGTTGGTAGAACTCGTTGGACAGGTCGTAGTGATAGGAAATGGCTTCGGCATCGGTGGCCTTGTCATGGGCAGTGCGTGCCGGCACTGCCTCGTCTTCATCTTGAAGCAAGGCATCGCTGAGCTCGTCACAAACCCGGATGACTTCGCCGATATCGCCTTCCAGCTCCAGCTTGCCCTCGACGAAGGCTGATCCCAGCTCGTTGAGATTGGGGTGGGTAAGCTGGGTAATGAGTTGTGGTTCCTTGACCACGATGGTGACTTGCGGGCTCGGCCCCAGATCGAACTGGTTGCCGTCCCACAGCTTGACGCGCAAAGGTAAGTGCAAGCTCTGCAACGCAGGTGGAAGTTGCGCAAGCATTCATGACCCTCCCTTTCATTGAAACCGGACGCCGCAGCTTAATTTTCGGACGCCACCGGATCAGGGTAGTTCATTCGTAGGAAGTTTCCGTTAATCGCGACCATGGTCTAGCGCCCGATGCAACGCCGCGCACAACAGATTGTATACAATCTGGCTTGCGCAGATTAACCTTGTGGCCCTCTTCGCTTCCTCACACTCTCGGAGTAAAACCCATGAAATCCTATGACGTGGTGATCATCGGCGGCGGCCCCGGCGGCTACAACGCGGCGATTCGCGCCGGCCAGCTGGGCCTGAGCGTGGCCTGCGTCGAGGGGCGCTCGACCCTCGGCGGTACCTGCCTGAACGTCGGTTGCATGCCGTCCAAGGCATTGCTGCACGCTTCCGAGCTGTATGAGGCCGCCAGCGGCGACGAGTTCGCCCACCTGGGGATCGAGGTCAAGCCGACCCTCAACCTCAGCCAGATGATGAAGCAGAAAGACGAAAGCGTGACTGGCCTGACCAAGGGCATCGAATACCTGTTCCGCAAGAACAAGGTTGACTGGATCAAGGGCTGGGGCCGCCTGGACGGGGTTGGCAAGGTGATCGTCAAGGCCGAGGATGGCAGCGAAACCACCTTGCAGGCCAACGACATCGTCATCGCCACTGGCTCGGAACCTACGCCGCTGCCTGGCGTGACCATCGACAACCAGCGCATCATCGACTCCACCGGTGCCCTGTCGCTGCCCCAGGTGCCCAAGCACCTGATCGTCATCGGTGCCGGGGTGATCGGCCTGGAGCTGGGTTCGGTATGGCGTCGCCTGGGTGCCGAAGTCACGGTGATCGAGTATCTGGACCGTATCTGCCCTGGCACCGACGAAGAAACCGCCAAGACCCTGCAGAAAGCCCTGGCCAAGCAAGGCATGACCTTCAAGCTCGGCAGCAAGGTGACCCAGGCCACGGCCGCGGCCGACGGCGTCACACTGACCCTGGAACCCGCCGCCGGTGGTACCGCCGAAACCCTGCAGGCCGACTACGTGCTGGTAGCCATCGGCCGCCGCCCCTACACCCAGGGCCTGAACCTGGAAAGCGCCGGGCTGGAAACCGACAAGCGCGGCATGCTCGCCAACGACCATCACCGCAGCGCGGTGCCGGGCATCTGGGTGATCGGCGACGTCACCTCCGGCCCGATGCTGGCACACAAGGCCGAAGACGAAGCGGTGTCGTGCATCGAGCGCATCGCCGGCAAGGCCCATGAGGTCAACTACAACCTCATCCCGGGCGTCATCTATACCCGCCCGGAACTGGCCAGCGTCGGCAAGACCGAAGAGCAGCTCAAGGCCGAAGGCCGTGCCTACAAGGTCGGCAAGTTCCCCTTCAGCGCCAACAGCCGGGCGAAGATCAACCACGAGACCGAAGGCTTCGCCAAGGTCATCGCCGATGCCACGACCGATGAAGTGCTGGGCGTGCACCTGGTCGGTCCGAGCGTGAGCGAGATGATCGGCGAGTTCTGCGTGGCCATGGAGTTCTCGGCCTCGGCCGAAGACATCGCCCTCACCTGCCACCCGCACCCGACCCGCTCCGAGGCCTTGCGCCAGGCAGCGATGAATGTGGATGGCAAGGCGATGCAGATCTGATCCAAGGTCTCGCACTGCGGTGTAGGAGCCGGCCTTGCCGGCGAACACCGGCGCAGCCGGTGGCCATCTACTACCGTGGTGCTTGTTTCGCCAGCAAGGCCGGTCCCTATCGGATGGATAGGCGTCGACCTTGCTAGCGGCCCCGTCAGCCGTGGGCTTGCTGTTTACCCACAGCCTCACGGAAGCGCGACGCCAGGAACGGCGTGATATCCAGCGGCAACGCCTCATTGTGGACAACTTTATCGAGCAACACCCCGGTAATTGCCGAGGTGAGGATGCCGGTACGGAAATGTCCACAGGCGTTGAAATACCCTTGAATATTATCCACAGGCCCGAGAATCGGCAGCTCGTCCGGTGACCCAGGCCGCAGACCGGCCCAGGTGCGCTTGAGGTTCACCTGCGCCAGCTGTGGCACGCAGCGGATCGCCCCCTGCACCAACCCGTTGATCTCCGGGAAGGTGTTGGTGACATCGAAGCCCTTCTCCTCGGTGGTACTGCCGATCAGGATCTCACCGTTGTCCTTCTGCGCCATGTAGCAATCGCTGGTGGTGATGCAGCCATCGAGCAGCTTGGGCAAGCGCTCGGTCAGCACGATCTGGCCTTTCACCGGTTTTACCGGGATGCTCTCCCCGGTCGCCCATTCGCTCAGTTCCGCCGCCCAGGCGCCAGCGGCATTGATCAGTGTCTGGCAGTGGAACTCGCCGGCCTCGGCGGTGCGCACGCCTTTGATCCGCGGCCCCTCATGCAGCACGCCGGTGATGTTCACGTTGGGATAGAGGTCGACACCGTTCTGCCGCGCCGCCTCCATGTAGGCATCGCCCAGGCGGAACGGGCTGACCTGGTGATCGCAGAGGAACTCCAGCGCGCCGTTGGCCTTGAGGGTCACCGCCGACTCCGACGCGCGCAACGCATCACGGTCGAGCCAGCGCACCTGGTCGGCCAGGTGCGGGATCTGCTTGACGATATGCTCGGCGTACAGCTGGTCCTCTTCGTCCTGGATGATGTACTTGAGGCCGGTGCGCTCGAACTTGAAGTCCATGCCGTGGCGCTCTATCAGCTCCTGGTGCAGCTGTGGATAAATCGCGTTGGACTGCAAGGCGAAGTCGAAGAAGCATTCCGGCAGGATGTGCGGGGTGCTCGAGTCGACCACCACCGCCGCGCCGTTGGCCTCGCGCTTGTTGCGCGAAGACATCATGCGAAAGAAGATCACTCCGCAACCCAGCCCCACCGATTCGCCGATCGCCCACAGCCCGCCGGCCGAGGCTCGGGTGGCATTGCCCGGGCGCTTGCAGTCGATCAGGGCGATCTTCAGGTTGCCGCGCTTGGACAGTTGGTAGGCGCAGGACGCGCCGATCACGCCACCGCCGGCAATGATGATGTCGTAGGTCTTGTTCATGCTCAGGCCTCCGTGCCCAGTTGTTCGAATGCGGAAAACGGAATCGGGTCGACCGGGAAACGCGGACGCAGCCAACCCACATCCTTGCGCCCGGTGCTGCTGCGCAGGCGATCGCTGCAGTAGCCGACGCACATGCGGCCCTGGCAGTCGCCCATGCTCACCCGAGTGCGCATCTTCAGGCTGGCCATGTCCTCGACGCCCTGCTCCAGGGCCAGGTCGATCTGCTCACGGGTGACGTGCTCGCACCGGCAGATCACCGTGTCGGCTTGCGGCAGCTCGACCTGCGCGGCGCCGCGGGCGGTGTAGCGCTCCACCCCGGAGCGGAAGCGCTTGATCGCCGCCAGCTTGCCCAGGTAGCGCTCACGCAATTCGATGGCCTGCTCGGCATCGAGCTTGCCCATTTGCTGGAGCATCGACACCGCGGCGATTCGCCCGGTGAGCATCGCCGCCTCGCCCCCGCGAATCCCGGCCATGTCGCCAGCCAGGTGGATGTTCGGCCGGCTGCTCTGCTGCCAGACGTTGCACTCGGCACGCAGGTAGCCGTCTTCGCTGAAGCCATGTTCCAGGCCCAACTGCTGGCTGAGCTGGGTTCGCGGAATGAAGCCGTAGCCGACCGCCAGGGTACGCACCTGCTCACGCTGGACGCGG
The DNA here is from genome assembly GCF_057809115.1 of Pseudomonas sp. FG47. Taxonomy (NCBI): domain Bacteria; kingdom Pseudomonadati; phylum Pseudomonadota; class Gammaproteobacteria; order Pseudomonadales; family Pseudomonadaceae; genus Pseudomonas; species Pseudomonas sp. FG47. The sequence goes on from NZ_JBMDJI010000001.1 coordinate 82,073, forward strand.
GACATGTCCGGTTTCCAGTCCTGGGTGTAGGGCGCGACGCTGACCTCTTGCAGTTCATCCTCGCCAGTGGCGCCCACCACGCCCCAGCCGTAGTGCATGGGGATGCCGTTGAGCTTCATGTAGGCAAGCATGCTCAGGCCATCGAGGAACAGCTGCGGCTTGTTCATCAGCGCCAGGCTTTCCTTGGCGATACGGTTGAACGAGCAGGCTTCGTACACCCCCGCGACCTTGGCGCCAGCGGCGTGCAACTGGCAGGCCACCAACGGCAGCAGCGGCCCGGTACCGGCGATCAAGGTGCTGCCCAGCGGCTTGACCACGCCGCTCTTGATCTGCAGCTGCAGGCCACCGAGCAGGATCACCCCAGGCAGGGTCCAGCCGGGGAACGGCACGTTGCGCTCGTGGCAACCGGCGGCCAGCAGCAGGTGCGAGTATTCGATCTCGTGCAGGCGCTCGTCGGCGTCGAGCACCATCAGGCGCTGATCGTCACCACCGACCACCCGGTGGTTCAAACGCAGGTCGACATGCGCGGCACTCGCCGCGAAATCTTCGTGCAGTTTATTCAGTGCCTTGGTGTAGCGTGGCCCGAGGTAGCCCAGGTCGACACCGGCGCGCAGCGGGCCGCGATAGACCACGCCACCGGGACGGGAAGCCTCGTCGAACAGCAGGCAGTCCACACCATGGTCGGCCAACTCGATGGCCGCGCCCATGCCGGCCGAACCACCGCCAACGATCACTGGACGAAGGCTCATGAATGGGCCTCCTCTTGCACGCGGTTCACCTCGGTCTCGATACGCATGCCGGGCCGCACCACGGTCTGGCAGGCGCGCCGCTTGGGGCGGCCATCGATCTGGACCAGGCAGCAATGGCAGACGCCCATGCCACAGTAGGCACCGCTAAGCTGGCCGTGATCATTGCGCGCCACCTGGCGCAGGCCAACGGCGTTGAGCACGCTGAGTACGGTTTCGCCGGCACTGGCGACCGCGGGCAGGCCATTGACCAGGAGGGTCATTTCATTGCCTTCCAATGGCTGGATATCGTGCTTTCGTTGCAGCGTCTGCATTTCCTGTCGTCCTTGATGACTGATGGGTCGGGGGACGTTAGGGCAAACACCGGGGGAAAACATTGATCCATGCCTGATACGGCGTACAGAATTTTCCTAGAACGACGAGCTTGCGATGAACATCACGGCGCTCGTCAGTTCGCGCAGGCTAGCTTGTCAGGCTGCAACTCGACGTGGAACAACTCGCCTCCTTCGTCCCCGACATAGAGATGTTTCTGGCGGAACTTGAACCTGTGCATCGCTTCGAGCATTTTCGGCTCCTTGCAGGCCAGTTGTTCCAGTTGCTGGCCGGCTCGCTCCTGCATCTTCGCACGGCGTTCCCACGGCAGCTTGGCGCTCAGTCCGACCCGATATACATAGAGGAACGTATCCCCCCAAACGAACTCGACCCGCTCAAGCTGGGTAACTGCATCGATCTGCCTGGGCAGCGTGCTGTTCACCTGCAACACCTGTTCTATCCATTGCGACTGCTGCTTGGCTCGTTGTTCCTCGGCCTCGAGCGCGAAATAGCGTCCGACCACCATGATTACCAGCGTCGCGCCTATCGACAGGTAGAATTTGCGCAGGCTACGCGGCCTTTTTGGCGCCAGTTTCATCAACATCTTTATTGCTCATCCTGAGAAAGAAAAACCCCCGGCTGACCGGGGGTTGTGATTTATACGGCACAACCACTGCCGCAGCGTTACTCCACCGTAACCGACTTGGCCAGGTTGCGCGGCTGGTCGACGTCGGTGCCCTTGAGCACGGCAACGTAGTACGACAGCAGCTGCAGCGGGATGGTGTAGAGGATCGGCGCCAGCGCATCGTTGATGTGCGGAACGTTGATCACGTGGGTGCCCTCGCCGTTGCTCATGCCAGCCTGCTCGTCGGCGAATACCACCAGTTCACCACCGCGGGCGCGGACTTCCTGCAGGTTCGACTTGAGCTTTTCCAGCAGCTCGTTGTTCGGCGCCACGGTGACCACCGGCATGTCGCTGTCTACCAGCGCCAGCGGGCCATGCTTGAGCTCACCGGCCGGGTAGGCTTCGGCATGGATATAGGAGATTTCCTTGAGCTTGAGCGCACCTTCCATCGCCACCGGGTATTGCGCGCCGCGGCCGAGGAACAGGGTGTGGTGCTTGTCGGCGAACAGCTCGGCGGTCTTCTCGACCACAGCGTCCATGGCCAGGGCTTCACCCAGGCGAGTCGGCAGGCGGCGCAATTCGTCCACCAGCTCGGCTTCGACGCCGGCGGCCAAGGTGCCGCGCACCTGGCCAAGGGCCAGGGTCAGCAGCATCAGGGAAACCAGCTGGGTGGTGAAGGCCTTGGTCGAGGCCACGCCAATCTCCGGGCCGGCCAGGGTCAGCAGGGTCAGGTCGGATTCTCGCACCAGCGAGCTGATGCCGACGTTGCAGATCGCCAGGCTGCCAAGGAAGCCAAGCTCCTTGGCATTGCGCAGGGCCGCCAGGGTATCGGCGGTTTCGCCCGACTGGGAAATGGAGACGAACAGGGTGTCCGGCTGCACCACCACCTTGCGGTAGCGGAATTCACTGGCCACTTCCACCTGGCACGGGATGCCGGCCAGGCTTTCGAGCCAGTAACGGGCGACCATGCCGGCGTGGTAGCTGGTGCCGCAGGCGACGATCTGCACGTTGCGCACCTTGGCGAACAGCTCGGCGGCATTTGGGCCGAAGGCCTGGACCATCACGTGATCCTTGCCCAAGCGGCCTTCGAGGGTGCGTTGCACCACGCTCGGCTGTTCGTGGATCTCCTTGAGCATGAAATGGCGGTACACACCCTTGTCAGCGGCTTCGGCGCCTTCGTGGTACTGCACGGTCTCGCGCTGTACCGGGCGACCGGCCTGGTCCCAGATGCTGACCTGCTCACGGCGGATCTCGGCGATGTCGCCTTCTTCCAGGTACATGAAGCGGTCGGTGACCTGGCGCAGGGCCAACTGGTCGGAGGCCAGGAAGTTCTCACCCAGACCGAGGCCGATCACCAACGGGCTGCCGCTACGGGCGGCGACCAGGCGGTCTGGCTGGCTGGCGCAGATCACCGCCAGGCCGTAGGCGCCGTGCAGGCGCTTGACCGCGGCCTTGAGCGCGTCGGCCAGGTCCGGGATGCTCTTGAGCAGGTGATGGATCAGGTGGACGATCACCTCGGTGTCGGTCTGCGAACTGAACACGTAGCCCAGGCCCTTGAGCTCTTCACGCAGCGCTTCGTGGTTCTCGATGATGCCGTTGTGCACCACCGCTACTTCCTGGGCGGAAAAATGCGGGTGGGCATTGCCCTCGGTCGGTGCGCCATGGGTCGCCCAGCGGGTATGGGCGATGCCCAGTTGCCCGGCCAGTGGCTCGGCGGCCACGGCGGCCTCCAGCTCGCTGACCTTGCCGATGCGGCGACGACGCTCAAGCCCGCCCTGCGCGGTCAGCACGGCCAGGCCGGCGCTGTCATAACCGCGGTATTCCAGGCGCTTGAGGCCTTCGATGAGGATGGCTGTGATATTACGCTCGGCTACGGCACCGACGATTCCACACATAGGTTGTTGCTCCTAGCTGATAGCGGCACAGATAAGGTTGATACCGCGGGCTTGAATCCGCTCGCGTGCCTCGACGGGCAGGCGGTCATCGGTAATCAGGGTATTGACGCTGCCCCAGGGCAGCTCGAGGTTGGGGATCTTGCGGCCGACCTTGTCCGACTCGACCATGACGATCACCTCGCGGGCCACTTCGGCCATGACCCGACTCAACCCCAGCAGTTCGTTGAAGGTGGTGGTGCCACGCTCCAGGTCGATGCCATCGGCACCGATGAACAGTTGATCGAAGTCGTATGAGCGTAGTACCTGCTCGGCGACCTGGCCCTGGAACGACTCCGAGTGCGGGTCCCAGGTGCCGCCGGTCATCAGCAGCACCGGCTCGTGCTCTTGTTCGCTGATGGCCCGGGCCACATTGAGCGAGTTGGTCATCACCACCAGCCCTGGCTGGCGCCCGAGCTGCGGGATCATCGCTGCCGTGGTGCTGCCACTGTCGATGATGATGCGCGCGTGTTCGCGAATGCGCCCCACCGCCGCGCGGGCGATGGCCTGCTTGTACAGGGACACTGGCTGGACGTTGTCGCCGAGCAGCTCCTGGGGCATGGTCACCGCGCCGCCATAGCGGCGCAGCAGCAAGCCGTTGGCTTCCAGCGCTGCGAGGTCCTTGCGAATGGTCACTTCGGAAGTTTCGAAACGCTTGGCCAGGGCATCGACGCTCACTTCGCCCTGCTCGTTGAGCAAGGACAGGATGTTGTGGCGGCGCTGGGGGGTATTACGTTTCGACATTTCGGCTTTAAGTTTCGATTCGAAAGATAAGTAGTGCAATCAAAGCCTAAGATGAACGATTCGTCAAGTTTCTCTGCACTGACACGGTCCCTGTAGGAGCGGCCTTGTGTCGCGAAAGGGCCGCAAAGCGGCCCCAGCTATTTCTGCCTTGGCGCTGAGATCCTGGGGCCGCTACGCGCCCCTTTCGCGACACAAGGCCGCTCCTACAGGGACCGCGATACGGCAACCAATAAAAAGCCGGCTTATTCACATAAGCCGGCTTTCGATCGAAAGTTCTGTGGATAACTCAGCTCTTCTTGATCTTCTCCGGCCGCTTCCAGCCTTCGATGTTGCGCTGGCGCGCACGGGCCACGCCCAATTGGCCGGCTTCCACCGTCTGGGTGATGGTCGAGCCCGCCGCGGTAGTGGCCCCCGCCTGGATTTCCACAGGTGCCACCAGCGAATTGTTGGAGCCGATGAACACGTCCTCGCCCATCACCGTGCGGAACTTGTTGGCGCCGTCGTAGTTGCAGGTGATGGTGCCAGCACCGATGTTGGTGCGTGCACCGACCTCGGCATCGCCCAGGTAGGTCAGGTGACCGGCCTTGGCGCCCTCGCCCAGATGCGCGTTCTTCAGCTCGACGAAGTTACCCACATGGGCACGGGCCTCCAGCACGCTACCCGGACGCAGGCGCGCGAACGGACCGGCATCGCTGCCCTCGCCCATCACCGCGCCTTCGATATGGCTGTTGGCCTCGATCACCACGCCCTTGCGCAAGGTGCTGTCCTTGATCACGCAGTTGGGGCCGATCTGCACGTCGTCCTCGATGACCACCCGGCCTTCGAGGATCACGTTGATATCGATGAGCACATCGCGGCCCACGATCACTTCGCCGCGCACATCGAAGCGCGCCGGATCACGCAGGGTCACGCCCTGGGCCATGAGACGGCGGCCTTCGCGCAGCTGGTAATGGCGCTCAAGCTCGGCCAACTGGCGACGGTCATTGGCGCCTTGCACTTCCATCGGGTCGTGGGGCTGTTCGGTGGCGACCACCAGGCCGTCGGCCACGGCCATGGCGATCACATCGGTCAGGTAGTACTCGCCCTGGGTATTGTTGTTGGACAAGCGTCCCATCCAGTCGGCCAGGCGCGCCGCTGGCATGGCGAGGATGCCGGTGTTGCCTTCCTTGATCGCCTTCTGCGCCTCGCTGGCGTCCTTGTGCTCGACGATCGCCGTGACCTGGCCCTGCGCATCTCGAACGATCCGGCCATAACCGCTGGGGTCAGCCAGGTTAACGGTCAACAGGCCCAACTGGCTGGCGCTGACCTTGGCCAGCAGGCGCTGCAGGGTTTGCACCTCGATCAACGGCACATCGCCGTACAGCACCAGCACGGTGTCGGCGGTAATGGCAGGCAGCGCCTGGGCCACGGCATGGCCGGTGCCCAGCTGCTTGTCCTGCATGACGAAATTCAGGTCGTCCGCAGCCAGGCGCTCGCGCACCAGCTCGGCGCCATGGCCAATGACCACGTGAATGCCCTTGGGCTGCAGTTGGCGCGCGCTGTGGATAACATGGCCGAGCATGGAGTTGCCGGCTATCGGGTGCAGCACCTTGGGCAGCGCCGAACGCATGCGGGTGCCTTGACCGGCGGCGAGGATGACGATATCGAGGGACATTGACTGGCTACCAATCCTGGGCGGTCAGGGACCTGACCAAAAAGGAAATTTTTAGAAAAAGAAAAAGGGTAGCCGAGGCTACCCTTTAACTCAATCGCGGCGAAAGTAAGCGGCCAGGGCCGAATTACTTGCCTTTGCGCAATTGCTGGACAGTACGCAGCTGAGCTGCAGCCTCGGCCAGACGCGCGGCAGCAGCACCGTAGTCGAAGTCCGAGCTTTTCGCATTCAGAGCATTCTCAGCAGCCTTGAGGGCTTCCTGAGCCTGAGCTTCGTCCAGGTCGGCAGCGCGCTGCACGGTGTCGGCAAGAACCTTGACCATGTTCGGCTGCACTTCGAGGAAACCACCGGAGATGTAGAACACCTCACGATCGCCACCTTGCTTGGTCAGCGTGATCGGACCAGGCTTGAGATTGGTGATCAGCGGCGCGTGGCCTGGAGCGATACCAAGATCGCCCAGGTTGCCGTGCGCTACTACCATCTCGACCAGGCCGGAAAAGATCTCTCCTTCCGCGCTGACGATATCGCAATGGACTGTCATAGCCATCTGCTTGCCTCAACCTGATTAGCGCCCCTTGCGGGGCGCCGGGATTACAGTTTCTTGGCTTTCTCGATCGCTTCGTCGATGCTGCCGACCATGTAGAACGCTTGTTCTGGCAGGTGGTCGTAGTCACCTTTGAGGATGCCGCTGAAGCCAGCGATGGTGTCCTTGAGCGAAACGTACTTGCCTGGCGAGCCGGTGAAGACTTCGGCCACGAAGAACGGCTGCGACAGGAAGCGCTGGATCTTACGAGCGCGGGCAACCAGTTGCTTGTCGGCTTCGGACAGTTCGTCCATACCCAGGATCGCGATGATGTCCTTCAGCTCTTTGTAGCGCTGCAGAACATACTGAACGCCACGAGCGGTCTCGTAGTGCTCGGTGCCGATCACGTTCGGGTCCAGCTGGCGCGAAGTCGAGTCCAGTGGGTCGACCGCTGGGTAGATACCCAGGGAAGCGATATCACGGGACAGAACGACGGTGGCGTCCAAGTGGGCGAAGGTGGTCGCTGGCGACGGGTCGGTCAGGTCGTCCGCAGGTACGTATACGGCCTGGACGGAGGTGATCGAACCTTCCTTGGTCGAAGTGATGCGCTCTTGCAGAACACCCATCTCTTCGGCCAGGGTCGGCTGGTAACCTACTGCCGAAGGCATACGGCCCAGCAGTGCGGATACTTCGGTACCGGCCAGGGTGTAACGATAGATGTTGTCGACGAACAGCAGAACGTCGTTACCTTCGTCACGGAACTTCTCAGCCATGGTCAGGCCGGTCAGCGCTACGCGCAGACGGTTTCCTGGTGGCTCGTTCATCTGACCGTAGACCAGAGCTACCTTGTCGAGAACGTTGGAGTCCTTCATCTCGTGGTAGAAGTCGTTACCCTCACGAGTACGCTCACCCACACCAGCGAACACGGAATAACCGCTGTGTTCCATGGCGATGTTACGGATCAGTTCCATCATGTTGACGGTCTTGCCGACGCCGGCACCACCGAACAGACCAACCTTACCACCCTTGGCGAACGGGCAGACCAGGTCGATAACCTTGATGCCGGTTTCCAGCAGGTCGTTGCCGCCTGCCTGGTCCGAGAACGAAGGCGCTGGCTGGTGGATACCGCGACGCTCTTCTTCGCCGATCGGGCCGGCTTCGTCGATCGGGTTGCCCAGGACGTCCATGATACGGCCCAGGGTTGCCTTGCCGACAGGTACCGAGATGGCAGCCTTGGTGTCGACGACATCCAGACCGCGCTTCAGACCTTCGGTCGAGCCCATCGCAATGGTACGAACCACGCCGTCGCCCAGCTGCTGCTGAACTTCCAGGGTGGTTTCCGCGCCTTGTACTTTCAGCGCGTTGTAAACACTCGGCACGGCATCACGTGGGAATTCCACGTCGATGACGGCGCCGATGATTTGAACGATACGTCCGCTACTCATAGCTGGATCCTCTGAATTTTTGAACCGTTAAACCGCGGCAGCGCCGCCGACGATTTCCGAGATCTCCTGGGTGATCGCAGCCTGACGCGCCTTGTTGTAGATCAACTGAAGCTCTTTGATCAAATCACCGGCGTTGTCTGTGGCGTTCTTCATGGCGATCATCCGGGCCGCTTGTTCAGCAGCGTTGTTCTCGACCACCGCCTGGTACACCTGCGACTCCACGTAACGCACCATCAAGCCGTCCAGCAGCTCTTTTGCGTCGGGTTCGTACAGGTAGTCCCAGTGGTGCTTGAGTTCCTGATCCGGGGTTGCCACCAACGGTACCAACTGCTCTACCGTCGGTTTTTGGGTCATGGTGTTGATGAACTTGTTCGAAACCACCGAGAGGCGATCGATGCGGCCGTCCAGGTAGGCGTCCAGCATCACTTTGACGGAGCCGATCAGATCGTTGATCGATGGCTCTTCGCCCAGGTGGCTGATCGCGGCTACGACGTTACCGCCAAAGATGCGGAAGAAAGTCGCACCCTTGCTGCCGATCACGCACAGGTCGATTTCCACGCCCTGTTCGCGGTTTTCGTTCATGTCCTTGACCAGGGCCTTGAACAGGTTGGTATTCAAGCCACCGCACAGACCACGGTCACTGCTCACCACGATATAACCGGCGCGCTTTACAGGGCGCTCGATCATGAACGGGTGGCGGTATTCCGGGTTGGCGTTGGCCAGATGACCGATCACCTGGCGGATACGCTCCGCGTAAGGACGGCTAGCAGCCATGCGCATTTGTGCCTTGCGCATCTTGCTGACCGCCACTTTCTCCATGGCGCTGGTAATTTTTTGCGTGCTTTTGATGCTCGCAATCTTACTGCGAATCTCTTTTGCGCCTGCCATGTATCACCTATCAGGTTAGCAAGCGGGGGCCGGAGCCCCCGCTGCGGCTTACCAGGTCTGGGTGGCCTTGAACTTCTCGATACCGGCTTTCATGCCAGCGTCGATTTCGTCGTTGAAGTCACCCTTCACGTTGATCTTGGCCATCAGTTCGGCGTGATCACGGTTGAAGTAGGCAATCAGCGCTTGCTCGAAGCTGCCAACCTTGGAGACTTCTACGTCGGTCAGGAAACCACGCTCAGCGGCGTACAGCGACAGGGCCATGTCGGCGATCGACATTGGCGCGTACTGCTTCTGTTTCATCAGCTCGGTAACGCGCTGACCATGCTCCAGCTGCTTGCGGGTAGCCTCGTCCAGGTCCGAAGCGAACTGGGCGAAGGCCGCCAGTTCACGGTACTGGGCCAGGGCGGTACGGATACCACCGGACAGCTTCTTGATGATCTTGGTCTGGGCGGCACCACCAACACGGGATACCGACACACCGGCGTTAACGGCAGGACGGATGCCTGCGTTGAACATGGCCGATTCCAGGAAGATCTGACCGTCGGTGATCGAGATCACGTTGGTCGGAACGAACGCGGAAACGTCGCCAGCCTGGGTTTCGATGATCGGCAGAGCGGTCAGCGAGCCAGTCTTGCCGGTTACGGCACCGTTGGTGAACTTCTCGACGTACTCTTCGGAAACGCGCGATGCACGCTCCAGCAGACGGGAGTGGAGATAGAACACGTCGCCTGGGTACGCTTCACGTCCTGGTGGACGGCGCAGCAGCAGGGAGATCTGACGGTAGGCAACGGCCTGCTTGGACAGGTCATCGTAAACGATCAGCGCGTCTTCACCGCGGTCACGGAAGAACTCGCCCATGGTGCAGCCGGCGTAAGGTGCCAGGAACTGCAGTGCGGCGGATTCCGAAGCACTGGCAACGACCACGATGGTGTTGGCCAGGGCGCCGGCTTCTTCCAGCTTGCGAACGATGTTGGCAACGGTGGAACGCTTCTGGCCGACTGCAACATAAACACAGAAAATACCGGAGTCTTTCTGGTTGATGATGGCGTCGATGGCCATGGCGGTCTTGCCGATCTGACGGTCACCGATGATCAGCTCGCGCTGGCCACGGCCGACAGGGATCATGGCGTCGACGGACTTGTAGCCAGTCTGTACAGGCTGGTCTACCGACTTACGCCAGATCACGCCTGGAGCTACTTTCTCGACCGCGTCGGTCTGGGTGTTGCCCAGAGGACCCTTGCCGTCGATCGGGTTACCCAGTGCGTCGACGACGCGACCCAGCAGTTCCTTACCAACCGGAACTTCCAGGATGCGGCCGGTGCACTTGGCGCTCATGCCTTCGGCGAGGGTGTCATAGGCACCCAGGATCACTGCACCTACGGAGTCTTGCTCCAGGTTCAGGGCCATGCCGAATACGCTGCCCGGGAACTCGATCATTTCGCCGTACATGACGTCGGCCAGACCGTGGATCCGCACGATGCCGTCGGAAACCGAAACGACGGTACCTTCGTTACGGGCTTGGGAGCCGACATCGAGGTTGTCGATGCGGCCCTTGATGATTTCACTAATTTCGGAAGGATTGAGTTGCTGCATTGCTCTGCTGCCCCTTCAAACTCAAGATTTCAAGGCTTCGGCCAGTTTCGCGATCTTGCCGCGAACCGAACCGTCGATTACCAGGTCGCCAGCGCGGATGACGACGCCGCCGATCAGGCTGGCATCCTCCGACGCGTGCAGGCGCACTTCCTGGCCTAACCGTGCACTGAGAACCTTGGCGAGTTTGTCTTGCTGTTCTTGGTTCAACGCAAAAGCACTGGTGACTTCCACGTCCACGGACTTCTCTTGCTCGGCCTTGTACAGGTCGAACAGAGTCGAAATCTCCGGCAGAAGCAGGAGACGTTCGTTTTCCGCGGCAACATGAATGAAATTCTGTGCCTTGGCGTCAAACTTGTCACCGCACACTTCAATGAATGCGGCGGCCTTTTCTGCGCTAGTCAGTTGCGGGGCCTTGAGCAGGCGCTGCATGGTGTCGTCTTGCGACACCGCAGCAGCCAGGCCGAGCATGGCTGACCAATTGGCCAGTTGCTGATGGGCCTGGGCATGCTCGAAGGCAGCCTTAGCGTAAGGTCGGGCCAACGTGGTCAGTTCTGCCATGATCGCCCTCGCTTAAATTTCAGCGGCCAGTTTGTTAACCAGCTCCGCATGCGCGTTTTGATCGATTGTGGCGCCAAGGATCTTTTCAGCACCGCCAACGGCCAGGGCACCCACTTGGGCACGCAGGGCGTCTTTGACGCTGTTCAGTTCCTGTTCGATCTCGGCTTGAGCCTGAGCCTTCACACGGTCAGCTTCGACGCGGGCCTGTTCACGGGCTTCCTCGACAAGCTGAGCAGCGCGCTTCTTGCTTTGCTCAATGATTTCGGCTGCCTGTGCCTTCGCTTCACGCAGTTGCTGACCCGCTTTCTCTTGGGCCAGCTCCAGGTCGCGAGCTGCGCGGTTGGCAGCGTCCAAGCCGTCGGCAATCTTCTTTTGGCGCTCTTGCAGAGCAGTGATGACCGGAGGCCATACGTACTTCATGCAGAAGAGTACAAAAATCAGGAAAGCAACGGATTGGCCAATCAGGGTTGCATTAATGTTCACGCCAACACCTCGCTCGGTCTTTGTTCATCACAGCAATCAACTCGTAAAAAACGAGTGATTAGCCGGCGATCTGACCAACGAAGGGGTTTGCGAAGGTGAAGAACAGAGCGATACCAACACCGATCATGGTCACGGCGTCGAGCAGGCCGGCAACGATGAACATTTTGACCTGCAGCATCGGAACCATTTCTGGCTGGCGAGCAGCGCCTTCCAGGAATTTGCCGCCCAGCAGGCCGAAACCAATGGCGGTACCCAGAGCACCCAGGCCGATCAGCAGAGCAACAGCGATAGCGGTCAGACCAACTACAGTTTCCATCTTTCCTCCCGACTTTTACGTCGTATTGGTTAGGTTTTTAGTTTGAAGCGGTAAAACAAATCGTTTGGTACAGCATGCCCTTGCGGACTTTTTAAGCCCTCCCCCCAAACCGGCGGGGAAGGCTATCAGACACGCCAGGCGGTCTTAATGGTTATCTTCGTGGGCCATCGACAGGTAGACGATGGTCAGCATCATGAAGATGAAAGCTTGCAGGGTGATGATCAGGATGTGGAACACTGCCCACGCCCACTGCAGCACGATACCCAGGCCGCTGAGCCACAGGATACCGGCGCCGAACATCACCGCGATCAGGATGAACACCAGCTCGCCGGCGTACATGTTGCCGAACAGACGCAGTGCCAGCGAGATCGGCTTGGCGATCAGGGTGACGAATTCGAGCAGGAAGTTGACCGGAATCAGCAGGATCTGCACGAAGATGTTCTTGCTGCCGAACGGGTGCAGGGTCAGCTCGCCGATGAAGCCGCCCAGGCCCTTGACCTTGATGCTGTAGAAGATGATCAGGGCGAATACGCTGAAGGCCATGGCCAGGGTCGCGTTCGGGTCGGTGGTCGACACGGCGCGGAACGGAATGTGCGGATCACCGGAGATCAGGATGGCCAGCTGCGGAATCCAGTCGACCGGTACCAGGTCGATGGCGTTCATCAGGAACACCCAGACGAAGATGGTCAGCGCCAGTGGGGCGATCACCGGGCTGCGGCCGTGGAAGGAGTCCTTCACGCTGCCGTTGACGAAGTCCACCAGCACTTCCACGAAGTTCTGCAGACCGCTCGGTTGCCCGGAAGTCGCCTTCTTGGCCGCCATGCGGAAGATGAACAGGAAGATCAGACCCAGCGCAACGGACCAGCCCAGGGTGTCCAGGTGGAACGCCCAGAAGCCCATTGCCTTGGCTTCTGCAGCCGAATGGGCGAAGCCCCAGCTGCCGTCTGGTAGTTGACCGTAGGTCAGGTTCTGCAAGTGGTGCTGGATATAACCCGAAGCGGTTTCTTCTGCCATGGTTGCCTCAAACGCCCTAAGGTCTCGAAAGTCTTTTATTCATCAGCAGGGGCGCGAACCAGCTGACCAAAAGGGTCAGCACGAAGACGCCGAATACTGCCAACGGCGCCAATGGCTTCACTCCTGCGAAGGTCAGTGCAAACAGCACTGCCGTCAAAATCATCTTGCCTGCCTCGCCTGCGTAGAACGACTTGACGATGGCCTGCGCCGCCCGGGCTCCGCTGAAGCGAAATGCCTTCCAGGCGAAATACACATTGGGCAGCCAGGCAATCAAACCTCCGCAAAGGCCTGAATATCCACTGACCGCCCCTTTCCACTGCCACAACACCAAGGTTGCCAGCAGCAGCACAACAAATTGAGCCAGCAGAACCGGGAAAACCGCCCAGCGATGGAAAGGCAGGCGGTTTGGCGTGCGGATTTCCATCACAACTGCTCCTCGAAAGTCGACCGCCTCGTCAGCAATGACTTGGCATAATTTGTGCCGACAAAATGCGCGCAGAGTATAGGGGTGGATTAACCCCTATTCAACTCTTCGGTAGTGATTTCCGACTGCGCGCTACAACGGGAATTGTTTCAGCGGATGTGAGCAAGCACGCCTTGCAACTCGTCGAGCGAGTTATAGCGGATAACCAACTGGCCCTTGCCCTTGTTGCCATGGCGGATTTGCACCGCGGAGCCCAGCCGCTCTGCCAGACGCTGCTCGAGGCGCGCGATGTCCGGATCAGGTTTGCTCGATTCGACCGGCTCAGGTTTACCGTTGAGCCACTGGCGCACCAGTGCCTCGGTCTGGCGCACGGTAAGGCCGCGTGCGACAACATGACGCGCCCCTTCTTCCTGGCGATCTTCGCCGAGGCCGAGCAAGGCGCGGGCGTGGCCCATCTCCAGGTCACCGTGGGCGAGCATGGTCTTGATCGCCTCGGGCAGCGAAATCAGGCGCAGCAAGTTGGCCACGGTCACCCGCGACTTGCCGACGGCATCGGCCACTTGCTGCTGGGTCAACTCGAACTCTTGCTGCAGGCGCTGCAAGGCCAGGGCTTCTTCCAGCGGGTTGAGGTCCTCGCGCTGGATGTTCTCGATCAGCGCCATGGCGATGGCGGCTTCGTCGGGCACTTCGCGGACCATGGCCGGCACGGTGTCCAGGCCGGCCTGCTGGGTGGCGCGCCAGCGCCGTTCACCGGCGATGATCTCGTAGCGGTTGTCGCCGATCGGGCGGACCACGATTGGTTGCATGACGCCATGCAGACGGATCGAATGCGCCAGTTCCTCGAGCGCCTCGGGGTCCATGTCGCGACGCGGCTGGTACTTGCCGCGCTGGATCAGCTCGACTGGCAGTTGTTGCAGTTCCTTCTGGTCGATCTTGACAGCCTGCGCTTCCAGCGCGCTGACGGAAGGACCACTGAGCAGTGCATCCAACCCACGTCCGAGACCGCGTTTCTTGATGGCCATGCGGATTCCTTAAGTTGTTTGTGCAGTGCGTGATGGACGGCGCTGACGACGTACCAGTTCCCCGGCCAGGGCCAGGTAGGCCAGGGCGCCGCGGGACTGCTTGTCGTAGGCCAGTGCCGGCATGCCGAAGCTCGGCGCCTCGGCCAGGCGGATGTTGCGCGGTATCACCGTGTCGTACAGCTGGTCGCCGAAGTGCTCCTTGAGCTGTGCCGAAACATCGTTGTTCAGGCTCAGGCGCGGGTCGTACATGGTCCGCAGCAGGCCCTCGATCTTCAGCTCCGGGTTCAGCCGGGCGGCGATGCGCTTGATGTTATCCACAAGGTCGCTCAAGCCTTCCAGTGCGTAGTACTCGCACTGCATGGGGATGATCACGCCATCGGAGGCGACCAGGGCATTGAGCGTCAGCATCGACAGCGACGGCGGGCAGTCGATGAGGATGTAGTCGTAGTTCTCGCGGATCGGCGCCAGCGCGTTGCGCAGGCGGCTCTCCTTCATCTGCATCTCGAGCAGCACTACCTCGGCGGCGGTAAGGTCGCGGTTGGCCGGCAGCAGTTGGAAGCCGCCATGCTCGGAATAGTGCATGGCCTGGGCCAGGTCGCATTCCCCGATCAGCAGGTCGTACACCGAATGCTCGAGCTCGTGTTTATCCACACCGCTGCCCATGGTGGCGTTGCCCTGTGGATCGAGGTCGATCAGCAGCACGCGACGCTTGGTCGCGGCCAGCGATGCGGCGAGATTGATGCAGGTGGTGGTCTTGCCCACACCACCCTTCTGGTTCGCGATTGCGAATACCTTAGCCATTGTTGCGTGTGTTCCCAGTCATGCCTTGCGGCGCAGTATCAGCAGATGGCGCTGGCCCTGGCAACCTGGAACGGTCAGGGCCTGCTCGCTTTCCACTGTGAAGTCTGCGGGCAATGCTACCAGTTCATCGGCAGGATGCAGCCCCTTCATTGCAAGCCATTGCGTGCGGGCGTCACCCAGGTGGCGGGTCCAGTTGGTGAAATTCTCCATGCTGCTGAAGGCCCGGGAGATGATCCCGCAGAACGGCTGCTCGGGTTGGACCTCTTCCACCCGGCTGTGGATAACCGTCAGGTTGTCCAGTTTCAGCTCCATCTTCACCTGGGTGAGGAAGCGCGTCTTCTTGCCGTTGCTGTCGAGCACCGTCACCTGCTTGTGCGGGTGCAGGATGGCCAGCGGGATGCCCGGCATGCCGCCGCCACTACCGACATCCAGCCAGCGCAGGGTGTCGTTGTGGATAAACGGCATGACGCTGAGGCTGTCGAGCAGATGGCGCGAAACCATCTCGTTCGGGTCGCGCACCGCGGTCAGGTTGTAGGCCTTGTTCCATTTGATCAACAGGGCCAGGTAGCCCAACAGCAACTGATGCTGCTGCGCGCTCAGCTCGACACCAAGCTGGCGCGCACCTGTGGACAACTCTTCGGCATGTTGCGGGGTGACCAGGGAACTCAAGCGCTTTGCTCCAATTCGCGGCCTGCGCCGCGTTTTTTCAAGTGAATCAGCAACAGGGAAATCGCCGCCGGGGTAACGCCCGGGATACGCGACGCCTGGCCCAGGGTCTCGGGACGGGTCTGCTCGAGTTTGCCCTGGATCTCCTTGGACAGGCCGGAAATCGTGGTGTAGTCGATATCCACAGGCAGGCGGGTGTCCTCGCTGGCCCGCAGACGGGCGATCTCTTCCTGCTGACGGTCGATGTAGCCGGCGTACTTGGTCTTGATCTCGACCTGCTCGGCGACCTGTGGATCGATTACCTCGCCACCAGTCGCTTCGATCAGCCCAGCGTAGTCGACCTCCGGACGGGCCAACAGGTTCAGCAGGCTGTACTCATGGGCCAACGGCGTGCCGAACTTATCCACAATGGCCTGGCCCTGCGGGGTGCCTGGACGCACCCAGGTGCTCTTCAGGCGTTGTTCTTCCCGCTCGATGCCTTCGCGCTTGGCGCAGAACGCCGCCCAGCGGGCGTCGTCGATCAGGCCCAGCTCGCGGCCCTTTTCGGTCAGGCGCAGGTCGGCGTTGTCCTCGCGCAGGATCAACCGGTACTCGGCGCGCGAGGTGAACATGCGGTACGGCTCCTGGGTACCCAGGGTGATCAGGTCGTCGACCAGTACCCCGATGTACGCCTCGTCGCGGCGTGGACACCAGCTTTCGCGGCCCTGCGCGCGCAACGCCGCGTTGGTCCCGGCCAGCAGGCCCTGGGCGCCGGCTTCTTCGTAGCCGGTGGTGCCGTTGATCTGGCCGGCGAAGAACAAGCCGCCGATGACCTTGGTCTCGAGGCTGTACTTGAGGTCGCGCGGGTCGAAGTAGTCGTACTCGATGGCATAGCCCGGGCGCACGATGTGGGCGTTTTCCATGCCGCGGATCGAGCGGACGATCTCTAACTGCACGTCGAACGGCAGCGAAGTCGAAATGCCGTTGGGGTACAGCTCGTGGGTGGTCAGGCCTTCCGGCTCGATGAACACCTGGTGGCTTTCCTTGTCGGCGAAGCGGTGGATCTTGTCCTCGATCGACGGGCAGTAGCGTGGGCCGATGCCTTCGATCACCCCGGAGTACATCGGCGAACGGTCGAGGTTCGACGCGATGATCTCGTGGGTGCGGGCATTGGTGTGGGTGATCCAGCAGCTCACCTGGCGTGGGTGCATCTGCGCGTCGCCCATGAACGACATCACCGGGATAGGGGTATCGCCGGGTTGCTCGGTCATCACCGAGAAGTCCACCGAACGGCCATCGATACGCGGCGGTGTGCCGGTTTTCAGGCGGCCGACGCGCAGCGGCAATTCACGCATGCGGCTGGCCAGGGCGTTGGCGGGTGGATCGCCGGCGCGACCACCGGAGTAGTTCTGCAAACCGATGTGGATAAGCCCGCCGAGGAAGGTGCCACTGGTCAACACCACGGAGTCGGCGAAGAAGCGCAGACCCATTTGCGTGACCACGCCCTTGACCTGGTCCTGCTCGACGATCAGGTCATCGCAGGACTGCTGGAATATCCACAGGTTCGGCTGGTTTTCCAGGATTTCCCGTACCACCGCCTTGTAGATGGCGCGGTCGGCCTGCGCGCGGGTAGCGCGCACCGCCGGGCCCTTGCGGTTGTTCAGGATGCGGAACTGGATGCCGCTCTTGTCGGTGGCCAGGGCCATGGCGCCGCCGAGCGCATCGATTTCCTTGACCAGGTGGCTCTTGCCGATGCCACCGATGGCCGGGTTGCAACTCATGTGACCGAGGGTTTCCACGTTATGGGTCAGCAGCAGGGTTTTCACACCCATGCGTGCGGACGCAAGCGCAGCCTCGGTACCGGCATGGCCGCCGCCGATGACGATCACTTCAAAACGGGAAGGGAAATCCACCACGCACCTCGTGCCTGTTTTTGCAAATAGAGAAGGGAAGCGGACCAGTATAGGGGCTTAGTCCCCTTCGATAAACCTTCTGAGCAAAATTTGACCAGGCTGTGGATGAGTGGCAGGTAAAAGAAAACAAAGAGGAAAAATTTAAAAAAGCTTTGTTTTTATGTTTATTCTTAGAGGCCTATCCACATGTGGATAAGTATCTATAGCCTAGGAATGGCAAAGCTTTCAGGATTTCATAACCCTGTGTCGGAAGGGGCCTGAGGGGTATGGATAACCGCGTGTAAGCTGTGGATGAAAGTGATGGTTACCCACAGGTGGGTTTGTCCTCAGAAAAAAAGCCTGGTTATCAACCGAGCTGAAGATGAGTTTTCCACAAAGCTTATGCGCTTGCCATTGCACCTGTTGATGGCGTTCGCTGCTGTAAAAAGGGTCGCGCTCTGCAGCAAGGCCCGAGTGGCAGGCAAAAAAAAGCCGCGCCCGAATGGGCGCGGCCTTGTCCACTGAGCTGTGGATTACTTGCCGATGCAGAAACTCGAGAAGATCCGCCCCAGCAGGTCATCCGAGCTGAACGCCCCGGTAATTTCCCCCAACGCCTGCTGTGCCTGGCGCAGATCTTCCGCCAACAGCTCACCCGCACCGGCCAGGGTCAACTGTGCCCGGCCATGCTCAAGGTGGTCGCTGGCCTGGCGCAGTGCCTCCAAGTGGCGCCGACGGGCGCTGAAGCTGCTCTCGGCGGTCTGTTCATAGCCCATGCATGCCTTGAGGTGGTCGCGCAGCAGCTCCAGGCCCATGTCGCTATCTCGGGCACTCAGGGTAATGGTCACATGACCGTCGTCGCTCTGCTCCATTCCCACCAGCTCGCCGCTTAGGTCAGCCTTGTTACGGATCAGCGTGACCTTGGCCACGTCCGGCCGCTGGTCAAGGAACTCCGGCCACAAGGCGAACGGATCACTGGCCTCCGGGGCTGTGGAGTCCACCACCAACAGCACGCGATCGGCTTCGCCGATGGCTTTGAGCGCCCGCTCCACGCCAATCTTTTCCACATGGTCGTCGGTGTCGCGCAAACCTGCAGTGTCGACCACGTGCAGTGGCATGCCGTCGATGTGGATATGTTCGCGCAAGATATCCCGGGTAGTACCGGCGATATCGGTGACGATTGCCGCCTCTCGCCCGGCCAGCTGGTTGAGCAGGCTCGATTTGCCGGCATTCGGCCGACCGGCGATGACCACGGTCATGCCGTCGCGCAGCAAGGCGCCCTGTCCGGCTTCACGCTGCACACTGGACAGTTCGTTGCGTACCTCATCGAGCATGCGCAGTACATGGCCATCGGCGAGAAAGTCGATTTCTTCCTCGGGGAAGTCGATAGCCGCCTCGACGTAGATACGCAGGGCGATCAGTGCCTCAGTCAGGCTGTGTACACGCTTGGAGAACGCGCCTTGCAACGAGCGCAGGGCATTGCGCGCGGCCTGGGTCGAGCTGGCTTCGATCAGGTCGGCGATGGCCTCGGCCTGAGCCAGGTCGAGCTTGTCGTTGAGGAATGCACGCTCGCTGAACTCGCCCGGGCGCGCCAACCGGCAACCCAGCTGCAGGCAGCGCTGCAACAGCATGTCCATGACCACCGGGCCGCCGTGTCCCTGTAGCTCGAGCACGTCCTCACCGGTGAACGAGTTCGGCCCAGGGAAGAACAGCGCGATGCCTTCGTCCAGCACCAGGCCGTCGGTATCGCGAAACGGGCCATAGTGGGCATGCCGCGGGGTCAAGGTGCGGCCGGTGAGGGCCAGCCCGGCCTGGCTGGCCAAGGGCCCGGACAAGCGGACGATGCCGACCCCGCCACGGCCCTGGGCGGTGGCGATGGCGGCAATGGTTTCACGCACAGTGTTCATGCTCGAAAGCCTCTACAACGAATTCGTCAGATAGCAAAAACGCCCCACTAGGGGGCGTTTTTATTCACAGGCAAACCGGGTTGCCCGTCAAGCGGCAGCTTTCTTGGTTGCCGCTTCGATGCTACGGGTGATGTACCACTGCTGCGCGATCGACAGGCAGTTGTTCACAACCCAGTACAGCACCAGGCCAGCCGGGAACCACAGGAAGAAGAAGGTGAAGATGATCGGCATCATTTTCATCACCTTCGCCTGCATCGGATCCGGCGGCGTTGGGTTCAGGCGCTGCTGGATGAACATGGTGGCGCCCATGATGATCGGCAGGATGAAGAACGGATCCTTGATCGACAGGTCGGTGATCCACAGCATCCATGGGGCCTGGCGCATCTCTACGCTTTCCAGCAGCACCCAGTACAGGGCCAGGAATACCGGCATCTGCACCAGGATCGGCAGGCAGCCGCCCAGCGGGTTGATTTTCTCTTTCTTGTACAGCTCCATCATCGCCTGGGACATCTTCTGGCGATCGTCACCGAAGCGTTCCTTGAGCTGGGCCAGCTTCGGCGCCACGGCACGCATGCGCGCCATCGAGCGGTAGCTGGCGGCCGAGAGCGGGAAGAACAGGCCCTTGATCAGCATGGTCAGGACGATGATCGACCAGCCCCAGTTACCCAACAGGCTGTGGATATGTTGCAGCAGCCAGAAGATCGGCTGGGCGATGAACCACAGGAAGCCGTAGTCGACGGTCAGTTCCAGGCCTGGGGACAACTCCTTGAGCTTGGACTGGATCTTCGGTCCGGCGTACAGCATGGCGCTGGTTTCGACCTTGCCGCCGGCCGGCACGTTCAGGGCCGGGCCGGTGTAGCCGATGATGTAGTTGCCCTGGCTGTCCTTGCGGGTCTGGACTGCGTTGTTATCAGACTTGCTCGGGATCCAGGCGGTGACGAAGTAGTGCTGCAGCCAGGCGACCCAGCCGCCGGACACATTTTCTTGCAAACCGCCCTTGTCCATGTCCTTCATCGACACTTTCTTGTACGGCTCGGAAGCTGTCCACAGGGCCGCGCCCAGGTAAGTGGCGGTGCCGGTAGCGGTGCTCGACGACGGATCAGAGCTGGCGTCACGCTTGAGCTGGGCAAACATGTTGCCGCTCCAGGCCTGGGCGCTCTGGTTGTCGATCAGGTAGCTGACGGTCAGGTCGTACTCGCCGCGCTTGAGGCTGAAGCGCTTGATGTAGTTGATGCCGTTTTCGCTGAACTTCAGGTCGACCACCAGTTGGTTCTGACCGTCGGCCAGCTGGTAGCTCTTCTGTTCGGTGGCATACAGCGGACGGCCGCTGGCGCGGTCCGGGCCGTTGTTGCCGATCAGGCCGCTCTGGGCCAGGTAGACACGCTCGCCGCCGTTGTCGAACAACTGGAACGGAATTTCAGGATGGTCCTGACGGCGTGGGTACTGGGGCAGGGTCAGCTGGACGATATCGCCGCCAACCGGGTCGATAGCCAGGTTCAGGACATCGGTCTTGACCTGGATCAGGTCCTTGCTGACCGCAACGGGCGCTGGCGCCACGCCAGTGTTGCCGGCTTGGGCATCGACGCTCGGCAAATCGGCGTTGGCGCCGTTGTTGCTGGCGGGCACGCTGTCCGGCAGGGACGCATTGGCATTGCTGGCGGCAGCATGCTGAGTCGGCAATGCAGCCTGGCCGTAGTCCTGGTTCCACTTGAGGACCATGACATAGGACACGATTGCCAGGGCGACGATCAGGATCGTGCGTTTAATATCCATGATTACTCGGCTATCGAAGAAGTTCGGGAGGAAGGAGCTGGTGGAACGGGATCGAAACCGCCGTCGTTCCACGGATGACAACGCCCCAGGCGACGAACGGCCAGCCACCCACCACGCAAGAGGCCATGGTTTTCGATGGCTTCATAGGCGTAACAGGAACAGCTGGGATAGAAACGACAGTGACTGGCCATCAGTGGACTGATGGCGTAACGATAAAACTGGATCGGAACGAGTGCCAGTTTACGCATCGTGACTGTCTACCCCTGCGGTATCGGCATTGACCGCTGGAGAGGGCCGACTGCGAACCAGTCGCTTCCAGAGCTTGCCAAAGTGTTGGTGCAATTCTGGGTTTTCCACTTCGCCCAACCCCTTGCGCGCGACGATCACGATATCCAGACCAGCCAACAACTGCTGGTTCAGGCGGAACGAATCGCGCATCAGGCGTTTCAGGCGATTGCGTTGAACGGCGAGCTTGACGCTCTTCTTGCCGATCACCAGGCCGAGGCGTGGGTGATCGAGGCCGTTCTCGCGGGCAAGGATAAGCAGGTTTTTCCCTGGAACCTTGCCGGTTGGGGAGTCGAAGACCGCTTTGAAATGCCGGGGTGTAAGCAGTCGCTTTTCCCGACTGAAGTCCTGACTCACCACCTGTGCCGGAAAATCAAATGGCCAGACGCTTACGGCCTTTGGCACGACGACGCGACAGTACGGCGCGGCCGTTCTTGGTAGCCATACGGGCACGGAAACCGTGGGTGCGGGCGCGCTTGATGGTGCTTGGTTGGAAAGTACGTTTCATGGCGTGTTACCTGGGTTGGTCGACAACGGGCCGGAAGGGCCCCCTTTTTAAGAGATCGGCGATTCTAGAGAAAGCAAGGCAATAGGTCAATTTCCAACCAGCCTTTCCTTATGGAAGGTCGAATGGGCCAACGCTGTGCAATGGGCACCGGGTCATCGGAACACGCAGGTTATTGAAAAAAACAAAGAGGCATATAAAAAGCTTTTCTGAAGATCTTAAAGAGTTTAGCTGCATAACCTTCTGTGGATAACCTAGTACAGCCCAATATCCATGGTATGTACAGAGTTTCACAACCTTGTCGGTAACGGGTGCTCTGGCTGTGCTGGGCATGGGTACAACCTGTGCAGCAAAAGCCTGTTTATCCACAGCTGCTTTATCCACAGGGTTGGGCTCAGGGTTGTGCATAGCCCTCAGGTGCGTTTATCCACAGGGCTTATTCACACGGCGGAGCCGGTATTCCCGTCAGATTTTGGCGTCTTTACCCTGCCTGTGGAGGTCGCTACGTGTGGATAAGTTACCCTGTGCCCGGTACAATGGCGGTTTGTTTTTGCCTCATCCGGCTTTCAACTCAGGGGATATCCGTGTCAGTGGAACTTTGGCAGCAGTGCGTGGAGCTTCTGCGCGATGAACTGCCTGCCCAGCAATTCAACACCTGGATCCGTCCGCTACAGGTCGAAGCCGAAGGCGACGAGTTGCGCGTCTATGCGCCCAACCGCTTCGTTCTCGATTGGGTCAATGAAAAGTACCTTGGCCGTTTGCTTGAGCTGCTTGGCGAAAAAGGCAGCGGTATTGCGCCTGCCCTTTCCTTATTAATAGGCAGCCGCCGCAGCTCGGCGGCACGTGCCGCCCCCAATGCTCCGGTCAGCGCCGCGGTTGCCGCGCAACAGGCACAGCAGAGCGCCCAGGTCGCGCGCCCGGTCGAGCCGGTCAGCGCGCCTGTGGCCGAGCCGGCACAGGTAGCCGAAACCATCGAGGAACCGACTTCTCGCGACAGTTTCGATAGCATGGCCGAAACTGCGCCAACGCCGGCCACCGGCGGGCGTAGCGAGCAGCGCACGGTGCAGGTCGAGGGCGCGCTCAAGCACACCAGCTACCTGAACCGCACCTTCACCTTCGAAACCTTCGTCGAGGGTAAGTCCAACCAGCTGGCTCGCGCCGCAGCCTGGCAGGTGGCCGACAACCCCAAGCACGGCTACAACCCGCTGTTCCTTTATGGCGGTGTCGGCCTGGGTAAGACCCACTTGATGCACGCTGTGGGTAACCATCTGCTGAAGAAGAACCCGAACGCCAAGGTGGTGTACCTGCACTCGGAGCGCTTCGTCGCCGACATGGTCAAGGCCTTGCAGCTCAACGCCATCAATGAATTCAAGCGCTTCTACCGTTCGGTCGATGCGCTGCTGATCGACGATATCCAGTTCTTCGCCCGCAAAGAGCGTTCCCAGGAAGAGTTTTTCCACACCTTCAACGCCCTGCTCGAAGGCGGCCAACAGGTGATCCTCACCAGTGACCGCTATCCGAAGGAAATCGAAGGCCTGGAAGAACGCCTGAAGTCGCGCTTCGGTTGGGGGCTGACCGTGGCGGTCGAGCCGCCCGAGCTGGAAACTCGCGTGGCGATCCTGATGAAGAAGGCCGACCAGGCCAAGGTCGAACTGCCGCATGATGCCGCGTTCTTCATCGCCCAGCGCATCCGCTCCAACGTGCGTGAGCTGGAAGGCGCCCTGAAGCGGGTGATCGCCCATTCGCACTTCATGGGCCGTGACATCACCATCGAGCTGATCCGCGAGTCGCTCAAGGACTTGCTGGCGCTGCAAGACAAACTGGTCAGTGTGGATAACATCCAGCGCACCGTGGCCGAGTACTACAAGATCAAGATCGCCGATCTGCTGTCCAAGCGCCGTTCGCGTTCGGTGGCGCGCCCGCGCCAGGTGGCCATGGCGTTGTCCAAGGAGCTGACCAACCATAGCTTGCCGGAAATCGGCGACATGTTTGGCGGCCGCGACCATACCACCGTGCTGCACGCCTGCCGCAAGATCAACGAATTGAAGGAATCCGACGCGGACATCCGCGAGGACTACAAGAACCTGCTGCGTACGCTGACGACCTGATGGCCGTCTGCGCAGCTTATTGAAGGCAAGGGACTAGACCATGCATTTCACCATTCAACGCGAAGCCCTGTTGAAACCCCTGCAACTGGTCGCCGGCGTCGTCGAGCGCCGCCAGACCTTGCCGGTACTGTCCAACGTGCTGCTGGTCGTGCAAGGCCAGCAACTGTCGTTGACCGGTACCGACTTGGAAGTCGAACTGGTTGGCCGCGTCCAGCTGGAAGAGCCTGCGGAGCCAGGCGAGATCACCGTCCCAGCGCGCAAGCTGATGGACATCTGCAAGAGCCTGCCCAGCGACGTGCTGATCGACATCAAGGTCGACGAGCAGAAACTGCTGGTCAAGGCCGGTCGCAGCCGTTTCACCCTGTCGACCCTGCCGGCCAACGACTTCCCGACCGTGGAAGAAGGCCCAGGCTCGCTGACCTGCAACCTGGAACAGAGCAAGCTGCGTCGCCTCATCGAGCGCACCAGCTTCGCCATGGCCCAGCAGGACGTGCGTTACTACCTCAACGGCATGCTGCTGGAGGTGTCCACCGACACCCTGCGCGCCGTTGCCACCGACGGTCACCGTCTGGCCCTGTGTGCCATGCAGGCGCCGATTGGCCAGGCTGATCGTCACCAGGTCATCGTGCCACGCAAGGGTATTCTCGAATTGGCGCGTCTGCTCACCGACCCGGAAGGCATGGTCAGCATCGTCTTGGGCCAGCACCACATCCGTGCGACCACCGGTGAATTCACCTTCACCTCCAAGCTGGTCGATGGCAAGTTCCCGGACTACGAGCGCGTCCTGCCCAAGGGCGGTGACAAGCTGGTGATCGGTGATCGCCAGGCCCTGCGCGAAGCGTTCAGCCGTACCGCGATCCTGTCCAACGAGAAGTACCGTGGTATTCGCCTGCAATTGGCCGCCGGCCAGCTGAAAATCCAGGCCAACAACCCGGAGCAGGAAGAAGCGGAAGAAGAGATCAGCGTCGACTACAACGGCAGCTCGCTGGAGATCGGTTTCAACGTCAGCTATCTGCTGGACGTGCTGGGTGTCATGACCACCGAACAGGTTCGCCTGATTCTGTCTGACTCCAACAGCAGTGCCTTGCTGCAGGAAGCAGGCAATGACGACTCGTCCTACGTTGTCATGCCGATGCGTCTGTAACCTAAGCAGGCGACATGTCCCTTCGACGTCTTTCGGTCACCGCGGTGCGCAACCTGCACCCGGTGACCCTCTCACCCTCCCCCCGCATCAATATCCTTTATGGCGCCAACGGCAGTGGCAAGACCAGCGTGCTCGAAGCCGTGCACTTGCTTGGGCTGGCGCGCTCGTTCCGCAGTACCCGGTTGAACCCGGTCATTCAATACGAGCAACCGACCTGCACAGTGTTCGGCCAAGTCGAACTGGCCGAAGGTGGCACCAGCAACCTTGGGGTTTCGCGGGAGCGGCAAGGTGATTTCACCATTCGCATTGATGGACAGAATGCGCGCAGTGCCGCGCAACTGGCCGAAATGCTACCACTGCAACTGATCAACCCGGACAGTTTCAGGTTGCTTGAAGGCGCGCCGAAGGTGCGTCGTCAGTTCCTCGATTGGGGTGTGTTCCACGTGGAACCGCGCTTCATGGCCACCTGGCAGCGCCTGCAGAAGGCCTTGCGGCAGCGGAACTCATGGCTGCGGCATGGTACACTGGACGCCGTTTCGCAAGCCGCCTGGGATCGGGAGCTTTGCCTCGCCAGTGCGGAAATAGATGAATACCGTCGCAACTACATCAAGGCCTTGAAGCCCGTCTTCGAGCAGACCCTGAGCGAGCTGGTCGAACTGGATGGGCTGACCCTGAGCTATTACCGCGGCTGGGACAAGGACCGGGAACTTAACGAAGTCCTCGCCGCCTCCCTGTTTCGCGATCAGCAGATGGGCCATACCCAGGCCGGTCCCCAGCGCGCCGATCTACGCCTGCGATTGGGCGCGAACAACGCGGCTGACATTCTCTCGCGGGGCCAGCAAAAGCTGGTTGTGTGTGCCCTGCGAATTGCCCAAGGGCATCTGGTCAGCCAGGTTCGCCGCGGCCAGTGTATTTATCTGGTGGATGACTTGCCGTCCGAACTGGACGAGCAGCATCGCCGTGCCCTGTGCCGCTTGCTTGAAGAATTGAACTGCCAGGTGTTCATCACCTGTGTAGACCACGAATTTCTGAGGGAAGGCTGGCAGACGGAAACGCCAGTCGCCTTGTTCCACGTGGAACAAGGCCGTATCACCCAGACCCACGACCATCGGGAGTGAAGGCATGAGCGAAAATCAAACGTACGACTCCTCCAGCATCAAGGTGCTGAAAGGGCTGGATGCCGTACGCAAACGTCCCGGCATGTACATTGGCGACACCGATGACGGCAGCGGCCTGCACCACATGGTGTTCGAGGTGGTCGACAACTCGATCGACGAAGCCCTGGCCGGGCACTGCGATGACATCACCGTCATCATTCACCCGGACGAATCCATCAGCGTCCGTGACAACGGCCGTGGTATTCCGGTCGACGTGCATAAAGAAGAAGGCGTTTCCGCAGCCGAGGTCATCATGACCGTGCTGCACGCCGGCGGTAAATTCGACGACAACTCCTACAAGGTATCCGGCGGTCTGCACGGTGTAGGTGTGTCGGTGGTGAACGCGCTGTCCGAGAAACTGGTGCTCACCGTTCGCCGTAGCGGCAAGATCTGGGAACAGACCTATGTGCACGGTGTGCCACAAGCGCCAATGGCAGTGGTGGGTGATAGCGAAACCACCGGTACCCACATCCACTTCAAGCCTTCGGCCGAGACCTTCAAGAATATCCACTTCAGCTGGGACATCCTTGCCAAGCGTATTCGCGAACTGTCGTTCCTGAACTCCGGCGTTGGCATCCTGTTGAAGGACGAGCGCTCCGGCAAGGAAGAGTTCTTCCGTTACGAAGGGGGCCTGCGCGCATTCGTCGAGTACCTCAACACCAACAAGACCCCGGTGAACTCCCAAGTCTTCCACTTCAATGTCCAGCGTGACGATGGCGTGGGTGTTGAAGTTGCTCTGCAGTGGAACGACAGCTTCAACGAAAACCTGCTGTGCTTCACCAACAACATTCCGCAGCGCGACGGTGGTACGCACCTGGTAGGCTTCCGTTCCTCGCTGACCCGTAGCCTGAACAGCTACATCGAGCAGGAAGGCCTGGCCAAGAAGAACAAGGTTGCCACCACCGGTGACGACGCCCGTGAAGGTCTGACCGCGATCATTTCGGTCAAGGTGCCGGATCCGAAGTTCAGCTCGCAGACCAAGGACAAACTGGTTTCCTCGGAGGTGAAGACCGCCGTGGAGCAGGAGATGAACAAGTACTTCGCCGACTTCCTGTTGGAGAACCCCAACGAAGCCAAGGCCGTGGTCGGCAAGATGATCGATGCCGCTCGTGCCCGTGAAGCTGCGCGCAAGGCCCGTGAAATGACCCGCCGCAAAGGCGCGCTGGACATCGCCGGCCTGCCGGGTAAGCTGGCCGACTGCCAGGAGAAGGACCCTGCCCTTTCCGAACTGTACCTGGTGGAGGGTGACTCCGCAGGTGGTTCGGCTAAGCAAGGCCGTAACCGTCGTACCCAGGCGATCCTGCCGCTGAAGGGCAAGATCCTCAACGTCGAGAAGGCGCGCTTCGACAAGATGATCTCCTCGCAGGAGGTCGGTACGTTGATCACCGCCCTGGGCTGTGGCATCGGTCGCGAAGAGTACAACATCGACAAGCTGCGTTATCACAACATCATCATCATGACCGATGCTGACGTCGACGGTTCGCACATTCGTACCCTGCTGCTGACCTTCTTCTTCCGTCAGTTGCCAGAGCTGGTCGAGCGTGGCTACATCTATATCGCCCAGCCACCGCTGTACAAGGTGAAGAAAGGCAAGCAGGAGCAGTACATCAAGGACGACGAGGCCATGGAAGAATACATGACCCAGTCGGCCCTCGAAGATGCCAGCCTGCACCTGGACGAGTCGGCGCCAGCGGTATCCGGTGTTCAGCTCGAGGCATTGGTCAACGAGTTCCGCAACGTGATGAAAACGCTCAAGCGCCTGTCGCGCCTGTATCCGCAGGAGCTGACCGAGCACTTCATCTACATGCCGGAAGTCACCCAGGAGCAACTGGCCAACCAGGTAGACATGCAAGCCTGGCTGGACAAGTTCCAGGAGCGTCTGAACAGCAGCCAGAAGTCTGGCCTGAGCTACGTGACCCGCCTGCGCGAAGACAAGG
Organism: Pseudomonas sp. FG47; assembly: GCF_057809115.1. NCBI lineage: Bacteria > Pseudomonadati > Pseudomonadota > Gammaproteobacteria > Pseudomonadales > Pseudomonadaceae > Pseudomonas > Pseudomonas sp. FG47. Next base: position 110,499 of record NZ_JBMDJI010000001.1, read on the forward strand.
AACGCAATATCTGGCTGCCTGAAGTGGAAATCACCTCCCATGGCTTGGCCAGCTACGTCACCTTCAACCGCGAGTTCTTCGGCAGCAACGATTACCGTTCCGTGGTCGTCCTCGGTGCCAAGCTCGGCACCCTGCTGGGTGAAGGCGCTTACGTGCAGCGTGGTGAACGTCGCAAGGCGGTCACCGAGTTCAAGGAAGGCCTGGACTGGCTGATGAACGAGAGCACCAAGCGTCACACTATCCAGCGATACAAAGGACTGGGTGAGATGAACCCGGACCAGCTGTGGGAAACCACCATGGACCCAACCGTGCGCCGCATGCTCAAGGTGACCATCGAAGATGCCATCGCCGCCGACCAGCTGTTCAACACCCTGATGGGTGATGCGGTTGAGCCACGTCGCGACTTCATTGAAAGCAACGCGCTGTCGGTGTCCAACCTGGACTTCTGATCAGTTGCAGGCGGAACAAAAAAACCAATCCTTTCGGATTGGTTTTTTTTCATCTGCAAGAATGTTCCACGTGGAACTACGATAAACCAAGTGCTTTCAATCGACGGTAAAGCGTGCGTTCGCTGATGCCCAAATGCTCGGCCAGGTCGCTGCGTGAGCCTTTGAAGGTTTCCAGGGCATGGGCCAGGTCGCCCATTTCGCTGATGCCACGGCTGCGTGCGCCGGACGCTTTGGCCACAGAATAGACATCTTCGGGAAGATGCTCGGGGCGGATCAAACCGTCATCGGCGAACAACCGGGCGCGCTCGAGGATGTTGCGCAGCTCACGGATGTTACCTGGGAATTTGTGCAGACCAAGCCGTTCGAGCGCTTCGCTCGACACCTTGGGCGACTGCTTGCCCGCCATGCGCTGTAACAGGCTCTCACAGAGCAACGGCAAATCCTCCACTCGTTCGCGCAATGATGGCAGCCGAATCGGAAACCCGCTGATACGGTAATACAGGTCTTCACGGAAGGTCCCTGCGCTGGCCATCTCTTTCAATGGCTTGTGCGTCGCCGACACCAGACGGAAATCCGAATGAACAGTGCGGGTGCTGCCCACCGGGCGGAAGCTGCCGGACTCGATCAGGCGCAGCAACTTCACCTGCATGGCCAGTGGCACCTCGCCGATTTCGTCGAGGAACAACGTGCCACCGTGAGCGGCCTCGGCCAGGCCTATCTTGCGCTGGGTCGCACCGGTGAAGGCACCCTTCTCGTAGCCGAACAGCTCGCTCTCGAACAACGACTCGGTCAGCCCGGTACAGTCCACCACCACCAGGGGACCGTTGGCTCGGGGGCTACCCAGGTGCAAGGCGCGGGCGAACAGTTCCTTGCCGGTGCCCGACTCACCTTGCAGCAGTACCGGGATCTGCGCCGGAGCGGCTCGCTGTAAACTGGCCACCGCGGTCTTGAACGCGGGAGCCCGCCCGACCAGGCCTTGCTCCTTTGGTTGGGCGGACGCCAGGGTGACGCTGGTCAGGCGTTCGACAAAGGCCACCACCCTGCCCTGGTCATCGAGGATTGGCCGCAGCTCCACGTCCACATGCTCCGGACCACGCGGCGTGTGATGGATGTGCAGTACGCGCTCGGGCAACTTGCTGTCCAGTGACTTGCGCAGCGGGCAGTGTTCGCCTGCCTGGTCGCAAGGTACGGCATAGTGGTGCGAAACCCGATGACATTTCTCGCCGATGGGCGCATGGGCCTCGCTACCGAACTGGCGGCGATAAGCGGCGTTGGCGGCGAGGATGTTGTAGTCGGTATCGAGCACGATGCTGGGCAGCACATCGTGTTCGAGGTAGGACACCAGCGCGAAGATGGCAGGATGGGAAGCGGCTAGCATGACAGCACCAGATGAAGGACCTGGCGAGGGTAGCAAGGACTGCCAAACACTGCCATTGGCTGACAGTCGACTGCCAGCAACTGTCACCCTCGGCTGGCAGACCGGGGGCTGCTGCGCAGCCCATCGCGGCACAAGGCCGCCCCTACAGGGGGCAGCGGTCATCGGAAAGGCATGGCATGCATCTTGATAAAGCATCCTCCACTGCCTATGCCTTCAAGGAGGCCCGGTGGATAACTGGAGAGTGCAATGATCATCGGCAACAACCTTCACGTCGAAGAGTTCTTCGACAAAGCGACCTCGACCATCAGCTACCTGGTCATGGATGGCGAGACCCGCCAGTGCGCGCTGATCGACAGCGTGCTGGATTACGACCCCAAGTCTGGACGTACCCGCACCGATTCGGCAGACACACTGATCGCCCGGGTCGAGGCGCTGGGTGCCAAGGTGCAATGGATTCTGGATACCCACGTGCACGCCGACCATCTGTCCGCAGCGGCCTATCTCAAGGAAAAACTCGGCGGCAGCATCGCCATCGGCGCGCAGATTACCCAGGTGCAGAAAGTTTTCGGCACCCTGTTCAACGCCGAACCAGGCTTCGCCCGCGATGGCAGCCAGTTCGATGTGCTGCTGGTTGATGAAGAAGGCTTTCGCATCGGCAACCTGCATGCCCGTGCCCTGCACACCCCTGGGCATACCCCGGCGTGCATGAGTTACATGGTCGAGGACGCGGGCGAGACCGCCGTGTTCGTCGGCGATACTTTGTTCACTCCGGACTATGGCACTGCCCGCTGCGATTTCCCCGGCGCCAGCGCGCGAACCCTGTACCGCTCGATCCGTCGTCTGCTGGCCTTCCCCGACCAGACCCGGCTGTTCATGTGCCACGACTACCTGCCCGGTGGCCGCGAACTTCGCTACATGACCACCGTAGCCGAACAGCGCGCCGACAACATTCATATCCATGAAGGCGTCAGCGAAGACAGTTTCGTCGAGATGCGCGAAGCCCGCGACAAGACCCTCGACATGCCCGTGCTGATCCTGCCCTCGGTGCAGATCAACATGCGCAGCGGACAGTTCCCCGAGCCCGAAGCGAACGGCGTGAGCTACCTGAAAATTCCGCTGAACAAGTTGTAAGCCACGCTGCACCCATAACGAGATTCAAAGGAACACTTGTCATGCCTGCCCTGCTGCCCCCTACCGATACCTCCCGTGCCGACCACCATAAGGTGGTGATCGTCGGCGCCGGTGCCGCTGGCATCGCCACCGCCTCCAGCCTGATCGCCCGCGACCCTTCGCTGGACATAGCCCTGGTCGATCCTGCCGAGGTGCACTACTACCAACCCGGCTGGACCATGGTCGGTGCCGGCGTGTTCAAGGCGCCGAGCACCGCCCACACCATGGCTGCCACCCTGCCCCGCGGCGTGCGCTGGATCAAGGCGCGGGTCGAGGGCTTCGACCCGCAAGGGCAATTGGTCATCCTCGACGATGGCCGCGCCGTCAGCTATGAACAACTGGTGGTCTGCCCAGGATTGAAGCTGGATTGGCAGGCTATCGAAGGCCTGAGCGAAACCCTCGGGCGCAATGGCGTCACCTCCAACTATCGCTACGACCTGGCGCCCTATACCTGGCAACTGGTACAGAACCTCAAGCAAGGCCGGGCCCTGTTCACCCAGCCGCCGATGCCGATCAAGTGCGCCGGTGCGCCGCAGAAGGCGTTGTACCTGTCCTGCGACCACTGGTTGCGCCACGGCCATCTCGGCAACGTGCGCGCCAGCTTCTTCAATGCCGGTGCCGTGCTGTTCGGGGTGGCCGACTATGTGCCGGCGCTGATGAGCTACATCGACAAGTACGGCGTGGACCTGAACTACCAGCATCGCCTGACGGCGGTGGATGGTCCGAACAAGCGCGCCACGTTCATCCGTACCCTCCCCGACGGCAGCAGCGAGACCCGCGTCGAAACCTTCGACATGCTGCACGTGGTGCCGCCACAGGTCGCGCCGGACTTCATCCGCCAGAGCCCGCTGGCCGATGCCGGCGGCTGGGTGGACGTCGACCCGCATACCCTGCGCCACCGCCATTTCGGCAATGTCCACGCCTTGGGTGACGTGGCCAATACCAGCAATGCCAAGACTGCTGCCGCCGCCCGCAAGCAGGCGCCGGTGGTGGCCAACAATGTGCTGGTGGCGCTCGGCCGTCTGTCGACCTTGGCTCAGTACGATGGCTACGGCTCCTGCCCGTTGACCGTGGAGCGCGGCAAGATCGTCCTGGCCGAGTTCACCTACGGCGGCAAGGTCGCGCCGAGCTTCCCGCGTTGGTTGCTCGATGGCCGCAAGCCCACCCGCCTGGCCTGGTTGCTGAAGGCGCAGATCCTGCCGCCGCTGTACTGGAAAGCCATGCTCAAGGGCCGTGAATGGTTGGCCAAGCCACAGCCGTTGCTAGTCGAGGCGTCGCAGTGATCGAACAGCAACTGCTGGGCGCCGGTCTCGGCGCGATCATTGGCGCGGTGCTGGCGTTGACCGGTGCCGGTGGTGGGATCCTTGCCGTGCCGCTGTTGGTGTTCGGGCTTGGCCTGAGCATGGTCGAGGCGGCGCCGATCGGTTTGCTGGCCGTAGGCCTGGCGGCTGCGGTCGGCGCCGTGCTCGGCCTGCGCCAAGGCTTGGTGCGCTACCGGGCGGCGCTGTTCATTGCGCTGATCGGAATCGCCTGTGCACCGTTTGGGCTGATGTTGGCGCACCAGTTACCCAACACACCATTGGCGCTGGTCTTCGCCGTTGTACTGGTCCATGCCTGCCTGCGCATCTGGCGCAAGGCCGCGCGTGAGTTGCGTGGGCAGCTGCCTTGCGGTGAGCGGCAGATCATGCCCTGCGTGCTCAACCCTGTGCAGGGTCGCCTGCGCTGGACCCTGCCCTGCGCTCGGGCGCTGGCATTCACCGGGATGCTCTCGGGTTTGTTGTCGGGGTTGCTGGGCGTGGGGGGGGGCTTCGTCATCATCCCGGCCTTGAACCGTTATACCAACCTGGACATGAAAAGCATCGTCGCCACCTCGCTGGCGGTGATCGCCCTGGTGTCCACCGGCAGCGTGGTCAGTGCCAGCGTGGCTGGGGTCATGCACTGGTGGGTCGGCGCGCCGTTCGCCGTGGGCGCGGTGCTCGGTCTGTTGCTGGCCAGGCCCTTGGCCAGCAAGCTTGCCGGTCCACGCCTGCAGCAGTTGTTCGCGGTCGCAGGTTGCTGCGCTGCCGTGTTGCTGGCCGGCAAGGCGCTACTGGGCTAGCAGTTGGTCCTGCTCGGCGGCGCACAGCGCCAGCAAATAGTCCCAGACCACCCGCAGGCGTACTGACTTGTGCAGTTCGCGGCGGGTGCAGATCCAGTAGCTGCGCTGGATGGTTTCGCTGGGTAGCACGCGCACCAGCTTCGGGTCGTGCCCGGCCATGTAGTTGGGCAGCACGGCGATGCCCAGCCCGGCCTGGGCGGCATGCTGCTGGGCGATCACACTGGTGCTGCGGAACACCACGTTGGGCGCTCGACAGAAGCTGTTGAGCAACAGCAACTCCTGGCTGAACAGCAGATCGTCGACATAGCCGATCCAGCTGTGCCGGGCCAGATCCTCGCGGCTGTGCAGTGGTGGTGCGCGGTCCAGGTAGTCCTGGCTGGCGTACAGGGCCAGGCGATAGTCGGTGAGCTTGCGGGTTATCAGCATGTCGGCGTTGGGGCGTTCCAGGTGGATGCTGATCTCTGCTTCGCGGTTCAGGATGCTGACGAAACGCGGCACCGCCACCAGTTCCACTTCGAGCCCCGGGTAGCGCTGGAACAAGGCGTTCATGCGCGGGGTGAAGAACATGATGCCGATGCCCTCGGTCACTCCCAGGCGGATCTTGCCCAGCGGGGTGATGGCCTGGGTGATCTCTTCCTGCGCCAGCAGGGCGACGTTTTCCATGGCTTCGGCGTGCTTGAGCAGGGCTTGGCCAGAAGGCGTGAGTTCGTAGCCTTGGGCATGCTGGACGAACAGCGCGGTGCCCAGCTGTTTTTCGATGCTCTCGATATGTCGGGCCACGGTGCTGTGGGTGGTGTTGAGGCGCTTGGCGGCCGTCAGCAGACGGCCGCTGCGCTGCAACTCGAGGAAAAACCGCAGATCGTTCCAGTCGAACATGGGCGTCCTTGGATGTGCTGGCTGTCGAAGCCATCGCGGGGCAAGCCCGCTCCCACAATCGGATAGTCGCTGTGCTAAAACGCACAACGGCTGCGCGAAATCTCGTGTTTCCTCGGCGAAATTAATCAATAAGATGGGTCGGGACAAGAATAATAATCAGGCGCGAGGTTGCACATGCCATCAGCCGATTCTGTCTACGACTATGTGGTCGTGGGTGCCGGTCCCGCCGGTTGCCTGCTGGCCAACCGCTTGTCCGCCGACCCTGCCTGCCGCGTCCTGTTGCTCGAGGCCGGTGGCCGCGACAACTACCCGTGGATTCACGTCCCGGTCGGTTACCTCTACTGCATCGGCAACCCACGCACCGACTGGTGCTTCAAGACCGAGGCCCAGCCCGGCCTGAACGGGCGTGCCTTGGGTTATCCACGGGGCAAGGTGCTGGGCGGCTGCTCATCGATCAACGGCATGATCTATATGCGTGGCCAGGCCGCCGATTACGATCGCTGGGCCGAGCAAGGCAACGACGGCTGGGCCTGGAAGGATGTACTACCGCTGTTCAAGGCCAGCGAAAACCACTTTGCCGGCGCCAGCGACAGCCACGGCGCCGATGGCGAGTGGCGGGTCGAGCAGCAGCGCTACAGCTGGCCGATCCTAGATGCTTTCCGCGATGCCGCCGAGCAGAGCGGCATAGCCAAGGTCGCTGACTTCAACACCGGTGACAACGCAGGGTGTGGATACTTTCAGGTCAACCAGCGCAGCGGTGTGCGCTGGAACTCGGCCAAGGCATTTCTCAGGCCCATTCTCAAGCGCCCGAACCTGACCGTGCTGACCGGCGTGCAGGTCGACCAGGTGTTGCTTGGCAACACCCGCGCCCGGGCTGTTAGGGCGCTATGGCAAGGTGCATGGCATGAGTTCGCGGCACGCCGCGAGATTATTCTTTGCGCAGGTTCGGTCGGTTCGCCCGGCATCCTGCAGCGCTCGGGGATCGGCCCACGCAATCTGCTCGCAGGGCTGGGCATCGCCGTGCGCCACGACATGCCTGGTGTCGGCGGCAACCTGCAGGACCATCTGCAGCTGCGGTTGATCTACCAGATCCAGAACACGCGTACCCTCAACCAGATGGCCAACAGCCTGTGGGGCAAGCTGGGCATGGGCCTGCGCTATGCCTACGACCGCAGTGGACCACTGGCCATGGCGCCAAGCCAGTTGGGCGCCTTCGCCCGTTCGAGCCCAGAGCAAGAAACCGCCAATCTTCAGTATCACGTCCAGCCCTTGTCGCTGGAGCGCTTCGGCGAGCCGCTGCACCGGTTCCCGGCCTTCACCGCGTCGGTATGCAACCTGCGCCCGGCTAGCCGTGGACGGATCGATATCCGCTCGGCGGATATGAATGCCGCGCCGCTGATCGACCCTAACTACCTCAGCGCCCCCGAGGACCTGCGCGTGGCCGCCGACGCCATCCGCCTTACCCGGCGCATCGTCCAGACCCCTGCCCTGGCCGCTTTCGAACCCCGCGAGTACCTGCCAGGCCCTGCCCTGCAGAGCGAACAAGACCTGCACCAGGCCGCCGGCCTGATCGGCACCACCATCTTCCACCCGGTAGGTACCTGCCGCATGGGCAGTGGCACGCTCGATGTTGTGGATAACCAGCTGCGCGTGCACGGCATTCCGGGCCTGCGCGTGGCGGATGCCTCGATCATGCCGCAGATCGTCTCCGGCAATACCTGTTCACCCACGTTGATGATTGCCGAAAAGGCGGCACAACTGATCCTCAAGGAGGCCAACACCCAGACCAACCTCAGCGACAGCAACGCGATACCGACGCCCTGACCCGGGTGTGTGCAACACCGGCGACCCGCGGTCAGAGGTCGCCGACAGTGGAACAACAAGAATAATCACTGTGGCCCACGGGCCGAGGACAGCAACGATGTCGGACTACATCCAGGAGCAAGGCGCGGCGGTCACCCGCGACAGCCGCCGTGAGGAACGCAAGATCATTTTCGCGTCATCCCTCGGGACGGTGTTCGAGTGGTATGACTTTTTTCTCTATGGCGCGCTGGCCGCGGTCATCAGCAAGCAGTTCTTCGCAGGGGTCAATGACACCACTGCCTTCATCTTCGCCCTGATGGCCTTCGCTGCCGGCTTCCTGGTGCGCCCATTCGGCGCGCTGGTGTTCGGTCGGCTGGGCGACATGATCGGGCGCAAGTACACCTTCCTGGTGACCATCGTACTGATGGGCTTGTCGACCTTCGCGGTCGGCCTGCTGCCCACCTACGCCAGCATCGGTATCGCCGCGCCGATCATCCTCGTCGTACTGCGCATGCTTCAGGGCCTGGCCCTGGGCGGAGAGTACGGCGGCGCCGCCACCTATGTGGCCGAGCACGCGCCACCTGGCAAGCGCGGTTTCCACACCGGTTTCATCCAGTCCACCGCCACCCTGGGCTTACTGTTGTCGCTGACCGTGGTGCTCGCCAGCCGTTACATCAGTGGCGATCAGTTCGAGACCTGGGGCTGGCGCCTGCCGTTCCTGCTGTCGATCTTCCTGCTGGCGATTTCCACCTGGATCCGCATGAGCATGCACGAGTCGCCGGCCTTCGTGAAAATGAAGGCCCAAGGCAAGGTGAGCAAGTCGCCGATCCGCGAGTCCTTCACCTCCTGGCCGAACCTCAAGGTGGTGCTCACGGCGTTGTTCAGCATCAACGCCGGGCAGGCAGTGACCTTCTACACCGCGCAGTTCTACGTGCTGTTCTTCATGACCCAGATGCTCAAGATGGATCCGGCCCAGGCCAATACCCTGCTGATCATCAGCGTGGTGATCGGCGCGCCGTTCTTCGTGTTCTTCGGCTGGCTGTCGGATCGCATCGGGCGCAAGCCGATCCTGATGGTCGGCCTGTTGCTGGCGACGGTGTGCTACTTCCCGATGTTCAAGGCCCTGAGCCACTACGCCAACCCGCAGATCGACGCGGCCAGCCGCCAGGCACCGATCGTGGTCAGCGCCGACCCGCAAGGCTGTACCTTCCAGTTCGACCCGGTAGGCAAGGCGCGTTTCGACAGCCCCTGCGACAAGGTCAAGACGTTCCTGGTCAAGCAGGGCCTGCCCTACAGTTCGGTGGATGCCACTGGCAGTGGGGTCAGCGTGAGCATTGGCGACAAGACCATCAGTGGCTTCGACGAGGCGGCCATGCGCAGTGCCATCGATGCTGCCGGCTACCCGGCCAAGGCGGACCCGGCCCACGTCAATCAGGTAATGGTGGTGGTGCTGATCGTCGCCATGATCCTGATTGCCACCATGACCTACGGGCCACTGGCGGCGGTGATGGTCGAACTGTTCCCCACGCGCATTCGCTACACCTCGATGTCCCTGCCCTACCATATCGGCAATGGCTGGTTCGGTGGCTTCCTGCCGACGGTGTCGTTCGCGCTGGTGGTGTACACCGGGGATATCTTCTACGGCCTTTGGTACCCGGTACTGATCACCGGGGTGAGCCTGGTGGTGGGGATCTTCTGCTTGAAAGAAACCAAGGATGTGGATATCGATAAGGTCTGAACCAACGGGTAGTAGCTTGCACGATCCCCGTAGGAGCCGGCTTGCCGGCGAACACCGGCGTAGCCGGTGCCAGGTACCGGGCTGTCTGGTTCACCGGCAAGCCGGCTCCTACGAAAAATCGTGCGAGGCCTTTGAGCAAGTGCGCTCCCACAAAAAAACCGGCGTAAAAGCCGGTTTTTTTATCGCGCGAAAAAACTTATGCACGATTTTTGAAAAAACGTCATACAGAGAAATAAGTTTCTATTTCAATCACTTAGCTATCAATCGAGACGTTTAATCCAAAAACTACTAACAACTTATCCACAGAACGTCAGGCGGGCTGCTGTTCTGGTTTTTCCGCCGCTGGCGGCAACGAGCCCATGGCCCGTTGGGCCGCTTCGTTCCACGCCTGGGCACGGTCGTTCAGCTCGGCGATGGCCCGTGGCCCATTGCCTTCGGGGTACATCGGCTCGCCAATCACCACCTCGATGGTGCCTGGGCGCTTGCCCCAGCCTTCACGCGGCCAGAACTTGCCGGCGTTGTGGGCGATCGGCAGCACGGGCAGCCCGGCGTTCACTGCCAACGCGGTACCGCCACGGGAGAACTTGCCGATCTGGCCATGGGGTACACGGGTGCCTTCGGGGAAGATCAACACCCAGGTGCCCTGCTTGAGTAACTCATCGCCTTGGCTGGCGACCTGGCGCAAGGCCTCCTTCGGGTTCTTCCGGTCGATAGCGATCGGCCGCAGCATCGCCATGGCCCAGCCAAAGAACGGCACATACAGCAGCTCGCGCTTGAGCACCTGGCTCAGTGGCGAGAAGTAGGCCGAGAGGAAGAACGTCTCCCAGGTGCTCTGGTGGTTCGACAGGATCACGCAAGGCACTTTCGGCACATTCTCAGCGCCAGTGATCTTGTAGTCGATGCCCAGGATCGTGCGCACCAAAAACAACGCGCAGCGGCACCAGTACACGTTGATGAACTTGTAGCGCTTGGGAAACGGCAGGAAAGGCGCGACGAAGAAGCTCAGCGAGCACCACAGCAGCGAACTGGTGCCCAACAGCAGGTAAAAAAGAAAGATTCTGATCGCCTGCAGGATCGACATAGTGGCATGTACCGTTGCGGGGCATGGCCCGCCTAATGAAAAGTGCGCCGGTCAAGGCGCACCCATTTAAATAAGTTCTCTGGCGATGGCTGCCAGATCGTCGAAAATCAGTGTAGTTTCCGCAACGCCCTTTTCCAGGGTCCGCTCGCCCTTGCCGGTTTTTACCAGCACGGGTTGTGCATCGACGGCCAGGGCCGCCTCCAGGTCACCTTTGCTGTCGCCGACGAACCACACGCCGGCCAGGGAAACCTGGTAGTGCTCGGCAATCGCCCGCAGCATGCCGGGCTTGGGCTTGCGGCAATCGCAGCCTTCGTCCGGGCCGTGCGGGCAATACACGATGAAACCGACCTCGCCACCCTGCTCGGCCACCAGCGCGCGCAGGCGCGCGTGCATGGCCTCGAGGGTTGCCAGCGAGTAGTAGCCACGGGCAATGCCGGACTGGTTGGTGGCCACGGCCACCGTCCAGCCCGCCTTGCTCAACTGCGCGATGGCCTCGATCGAGCCGGGAATGGGGATCCACTCCTCCAGCGACTTGATGTAGGCGTCGGAGTCATGGTTGATCACTCCGTCTCGATCAAGAATCAGCAGTTTCAACGGCTTACCCCAGCAGCGAGATATCGGCCACGCCCAGGAACAGACCGCGCAGGCGGCTGAGCAGGGCATAACGGTTGGCGCGTACCTTGGCGTCCTCGGCGTTCACCAGCACCGCCTCGAAGAAGGCGTCGACCGGGTCGCGCAGCGCGGCCAGGCGTGCCAGCGCTTCGTTGTACTGACGCGCGGCGGCCATCGGTTGCACGGCCTGGTCGGCCTGCTGGATGGCCGAGTACAGCGAGAACTCGTTGGCGTTGTCGAAGTACTTCGGTTCGACCTGCTCGGCGATGGCGCCTTCGGCCTTGCCCAGCAGGTTCGACACGCGCTTGTTCGCCGCAGCCAGGGCCTCGGCTTCCGGCAGCTTGCGGAACGCCTGCACGGCCTGCACGCGCTGGTCGAAGTCCAGCGCCGAGCCCGGCTTCAGGGCACGCACCGACAGGTAGGTGGCGACGTCGATACCTTCGTCTTCATAACGCGCACGCAGACGGTCGAAGATGAACTCCAGCACCTGCTCGGCCAGGCCGGTGGCCTTGACCTTGGCACCGAACTGCTTGACCGCGAACTCGACCGCGGCGGTCAGATTCAGGTCCAGTTGTTTTTCGATCAGGATGCGCAGCACGCCCAGGGCGGCGCGGCGCAGGGCATACGGGTCCTTGCTGCCGGTGGGCAGCATGCCGATGCCGAAGATGCCGACCAGGGTGTCGAGCTTGTCGGCGATGGCCACGGCGGCACCGGTGAGGGTTTGCGGCAGCTCGGCGCCAGCGCCGCGCGGCATGTACTGCTCGTTCAGCGCCAGGGCGACGTCTTGCGGCTCGCCATCGTTGAGGGCGTAGTAGTAGCCGGCAATACCCTGCATTTCAGGGAATTCGCCGACCATTTCCGAGGCCAGGTCGCACTTGGACAACAGGCCAGCACGGCCGGCGTTGGCGGTGCTGCCGCCGATGTGCGGGGCAATGAACGCGGCCAGCTTGGAGACGCGCTCGGCCTTGTCGAACACGGTGCCCAGTTGTGCCTGGAACACCACGTTCTTCAGACGCTCGTTGAAGCTTTCCAGCGGCTGCTTCTTGTCTTGCTTGAAGAAGAACTCGGCGTCGGTCAGGCGCGGGCGCACGACCTTCTCGTTGCCTTCGACGATCTGTTTCGGATCGCGGCTTTCGACGTTGGCCACGGTGATGAAGCGCGGCAGCAGCTTGCCTTCGCTGTCCAGCAGGCAGAAGTACTTCTGGTTGTCCTGCATGGTGGTGATCAGGGCTTCCTGCGGCACCTCGAGGAAACGCTCCTCGAACGAGCACACCAGCGGCACTGGCCACTCGACCAGGGCGGTTACTTCGTCCAGCAGCGCCGGTGGCACGATGGCCGTGCCTTCCTGCTGCATGGCCAGCTCCGCGGTGCGCTTGCTGATCAGCTCCCGACGCTCGGCGAAGTCGGCCAGCACGTGGGCCTTGCGCAGGTCCTCGACGTAGTTGGCCGGGGTGGTGATGAGTACGTTTTCCGGGTGGTGGAAGCGATGGCCACGGGATTCACGGCCGGCCTTCTGCGCGAGGATGGTGCAGTCGACCACCTGATCGCCCAGCAGCATCACCAGCCACTGGGTCGGACGCACGAACTCTTCGCGGCTGGCGCCCCAGTGCATGCGCTTGGGGATCGGCAGGTCGTTGAGCGAATCTTCGACGATGGTCGGCAGCAGGCTGCTGGTGGCCTTGCCAGGAATGTGCTGGGAGAAGCGCAGCTTCGGGCCGCTCTGGTCGATGTCCGACAGCTCCACGCCGCACTTCTTGGCGAAGCCCAGGGCCGCTTGGGTCGGTTGGCCTTCGGCGTTGAATGCGGCCTGCAGGGGCGGGCCGTCGATGTTGATGCTGCGATCCGGCTGCTGCACGTCCAGCTGGCGGATCAATACCGCCAGACGGCGCGGCGCGGCATAGACCTGCTTGCCGGTGTAGTTCAGGCCAGCGGCCTGCAGGCCTTTCTCGATGCCGGCGAGGAAGGCGTCGCCCAGCGAAGCGAGTGCCTTCGGCGGCAGCTCTTCGGTGCCCAGTTCAACCAGGAAATCTTGAGCACTCATTGTGCAGCCTCCAGCTTAGCCAACACTTCGTCACGCAGTTCGGGAGAGGCCATCGGGAAGCCCAGGCGTGCGCGGGCTTGCAGATAGCTTTGCGCCACGTCCCGGGCCAGGGTACGCACGCGCAGGATGTAGCGCTGGCGCTCGGTTACCGAGATGGCGCGGCGGGCATCCAGCAGGTTGAAGGTGTGCGAAGCCTTCAGGACCATTTCGTAGGTCGGCAGCGGCAGGTCGAGCTTGATCAGGCGGTTCGCTTCGCTTTCGTAGAAGTCGAACAGTTCGAACAGCTTCTCGACGTTGGCGTGCTCGAAGTTGTAGGTCGACTGCTCCACTTCGTTCTGGTGGAACACATCGCCGTAGGTGACCTTGCCGAACGGGCCGTCGGCCCATACCAGGTCGTAGACCGAGTCCACGCCTTGCAGGTACATGGCCAGGCGTTCCAGGCCATAGGTGATCTCACCGGTGACCGGGTAGCACTCGATGCCGCCGACCTGCTGGAAGTAGGTGAACTGGGTCACCTCCATGCCGTTCAGCCAGATTTCCCAGCCCAGGCCCCAGGCGCCGAGGGTCGGCGATTCCCAGTTGTCTTCGACGAAGCGGATATCGTGAACCAGCGGGTCCAGGCCGATGGCTTTCAGCGAGCCGAGGTACAGCTCCTGGAAGTTGGCCGGGTTCGGCTTGAGCACCACCTGGAACTGGTAGTAGTGCTGCAGGCGGTTTGGGTTTTCGCCATACCGCCCGTCGGCGGGGCGACGGCTGGGCTGCACATAGGCGGCGTTCCAGGTTTCTGGACCCACGGCGCGCAGGAAGGTCGCGGTGTGGAAAGTGCCGGCGCCTACTTCCATATCGTAGGGCTGAAGCACCACACAACCTTGCTCGGCCCAGTAGTTCTGCAGGGCGAGGATCAGGTCTTGGAAGGTACGCACGGCTGGCGTAGGCTGGCTCACGAAATTCACCTGTATCTGGGGATGCGGATGTAAAGAGCGGGAGTATAACCCGATTCGCCTCGCCCTCTACGTTATTGGAGCCTTATGCCACGCTGCTTTTGGTGTTCCGACGATCCGTTGTATCAGGCCTATCACGACCACGAGTGGGGAACGCCGCAGCGCGACCCGGCGTTGCTCTTCGAGATGCTTTTGCTCGAAGGGTTCCAGGCGGGGTTGTCGTGGATCACGGTATTGAAGAAACGCGAGCGCTATCGCCAGGTGCTGGAAGGTTTCGACCCGGTGAAACTGGCGTGTCTGAGCGACGAACGCATCGAAGAGCTGATGCAGGACGTCGGCATAATTCGCAACCGCCTCAAGCTCAAGGCCGTGCGCCGCAACGCCCAGGCCTGGCTGGCTGTGGATAACCCCGCCGAGTGGCTATGGTCGTTCGTCGGCGGCGCGCCGAAGATCAACCATTTCCAGGGGCGTGGCGACGTGCCAGCGGTCACCGACGAGGCCAAGGCGATGAGCAAGGCCTTGCAGAAGGCTGGCTTCACTTTCGTCGGGCCGACCATCTGCTACGCCTTCATGCAGGCCACCGGCATGGTCATGGACCACACCACCGACTGCGATCGCTACGCCGCGCTGGTGCGCTGACGGGGTACAATGCGCGCCTTGCTGAAATAAGGAATTCGCCTGTGGAAAAGTTCAAGGGCGCCCTGATGGTCGGGGTGCTGCGCCTGTTTGCCAAGCTGCCCTGGGGCGCCGTGCAGCGCGTCGGCGCCGGTATCGGCTGGCTGATGTGGAAAATCCCCAACGGCTCGCGCAATGTCGTGCGCATCAACCTGGCCAAATGCTTCCCGGAGATGGACCCGGCCGAGCGCGAGCAACTGGTCGGTCGCGCGCTCAAGGACATCGGCAAGTCGTTCGTCGAAAGCGCCTGCGCCTGGATCTGGCCGCCGCAGCGCTCGCTCGACCTGGTCAAGGAAGTGCACGGCCTGGAAGTACTGGAGCAGGCCCTGGCCTCGGGCAAGGGCGTGGTCGGCATCACCAGCCACCTGGGCAACTGGGAAGTGCTCAACCACTTCTATTGCAACCAGTGCAAACCGATCATCTTCTACCGCCCGCCCAAGCTGAAGGCTGTGGATGATTTGCTGCGCGAGCAGCGGGTGCAGATGGGCAACCGCGTGGCGCCTTCGACCAAGGAAGGCATCCTCAGCGTGATCAAGGAAGTGCGTCGGGGTGGTCAGGTGGGGATTCCCGCGGATCCGGAGCCGGCCGAGTCGGCAGGCGTGTTCGTGCCGTTCCTCGGCACCCAGGCGCTGACCAGCAAGTTCGTGCCGAACATGCTCGCCGGCGGCAAGGCGGTAGGTGTGTTCCTGCATGCCCTGCGCCTGCCCGATGGTTCGGGCTTCAAGGTATTCCTGGAGGCGGCGCCAGAGGCCATGTACAGCACCGATGTGAATGAGTCGGCGGCGGCCATGAGCAAGGTGGTCGAGCGTTATGTGCGCGAGTACCCGAGCCAGTACATGTGGAGCATGAAGCGCTTCAAGAAGCGCCCGGCGGGTGAGGCGCGCTGGTATTGAGGCGTCTCAAGGCCCATAGGCTGGCGCAATCCCTGTAGGAGCCGGCCTTGCCGGCGAACACCGGCGAAGCCGGTGCCATCCACCGCCGCGCCTGGTTCGCCAGCAAGGCTGGCTCCTACAGCACGAAGCTCAGTTGCTGACCTTGTTCAATTTCTTCAGGAATACCGCCATCTCCTTCTCGGCCTGCTTGTCGCCATGGGCCTGTGCCGCGACGATCCCCTCTTCCCAGGCCTTGCGCGCCCCAGCCAGATCGCCGCTGAGCTGATACGCCTTGCCCAGCAGCTTCCACGCCGCCGAATACTTGGGGTCCTGCTTCACGCAGCTGGCCAGGTGCACCGCCGCCTCTGCGCCATTGCCCTCGTCCAGCCAGGCCTTGCCCAAGCCAAAGCGCAGCAGCGGGTTATCCACACCCTTGGCCAGCATCTTCTCCAGCGATTCACGCATGCCCTTCCCTCCTAGAAGAAACTCAAGCCCACGTGGAACAGCTTCTCCACGTCCCGAATATGCTTTTTATCCACAACGAACAGGATCACATGGTCGCCCGACTCGATCACCGTGTCGTCGTGGGCGATCATCACTTCGTCCTCGCGGATGATTGCGCCGATGGTGGTGCCCGGCGGCAGGTTGATGTCCTCGATGGCCTTGCCCACCACCTTGCTCGACTTCGAATCGCCATGGGCCACGGCCTCGATGGCCTCGGCCGCGCCACGGCGCAGCGAATGCACGCTGACGATATCGCCACGGCGCACATGGGCCAGCAGTGTACCGATGGTGGCCAACTGCGGGCTGATGGCGATGTCGATGTCGCCGCCCTGCACCAGGTCGACATAGGCCGGGTTGTTGATGATGGTCATCACCTTGCGCGCGCCCAGGCGCTTGGCCAGCAGCGACGCCATGATGTTGGCCTCGTCGTCGTTGGTCAGGGCCAGGAAGATGTCGGCGTCGGCGATGTTCTCCTCGAGCATCAGGTCCTTGTCCGAGGCGCTGCCCTGCAGCACCACGGTGCTTTCCAGGGTATCGGAGAGCTGGCGACAGCGAGCCGGGTTCATCTCGATGATCTTCACCTGGTAGCGGCTCTCGATGGCCTCGGCCAGGCGCTCACCGATCTGCCCGCCACCGGCGATGACCACGCGCTTGTTGCTCTCGTCGATGCGGCGCAGTTCGCCCATCACCGCGCGGATGTCCTTTTTCGCGGCAATGAAGAACACTTCGTCGTCGGCTTCGATCACCGTGTCACCCTGTGGAGTGATCGGCCGGTCGCGGCGGAAGATAGCCGCCACGCGGGTGTCGACGTTGGGCATGTGGGCGCGGATCTGGCGCAGTTGCTGGCCGACCAGCGGCCCGCCGTAGTAGGCCCGGACCGCCACCAGCTGGGCCTTGCCCTCGGCGAAGTCGATCACCTGCAGGGAGCCGGGGTGTTCGATCAGGCGCTTGATGTAGTTGGTCACCACTTGCTCGGGGCTGATCAGCACATCCACCGGAATATGGTCGTTGTCGAACAGTTCTTCGCGGGTCAGGTAGGCCGACTCGCGCACCCGGGCGATCTTGGTCGGGGTGTGGAACAACGAGTACGCCACCTGGCAGGCGACCATGTTGGTCTCGTCGCTGTTGGTCACCGCCACCAGCATGTCGGCGTCGTCGGCACCGGCCTGGCGCAGCACCGTCGGTAGCGAGGCGCGGCCCTGCACGGTGCGGATGTCGAGGCGATCGCCGAGGTCGCGCAGGCGTTCGCCATCGGTGTCGACCACGGTGATGTCGTTGGCTTCGCTGGCCAGGTGCTCGGCCAGCGTGCCGCCGACCTGTCCTGCGCCGAGGATGATGATCTTCATCCGCTACTCCCTACCCTTGGTCTTATCCGCGCGAAGCGGCGATCTTGATCAGCTTGGCATAGTAGAAACCGTCATGGCCGCCTTCCTGGGCCAACAGCTGGCGGCCGTGGGGCTGGCGCAGGCCGGCTTCGGTGGCCAGGTCCAGCTCGCGGGCACCTGGGGTGCGGGCGAGGAAGGCGTCGATGACTTCGGTGTTCTCGGTCGGCAGGCTCGAGCAGGTGGCATACAGGAGCATGCCGCCCACCTCCAGCGTTGGCCACAGGGCATCGAGCAACTCGCCTTGCAGCGTGGCCAGGGCCGGGATGTCGTCGGCCTGGCGGGTTAGCTTGATATCCGGGTGGCGGCGGATCACGCCGGTGGCCGAGCACGGGGCGTCGAGCAGGATGCGCTGGAATGGCTTGCCGTCCCACCAGCTGGCGGTGTCGCGGGCGTCGCAGGCGATCAGCTCGGCATCGAGCTTGAGGCGCTCGAGGTTCTCGCGCACGCGGGTCAGGCGCTTGGCCTCGAGGTCGATGGCGACCATGTGCGCCAAGCCCGGTTCGGCTTCAAGCAGGTGGCAGGTCTTGCCGCCCGGGGCGCAGCAGGCGTCGAGCACGCGCTGGCCGGGGGCCAGTTCCAGCAGGTCGGCGGACAGCTGCGCGGCTTCGTCCTGCACGCTCACCCAGCCGTCGGCGAAGCCTGGCAGGCCGCGCACGTCGCAAGCCTCGGCCAGGACAATGCCGTCACGGCTGTACTGGCAGGCGCTGGCGCCGATACCAGCCTCGTCCAGCAGCGCGAGGTAAGCGTCGCGGCTGTGATGGCGGCGGTTGACCCGTAGGATCATCGGCGGGTGGGCGTTGTTGGCGGCGCAGATGGCCTCCCACTGCTCAGGCCAGAAGGCCTTGAGCGACTTCTGCAGCCAGCGCGGGTGGGCGGTGCGCACCACCGGGTCGCGCTCCATGTCGGCCAACAGTGCCTCCCCTTCACGCTG
Source organism: Pseudomonas sp. FG47 (assembly GCF_057809115.1). Lineage (NCBI taxonomy): Bacteria > Pseudomonadati > Pseudomonadota > Gammaproteobacteria > Pseudomonadales > Pseudomonadaceae > Pseudomonas > Pseudomonas sp. FG47. Next base: position 129,053 of record NZ_JBMDJI010000001.1, read on the forward strand.
GGCGCGGCGCAGCACCGCGTTGAGCAGGCCCTTTGCCCAAGGCTTCTTGAGCTTGTCGGCACACCCGACGGTCTCGCCGATGGCTGCGTGGGCCGGCATGCGGCTGTAGAACAGCTGGTACAGGCCGACCAGCAGCAGCGCCTGCACATCGGCGTCGGCGGCCTTGAACGGCTTCTGCAACAGTTGCGCGGCCAGCAGGTCCAGGCGCGGCTGCCAGCGAGCGGTGCCGAAGGCCAGGTCCTGGGTCAGGCCACGGTCGCGCTCCTCGACCTTGTCCAGTTGCGCCGGCAGCGAGCTGTTCAGCGAAGCCTTGCCGCTGAGCACAGCGGCCAAGGCACGGGCGGCAGCCAGGCGTGGGTTCATTGGCCGAGCACCTTGCCACTGGCGAATTTCTCGCGGCGGCTGTTGAACAGGTCGGCGAAGTTGAGGGCCTTGCCACCCGGCAGTTGCAGGCGGGTCAGGCTCAGGGCCTGGTCACCGCAGGCGACCACCAGGCCATCTTTGCTGGCCGACAGGATTTCGCCGGGGGCGCCCTGGGCTGTGGACAAGTTGGCGGCCAGCACCTTCACGCTTTCGCCGTCCAGGGTGCTGTGGCACACCGGCCAGGGGTTGAAGGCGCGGATCAGGCGCTCAAGCTCCACGGCCGAGCGGCTCCAGTCGATGCGCGCTTCGTCCTTGTTCAGCTTGTGGGCGTAGGTGGCCAGGGCATCGTCCTGCACTTCACCTTGCAGGCTGCCATCGGCCAGGCCGGCAATGGCCTGCACCACGGCGCCCGGGCCCATCGCGGCGAGGCGGTCGTGCAGGGTACCGCCGGTGTCCTCGGCGCTGATCGGGGTGACCACCTTGAGCAGCATCGGGCCGGTGTCCAGGCCCGCTTCCATGCGCATCACGGTCACGCCGCTCTCGGCGTCACCGGCTTCAACGGCGCGCTGGATCGGCGCGGCGCCGCGCCAGCGTGGCAGCAAGGATGCGTGGCTGTTGATGCAACCCAGGCGCGGGATATCCAGCACCGCCTGGGGCAGGATCAGGCCGTAGGCGACCACCACCATCAGGTCCGGCTTCAGCGCGGCGAGTTCGGCCTGGGCATCGGCGTTGCGCAGGGTCTGCGGCTGGTACACCGGGATATCGTGGGCCACGGCCAGCGCCTTGACCGCGCTTGGCATCAGCTTCTGGCCACGCCCGGCCGGGCGGTCGGGCTGGGTGTAGACGGCCACGATCTGGTACGGGCTGTCGAGCAAAGCCTTGAGGTGTTCGGCGGCAAACTCTGGGGTGCCTGCGAAGACGATGCGCATGGAGTTCTCGCTTCTTGAAAAAGAAAAAGGCTTGCCGGAGCAAGCCTTCTGGAAGGTGGGGATCAGGCTTGCTGGCGGTGCTGCTTTTCCAGCTTCTTCTTGATCCGGTCACGTTTGAGCTGCGACAGGTAGTCGACGAACAGCTTGCCGTTGAGGTGATCGAACTCGTGCTGCACGCAGACCGCCAGCAGGCCTTCGCATTCCAGCTCGTACGGCTTGCCGTCGCGGTCCTGGGCCTTTACCCGGACGCGCAGCGGGCGGTCGACGTTCTCGTAGAAGCCCGGCACCGACAGGCAGCCTTCCTGGTACTGGCCCATGTCGTGGGTCAGCTCTTCGACGCTGGGGTTGATGAAGACGCGCGGCTCGCTGCGATCTTCGCTCAGGTCCATCACCACCACTTGCTGGTGCACGTTGACCTGGGTGGCTGCCAGGCCGATGCCCGGGGCTTCGTACATGGTTTCGAACATGTCGTCGATCAGCTGGCGCAAGGCGTCGTCAAACACCGTTACCGGTTTGGCAATGGTACGCAGGCGCGGATCGGGGAATTCGAGGATGTTCAAAATGGCCATGGCGGTCAGGCAGTCACTGTGCGGTCGGTTGAAAACTGAGCACACATAATAAAGGGAAAAGGTGGACAAGGCACCTGTGAAAGCTCGGCTAGGGTCTTTATGGGCTTGATAGCTGCCATTTAATGGACAGCTTTTCAAAGTATTACCCACAAAGTTATCCACAGGTTGTGCCACGCCGATGGCCCCCTGTCGGTCAAGGAGGATCACCCATGAGCACTCTCCGTTCGTCGCCTTGCTCGCCTGCCGAACTGGAGGCGCGGCTGCGTCTGCATCGTCTCCCCGACATCGGCCTGCGCCGCTTTCTTACCCTGATCGAAGCCTTTGGCAATGCCTCATCGGCACTCAGTGCGCCGGCCAGTGCCTGGCGTGCGCTGGGGTTGCCAGCCGCCAGTATCGATGCTCGTCGCAGCCCTGAGGTGCGCGACGGCGCATTGGCTGCAATGGCCTGGTTAGAGCGCCCGGGCCAGCATTTGCTGATGTGGGACGGGCCTGGCTACCCCGCATTGCTAAGTGAAATCGACGACCCGCCACCCCTGTTGTTCGTCGCCGGTGACCCCGCTTTGCTGGAGCATCCGCAGCTGGCAATTGTGGGTAGCAGGCGTGCTTCACCACCAGCGCTGGATACCGCGGCTGCGTTCTCGCGTTGCCTGGCGCAAGCCGGATTCACCATCACCAGCGGGCTGGCGCTGGGCGTTGATGGTGCCGCTCATCGGGCCGCGCTGAAGGCCGGGGGGCAAACCATTGGAGTGCTCGGCACGGGGTTGCAAAAACTTTATCCACAGCGCCACCGTGACCTTGCCCAAGCGATGCTCGACAGCGGCAGCGCGCTGGTTTCCGAGTACCCGCTGGATGCCGGGCCGCTGGCCGGCAACTTCCCCAGGCGCAACCGCATCATTAGCGGGCTGTCGCTCGGCGTGCTGGTGGTCGAGGCGAGCATCGCCAGCGGCTCGTTGATCACCGCGCGCCTTGCCGCGGAGCAAGGGCGCGAGGTGTATGCCATTCCGGGTTCGATCCACCACCCCGGCGCCAAGGGCTGCCACCAACTGATCCGCGACGGTGCGCTGCTGGTGGAAAGCGTGGAGCAGATCCTCGACAGCCTGCGCGGCTGGCAGAACTTGCCGGGCGCACCTGTGGGCAAAGCCGACCATCCCCTGCTCGCCTTGCTCCACGCCGCACCCCACACCAGCGAGGGCCTGGCGCACAGCAGCGGCCAGCCTCTAGCCCAGGTATTGGCCAGCCTCACCGAGCTGGAGCTCGAGGGCCGGGTCAGCAATGAAGCCGGGCGTTGGTTTGCCCGTTCCGGCTAAGTACACTGCGCACACGGCGTTTATGCGGAGAGACGGAAATGGTGAGCAGTTGGCGTGTGCAACAAGCCGCGCGTGAGGTGAAGGCGGGTGCGGTGATCGCCTATCCGACGGAAGCGGTCTGGGGCCTGGGCTGCGACCCGTGGAACGAGGACGCGGTGTATCGCCTGCTGGCGCTCAAGTCGCGGCCTGTGGATAAAGGCCTGATCCTGGTCGCCGACAGCATCCACCAGTTCGACTTCCTGTTCGAAGACTTCCCCCAGGACTGGATCGACCGCATGGCCGCCACCTGGCCGGGGCCGAACACTTGGCTGGTGCCGCACCAGGACCTGCTGCCCGAGTGGGTGACCGGGCAGCATGACAGCGTGGCATTGCGGGTCAGCGATCACCCACAGGTGCGTGAGCTGTGCGCGCTGGTGGGCCCGTTAATTTCCACGTCCTGCAACCCGGCCGGGCGCCCGGCGGCCAAGAGCCGGTTGCGGGTGGAGCAGTATTTCCACAAGCAGTTGGACATGGTGCTGGGTGGGGCGTTGGGGGGGCGGAAGAATCCGAGCTTGATTCGCGACCTGGTAACCGGCGAGGTTGTGCGCCCGGGCTGATACCGCTGGCGAGGGCTTCGTGCCGAAAGGGCACCCCTTTCAAGGCCTTTGGGCTTAGGGTTATAGACCGGATGAGGGCCTCCAGGTGTCCGCCGCAAACCTTGCGGCGCTCGATCTCAAGAGCGCTGCAGCCCCGTCGTCGAACACCTTGAAAGGCCTGTGCCTAAAGGGATAGAAACAAGCCCAAAAAATAACGGCCGCTGAAGCGGCCAAAGGGTAAGGATGCACTCGCCCGGATAACTTGAAACTCAACCGGCGCACCAGCACAACCTCAGAGAGAAACGCTACGCCTTAGCGCCGGTACGGTCAAGCGAGGTCCTTTCTTTCGCGTTTCGCTCCACAAGGATTCTCTGCACTCAGGACTTTCTGATTTTTCCTCCCAAGGCTGCCCATTTCGAATTCAGAGAAATATCCTACGCAGCCTGTCGACCGCCATTACCTTCTCAGTGGGAACGCCTGCCTCTAGGCTCCAGACCGTCGCCGAATAACTTGGCGATCGGGTGTGGTAGCCCGGATGCATTCTTCCCATGACAGCCTATGGCGGCTGTGCGCGAGAGGCTTTCGAGCCTGCCTGGATTGGGAAAATGCCCGGGTCTACCACCTCGCGTACAGTCGCCACCCAATTCACGTGGTAGTGATTGGTAGTGGCTTAGTGGAGCATTTTCCAATGGCTAGAAAAATTGTCCCCGATCCACCACTCCCCAATACCACAACCCACCCCTTCGGCCGTTGCGACGCCGGCCACCCACCGCTCTTCACCGTAAACCCCAACATCGAAGCCCACGATGCCCTGGTGCACGTCGCGCTTTACCTGCGCTGTGCTTACGACACCGGCATCAAGGCACTCGACCATTTGTGCGACGAAGGGCGTGGCATGTACTGGTCGAGCCTGCACTCGCTGGAAATGGCTGAGGGACTGGTGGAGGCGATGCTCGATGGCATCGAGTCGGCGCAAGCACCTGGGAATTCCCGGCAGGGAGGTTGATCGCGTGTTGGCGGGCAAGTGCAGGGCCATAGTTTTGCAGTGCTCTTGAGATCGAGCGCCGCCCGCGCGGCGCATCGCGGATGAATCCGCTCCTACATCTGTTGCAACGTGCCGCACCTGTGAGGCCATAGTTGCCAGCCTTGGCGCATGGCTTGGGCGGCGGCGCCAGCCGAAAAATCGCGTCGTACCCATAAGGCGAACAACCATGGCCTATCGGTCATGGCCACGTTGCAACGAATGTAGGAGCGGATTCATCCGCGATGCGCCGCGCGGGCTGCGCTCGATTTCATAGACGCTGCAACGCTCGCGGCGAACACCCCGCAGGGCTGACCCTCAAGGCAGCAAAACAGTCGAACCAACGGCCCGCCGCGCAGATAACTCCGCCTGCGCCTTGGCCGCTTCACTCAACGGATACCGCTGCTGGATATCCACCACCAACTTGTCACTGGCGATCATCGCGGACAGGTCATCCGCCATGGCCTGGGTGTTCTCGGCGTTGTTGGCATAGCTCGCCAGCGTCGGCCGGGTGACATACAGCGAGCCCTTCTGCGACAAGATCCCCAGGTTCACCCCGGTCACCGAGCCGGACGCATTGCCGAAGCTGACCATCAACCCACGCGGCTTCAGGCAATCCAGCAAAGTCAGCCAGGTATCCGCCCCCACGCCGTCATACACCACTGAGCATTTCTGACCGTCGGTCAGTTCCAGCACGCGATTAGCAACGAGCGCGGCTGTAGCCGATGGTTGCCACGGCCCCGAGCGATTGGGCCCCGGCGCTTTCGCCCATTGGCATTTGCTTGAGCAGGTACTGCATTGTCATAGCCATGAGTTACTTACAGCTTACTTTAGTAAATTTGCAACTATCATTTTTACCAGTTGTTGACGCTAAATGCTTATCTCATGATTCATCCTGTCAATAATATGTGGGAGGTGTGACATGTTTGATTTTTACGAAGTTCTGTTGGTAGAAAATGAAGATGGGTCCGATTTTGGCGAACTTATAAATGTTCCGGATGCCAAGTATCTCTATGAAAATCTGGCTGCGGGTGATTTATTGCTGCTTGGTCCAGAGAAAAAACAAGCCAGAGTAATTCGCAAGCAATTTTTTAATGAATGGGCTAGTAGTGATACTCTAGGAAGATTGCAAATTTTTGAAATAAAATAAGATTCAGTTGTAGGCTTTTCAGTTATTCGGCATGACGATCTGATTCAGATCAAGGCAAAGTTGGATAAAACTTTTTTGCGCACCATCGCCGACAAGCTGGCTTCTGTCTGTGGACTGTGTGGTCACGTGTCTGTCGAAGCCAGCTTGCTGGGGTGGGCCAAAAAGCAGCCTAGGCATGCTCAAATAGAACGCAGAGCAAAACACTTCATGGCAGCAGCACCGTCGATCCCACCGTCCGCCGCGCCGACAACTCACTCTGTGCCTTGGCCGCCTCACTCAACGGATACCGCTGCTGGATATCCACCACCAACTTGCCACTGGCGATCATCGCGAACAAGTCATCGGCCATGGCCTGGGTGTTCTCAGCGTTGTTGGCATAGCTCGCCAGCGTTGGTCGGGTGACATACAGAGAGCCCTTCTGCGACAAGATCCCCAGGTTCACCCCAGTCACCGCGCCAGAGGCATTGCCAAAGCTGACCATTAATCCACGCGGCTTCAGGCAATCCAGTGAAGTCAGCCAGGTATCGGCCCCCACGCCGTCATACACCACCGCGCACTTCTGACCGTCTGTCAGCTCCAGCACGCGTTTAGCCACGTCTTCATGGCTGTAGTCAATGGTGGCCCAGGCTCCGAGCGCCTTGGCCCGCTCAGCCTTCTCGGCGGAACTGACAGTACCGATCAGCTTGGCCTTCAGCGCTTTGGCCCACTGGCACGCCAGCGACCCCACACCACCGGCAGCAGCATGGAACAGCACGAAATCACCCGGTTGCACGGCGTAGGTTTGCTTCAACAGATACTGCGTGGTCAGCCCCTTGAGCATCACCGCCGCCGCCTGTTCGTAGCTGATCGCCTCAGGCAGCTTCACCAGGTTGGCCTCGGGCAGTGTGTGCACCTCGCTGTAGGCTCCCAGCGGCCCACCGGCATAGGCCACGCGGTCGCCGACCTTGATGCGCGTGACGCCTTCACCTACCGCCTCGACCACCCCAGCCGCCTCGGTGCCCAGCCCCGAAGGCAGGGATGGCGGCGGATACAGCCCGTTGCGGAAATAGGTATCGATGAAATTCAGCCCGATCGCCTGGTTGCGCACCCGCACCTGCTGCGAGCCGGGCGGTGCCGGCTCGAATTCCACTAATTGCAGGACTTCCGGGCCGCCATGCTGGCTGAACTGGATACGCTTGGCCATCACACACTCCTGTCGTCGCGGGTCGCAAAGGGTCTTCTATCGGACCTCTTTGCTTGATCGCCGTCAACTGCGACGCGGGCTTGGCCGGTGGTATGCTACGCGGCGAATTTTCCCGCTCCTTCCAGGTGACCCGATGACCAGCCGCACCGAGGCCGTAAAAGCCTACTTGCTCGACCTGCAAGACCGCATCTGCACTGCCCTTGAAAACGAAGACGGCGGCGCCCGCTTCGTCGAGGATGCCTGGGTGCGCGATGCCGGTGGTGGCGGGCGCACGCGGGTGATCGGCGAAGGCAAGGTGATCGAGAAGGGCGGGGTCAACTTCTCCCACGTATTCGGCGCCGGCCTGCCGCCGTCGGCCAGTGCCCACCGCCCGGAGCTGGCGGGCCGTGGCTTCGAGGCCCTGGGCGTGTCGCTGGTGATCCACCCGCACAACCCGCATGTGCCGACCTCCCACGCCAATGTGCGGTTCTTCATCGCCGAAAAAGAGGGCGAAGAGGCGGTGTGGTGGTTTGGCGGTGGCTTCGACCTGACCCCCTACTACGGCAACGAAGAAGACTGCGTGCACTGGCACCGCGTGGCCGAGCAGGCCTGTGCGCCGTTCGGCGCCGACGTGTACCCGCGCTACAAGGCCTGGTGCGACCGTTACTTCCACCTCAAGCACCGTGGCGAGCCGCGCGGCATCGGCGGCCTGTTCTTCGATGACCTGAACGAGTGGGGCTTCGACACCTGCTTCGCCTTCATCCGCGCCATCGGTGACGCCTACGTCGAGGCTTACCTGCCGATCGTCCAGCGCCGCAAGGGCACCCCGTACACCCCCGCCCAGCGCGAGTTCCAGGAATACCGCCGTGGCCGCTACGTCGAGTTCAACCTGGTCTACGACCGTGGCACCCTGTTCGGCCTGCAGTCCGGTGGCCGCACCGAGTCGATCCTGATGTCGCTGCCACCGCAAGTGCGCTGGGGCTACGACTGGAAAGCCGAGCCTGGCAGCGAAGAAGCGCGCCTGACCGAGTACTTCCTGCAGGACCGCGACTGGCTCGCTCAGTAACACTGTGGATAACCGAGGAGCTCCCATGGACCAGTACGTCGTATTCGGCAACCCCATCGGCCACAGCAAGTCGCCGTTGATCCACCGCCTGTTCGCCGACCAGACCGGCGAGGACCTGGAGTACGCCACCCTGCTGGCGCCGGTGGACGAGTTCAGTGACTGCGCCCGTGGCTTCTTCAAGCAAGGCAGCGGTGCCAACGTCACCGTGCCGTTCAAGGAGGAGGCCTACCGCCTGTGCGACAGCCTCACCCCGCGTGCCCAGCGTGCTGGCGCGGTAAACACCTTGAGCAAGCTGGCCGACGGTACGTTGCAAGGCGACAACACCGACGGCGCCGGACTGGTGCGTGACCTCACCGTCAACGCTGGGGTCGCGCTGGCCGGCAAGCGCATCCTCATCCTTGGTGCTGGTGGCGCGGTACGTGGCGTGCTGGAGCCGATCCTCGCGCACAAGCCGCAGTCGCTGGTGATCGCCAACCGCACGGTGGAGAAGGCCGAGCAGCTGGCCCGTGAGTTCGATGAGCTGGGGCCGGTGGTGGCCAGCGGTTTTGCCTGGTTGCAGGAGCCGGTGGACGTGATCATCAATGCCACCTCGGCGAGCCTGGCTGGCGAGCTGCCGCCGATTGCCGAAAGCTTGGTCGAAGCCGGGCGTACCGTTTGCTACGACATGATGTATGGCAAGGAACCGACGCCGTTCTGCCAGTGGGCGAGCAAGCTTGGCGCGGCCAAGGTGCTGGATGGGCTGGGGATGCTGGCGGAGCAGGCGGCCGAGGCGTTCTTTATCTGGCGCGGGGTTCGGCCTGAGACCGGGCCGGTGCTGGATGAGCTGCGCCGGCAGCTAGCTCGCGGCTGAATTCGAGATTTTGGGGCCGCTTTGCGGCCCTTTCGCGACACAAGGCCGCTCCTACAGGAGATCGCGGTCCCGTGTAGGAGCGGCCTTGTGTCGCGAAAGGGCTGCGCAGCAGCCCCAGGACCTGAAGCTCATTCCTCAAACCGGATGGGGCACAGTTCAACCCCCTCCAGCTTCTGCAACTCCTCCACCACCTGCGGCCGTGCCCGCTGCAACGTCAGGCTCCCGCCACTACGCATCAGCCGTCGCGCCTCGCGGTGCAACATATCCACACCCGAGTAATCGATGAAGTTCACCTGCCGCGCATCGATCACCACATGCGGCCCCTGGCAGCGCTGCAAGCGCACTTGCAGATAATGCGCCGCGCCAAAGAAGATCGACCCACCCACCCGCAACACATCCGCCTCCCCTTCCCGGCTTTGCTGCACCCGTGGCCGTGAGGTGCGCTTGAGGTAAAAGAACAATGAGGCCAGCACCCCGGCATAGATCGCCGTCTGCAACTCCAGCAGCAGCGTCGCCGCCGCCGTCAGCGCCATCACCAGGAACTCCGAGCGGCTGACCCGGAACAGCGCGCGAATGCCGCGATGGTCCACCAGCCCCCAGCAGATCAGCAGGATGCTCCCCGCCATCGCCGGGATCGGCAGGTGGGCGATCAGCCCGGCACCGGTCACGGCGAACAGGGCCACCCACAAGGCCGAAAATACCCCGGCCAGGGGCGAGCGGGCGCCGGCGTCGTAGCTCAGGCCCGAGCGAGTGAAAGAACCTGCAGACAGGTAACCGGAGAAAAACGCGCCGCCGATGTTCGATAGGCCCTGTGCGCGGATTTCCTGGTCAGGGTCGATCAGTTGCTCCGAACGTGCCGACAACGAGCGGGCAATCGACAGGCTGGTGACCAGCCCCAGCATGCCCACCGCCACGGCGCTGGGTAGCAGGCGCAGCATCAGTTCCACGTCCAGCAGCGGCAGGGGGCTGAAGGGCGGGAGCTGCCCGGTGAACGCAGCCACCCTGGGCACGTGGCCGAACACGCCGGGTAACAGCCAAGCCATCAGACTGACCAGCAGCAGGCTTATCAACAGGCTTGGCCAGCGCGGGCGCCACAGTTTCAGGGCAATCCCGATGACCAGCGTGGCCAGGCCCAGGACCAGCGATGGCAGGTCCACTTCGCCCATGTGCCCAGCCAGGTCCTGTACGGTCTTCAACGCCGTGGCCTGGCTCGGTAGGTCCATCCCCAGCAGGTTCGGCAGCTGTCCAAGGGCGATGACGATGGCGGCGCCGAGGGTGAAGCCCAGCACCACCGAGTGGGAAACGAAATTGACCAGCGCACCGAAGCGCAACAGCCCCAGCAGCAACTGGAAGACACCGCCAAGGAAAGTCAGCAGCAGTACCAGGGTTACATAGTCGGCGCTGCCAGCCACGGCCAGCGGGCTGATGCTGGCGTAGAGGACGATGGAGATGGCCGCGGTGGGGCCGCAGATCAGGTGCCAGGATGAGCCCCACAGGCAGGCGATCAGCACGGGTACGATGGCAGCGTACAGGCCGTACTCGGCGGGCAGGCCGGCGATCAGGGCGTAGGCGATCGATTGCGGCAGGGCGAGGATGGCGCCGCTCAGGCCCACCAGCAGGTCCTGGCGCAGGCTGCGGCCCGATTGGCGGGGGAGCCAGGTGAGGAAGGGCAGCAGGTAAGCAAGGCGAGGCATCTATCGGTCCTGGTATCCGAGCAACATTCGACATTGCAGGCGAGGGCTTCGCCCTCGTTTCGCGACACAAGGCCGCTCCTACACGGGCCACGCGCTCTCCTGTAGGAGCGGCCTTGTGTCGCGAAAGGGCCGCAAAGCGGCCCCAGCAGCCTAACAGACGAACATCAAAGCTTGGCTTTCACCGCTTTGGAGGCCCCACCGCCGGTTTTAGTGGTCACCCCAGCCAACCATCCTTCCAACAGCTCTGGATGGGCCTTCACCCAACCCCTGGCCGCCTCATCGAAGCTCACCTTCTTATCCACAACCTCGGCCATGATGCTGTTCTCCATCTCCAGCGAGAACTTCAAGTTCCCCAGCAGCTTTGCCGCATTCGGGCACGCCTGTGGATACCCCTTGCGGGTCAGGGTGTAAACATCGCCCTTGCTGCCAAACCATTTCTCCCCACCCGTGAGGTAATGCATCTTCAACTTCACGTTCATCGGGTGCGGGGTCCAACCCAGGAAGGTGATGAACTGCTGCTTCTTCAGCGCCCGGTCCACCTGCGCCAGCATCGCCTGCTCGCTGGACTCGACCAGTTTCCACTGGCCCAGGTCGAACTCGTTCTTGTCGATGATCTCTTTCAGCGACAGGTTGGCCGGCGCGCCCGAACCAATGCCGTAGAGCTTCTTGTCGAACTGCTCGGCATGCTTGTGTAGGTCGGCGAAGTCCTTCACGCCCGCGTTCCATACATAGTCGGGCACCGCCAGGGTGAACTCGGTGCCTTCGAGGTTTTTCGCCAGTTGCTGCACATCACCGCTGGCGATGAACTTGTCATGGAAGCCCTGGTGCGCCGGCATCCAGTTGCCGAGGAAGGCATCCACCCGGCCATCCTTCAGGCCACCGTAGATGATCGGCACGGCCAGGCTGTCGATCTTCACCTGATAACCCAGGCTTTCCAACAGCAGCCGGGCCAGGGCGTTGGTGCTGGCGATATCGCTCCAGCCGGGGTCGGCCAGTTTCACGGTGCTGCATTGCGCGTCGCTGTCGGCGGCGTGGGCCGTGCTCAGGCTCAGGGCCAGGGCGAGCACGGCGGTGGAGAACTTGTGCATGGCGGCCTCTCTTCTCAATCCAGGGGTGCGGGCTGTGGATAACGTGCCTTGCGCTCGAGGTCGTCGAGATCGATGTGGTTGCGCATGTACTGTTGGCTGGCGTCCACCAGTGGTTGGTGGTCCCAGCTCTTCAGCTTGCCGATGGCCAGCGCCTCGGCCACCAGGCGGCGGCGTCGTTGGCTGGCCAGCACCTGCTGGCGCAGGACCGGGATGTCCCAGCGCTGTTTGGCTTCATCGGCAAATGCCTGCAGCAGCGCCTGGTGGTCCGGGCTGCCGGTGAGGTTCTCCCGCTCGTGCGGGTCGCGGCTCAGGTCGTAGAGTAGCCATGGGTCTTCTTCGCTGTACAAGAACTTGTAGGCGCCACGGCGGATCATCATCAGCGGGCCGACCGTGCCTTCGGCCATGTATTCGCCGATTACCTCGTCATGCCCACCCTGCCCTTGCAGGTGGCCGAGCAGCGAGCGGCCGTCCAGGTGCAACTGGTTATCCACAGCGCCGCCGGCCAATTCGACCAGGGTCGGCAGCAGGTCGCAGGTGGATACGCTGGCGCTGACGCGGGTCGGCCCGAAGCGCTTGGGCGCATGGATCAGCAGCGGCACCCGCGCCGACATCTCGAACCAGTGCATCTTGTACCAGAGCCCGCGCTCGCCAAGCATGTCGCCGTGATCGCCCGAGAACACGATCAGGGTGTCGTCGGCCAGGCCGCACTCCTCGAGGGTCTGCAGCAGCTTGCCGATGTTGTCGTCGATGTAGCTGCAGGCGCCGAAGTAGGCGCGGCGGGCGTCGCGGATCTTGTCCACGGGCAGCGGCTTGTTCCACAGGTCGTAGACCTTGAGCAGGCGTTGCGAGTGCGGGTCCTGCTCGCCCTGAGCGATCTTGTCCCGCGGCAGTGGGATATCCACATCCTCGTACATGTCCCAGTAGTACTTGGGAATGGTGTACGGGTCGTGGGGGTGGGTCATGGAGACGGTCAGGCAGAACGGCCGGCCGTCATCCTCGCGCACATGGTCGTAGAGGTACTGGCGCGCCTTGAACACCACCTCTTCGTCGAAATCCAGCTGGTTGGTGCGCACGCAGGGCCCGGCTTGCAGCACTGACGACATGTTGTGGTACCAGCTCGGGCGCACGTGCGGTTCATCCCAGTTCACCGCCCAGCCGTAGTCAGCCGGGTAGATATCGCAGGTCAAGCGCTCTTCGTAGCCGTGCAACTGGTCCGGGCCGCAGAAGTGCATCTTGCCCGACAGTGCCGTGCGGTAGCCGAGGCGGCGCAGGTAGTGGGCGTAGGTGGGCACGTCGGCGGGGAAGTCGGCGGCGTTGTCGTAGGCGCCGATGCGGCTGGGCAACTGGCCGCTGACCAGGGTGAAGCGCGACGGCGCGCACAGCGGGCTGTTGCAGTAGGCGCTGTCGAACACCACGGCCTGCTCGGCGAGGCGGGCCAGGTGGGGCATCTTGATCGGCGATGGGGTGTAGATCGGCAGCAAAGGCGCGGCCATCTGATCGGCCATGATGAACAGGATGTTGGGTCGCTTCATGGGGGCCTTCCATCGTCGAGGGTTATGGGGAGCACTTGCAATCCAGCATGCGGCTGTGGATAACAGGGGTAAAGCCCATGCCGGGCAATGACTGGGATTAGCCAAGCTTATGTTTGAGCACCTTGCAGCCCTGCCCCTGGACACCCTGCGCGTGTTCGAGGCCGCCGCCCGCCTGCGTAGCTTCACCGCTGCCGCCGTGGAACTGGGCACCACCCAGCCGGCGGTCAGCCAGCAGATGAAGCGCCTGGAGGCGCAGTTGGGCACGCGGTTGTTCGACCGGATCTACCGGGGCATCGAGCTGACCGAGGTGGGGGTGCTGTTGTTCGAGCAGGTGCACCAAGGCTTGCAAGCCATGGACGATGGCGTTGCCCAAGCCAGTGGGCGCGGCCAGCGCGAGGTGCTGCAGGTGGCGACCGACTTCGCCTTTGCGGCGTTCTGGCTGATGCCGCGCCTGCAGCGTTTCCACGAGGCTTATCCACAGGTGGACGTGAGCCTGGTGACCGGTGAGCGCAGCCAGGCGATGTTGCGCCCGGACATCGATGTGGCGGTGTTGTTCGGTGATGGCCGCTTCCATCAGGGCGAGAGCCGCTGGCTGTTCGATGAGGAGGTTTTCCCGGTGTGCAGCCCTCGGCTGACTCATGGCAAACCCTTGTCAGCCGTGGCTTTGCAACGATTTCCGCTGCTCCATTTGCGGGGTGAGCAGGCTAGCCGCTGGTTCGACTGGGCGGGGGTGTTTCGTGGGTTTGGCGTGGACAGCCCGCCGCCTGCCGGGCAGTTGCGGTTCGACAATTACACCCTGTTGATCCAGGCGGCGATTGCTGGGCAAGGGGTAGCGATCGGCTGGGGGCACCTGGTGGACGGGCTGGTGGAGCAAGGCGTGCTGTGTCGTCCGTTGGAGGGGAGTTTACGCTCGAAGCGCGGGTATTACGTGGTGCTGCCGCCGCGCAAGCGGCGTGGGGCATTGATCGAGCGGTTCGTGGATTGGCTGGAGCAGGAGCGTGGTGATTGAGGCGCCTTTCGCCGGCAAGCCGGCTCCTACGAAAGCCGCGCTGGCCTCGATATGTAGGAGCCGGCTTGCCGGCGAAGCGGACAGCGCGGATGCTAGGCGAAAGTCGCAAAGCAACCAGGAGCCATCGTGCAAAGGATCAAGGGTTACCACGCCCACGTGTACTACGACGCATCGACCATGCAGCAGGCCCGCGAGCTGTGCGAAGAGGCGACGCGGCTGTTCCCCGTGACCATGGGGCGCATGCACCAGAAGCCGGTCGGGCCGCACCCGGACTGGAGCTGCCAGCTGGCGTTCGCGCCGGAGGTGGTGGGGGTGGTGCTGCCGTGGCTGGCACTGTACCGCAAGGGGTTGGTGGTGTTCCTGCACCCGGAGACCGGGGACGAGCTGGCGGATCACCGCGACCATGCAATCTGGATGGGCGCGATCAGGCCGTTGGATCTGTCTATCTTCGGGGCTTGATGCGACGTGGGAGCGGACTTGCCCCGCGATGGCTTCACTGCCTCCATCGCGGGGCAAGCCCGCTCCCACAACATCAATGGCGGGCGGCGCGTACGCCTTCGGCCAACGCCGAGCACAGGCTCAGCACATCCTTCACCGCCTGCTCGGCATCCTTGGCCTGGGCGATCTTGTCGACCAGCGCCGAACCCACCACCACGCCATCGGCCAGGCGGGCAATGGCTGCCGCCTGCTCTGGCGTGCGGATACCAAAGCCGACGCTGATCGGCAGATCGGTATGCCGACGCAGGCGGGTGATCGCTTCGGTCACGTGTTCGGTGGTCGCCGAACCGGCACCGGTCACACCCGCCACCGACACGTAGTAGACGAACCCGGAGCTGCGCTCCAGCACCCGCGGCAAGCGTACGTCGTCGGTGGTCGGGGTGGTGAGGCGGATGAAGTCGATGCCGGCGGCCTGGGCTGGGGTGGCCAGCTCGGCATCGTGCTCCGGCGGCAGGTCGACGATGATCAGGCCATCCACGCCGGCCTCTTTTGCCTCGGCGACGAAGCGCTCCACGCCGAAACGGTGGATCGGGTTGTAGTAACCCATCAGCACGATCGGCGTGGTCTGGTTATCCACACGGAATTCGCGAACCATCTGCAGGGTCTTGGCCAGGGTCTGGCCGGCTTCCAGGGCGCGCAGGGTGGCGAGCTGGATGGCTACGCCGTCGGCCATCGGATCGGTGAACGGCATGCCCAGCTCGATCACGTCGGCACCAGCGGCTGGCAGGCCCTTGAGGATCTTCAGCGAGGCGTCGTAGCCTGGGTCGCCGGCGGTAACGAAGGTGACCAGGGCCGAGCGGCCTTCGGCCTTGAGTTCGGCGAAGCGTTGTTCGAGACGGCTCATGCCTGTTTCTCCTGGGCGGCCATGTGGTTCATCACGGTTTGCATGTCCTTGTCGCCGCGACCGGACAGGCAGATCACCATCAGGTGGTCCTTGGGCAGGGTCGGGGCGCGCTTGATCGCCTCGGCCAGGGCGTGGGAGCTCTCCAGTGCCGGGATGATGCCCTCCAGGCGGCAGGTGGCGTGGAAAGCATCCAGCGCCTCGTCGTCGGTGATGCTGACGTACTCCACGCGCTTCACTTCGTGCAGGTAGGCGTGCTCCGGGCCGATGCCGGGGTAGTCCAGGCCGGCGGAGATCGAGTGGGCGTCGGTAATCTGGCCGTCGTCATCCTGCAGCAGGTAGGTGCGGTTGCCGTGCAGCACGCCCGGCACGCCGCCGTTCAGGCTGGCCGCGTGCTTGTCGGTGTGCACGCCGTGGCCGCCGGCTTCGACGCCGATGATCTGCACGCTGGCATCATCGAGGAAGTCGTGGAACAGGCCCATGGCGTTGGAACCGCCGCCGACGCAGGCGATCAGGCTGTCGGGCAGGCGCCCTTCCTTCTCCTGCAACTGGGCGCGGGTCTCTTTGCCGATGATCGACTGGAAGTCGCGGACCATCGCCGGATACGGGTGTGGGCCGGCCACGGTGCCGATCAGGTAGAAGGTGTCTTCGACGTTGGTGACCCAGTCGCGCAGGGCCTCGTTCATGGCGTCCTTGAGGGTGCCGGTGCCGGCGGTGACCGGGACGATTTCGGCACCCAGCAGCTTCATGCGGAACACGTTGGCCTGCTGGCGCTCGATGTCGGTGGCGCCCATGTAGATCACGCAGGGCAGGCCGAAGCGCGCGGCCACGGTGGCGGTGGCCACGCCGTGCATGCCGGCGCCGGTCTCGGCGATCAGGCGTTTCTTGCCCATGCGCTTGGCCAGCAGCACCTGGCCGATGCAGTTGTTCACCTTGTGCGCGCCGGTGTGGTTGAGTTCTTCGCGTTTGAAGAAGATCTTCGCGCCGCCACAGTGCTCGGTCAGGCGCTCGGCGAAGTACAGCGGGTTGGGGCGGCCGATGTAGTCGCGCTGGAAGTAGGCCAGGTCCTCGAGAAACTTGGGGTCGGCCTTGGCGGCTTCGTATTCGCGGGCCAGGTCGAGCACCAGCGGCATCAGGGTTTCGGCCACGTAGCGGCCGCCGAACGAGCCGAACAGGCCGTTGGCGTCAGGGCCGGCACGGTATTGGGTCTGGGTCATGGGGCGCTCCGTAGACAGGTTCGATAAAGGGGCAGACGCTGATCAATGGGGTCTACTCTAACCAGCACACGCGCGTCTGAAAACCGATAAGATTGCGCAAACATGTCAGGAAAACTCACAAGTAACATGGCCCAGGATCTCCCCCCCCTCAATGCCTTGCGGGCTTTCGAAGCCACCGCCCGCCTCAACAGTGTCAGCCAGGCGGCCGAGGCGCTGCATGTAACCCATGGCGCGGTCAGCCGGCAGATCAAGGTGCTTGAGGAGCATCTGGGGGTCGCCCTGTTCATCAAGGAAGGGCGTGGCGTCAAACTCACAGATGCCGGCGTGCGCCTGCGCGATGCCAGCTTCGAGGCCTTCGATCGGTTGCGCGGGGTCTGCGCCGAGCTTTCCCGCGATGCCGACGAAGCGCCGTTCGTGCTCGGTTGCTCCGGCAGCTTGCTGGCGCGTTGGTTCATCCCCCGCCTGGGGCGCCTGAAAGCCGACCTGCCGGAGCTGCGCCTGCACCTGTCAGCGGGCGAAGGTGACCTTGATCCGCGACGCCCGGGGCTGGACGCACTGCTGGTCTACGCAGAGCCACCGTGGCCGGCGGACATGCAGGTACACGTGCTCGCCGAGGAGCGCATCGGCCCGGTGATGAGTCCGCGCTTTGACGCCTTCGATCGTTTGAAAGCCTTGCCAGCCATGGCTTTGCAGCATGTTGCCGTACTCCATACGACATCGCGGCCACAGGCTTGGCCTACCTGGGCGCGACAGCATGGGCTGGCGCCCGAGGCGCTGAGCTACGGGCAAGCCTTCGAGCATCTCTACTACTTGCTGGAAGCAGCGGTGGCTGGGCTGGGTGTGGCCATCGCCCCGCAACCGCTGGTGGCGGACGACTTGAAGGCCGGACGGTTGGCCGCGCCATGGGGCTTCTCCCCCACCAATGCGGCACTGGCCTTGTGGGTACCCCGGCGCGCCGCGGACGGGCGCGCCGAGCAACTGGCGCAATGGCTGCGCCAGGAGCTGCAGCGACAGACGGGTTAGTTGCGGCGGCACATCAAGTAGGCGGCCAGCAGGCCCAGGGCGCCCACCGCGACACCTGCGGTGGTCCAGGGGTGTTGCTGGGCATAGTCGCGGGTGGCTACGCCAGTTTCGCGGGTGCGGGTCTTCACTTCCTCGTAGGCATCGCTGAGCAGGCTGCGTGAGTGCTTGAGGGCGCTTTCGGCGTTGCCGCGCAGCGTCTTCATGGTCTTCTGCGTTTCTTCCGACGCATCGTGCTTGAGGCCTTCCAGAGTCTTGAGGAGGCTTTCGATCTCGGCTTCCATGCTTTCCAGTGAGGTTTTGCGCAATGCATTGCGTGCCATGTCGACTCTCCTTGCTGAGTGGGATGTACAGGTTGCGACTGCGCAGCTGGATGAAAGTGCGATCGAACTTTCCCCTGCGGCGATCGCTCGCAGGTAAACCGGGCCTGTGCTGCTAGGCTCAAGCCACTACCCACTCAAGGAGAGCGCTCATGTCGGATCATCACACCTACAAGAAGATCGAGCTGGTCGGGTCTTCGCCCACCAGCATCGAAGAAGCGATCAACAATGCCCTGGCCGAGGCGGGCAAGAGCATCAAGCACCTGGAATGGTTCGAAGTGGTCGACACCCGCGGGCATATCCGTGACAACAAGGCCGCGCATTTCCAGGTGACGCTGAAGGTTGGGTTCCGCATTGCCAACAGCTGAAACCAAGCTGGGCTAGGCTTGCCCGGCGTGTTGGGGTATCAAGGTTGCAGGGCGCGTGCTTCGCGCCCTTTTTGTCTTTGATCTGCACAAGGAAAGCGATCGATGAAGAAATTGATTCTGGCCGTGGGGCTGATGGTGTTGGCTGGCGGTGCGATGGCGGCGGGCAAGCCGTGCGAGGAACTCAAGGCTGAGATTGCGGCGAAGCTCGATGCCAAAGGGGTGAAGGGGTACTCGCTGGAGATCGTCAACAAGGGCGAGCCGGCCGGCAAGGTAATCGGCAGTTGCGAGGGTGGGACCAAGGAAATCGTCTACCGTCGCGGCTGATCGAATCCTTTTCGCGGGGCAAGGCGCAGCCGCTTGCCCCGCGATTGATTTCACTCGGCCTTGAGCGCCTGCGCCATCAGCTCATAGGACTTGATCCGGTCGGCGTGCTCATACAGGTCACTGGTAAAGATCAGCTCGTCTGCCCCTGTCTGTTCCAGCAATACCTCGACCTTCGCCCGCACCTTCTGCGGGCTGCCGATCATCGCCAGACCCAGGAAGCTGCTCACCGCATCACGTTCATGGGGCAGCCAAAGGCCGTTCATGCTCTCGACCGGCGGGCGCTGCATCAGGCTCTGGCCACGGATCAGCGCGAGAATGCGCTGGTACACCGAAGTGGCCAGGTACTCGGCCTTCTCGTCGGTCTCGGCCACCACCATCGGGATACCCAGCATCACATAGGGTTTGTCCAGCGTCGTCGACGGCTTGAAGTGGTCGCGGTAAATGCGGATCGCCTCGTGCATGTAGCGCGGCGCGAAGTGCGAGGCGAAGGCATAGGGCATGCCGCGCATGCCGGCCAGTTGGGCGCTGAACAGGCTGGAGCCGAGCAGCCACATGGGTACCTCGGTGTCGTGGCCGGGCACGGCGATGACCTTTTGGTCGTCGGTGCGCGGGCCCAGGTAGCGTGACAGCTCCTCGACATCGTCGGGGAAATCGTCGGCGCTGCCGGAACGCTCGCGGCGCAGGGCGCGGGCGGTCATCTGGTCGGAGCCCGGGGCGCGGCCCAGGCCCAGGTCGATGCGGCCTGGATATAGGCTGGCCAGGGTGCCGAACTGTTCGGCCACTACCAATGGTGCGTGGTTGGGTAGCATCACCCCGCCGGAGCCTACGCGAATGCGCGAGGTGCCGCCCGCCAGATAGCCGATCAGCACGGCGGTGGCCGAGCTGGCGATGCCATCCATGTTGTGGTGCTCGGCCACCCAGAAGCGGTTGTAGCCGAAGCGCTCGACCTGTTGCGCCAGGTCCAGCGAGTTGCGCAGCGCTTGCGCCGGGCCGCCGTCGGCGCGCACGGGCACCAGGTCGAGGGTGGAAATCTTCAGGTCTCGCAGGTGGGTCATCGGAGCCTCCGCTACAGGTGGTTGGCCATGGGCCTTCTGGACTCTGTATGGGCACATTCGGCGGATTCAATGCCTGGCGATGGATTGATCTGAACTTGACGTGGGCCCTGTCCTCAGAACTTTACATACCCAACCTGTGACCAGGAGGCAGCATGAAAAAGTCGGCATCGGCGGTTTGGCAAGGTGGCCTGAAGGACGGCAAGGGCCAGATATCCACTGAAAGCGGTGCGCTCAAACAGGCGCCCTATGGCTTCAACACCCGTTTCGAGGGCAGCCCCGGGACCAATCCGGAAGAGCTGATCGGCGCCGCCCATGCCGGGTGTTTCTCGATGGCGCTGTCGATGATGCTCGGTGAGGCGGGCTTCACCGCGGAGCGTATTGATACCCATGCTGAGGTAAGCCTGGACAAGCAGGCTGATGGCTTTGCCATCACGGCGGTGCACCTGACCCTCAAGGCCAGCGTGCCGGGCGCCAGCGAGGCGCAGTTCCAGGAAATCGCCCACAAGGCCAAGGCGGGTTGCCCAGTATCCAAGGTGCTCAACGCAACCATCAGCCTGGAGGCGACGTTATTGGCCTAGGCGGCGCAACGGCGGCGGTTTGCTGTAGTCTAACCTGCGTCGGCAGCCCGCCTGCCTTATCAGGAGCCGTTCCTCATGATCCGCGTAACCCTCGCTGTGCTGGCCTCCTTGCTGGCAACGGCGGCACTGGCCGCGCCCAAGCCGTGCGAAGAACTGAAGGCCGAGATCGAGGCGAAGATCCAGGCGCGCGGGGTCAGCTCCTATACGCTGGAAATCGTGCCTAACGCCGAGGTCAGCGATCCCAACATGATCGTGGGCAGCTGCGATGGCGGCACGAAGAAGATCGTCTACCAAAAGAACGATCGATAGCCCCGACACGCAGGAGCCAGTCGACGGGTTCTCTGGGGGGACGGGCTGTTTTCAAGGAATGCAGAACACGTTGCTCGGTTCGTTCACCACCACCTTGCGCTTGCCGTCGTACAGCAGCACCTGTGGCTGCATCGCCGGTGCCCGGGCTTCCAGGCGATAACGCTCGCCAGCCTGGAAGTCGTTGAAGCGCACGGTGAGGTAGCAGGTGCGCTCTGTGGGGTCGGTGCTGAAGCCGCCGGCATAGATTTCGTAATCGAAACGCACCACCAACTCATGCCTGCCAGGCGTCACCTGGAAGTAGCGGCCATCGTCCAGGCGCTGGCCGTCCAGGCGGTCGGCCATGAGCGTACGGCCGGGGGTGATGGTGTACATGTCGATCCAGGCCTTGCCGGGATCGGCGGGGGGCAAGGGGCTGGCGCAAGCCCCCAGGGCACTGAGGGCCATCAGCATCATGGGCTGGCGCATGGCGAAACTCCCGCTCGCGGTTCACAGGCTACAAGCATAGCGCCGTTCGCGCTGTTCAGGTGCGCTGGCAGCCTGCCGGTTCGCCCTGGCTGATCAGCTTCTGCTGCTGGTCGTACAGCTTGATCCACGGGCGAAAGCCGATGCTGCCGGCCTGCATCTGATAGCGCTGCCCGGCGCTGAAGCCTTTGTAGCTGAGGTTGAGCTGGCAGTCGCGCCACAAGGGTTGCGCGACCGGGCCGATATTGCTCGGGGCCACCGGGAACTGGTAGCGCACGGTCAGCTCGTGGTTGCCGGGCTGCACTTGGAAATAGCGGGTATCGGCCCAGGCGCGCTCATCGACCTCGAGGGCGTGCAGCGAGTCGTTGTCGCCGGGGGCGAGGTCAACCCAGGCCTGGGTTGGGTCGGGGTCGGGCAAGGTGGCACAACCGGACAGCAGCACGAGTGTGCCGACGGCAAACAGAGTACGCATGGCGAAGCTCCCCCTGGGCGAGATAATCTTGGTCGCATTCGGCCGACAAGCGAGATAGACAGCCTCGATGTTTGGACTTTTTCTTTTCATGCGCTGCAGCCGTCGGGCTCTGGACCGCGTTTTCACCAGGTTGGTTCCCGTCGCCCTGGGCGTCCTGCTGAGCGGTTGCTCCAGCCTGGGTTACTACAGCCAGTTGGCCCAGGGGCAGTGGCAACTGCTGCGGGCCCGGCAGCCGGTGGACAAGGTGATCGCCGACCCGGCCACCCGCCCGTTGCTGCGCCAGCACCTGCAAGTGGCGCAACAGGCCCGGGTATTCGCCAGTGAGCAGCTCAAGCTGCCGGACAACCGCAGCTATCGGGTGTATGCCGACCTCGGCCGGCCCTACGTGGTGTGGAACCTGTTCGCTACTCCGGAACTGTCGCTGCAACCGGTGACCCACTGTTTCCCGATTGCCGGTTGCGTGGCCTACCGCGGCTATTACCAGCAGGGCGCGGCCCGCGGCGCGGCGGCATTGATGCGCGCGGACGGGCTGGATGTCTACATCGGCGGTGTCGAAGCCTATTCCACCTTGGGCTGGTTCGATGACCCGATCCTGTCGAGCATGGTCGGCTGGGGCGACGAGCGCCTGGCCACGGTGATATTCCACGAGCTGGCGCACCAGCGCTTCTATGTACAGGACGATACCGAGTTCAATGAGTCGTTCGCTTCCTTCGTCGAGCAGGAGGGTACGCGGCAATGGCGGGTGACGCGCGGCCTGTCAGCGACGGAGGATGGCAGTGGGCGGCAGCGCGAGCAGTTCATCCGCCTGGTGCTGGCCAGCCGCGAGCGCTTGCAGGCGATCTACGCCGGGCCGTTGGATGAGGCGGGCAAGCGGGCGGCCAAGCAGGCCGAATTCGAACAGTTGCGGCGGGAATATCGCCATGTGCGGGATCGGGACTGGGCCGGGGATCGAAGGTTCGATGCCTGGATCTATGCACCGTTGAACAATGCCAAGTTGCTGCCGTTCGGGCTGTATGATCAATGGGTGCCGGCATTTTCGCAGCTGTTCAAGGATGTTGGCCAAGATTGGCTGGGGTTTTACCAGCGAGTCGAAGAATTGGGGCGAATGCCCATTGATAGGCGCAAGGCGCAGTTGGAGCGTCTGATGCCATCGCGGGGCAAGTCCGCTCCCACGCCGTGATCAGATGCCTGCGTGGGAGCGGGCTTGCCTCGCGAAGAGGTCAGCGCATGAAAGCTTGGTGCAACTCAGCTAGCGTCTCGAAATGGAACGCTGGCGTCTCGGCCTGCAGTTCCGCCTGGCTACCCAACCCATACCCCACCGCCACCGCCTGCAAGCCATTGCTGCGGGCGCCGATCAGGTCATGCTTGCGGTCACCGACCATCAAGGTCTGCGCCGGGTCCAGCCCTTCCTCGTCCAGCAGGTGGCGGATCAGCTCGACCTTGTCGGTGCGGGTACCGTCCAGCTCGCTGCCGTAGATCACCTTGAAGTGATGGTCGAAGGCAAAGTGCCGGGCGATCTCGCGGGCGTATTCCCAAGGTTTGGAGGTGGCGATGTACAGCGTGCGACCTTGGTCGTTGAGGGCCTGCAGCAGCTCTGGCACGCCGTCGAACAGCAGGTTTTCGTACAGCCCGGTGACCTTGAAACGCTCGCGATAGAAGTTCAGCGCCTCCCACGCCTTGGCCTGGTCGAAGCCGTAGAACTGCATGAAGGCCTGTAGCAAGGGTGGGCCGATGAAGTGCTCGAGGCGGGTGAGGTCCGGCTCGTCGATGCCCAGCTTGGCCAGGGCGTACTGGATCGAGCGGGTGATACCCTCGCGGGGGTCGGTCAGGGTGCCGTCGAGGTCGAAGAGGATGTTTTGCTGGTGCATGGTTTTCTCTGTATCGGTTGGCCTTGGTGCAAGCAATTGCTTTGCCCTGCTTTCTGTAGGAGCGGCCTACGTGGGCCTTACTGGTCGTAGCCTTCGGCCAGGTGCTGGTCCTTGAGCTTGACGTAGTTGCCGGCGCTGTAGGCGAAGAACGCGTGCTCCTGCTCGCTCAGCAGGCGCACCTGCTTCACCGGGCTGCCCATGTACAGGTAGCCACTGACCAGGCGCTTGCCCGGCGGCACCAGGCTGCCGGCACCGATGATCACCTCGTCTTCGACGATGGCGCCGTCCATGACCGTGCTGCCCATGCCTACCAGGATGCGGTTGCCCAGGGTACAGCCATGCAGCATGACTTTGTGACCGATGGTCACCTCGTCGCCGATGATCAGCGGGAAGCCGTCGGGATTGAACGGCCCGGCATGGGTGATGTGCAGCACGCTGCCGTCCTGCACGCTGGTGCGCGCGCCGATGCGGATGCGGTGCATGTCGCCGCGCACCACCGTCAGCGGCCACACCGAACTGTCCTCGCCGAGCTCGACATCGCCGATGACCACCGCCGAACGGTCGACGAAGGCGCGCGGTCCAACTTTGGGCGTGTGTGCCTGGAACGTGCGGATGGCCATGATAGTGTTCCTCTGCAATGCCGATAGGCGGACTGCCTGCTGCGGTCGGCGTCGATTGTAATTTAAGATGGTCCCGTGTTTCTCCTGCCAAGGTACCCGAACCGTGAGTACGAACAACCCGCTGCTGCAGTCCCATGATCTGCCGCCCTTCTCGGCCATTCGCCCCGAGCATGTGCTGCCGGCGATCGAGCAGATCCTCGCCGACAACCGCAAGGCTATCGCCGAGATCCTCGAACAGCAGGGCAAGAACCCGACCTGGGCCGGCCTGGTGCTGGCCATGGACGAACTGAACGACCGCCTGGGCGCAGCCTGGAGCCCGGTCAGCCACCTCAACGCGGTGTGCAACAGCCAGGCGCTGCGCGAGGCCTATGAAGCGTGCCTGCCGGCCCTGAGCGCCTATTCCACCGAGCTGGGCCAGAACCGTGCCCTGTTCGAAGCCTACCAGGCCCTGGCCGCCAGTCCCGAGGCCGCAGGCTTCGACATGGCGCAGAAGACCATCCTCGACCACGCCCTGCGTGACTTCCGCCTGTCGGGCATCGACCTGCCGGCCGACCAGCAACAGCGCTACGCCGAAGTGCAGAGCAAGCTCAGCGAACTGGGCAGCCGCTTCTCCAACCAACTGCTCGACGCCACCCAGGCCTGGACCAAGCACGTCACCGACGAAGCCGCGCTGGCCGGCCTGACCGACTCGGCCAAGGCGCAGATGGCCGCCGCCGCCCAGGCCAAGGGCCTAGACGGCTGGCTGATCACCCTGGAGTTCCCCAGCTACTACGCGGTGATGACCTACGCCCGCGACCGCGCCCTGCGCGAAGAGCTGTACGCCGCCTACTGCACCCGCGCCTCCGACCAGGGCCCGAACGCCGGCCAGTTCGACAATGGCCCGGTGATGGAAGAGATCCTCGACCTGCGTCAGGAGTTGGCCAAGCTGCTGGGCTACCAGAACTTCGCCGAGCTGAGCCTGGCCACCAAGATGGCCGAATCCAGCGACCAGGTGTTGAGCTTCCTGCGCGACCTGGCCAAGCGTTCCAAGCCGTTCGCCGCCCAGGACCTGGAGCAGCTCAAAGCCTATGCCGCCGAACAGGGCACCGCCGAGCTGGCCAGCTGGGACGCCGGCTACTTCGGCGAAAAGCTGCGCGAGCAGCGCTATAGCGTGTCGCAGGAAGCCCTGCGCGCCTACTTCCCGATCGACAAGGTGCTGAGTGGCCTGTTCAGCATCGTGCAGCGCCTGTACGGCATCGAGATCGCCGAACTCAAGGGCTTCGACAGCTGGCATCCGGACGTGCGCCTGTTCGAGATCAAGGAGCACGGTCAACACGTCGGCCGCTTCTTCTTCGACCTCTACGCCCGCGCCAACAAACGTGGTGGCGCCTGGATGGACGGTGCCCGCGACCGCCGCCGCACCGCCGCGGGCGAGTTGCAGAGCCCGGTGGCCAACCTGGTGTGCAACTTCACCCCGGCCGCGCCTGGCAAGCCGGCGCTGCTGACCCACGACGAAGTCACCACCCTGTTCCATGAGTTTGGCCATGGCCTGCACCACCTGCTGACCCGCATCGAGCATGCCGGTGTGTCGGGCATCAACGGCGTGGCCTGGGACGCGGTGGAGCTGCCGAGCCAGTTCATGGAGAACTGGTGCTGGGAGCCTGAAGGCCTGGCGCTGATCTCCGGCCACTTCGAAACCGGCGCGCCACTGCCCCAGGACCTGCTGGACAAGATGCTGGCGGCGAAGAACTTCCAGTCCGGCATGATGATGGTGCGCCAGTTGGAGTTCTCGCTGTTCGACTTCGAGCTGCACGCCACCCACGGCGATGGCCGCGGCGTGCTGCAGGTGCTCGAGGGCGTTCGCGACGAGGTCTCGGTCATGCGTCCGCCGGCCTACAACCGCTTCCCCAACAGCTTCGCGCACATCTTCGCCGGCGGTTACGCGGCGGGCTACTACAGCTACAAGTGGGCTGAAGTGCTGTCGGCCGATGCGTTCTCGCGCTTCGAAGAGGAAGGCGTGCTCAACGCCGAGACTGGTCGCGCCTTCCGTGAAGCCATCCTGGCCCGTGGCGGCTCCCGCGAGCCGATGGTGCTGTTCGTCGACTTCCGTGGCCGCGAGCCTTCCATCGATGCATTGTTGCGCCACAGCGGCCTCACCGAGGACGCGGCGGCATGAGCGAGGTGGCCGTGAACAAGAGCAAGCGCCGCTTCATCGCCGGGGCGGTATGCCCGGCGTGCAGCGAGATGGACAAGCTGACCATGTGGAGCGAGGACGGTGTGCCACACCGCGAGTGCGTGGCCTGCGGGTTCACCGATACCCTCAACGAACAGGGGTTGTCGGTACCCAAGGAATTGGGCACCCGGGTCAACCACCAGGCGCCCAAGGCGGCGCCGGCCAAGGTGCAGACCGTGCAGTTCTTTCCCAATCCGAAGTTGAAGAAACCGGCCGAGTGAGGTCGTCGTGCCGTCCAGTCCCTGGGCGGCACGCTCGAATTGCCCTGGCGGTAGATAGTCAACTCACCGCCTGGCGGGGGCCCGTTCATGCTCCCTTGCTCCTCAAACCGAGCAAGGCGGGCACCATGATTCACAGCAATCCACTTCTGCAACCCAGTGCTATTCCGGTCGACTACGATGCGGTGACGCTGGAGAACGCCCGTGAGGCATGCGCCCACGTACTCGCTGCCCATCGCGAGGGTATCGCCAGCATCATCGAGGATCAGCGCGATCTGCCTACCTGGGATGATCTTGTGCTGGCCGTGGATGAGCTCGATGCGCGACTCATAGCGGTCATGACGGCAACTTCTGTATTGAGCTACAAAGGGGATGACTGGACCGATCTGATCAATACCCTGTATGGGCAGTTGCTGACCCGCTTTGATGAAAAGCTGGCCGACAGAGAGTTGCAGGATTTGTATCAACGCCTTGCCGACAGCCCGATGGGCATGAACCTCGATGCCCACGAGCGCGCCACGTTGAACTGGTATCGCCAGGCCTTCGTGTTGCAGGGCGCCTCGCTCGATCCTGCAGGCAAGCTGCAGCTGGAGCACCTGCAGGCACGTATCCTTGAGTTGGCCAGGCAATTCGGCCAGAACATGTACCTGGACGGCAACCTCATCACCGATGCAACGCTGCTGCGTGGTCTTCCCTCCCGAGTGCGGGACGAACTGGCGAACAAGGCCAGGCAGGAAGGACAAACTGGCTGGCTGGTCGGGACGAGCAAGGCCACAACACGCGTGATACTGGAGCAAGCCGCTGATCGCAGCCTGCGCGAAGCGACCTATCGCCGGCATCATCAGCGTGGCGTGGGCGGTGGCGGACGACCGGACAATGGGGAGCTCCTGTTGGCGCTGGCCCAGGCGCGAGACCAGAAAGCCCGCTTGCTTGGCTTTACCAACCATGCGGCACTGAGCCTGCGAACCAAGAGCGCGGGTACCCTCGAGCAAGTCCGCAGTTTTCTGCACGCGCTGGCCGAGCGTATGCGGCCAAGCATGGAGCAGCGTCGCACGACCCTGGAAGGCCTGGCGGTCAAGTACGGCCTGGAGCCGCTGCAACCTTGGGACCGGCGCTACGTGCAGCGGCTGGAGCGCGAGGCGGCGCGATTGCCGAGCATGGATAGCTTTCGCGAGTACTTCCCGTTGCCGAAGGTGATCGAGGCGCTGCAAGCGCTGGCGCAGCAACTTTTCGCAGTCCGGCTGGTCCGCCCGGTGGCAGCCGCGCCGATGGCTGTCTGGCAACCAACGGTCGAGGCCTTTGAAGTGTGGCTTGATCACGCGCTGGTCGGTTATCTCTACGTGGACGCAGTTCAGTATCCGGGCAAACAGCCCGACCAGGTGGAAACCCGCTACGTGCATAACCGCCGAGTCGATGCCGACGGGCGCTTCCATCCTGCGGTAGTCATGGTGTTCAGCGATATACCACAGGCGCCCATGGACGGCCTGCCGTTGTTGGACCACCTGGCGCTGCGCAAACTGTTCCATGAGTTTGGGCATGCGCTGCACCATCTGCTGGTGCGCACGACCAACCATGTGAACTCGAATATCAGCGGGCTAGGCGCCGATGGGGTGGAGGTATTCAGCAAATTGTTCGAGCGTTGGGTATGGGATGCGGGCTACCTGTCCGGCATTTCTTCGCATCAGCAACACGGTGGCAAGCTGCCCGAGGCTGAGATCAAGGGCATGCTGGGCAACCTGCACTTTGCGGAGCTCGACAAGGCGGCAAATGACCTTGCGCTGGCGCTGTTCGACCTGGATCTGCATGCCACGCCAAACGACGGCAGGTCGCTGCGCCAGCGTCTGGATGAGGCGCGTGCCCGCTGTGGTTTCTGGCCGCTGGAGGCATACGATAACCCCGCGCATGGGTTCGACTACCTGCTGAGCTACTACGACGCGGGCTATTACGCCTATGTCTGGTCTGACGTGCATGCTTTTGATCTGTTTACGCGCTTTCAGGCCAATGGCCTGACAGATCGCCAGACTGGCCTGGCCCTGCAAACTGCCTTGCTCGATCCTGGAGCTGCGCAGCCGTTACTTGAAGGCATGCGGACCTTCCTGGGGCGCGAGCCTGATCTGGAGGCATATCTGGCCTGGTATGGACTGAACTGATCAAAGGCGCTGGAGGAACCGATCGCTCATGCGTACTGTATGTTTATACAGTTAAAGGGTTAAGTCATGACTCCTCCAGCGCCGCAAAAAGGCCGTGGCACGGTCCAGAACCCATGCAATCGTTTTGCCCCACGCCAATCGGTGGTGCAGGATGATGGTTGGTACCAGGAATCTCCGCTGACCCAGGGCACCGAGGTCAGGATCGAGACAGCCAAAACCATCATCAGCCGTAACACCTCGCCCGACCTGCCCTTCGATCGTTCGATCAACCCCTATCGCGGCTGTGAGCATGGCTGCATATACTGCTACGCCCGCCCCAGCCATGCCTACTGGGACCTGTCTCCCGGCCTGGACTTCGAAACCAAGCTGATCGCCAAGACCAACGCCGCCGAGGTGCTCGAACAACAGCTGAGCAAGCCGGGCTATGTCTGTGCGCCGATCAACCTGGGTTCCAATACCGACCCTTATCAGCCCATCGAGCGCGAGCAGCAACTCACCCGGCGCCTGCTCGAAGTGCTGCTGCGCTACCGTCATCCGGTGACCATCGTCACCAAAGGCTCGCTGGTACTGCGCGACCTCGACCTGCTGGCCGAGCTGGCCAGCCAGCGCCTGGCGCGGGTGATGATCAGCCTGACTACCCTCGACGACGAACTCAAGCGCATCCTGGAGCCGCGGGCAGCGGCGCCCAAGGCGCGCCTTCGCGCGATCCGGGTATTGCGCGAGGCGGGCGTGCCGGTGGGCGTGCTGTGTTCGCCGATGATTCCGATGATCAACGACAGTGAGCTGGAGCGCTTGCTGGAAGCGGCTAGGGAGGCTGGCGCGCAGAGTGCGGCGTACATGCTGCTGCGCCTGCCGCTGGAGGTGGCGCCGCTATTCGAGCAGTGGTTGCACGATCATTACCCGCAACGCGCCACCCATGTGCTGAGCCTGATTCGCCAAAGCCGTGGCGGCGAGCTGTACGACAGCCGGTTTGGGGCGCGGATGCGCGGTGAAGGCGTGTTTGCCGAACTGCTGGCGCAGCGCTTTGCCAAGGCTGCCAGGCGATTGGGGTTCGAAGGGCGCGAGCAGGTGCGGCTCGATTGCAGCGCCTTCTGCCCACCAGGCGAGCAGATGGCGTTGTTTTGATTTCCGTTTACGTCAGCGCCAGTTGGCGGCCAGCACCGCGCAGCTGCAACATCAGTTGGGTTAGGGTAAGCCGATAATTCTGCTCATGACCCTTGGCAACTGATGCTTTTTTGCTATTATCCAGGTCCCGCCAAACCGCTCTAGGACGCCAGTTCCAGGGTGATCGCAATTAAGTTTCAGTTAAGTTTCCTACGCTAGCGTAAGTCATCAGTCCGCAGTGACTGTGATTATTTACCCGTGCGTGTCATCTAAATCCCCGCGTCACTGCAATCTTTCCCCGGTAACATGGCATTCACTTTCAACAAACCGCCAAGAGGATGAATCATGCCCGTCAAGGACCCCTCCAAGGTCGTCCCGGCTGCGCCCGCCGAAAGCGCCGAAGCCGCCATGAAGCATATCGTCGACGGCTTCCTGCGGTTCCACACCGAAGTCTTCCCCGAGCAGCAGGAGCTGTTCAAGAAGCTGGCCACCGCGCAGAAGCCGCGCGCCATGTTCATCACCTGCGCCGACTCGCGCATCGTCCCCGAGCTGATCACCCAGAGCTCGCCGGGCGATCTGTTCGTCACCCGTAACGTCGGCAACGTCGTACCGCCTTATGGCCAGATGAACGGCGGTGTGTCGAGCGCCATCGAGTACGCGGTGCTGGCCCTGGGCGTGCACCACATCATCATTTGCGGCCACTCCGACTGCGGCGCCATGCGGGCGGTGCTCAACCCGCATTCGCTGGACAAGATGCCGACCGTCGCCGCCTGGCTGCGCCATGCCGAAGTCGCGCGCACGGTGATCGAGGACAACTGCTCCTGCGGTAGCGAGCACGAAAGCATGCAACTGCTGACCAAGGAAAACGTCATCGCCCAGCTGCATCACCTGCGCACCCATCCATCGGTGGCCTCGCGCCTGGCTGCCGGGCAGCTGCATATCCATGGCTGGATCTACGACATCGAAACCAGCCAGATCGAAGCCTACGATGCTGCCAGCGACCGCTTCCTGCCGCTGACGGCCGGCGAGTCGATCCCCTCCGCTACTCCGAGAGGCCGCTACTAAGCGACCCGAGCACGCTGCAACAACCTTGATTGCCGGCTGCACCCGATGGGTGCGGCGCGGCCTTCGCCTGCCTTGAATTTCCCTGGACACCCTGCCGGCAAGCTTGCTGGCGGCCCGCGCCTGCGCGCGATTCAGGGATCCCCGTGCCTGCGGCCAGAGGAATGGTCGTGAACTTGAGAAAGGAGCGTCATGGTGAACAAGACACAGATCAAAGCGGCATTGCCGCGCGAATTGCTGGCCTCGGTGGTGGTGTTTCTGGTCGCCCTGCCCTTGTGCATGGGCATCGCCATCGCCTCCGGCATGCCGCCGGCCAAGGGCCTGATCACCGGCATCATCGGCGGTATCGTGGTGGGTTTTCTGGCGGGCTCGCCGCTGCAGGTCAGCGGCCCGGCCGCAGGCCTGGCGGTGCTGGTGTTCGAGCTGGTGCGCCAGCACGGCGTGGCCATGCTTGGGCCGATCCTGTTGCTGGCTGGCCTGTTGCAACTGCTGGCCGGGCGCCTGCGCCTGGGCTGCTGGTTCCGGGTGACGGCGCCGGCGGTGGTGTACGGCATGCTCGCCGGTATCGGCGTGCTGATCGTGTTGTCCCAGGTGCATGTGATGCTCGACTCGGCGCCGCAACCTTCAGGTGTGGATAACCTGCTGGGTTTCCCTGCGACACTGGCCGCGGCCCTGCCGCTGGAAAGCACGGGCAATGGCTGGCAGGCCGGCGCCCTGGGCCTGGGTACCATCGCCATCATGTGGGGCTGGGAGCGTTGGCGACCGCAGCGGCTGCGGTTCGTGCCGGGGGCCTTGCTCGGAGTGGCGGCGATGACGGCCATCAGCCTGTGGCTGGCGCTGCCGGTCAACCGCGTGCAAGTGCCGGCCGACTTGTCCGAGGCCATCGACTGGCTGCGCCCGGACGACCTGCTCAAGCTGGCCGATCCGACGCTGCTGGTGGCCGCCTTCGCCCTGGCCTTCATCGCCAGCGCCGAGACCCTGTTGTCGGCGGCGGCAGTCGATCGCATGCACAGTGGCCAACGCTCGGACTTCGATCGTGAGCTGTCGGCACAGGGCATCGGCAACATGCTTTGTGGTGTGCTCGGTGCGCTGCCGATGACTGGGGTGATCGTGCGCAGCTCGGCCAACGTCCAGGCCGGTGCGCAGACCCGCGCCTCGGCGATCCTGCATGGCCTGTGGCTGCTGGCGTTCGTGGTGGTGCTGAGCAGCCTGCTGCAGCAGATTCCGGTGGCCAGCTTGGCCGGGGTGCTGGTCTATACCGGCGTGAAGCTGGTGGACTTCAAGGCGTTCCGTGGCCTGAGCCGTTATGGGCGGATGCCGATGTTCACCTATGCCGCCACGGCATTGGCGATTGTCTTCACCGACCTGTTGACGGGTGTGCTGCTGGGCTTTGCCCTCACCTTGCTGAAGCTGGCGTTCAAGGCGGCGCGGTTGAAGATCAACCTGGTGGCACTGGATGCGCCGGGGCACATGGAGCTGCGCCTGAGCGGGGCGGCGACGTTCCTCAAGGTGCCGGCGCTGACCCAGGTGCTAGAGAGCGTGCCAGAAGGGACGACGCTGCATGTGCCGTTGGGCAACCTGAGCTATATCGACCACTCCTGCCTGGAGTTGCTGGAGGACTGGGGGCGCAGTGGCGCGGCCAAGGGCGCGCGGCTGGTGCTGGAAGAGCGGCGGTTGAAGCGGCGGGTCGAGGGTAGGTTAAGGACAACCGCTGGCGTTGGGGTTTAGCCTGTCGCATTGCCGGGGCTGCGCAGCAGCCCCGGCGATATCGAATGTTCCTCAGGCCGATTGCCCCAACTCCACACCCAGCTGGCGCGACAGGCACGGCCAGCGCTTCCACGCCGCGCCGGTTTCTGGGCTCGACAGCTTGTCGCGGTAGGCCTCCACCGACTCCACGGCAAAGCTCTCCTCGCTGAGCATCTCGTCCACCGAATGATGTACCACCTCATCCAGCTGGTTGGCGAAGGTTTCCCCGATCAGCTGGTGGGCGATCAGGTTGGCGACGGTGGTATCCACCGGAATCAGCGGCTGCTGGAAGTGGCGGATATACAGGTCGTTGACCTCTTCGACCAGGCGATGCGCCAGGTAGGCCTCGTCCAACAGGCAATCCAGCCCGACCTGCCCGGTCATCACGCTTGGCGGCTGCAGGAAATAGGCCTCGGCAATCTTCAGCACCGGCTTGATCTGCGATTCGATGCCAGCCTCGAGGGCCACGGTGTGCGCGGCTTCGAGCAGTTCTGGAACCTCGTTGATGTAGGCGCCGACGAAGCGGGCCAAAGTACCCTGGGCGTCCTGCTGGGGTAGGTGGATCGAAGGGTGCAGGTGTGGCAGTTGTTTCTCGAGACGATTTTTCAGTTGGCCTGTGCGGCTCTCATGTTGATGGGCGTTTTCGATCTGCTCGCGTACAGCAGCGATGTTCATGACAACTCCAGGGACAAGGCGTTACAAACGGAAGACACTAAGTTAGCTTGCTTACGAGAATGGCTAAGACGCATTTGTTATATCGCTGAGACACGTGTAGGAAATTCGCTATATCACTATGCCATCATTGTGCCAGAGCCCAGTGTTCATGGGCCTTTCGGTGCAAACGTTTGGTTTCATGAAGTTGATTTCATGCCCTGCGTTGCGCGCCATTGGTCGGTGGCTATACTCCCGGTGAAACGTGATTCGTTGATGAGGCCCGACTGCCTTTAGCAGGGGGCTCGGTCGTCGAAGCCAGGCAGTCTTGGCCGCCGTTCCCCCCTTTGTCGTAGCAGGTCGTCCACGCCTCCGGGACTACAAGAACGATAAGGGGAACCCGCAATGATGCGACATCCACATGTCTGGATGGGCCTGTTGCTGTGGTCGGTATTCGGACAGGCACACGCCGCATGGACGGTGAACATGGCCCCCGGGGCGACGGACGTCTCCCACGCCGTGTTCGACCTGCACATGACCATCTTCTGGATCTGCGTGATCATCGGCATCGTGGTGTTCGGCGCGATGTTCTGGTCGATGGTCATCCACCGCCGCTCCACCGGCCAGCAGCCGGCGCACTTCCACGAGCACACCTGGGTCGAAATCCTCTGGACCGTGGTGCCCTTCCTGATCCTCGTGGCCATGGCCATCCCGGCGACCAAGACCCTGATCGACATCTACGACGCCAGCGAGTCGGACATCGATATCCAGGTCACCGGCTACCAATGGAAGTGGCACTACAAGTACCTGGGGCAGGACGTCGAGTTCTTCAGCAACCTGGCCACCCCCGCCGATCAAATTCACAACAAGGCGCCCAAGGACGAGCACTACCTGCTCGAAGTGGACCAGCCGCTGGTGTTGCCGGTGGGCGCCAAGGTGCGCTTTTTGGTGACCGCCGCCGACGTGATCCACTCCTGGTGGGTGCCGGCCTTCGCGGTCAAGCGTGATGCCATCCCCGGCTTCGTCAACGAGGCCTGGACGCGTATCGAGAAGCCCGGCATCTACCGCGGCCAGTGCACCGAACTGTGCGGCAAGGACCACGGCTTCATGCCGGTGGTGGTCGAGGTGAAGTCCAAGGCCGACTACGACACCTGGCTCGGCGAGCGCAAGGCCGAGGCGGCCAAGCTCAAGGAACTGACCAGCAAGGAATGGACCCTGCAGGAGCTGGTCGAGCGCGGTGACAAGGTCTACCACACCACCTGCGTGGCCTGTCACCAGGCCGAGGGCCAGGGCCTGCCGCCGATGTTCCCGGCGCTCAAGGGCTCGAAGATCGCCACCGGGCCGAAGGAAGGGCACCTCAACATCGTCTTCCACGGCAAGCCTGGTACCGCCATGGCCGCCTTCGGCAAGCAGCTCTCGGAAGTCGATATCGCCGCCGTGGTCACCTACGAGCGCAACGCCTGGGGCAACAACAAGGGCGACATGGTCACGCCGAAGGACGTGCTGGCGCTCAAGCAGGCCGAAGGCCAATGAACCGGCTCACTCGCGGCAATCAACGGATTGCAGGAGACAGGACATGAGTGCAGTGATCGACGACCACGCCCCCGGCCATGAGCACGCCCACGGCCCGGCCAAGGGCCTGATGCGCTGGGTGCTGACCACCAACCACAAGGACATCGGCACGATGTACCTGTGGTTCGCCTTCACCATGTTCCTGCTCGGCGGCTCGTTCGCCATGGTGATACGCGCCGAGCTGTTCCAGCCCGGGTTGCAGATCGTGGAGCCGGCGTTCTTCAACCAGATGACCACCATGCACGGCTTGATCATGGTGTTTGGCGCGGTGATGCCGGCCTTCGTCGGGCTGGCCAACTGGATGATCCCGTTGATGATCGGCGCGCCCGACATGGCCCTGCCGCGGATGAACAACTTCAGTTTCTGGTTGTTGCCGGCGGCGTTCCTGTTGCTGGTCTCGACCCTGTTCAGCCCCGGTGGCGGGCCGAACTTCGGCTGGACCTTCTATGCCCCGTTGTCGACCACCTACGCCCCGGCCAGCGTGACCTTCTTCATCTTCGCCATCCACCTGATGGGCATCAGCTCGATCATGGGCGCGATCAACGTGATCGCCACCATCCTCAACCTGCGCGCCCCCGGCATGACTCTGATGAAAATGCCGCTGTTCGTCTGGACCTGGCTGATCACCGCGTTCCTGCTGATCGCGGTGATGCCGGTGCTGGCCGGCGTGGTGACCATGATGCTGATGGACATCCATTTCGGCACCAGCTTCTTCAGTGCCGCCGGCGGCGGCGACCCGGTGTTGTTCCAGCATGTGTTCTGGTTCTTCGGCCACCCCGAGGTGTACATCATGATCCTGCCGGCCTTCGGCGCGGTCAGTTCGATCATCCCGGCGTTCTCGCGCAAGCCGCTGTTCGGCTACACCTCGATGGTCTACGCCACCGGGGCGATTGCCTTCCTGTCATTCATCGTCTGGGCCCACCACATGTTCGTGGTCGGCATCCCAGTGGTGGGCGAGCTGTTCTTCATGTACGCCACCATGCTGATCGCGGTGCCCACCGGGGTGAAGGTGTTCAACTGGGTCAGCACCATGTGGGAGGGCTCGCTGACCTTCGAGACGCCGATGCTGTTCGCCATCGCCTTCGTCATCCTGTTCACCATCGGGGGCTTCTCCGGGCTGATGTTGGCCATTGCCCCGGCCGACTTCCAGTACCACGACACTTACTTCGTGGTGGCGCACTTCCACTATGTGCTGGTGCCCGGAGCGATCTTCGGCATCTTCGCCTCGGCCTACTACTGGCTGCCGAAGTGGACCGGGCACATGTATGACGAAACACTGGGCAAGCTGCACTTCTGGCTGTCGTTCATCGGCATGAACCTGGCCTTCTTCCCCATGCACTTCGTCGGCCTGGCTGGCATGCCCCGGCGTATCCCCGACTACAACCTGCAGTTCGCCGACTTCAACATGGTCTCGTCGATAGGCGCCTTTATGTTCGGCGCCACGCAGATCTTCTTCCTGTTCATCGTCATCAAGTGCATCCGCGGTGGTGCGCCGGCACCGGCCAAGCCTTGGGACGGCGCCGAGGGGCTGGAGTGGTCGATCCCTTCACCTGCCCCTTACCACACCTTCCAGACGCCGCCTGAAGTGAAGTAGGAGTCCGCCCATGGACGGCTTGTCGCTCAAACGCCTGGTCAGCCGCCTGCTGATGCTGACCGTGGTGATGTTCGCCTTCGGCTTTGCCTTGGTGCCGATCTACGACGTGATGTGCAAGGCCTTCGGCATCAATGGCAAGACCGGCGGGCAGTACGCCGGCACCCAGGTGAGCGACCCGACCCGTTCGGTGCGGGTGCAGTTCATGTCGACCAATGCCGGCGACATGAGCTGGGAGTTCCACTCCACCGCCGACCAGATCGAGGTCAACCCGGGGGCGGTGAACCAGATGATCTTCGTGGCCCGCAACCCGACCAACCAGCCCATGAGCGCCCAGGCCATCCCCAGCATCACTCCCGCCGAGGCCGCAGCGTACTTCCACAAGACCGAGTGCTTCTGTTTCACCCAGCAGGTCCTGCAGCCCGGTGAGCGCATCGAGATGCCGGTGCGCTTCATCGTCGACCGCGACCTGCCGGAGTCGGTGAAACACCTGACCCTGGCCTACACCCTGTTCGACATCACCGCTCGCCACCCCCCGGTCGCCCACGCCGCGACCGAGGGCGCCCGCTGAGGGAAGGAGATACATCATGGCAAGCCACGAGCATTACTACGTACCGGCGCAGAGCAAGTGGCCGATCATTGCCACGATCGGCATGTTCATCACGGTGTTCGGGCTCGGCACCTGGTTCAACGACCTCAAGGCCGGCCACCCGGAGTCCCACGGGCCGCTGATTTTCTTCGTCGGCGCGCTGTTCCTGGCCTACATGCTGTTCGGCTGGTTCGGCGCGGTGGTCAAGGAAAGCCACGCCGGGCTCTACAGTGCGCAGATGGACCGCTCGTTCCGCTGGGGCATGAGCTGGTTCATCTTCTCCGAGGTGATGTTCTTCCTGGCCTTCTTCGGCGCGCTGTTCTACGTGCGGGTGCTGGCCGGGCCGTGGCTGGGGGGCGATGGGGCCAAGGGCGTGACGCACATGCTCTGGCCCAACTTCGAGTTCGTCTGGCCGTTGTTGCACACACCCGACCCGAAGCTGTTCCCGCCACCTAAGGAAGTCATCGATCCGTGGCACCTGCCGCTGATCAATACCATCCTGCTGGTGAGTTCCAGCGTCACCGTGACCATCGCCCACCACGCCCTGCGCAAGGGGCACCGTGGCGCGCTGAAACTGTGGCTGGGGCTGACCATCCTGCTGGGGATCGGGTTTCTCGTGCTGCAGGCCTACGAGTACCACGAGGCCTACAACAAACTCGGGCTGACCTTGGGTTCGGGCATCTACGGCGCGACGTTCTTCATGCTTACCGGGTTCCACGGCGCGCACGTGACCTTGGGCACGTTGATCCTGTTCGTGATGTTCTGCCGGGTGCTGCGCGGGCACTTCGACCCGGACAAGCACTTCGGTTTCGAGGCGGCGAGCTGGTACTGGCACTTCGTCGATGTGGTGTGGGTAGGGTTGTTCATCTTTGTCTATGTGCTCTGAAAGGCGGCAAGGCCGCTCCTACAGGGACCGAGGTAATTCAGAACGGCGCGTGGGAGACCAACTGCCCGCTGATGAAGCCCCAGGCCACCAGGGCGATGGTCAGGGTGGCGAGGGCGACGCGCACGGTAAGGGCCTTGAGCAGGCGGGTCGACTGGTCGTCGTCCTTGACCAGGAACACCAGGCCACTGAACAGGCTGGCGATGGTGGCCAGCAGCATCAGGACAATTGCGGCCTTGAGCATGGCGACACTCCGGGGGATGCGATGATGGATACAAGTATAGCGCTCGACCTCACGAGGCCCTGGTGAAGCCGTTTCGCCCAGGCCTGGTACCGACCCTGGTGGTGCTTGCGCTGCTGCCGGGGTTGATCGCGCTCGGCTGCTGGCAACTGCGGCGCGCCGACGAAAAGCGTGACCTGCTGGCCACCTACACCGAGCGCCAGATCGAGGCGCCGGTCACTGCTGACCGGTTGCGCCAGCTGCCGGACCCTGCGTTCTACCCCGTGCACCTGTATGGCCGGTTCGATGCCGGTCACAGCCTGTTGCTGGACAACCAGATGCGCGACGGCAAGGCCGGCGTCGAGCTGCTGCAGCCCTTCCACGACCAGGCCAGCGGCATGTGGTTGCTGGTCAATCGCGGCTGGCTGGCGTGGCCCGACCGTCGCGTGCCGGTGCCCTTCGACACGCCGAGCCAGGCGCTGGCGCTGGACGCCACGGTCTACGTGCCGCCGGGCAAGACCTTCCAACTGCACCCGGACAACCCCGACGGCCAGTGGCCGCAACTGCTGACGGCAATCGAACCGGCCGGGCTCTGGCAGCAGCTGGGCCGTGAGGGCTTTGCCCAGGAACTACGCCTGCAGCCAGGCCCTGGTGCCTACCGCCTGGACTGGCCGGTGGTCGCCATGGGCCCGGAAAAGCACCAGGGCTACGCCGTGCAATGGTTCGCCCTGGCCAGCGCGCTGGTCCTGCTCTACCTGTATTTCGGCTGGCATCACAACGACAAGGAGAACCGCCATGGCCGCCGCCACCAGTCCACTGGACGTGCCTGACCGCCGCAAGCCCCGCGGGCGCCTGCAACTGCTGTTGATCCTGTTCGTCGTGCTCGGGCCGATGATCCTTGCCACCAGCATGTACAAGCTCAAGTTCTGGGTACCGGAAGGTCGCAGTTATCACGGTGTGATGATCGGCAATGGCGAGGGCCGGGCGGATATCGGCATCGATGCCCAGGACGAGCGTTGGCAACTGCTGGTCAGCGTCCCAGGAGCCTGTGTCGAGGAATGCCAGCAACTGGTGTACCTGGCCCGGCAGATCCAGGTCGGTCTGGGCCGCGACGCCGGCCGCGCCAGCCATGCCCTGGCGGCGGCCCAGCCGCTGGCCGCCGACTACCAGGCGCTGCTGGGCCGTGAGTACCCGCAGTTGCAACGCTATCCGCTGGACGCCCAGCGCTATATCCAGAAGGTGGGCGACACTGCCCCGCAACTGTGGATCGTCGATCCCCACGGCAACCTGGTGCTGCGCTACGACGCCAAGGTCAAGGGCAAGCATGTGCTGGACGACCTGCGTCACCTGCTCAAGCTTTCCAACATCGGCTAGGAGGCTGCCATGGCCAGACCCGGATTCCGCCTTGCTGTGTTCGCCACGCTGCTGGCGCTGCTGGTCGTGCTGCTCGGCGCCTACACTCGGCTGACTCACGCCGGTCTTGGCTGCCCCGACTGGCCGGGGTGCTACGGCTTCATCAGCGTGCCCAAGACCGATGCCCAACTGGCCCATGCCGAGCTGCACTTCCCTGAGCACCCGGTGGAAGAAGCCAAGGGCTGGGCGGAGATGGTCCATCGCTATTTCGCCGGCACCCTGGCGCTGGTGATCGCGCTGCTTGCCTTCCAGGCTGTACGCCGGCATGCCCATGACGGCCAGCCCTATCGCCTGCCGGTGTTGCTGCTGGGGGTGGTGCTGGCCCAGGCGGCGTTCGGCATGTGGACCGTGACACTGAAACTATGGCCCCAGGTGGTGACCGCGCACCTGCTTGGCGGGTTCACCACGGTGAGCCTGCTTTTCCTGCTATCCCTGCGTCTATCTCGGGCCTTTGCGCCCTTGCCGAAACTGCCGCTGAGCCTGCGGCGGATCGCCGCGCTGGCGCTGCTGGTGGTGATCGGCCAGATCGCCCTGGGGGGTTGGGTCAGCGCCAACTACGCGGCGGTGGCCTGCATCGACCTACCCACTTGCCATGGCCAGTGGTGGCCAGCGGCGGACTTCAGCAACGGCTTCCACCTGACCCAGCATGTCGGCCCCAATTACCTGGGCGGGCAACTGGACAGCGATGCGCGTACGGCCATCCATGTCAGCCACCGGCTCGGCGCAATGCTGGTGCTGGCGGTTCTATCGATGCTCGGCTGGAAGCTGCACCGCCATGGCCTGAGCGGCCTGGCGCGCCTGGTATTGCTGGCACTGGCGTTGCAGCTGGGCCTGGGCATCAGCAATGTATTGTTCCACCTGCCACTGGGCGTGGCCGTTGCCCACAACGCCGGCGGGGTGCTGCTGCTGCTGACCATGGTGCTGGTGAACTACCGCATCCGCGTGGCTGACAAGGTGCGCGTGGGCCATGGCTGGCGCCTGCGGCCGATCACCAGCGTGGGCATTTCCCATCACATGAGGAACGACTCGTGGCGACGCTTCTGAGCACGGATAGCCCACGCGCCGGTTGGCGCGACTACATGGAGCTGACCAAACCCAAGGTGGTGGTGCTGATGCTGATCACCTCGCTGGTGGGCATGTTCCTCGCCACCCGCGCGGGCGTGGCCTGGAGCGTGCTGCTGTTCGGCAACCTCGGCATCGCCTTGTGCGCGGGGGGCGCGG
Source organism: Pseudomonas sp. FG47 (assembly GCF_057809115.1). NCBI lineage: Bacteria > Pseudomonadati > Pseudomonadota > Gammaproteobacteria > Pseudomonadales > Pseudomonadaceae > Pseudomonas > Pseudomonas sp. FG47. The sequence goes on from NZ_JBMDJI010000001.1 coordinate 169,952, forward strand.
CGGCGGTCAACCACGTGCTGGACCGGCGCATCGACGCGCTGATGGCCCGCACCCACAAGCGCCCGCTGGCCCAGGGCCGGGTCGCGCCACTACCGGCGTTGCTGTTCGCCCTGCTGCTGGCCTTGGCGGGGATGGGCCTGCTGCTGGTGTTCACCAACCCCCTCACCGCCTGGCTGACGCTGGCCTCGCTGTTGGGCTATGCGCTGCTCTATACCGGCTATCTCAAGCGTGCCACGCCGCAGAACATCGTGATTGGCGGCCTGGCCGGTGCGGCCCCGCCATTGCTCGGCTGGGTGGCGGTGAGCGGTCATGTGAGCGCCGAACCACTGCTGCTGGTGCTGATCATCTTCGCCTGGACCCCGCCGCACTTCTGGGCCCTGGCCATCCACCGCAAGGCCGAGTACGCCAAGGCCGATATTCCCATGCTGCCGGTGACCCATGGCGAGCGCTACACCGCCCTGCATATCCTGCTGTACACCTTGATTCTGCTGGCCGTGAGCCTGCTGCCGTATGCCATCCACATGAGCGGCCCGCTCTACCTTGCCTGTGCCCTGGGGTTGGGCCTGCGCTTCCTGCAGTGGGCCTGGGTGTTGTACCGTGGCACCCGGCCGCACGCGGCGATCGGCACGTTCAAGTACTCTATCGGCTACCTGTTCGCCCTGTTCATCGCGCTGCTCGTTGACCACTACTTGTTGCTGAACCTATGACCCGAACCCAGAAAACCGTCTTCATCCTCGTTGCCCTGGTCGCGCTGATCATGGGCCTGACCGTCAACAAGGTGCTCAACGACCGCGGTCAGTTGAACCCCACCGAACTGATCGACGCCGGCATCATCCTGCTGCCGCAGAGCCGCAGCGTGCCGGACGTGAGCATGACCGACCAAAACGGCCAGCCGCTGCTGCTGGACCAGCTCAAGGGCAAGTGGTCGTTGCTGTTCTTCGGCTACACCTACTGCCCGGACATCTGCCCGACCACCCTCGCCCAGCTGCGCCAGGTGAAGAGCGAGCTGCCCAAGGAGGCGCTGGAGCGTCTGCAGGTGGTGCTGGTGAGCGTCGACCCGAACCGCGACACGCCGAACCAGCTCAAGCAGTACCTGGGCTATTTCGACAAGGATTTCCTCGGGGTGGCGGGGTCGATCGAGGATACCCAGAAGCTGGCCAATGCCTTGAGCATCCCGTTCATTCCGGCCGATACCAGCAAGCCTGGGTATACCGTGGATCACAGCGGCAATCTGGCCATCGTCGGGCCGGACGGGCGTCAGCGTGGGTTCATTCGTGCGCCGTTCAACAACCAGAAGCTGGTGGCGCAGTTGCCAGGGCTGGTCAAGCGCGATTGACATCGCTAGGTCTGCTTCGCAGGCCGCTCCTACAGGCAAGCGCATTGCCTCTGTAGGAGCGGCCTTGTGTCGCGATGGGCCGCAAAGCGGCCCCGGGGATGTCAGCTTAGAATGCTGGCACCACGGCGCCCTTGTACTTCTCGGTGATGAACTGCTTCACCTCAGGCGAGTGCAGGGCCTGTACCAGCTTCTTCACCGCGTCCGCGTCCTTGTTGTCCTCGCGGGTCACCAGGATGTTCACGTACGGAGAGTCCTTGCCTTCGATGGCCAGGGCATCTTTTTCCGGGTTGAGCTTGGCTTCCAGCGCGTAGTTGGTGTTGATCAGGGCGGCATCGACCTGGGTCAGCACGCGCGGGATGGTGGCCGCTTCCAGTTCGCGGAACTTCAAGCCTTTCGGGTTCTCGGCGATATCCTTGATGGTCGACAGGATGTTCGTGTTGTCCTTGAGCTTGATCACCCCGGCCTTGTCCAGCAGCAGCAGGGCGCGGCCGCCGTTGGTGGCGTCGTTGGGAATGACCACGGCGGCGCCGGAAGGCAGTTCGTCGAGCTGCTTGACCTTGGTCGAGTACACGCCCAGCGGCTCGATGTGCACGCCGGCGACGCTTACCAGGTGAGTACCCTTGGCCTTGTTGAACTCATCGAGGTACGGCTGGTGCTGGAAGAAGTTGGCGTCCAGGCGCTTTTCCGACACCTGCACGTTCGGCTGGATGTAGTCGGTGAACTCCTTGACCTTCAACTCCACGCCTTCCTTCGCCAGCTGTGGCTTGACGAAGTTGAGGATCTCGGCGTGCGGCACCGGGGTGGCGGCGACGGTCAGGATCTCGGCGTTGGCCGAGAAGGCCGCGACGGCGGCGACAACAGCAAGCAGCTTCTTCATTGATCACTCCTTGTGAGGGCCGCGACGGCCCCCGAACGGGTCGGCCAGGCCGACCCCATTGGGGTTACTTACGGGAATAATGCACAACCAGCTTGTCGCCGATCATCTGCAGCACCTGGACCAGGATCACCAGCAGCACCACGGTGACGATCATCACGTCGGTCTGGAAGCGCTGGTAGCCGAAGCGGATCGACAGGTCGCCCAGGCCGCCGGCGCCGACCACGCCGGCCATGGCGGTGTAGGACACCAAGGTGATGGCGGTCACGGTGATGGCGGCGATGATGCCCGGCATCGCTTCAGGCAGCACGGCCTTGAAGATGATCTGGCGGGTGGTGGCGCCCATCGACTGGGTGGCCTCGATGATGCCGCGGTCGACCTCGCGCAGGGCGGTTTCCACCAGGCGCGCGAAGAACGGCGTGGTGCCCACCACCAGTGGCGGAATGGCCCCGGCGACACCCAGCGAGGTGCCAGTGATCAGCACCGTGACCGGGATCATCACGATCAGCAGGATGATGAACGGCACCGAGCGCACGATGTTGACGATGGTCGCCAGCACCGCATAGAACTTGGTGTGCTCGAACATCTGCCGCGGGCTGAACAGGAACAGCACCACGCCCAGGGGCAATCCCAGCAGCACGATGAACACCAGCGAGGTGAACAGCATGATCAGGGTGTCGTTGGTCGCCTGCCAGATCTCGACCCAGTCGACGTTGGCAAAATAGTTCAGGATATCCATCAACGCAGTACCTCCATATGTACGTCAGCCGCCGTGAAGCGGGCGAACGCCGCCTCCATGTCGCCACCGATCAGGGCGAGGGTCAGCTGGCCATAGGGAATGTCCTTGATGCGATCGATACGCCCGGCAAGGATGCTGTAGTCCACGCCGGTTTCGCGGGCCACGGTGCCCAGCAACGGCGCATAGGTGGCGTCGCCCTGGAAGGTCAGGCGCACGATGCGCCCCGGCACATGGGTGAAGTCGTCGCGTTGCTCGTTCTCGTCGACCTGCTCGTCTTCCTGGACGAAGCGCTTGGTGGTTGGGTGCTGCGGGTGCAGGAACACCTCGGCCACCGGGCCTTGCTCGACGATCTGCCCGGCATCCATCACCGCCACGCGGTCGCAGACCCGGCGGATCACATCCATTTCATGGGTGATCAGCACGATGGTCAGCTTCAGCTCGCGGTTGATCTCGGCCAGCAACTGCAGCACCGAGGCGGTGGTTTGCGGGTCAAGGGCGCTGGTGGCCTCGTCGCAGAGCAGGATCTTCGGATTGGTGGACAGGGCACGGGCGATGCCGACGCGCTGCTTCTGCCCGCCCGACAGCTGGGCCGGATACTTCCTGGCGTGGTCCTGCAGACCGACGCGGGCCAGCAGTTCGGTCACGCGCTTGTCGATCTGCGCACGTGGCAGCTCGCCGGCCAGTACCAGCGGGAGGGCGACGTTTTCGGCGACGGTCTTGGAGGCCAGCAGGTTGAAGTGCTGGAAGATCATCCCGACCTGCTGGCGGAAGCTGCGCAGCTGGTTGGCGTCGAAGCCGGTGACATCTTCGCCGTCGACGACGATCTTGCCGCCGGAGGGCTCCTCGAGGCGGTTGATCAGGCGCAGCATGGTGCTCTTGCCGGCACCGGAGTGGCCGATCAGGCCGAACACCTGGCCATCTTCGATGGTCAGGCTGGTCGGGTTCAGGGCCGGGATATCCCTACCGGCGACGCGGTAGGTCTTGTGGACGTTTTGAAACTCGATCACTGAGCGAACCTTGTGGGGCGCATGGAAATTGGGCTGGCGGTGTGCCGGGGTGGCGCATTTTAGCCTTTTTCAATAGCGGTACTTATCACTAATTTCCGATTCGTCCAATCCGTTGGGCATAACGCGACAACCGGTAATCCAGATTGAACGCTCGCCGCGGCGCCTCAGTCACTACTTCAACCAGCCCCCCTGGGGCAGCCTGAAGACTGATGAGGAGAGCCGGACATGGCCAGCAAGAACACGCCGGAGCCACGAGCAAGCCAGGTGGCGGGCACCCAGACACCCGATCGGGCCAACACCAACGCCAAGTTGCAGAGCCTGGAAAACTTCCGCAGCGACGCCAGCGGCCAGGCGCTGCGCACCAATCAGGGGGTGAAGGTCGCCGACAACCAGAACAGCCTGAAGGCCGGTGCCCGCGGGCCCTCGCTGCTCGAAGACTTCATCATGCGCGAGAAGATCACCCACTTCGACCATGAGCGCATCCCCGAGCGCATCGTCCACGCCCGCGGCACGGGTGCCCATGGTTACTTCCAGAGCTACGGCTGTCACGCCGCGCTGACCAAGGCCGGTTTCCTCCAGGACCCGGACACCATCACCCCGGTATTCGTGCGCTTTTCCACCGTGCAGGGGCCGCGTGGTTCCGGCGACACGGTGCGTGACGTGCGCGGTTTCGCGGTGAAGTTCTACACCGACGAGGGCAACTTCGACCTGGTTGGCAACAACATGCCGGTGTTCTTCATCCAGGATGCGATCAAGTTTCCCGATTTCGTCCATGCGGTGAAGCCCGAACCGCACAACGAGATGCCTACCGGCGGCTCGGCCCACGATACGTTCTGGGACTTCGTCTCGCTGGTGCCGGAGTCGGCGCACATGGTGATCTGGGCCATGTCCGACCGCGCCATCCCTCGTAGCCTGCGCATGATGGAAGGCTTTGGCGTGCATACCTTCCGGCTGGTAAACGCCGACGGCGTGGCCAGCTTCGTCAAGTTCCACTGGAAGCCGCGCCAGGGCGTGCACTCGGTGCTGTGGGACGAAGCCCAGAAGCTGGCCGGCAAGGACACCGATTACCACCGTCGCGACCTGTGGGACGCGATCGAGACTGGGCACTACCCGGAATGGGAACTGGGCGTGCAGATCGTGCCGGAGGCCGACGAGCACAAGTTCGACTTCGACCTGCTCGACCCGACCAAGCTCATCCCCGAGGAGCTGGTGCCGGTGACGCCGCTGGGCAAGATGGTGCTCGATCGCAACCCGGACAACTTCTTCGCCGAAGTGGAGCAGATTGCCTTCTGCCCGGGGCATATCGTGCCAGGCATCGACTTTACCAATGACCCGTTGCTGCAAGGCCGGCTGTTCTCCTACACCGATACGCAGATCAGTCGCCTAGGTGGGCCGAACTTCCACGAAATTCCGATCAACCGACCGATTGCCGCCAACCACAGCAGCCAGCGCGATGCCATGCACCGCATGACCATCGACAAAGGGCGGGCCTCCTATGAACCCAACTCGATCGATGGCGGTTGGCCCAGGGAAACCCCGCCGGCCCCGCGCGATGGTGGTTTCGAGAGCTACCAGGAGCGCATCGACGCGCACAAGATCCGCCAGCGCAGCGAGTCGTTCGGTGATCACTTCTCCCAGGCGCGGCTGTTCTTCCACAGCATGAGCGCCACCGAGCAGCAGCACATCATCAAGGCCTACAGCTTCGAGCTGGGTAAAGTGGAGCGTGAGGAGATCCGCGCCCGCGAGGTGAACGAGATCCTGGCCAACATCGACCTCAAGCTGGCGGCGGCGGTAGCGGCCAACCTCGGGCTACCCGCGCCGAAGGCCGGAACGGTTCAGGTCAAGGACAGCAAGCTCGGCCAGTCGAAGGCGTTGAGCCAGATGAACCACCCCGGGGATATCGGCATCAGCGGGCGCAAGGTCGCCGTGCTGGTGGCCGATGGCGTGGACGCGGCGAGTGTCGACAAGCTGGTCAAGGCGCTGGAGGCGCAACGTGCGCGGCCGATGCTGCTGGGGCCGACTTCGGCGCCGGTCAAGGCCAAGGGGGGCAAGGCGCTGGCGGTGGATGCGTCAATGGAGGGCATGCCGTCGGTGATGTTCGATGGGGTTTGGGTGCCGGCTGGCAAGGCGTCGCTCGCGGCGTTGGAAAACAGCGGCGTGGCCAAGCACTTCCTGCTCGAGGCCTACAAGCACCTCAAGCCCATGGGGCTGGCGATGGATGCCAAGCTGCTGCTGAACAAGCTGGGTTTGCAGGAGGATGCCGGGTTATTGCTGGGCGATGAGCAGAAGACGTTCGAAGCCTTCTTCAAGGCGGTCGAGGGGCATCGGGTGTGGGCGCGGGAGGCCGCGGCCGAGGGTATTCCCGCGTAAGCAAGGCCGCTCCTATAGGGATTCGCGGTCACCTGTAGGAGCGGCCTTGTGTCGCAATGGGGCGCGCAGCGGGCCCGATTATCTCACTGCTGGTGGGGAACCAGCACCACCTGCGCCGGCAGCGAACGCTGGATCTTATGCGTCTGCTGCAACGCGAAGCCGCTGTCGAGCTTGCGCACGCGTTTTCCCAGCAAGGTCTTGAGCCACGGCGCGTCCTGGGTACGCGGCACCTGGAAGACCACCTCGCACCGGTAGTTCACCACATCGGCGGCAATGTCATCGAGCTGGCGACGCAGGGCGCGGCTGTCGGTGGTCTGCAGCGCCACCACGGTAGACGGCGCGGACGGGTCGATCAGGCGTGCCTGGGGCTTGGCTTCGGCGGCCTTGAGCGCGGCCTCGGCTTTTTCCAGCTCGGCCTTGCGCGCCTGGGCCATGGCGTCGCCGCCGGTCAGCGCGGGCGCTTGCGGCATCAGCGCACGGGCACGCGCCAGGGCGGTGGCGGCGGCGTTCACATCACCTTTTTGCAACACGATCTGGCTGCGTTGCAGGTAGGCTTCGGCTAGCTGGCGCTGGTGCGGCTCGACCCGTGGGTCGTTTGGCGCTTGTGCCGCAAGCGCGGCCAACTGGTCCTCGGCGGTGGCCAGCTCGTTGCTGGCGATGCTTTGCTCCAGTTGCTGCCAGGCATCCGGCTGGACAGGCGCGATCGGCTGTTCTGCCGGGGTGCTGGAGCACGCAGCCAGGAACAGGGAAAACGCAACAACAAGCAGATAACGTGAGGCGAACGGCTTCATTCCTGCGACTCTCTATTTGCGCAAAAAGCGAGCAAGTCTACACCCAGGTGCGCACGCTCGAAAACAAGTCCTACAGACCTGCAACCGCTGAAAAGGTTGCAGGATGCGCCTGCGCGCATCCAGATATTTCAGCGTTTGGGCAACGCCAGGCTCAGCAAGAATAGCACTGCCGCGCAGACCACGATCGACGGTCCGGCCGGGGTGTCCTTGAACCACGATAGTGCCAGGCCGCCGCACACAGCGCTAACACCCAGCAGGCTGGCACCCAGGGCCATCTGTTCCGGCGAGCGGGCGTGACGTTGTGCCGCGGCGGCCGGAATGATCAGCAACGAAGTGATCAGCAGCACGCCGACGATCTTCATCGCCACCGCGATCACCACCGCGATCAGCAGCATCAACGCCAGGCGCAGGCCCGCCACCGGCAGGCCTTCGACCATGGCCAGCTCCTCGTGCACGGTCACTGCCAGCAGCGGCCGCCAGAACACCGCCAGCAGCGCCAGCACCAGCGCGCTGCCGCCGAGTATCCAGGCCAGGTCCGTGGTGCTGATCGCCAACAGGTCGCCGAACAGGTAGGCCATCAGGTCGATGCGCACGTCGTGCATGAAACTCAGCACCACCAGGCCCAGGGACAAGGTGCTGGGGGCAAGAATGCCGAGCAGGGTGTCCGAGGCCAGCGGCTGGCGCTGTTGCAGGGTGACCAGCAGGATCGCCAGCAACAGGCAGCCGACGGTTACCGCCAGCGCCGGGCTGACATCCAGCGCGAAGCCCAGGGCCACGCCCAGCAGCGCGGCATGGGACAGCGTGTCGCCGAAATAGGCCATGCGCCGCCACACCACGAACGAACCCAGCGGGCCGGCGACCAGGGCCAGGGACAAACCGGCAAGCAGGGCGTAGAGAAGAAAATCAGCCATGCTTGCAATGCTCTCCGTGGACATGGGCGCTAGGGGCGATCACCGCGCCATGCAGGTCGTGACTGTGATCGTGATGGTGATGGTAGACCGCCAGGCTCGGGGCGTTCTGGCCGAACAGCTCGACGAAGGCCGGGTCGTTGCTGACCTGTTCGGGGTGGCCCGAGCAGCACACGTGGCGGTTGAGGCAGACCACCTGGTCGGTGGCGCTCATCACCAGGTGCAGGTCGTGGCTGACCATCAGCACGCCGCAACCGTGGCGGTCGCGCAGGCGGGTGATGAGGTTGTACAACTCGGTCTGGCCGACCACGTCGACGCCCTGTACCGGCTCGTCCAGCACCAGCAGTTCGGGCTCGCGCAGCAGCGCGCGGGCCAGCAGCACGCGTTGCATCTCGCCGCCGGAAATGGTCTGGATCGGGCTGTCGATCACCTGCTCGGCGCCGACCTCCTGCAATGCCGACAAGGCCGCCGCGCGGTCTACCCCGGGCACCAGGCGCAGGAAACGCAGCACCGACAGCGGCAGCGTGGCGTCCACCTGGATTTTCTGCGGCATGTAGCCGATGCGCAGCCTTGGCTTGCGCCAGACCTTGCCGCGGTGTGGCTTGAGCAGGCCCAGCACGGCGCGCACCAGGGTGGTCTTGCCGGCGCCGTTAGGGCCGATCAGGGTGACGATCTGGCCGGGGGCCACCGACAAGTCGATGCTGTCGAGCACCGCCTCGCCGCCGAAGCTGACGCCGACCTGCTCGAGGCGGATCAGGGCGTCGCTCATGCCTTGCCCCGGCAGTTGCCGCACAGGCCGACCACTTCGACGGTCTGGGTCTCGACGGCGAAACCCACGGCCTTGGCGCTGTCGACGATGGCGTTGCTGATGCTGTCCTGTTCCAGCTCGATGGCCACGTGGCAGGCGCGACAGATCAGGAACTGGCCCTGGTGCGCGTGCTCGGGGTGGCTGCAACCGATGAAGGCGTTGAGCGAGGCGATGCGGTGCACCAGGCCGTTGTCGAGGAGGAAGTCCAGGGCGCGGTACACCGTCGGTGGCGCTGCGCGGCGGCCGTCCTGTTCGCTGAGCACGGCGAGGATATCGTAGGCGCCCAATGGCTTGTGGCTCTGCCACACCAGCTCCAGCACCCGCCGGCGCAGGGCGGTCAGGCGCAGGCCCTGGCGGTTGCACAGCGCATCGGCCTCGGCCAGCGCGCTGTGCACGCAGTGGGAATGATCGTGGGGACGGTGGGCCAGCGGCGTGATGGACATGGGCAGCGACGGTTCTGGATGGAGACGTTATTATGTTACCTGTTTCTGACGACCCGAGTATCCACCGTGTCCCGATTCCTTGCCCTCTTTGTCGCTTTCATCGCTTTTTCGGCGCACGCCGACGTGCGTGTGCTGACCAGCATCAAGCCCCTGCAACAGATCGCCGCCGCCGTGCAGGACGGTGTCGGCAGCCCCGACGTGCTGCTGCCGCCGGGCGCCTCCCCGCACAACTATGCACTGCGCCCCTCCGACGTGCGCAAGGTCGCCGATGCCGACCTGCTGTACTGGGTCGGCCCGGACATGGAAGGTTTCCTGCCCCGCGTGCTGAAGAGTCGTCCCAAGCCGACCGTGGCCGTGCAGTCGCTGTCGGGCATGCAGTTGCGTCATTTCGGCGAGGACAGCCACTCCCATGACGAGGAAGACCACGACGATCATGACCACGACCACCGTCCGGGCAGCCTCGATGCGCACCTGTGGCTGTCGTCGCTGAATGCCCGGGTGATCGCGACGAAGATGGCTGGCGACCTGGCTGCGGCCGACTCGGCTAATGCCCCGCGCTACCAGGCCAACCTCAAGCAGTTCGTCGAGCGCCTGGATGCCCTGGATGCGCGCATCAAGCAGCGTGTGGCGGGCATCGCCGGCAAGCCTTACTTCGTGTTTCACGAGGCATTCGACTACTTCGAGGCCGCCTATGGCCTGAAGCACACCGGCGTGTTCAGCGTGGCCTCCGAGGTGCAGCCGGGCGCGCAGCACGTCGCCGCCATGCGCAAGCGTCTGCAGGAAGTGGGCAAGACCTGCGTGTTCAGCGAGCCGCCACTGCGCCCGCGTTTGGCCGAGACGCTGACGGCCGGGTTGCCGGTGCGGTTGGCCGAGTTGGATGCGCTGGGTGGCACCGACAAGGTGGATGGCAAGGGCTATGAGCGTTTGCTGGAAAAACTGGGCGGCGACCTGGCTGGCTGCCTGGAACAGCTCTAGGGTCGTTATTTGTAGCACCCTGCAGGAGCGGCCTTGTGTCGCGAAGGGCGCTCCTACAGGGGTAGGGACGGCAGTGAAATCCACATTGGCCGGCGGCCAGGCCGGCGCGATCTACAAGGCGAAGGGCAGCTTCAACGCCACTTGCTGGCGTTGCGCCAGGCGCACCTCGAATTCGCTCGGGTCATGGATCATCACGTCCATCCCGGCGAACGCCTGCGCCGCGATCAGGCGCGACAGCCAAAAGCGCACGCACGCCACCCGCAGCATCACCGGCCACAGCTGCGCTTCAGCGGCGGTGAACGGTCGCAGTGCCGCGTAGGCGCCCAGCAATGCCTGGGCGCGCGGCAGGTCGATACCACCCTGCTCGTCCAGGCACCAGTCGTTCACGGTGATGGCGATGTCATACAGCATCGGCCCGGAGCAGGCGTTGTAGAAGTCGATCAGGCCGGTTAGGTGGGTGCCTTCGAACATCACGTTGTCACGGAACAGGTCGGCGTGCAGGTTGGCCTTGGGCAGGGCGAGGATCTGCGCCTTATGCGCGGTGATTTCCGCCAGCGCCGGTTGCAGCAGCCCGGTTTGCTCCTGGTTCAGGCTCGGCAGCAGTTCGGCGCCTGATTCGAGCATCCAGTCCAGGCCCCGGTCGGTACGGCGCTCGATGATGCGCTCGCGGGTGGCCAGGTGAATGTGCGCCAGCAACTCGCCGACCTGGGCGCAGTGCTGGTTGTTCGGCAGCTTGATGTGCTTGCCCGACAGTCGCGGCTGCAGCAGTGCAGGCTTGCCGCACAGTTCGCGCAGGCCATTACCGTCGCGGTCGCGCACGGCGTAGGGCACGGGCATGTCGGCATCGTGCAGCACGTCGAGCAGTTCGATGAAGAACGGCATGTCTTCAGCCGGCCCGCGCTCGATCAGTGTGAGAACGAACTCCCCATTTTCCAGGCTGACGAAGAAATTGCTGTTCTCGGTACCGGCGGCGATACCCTGGAAGTCGAGCAGGCGGCCCAGCTCATAGGGCGCCAGAAAGGTTTCCAGCTCAGGCCGGGACACAGGGGTGAAGACTGACATGTTGAAGAATTGCCCATGCGGGCACTTCCGCCGGGAAGTGCCTGGTTGATATGAACGGTACGCGAGCCTACTTCCACTCGAAGATTTTCCAGGACGGAATCAGCATGTCCGGCTGGTCTGAGCGAATGAAATTGGCGTCGGTGCCATCGGCGCGTACCAGGAAATAAGGTTTGCCGCCCTTCGGCGTGACCTTGATCGCATACAGGAAGCCGTTCTGCCGGTATTCCTGGATGGTTTTATCGCCTTCCGTGCGAATGGTTACATCGGGATCGGCCGATGGGGCTTCGTCCGCCGCCTGGGTGACGACTGGCATGGTGGCCAGCAGACCGAGCAGTAACAGGCGATTGAGTGTGCGCATGATAACCTAGTCCTTTTGTCGTCATTGATCCGGCTATTCTAGCTCCGGACCCGCCGAAAAGGTTGATTCTCCTCATGAGCCAAGCGCCCCTCGTCCTGGTGGACGGTTCGTCCTACCTCTACCGCGCCTTTCACGCGCTGCCGCCGCTGACCACCTCCAAGGGCATGCCCACCGGTGCGGTCAAGGGCGTGCTGAACATGCTCAAGAGCCTGCGCAAGCAATACCCCGACAGCCTGTTCGCGGTGGTCTTCGACGCCAAGGGCGGGACCTTCCGCGACGCCATGTTCGCCGAGTACAAGGCCAACCGCCCGAGCATGCCCGACGACCTGCGGGTGCAAGTCGAGCCGCTGCACGCCAGCGTGCGCGCCCTGGGCTATCCGCTGCTGTGCGTCGAGGGCGTCGAGGCCGACGACGTGATCGGCACCTTGGCGCGCAGCAGCGCGGCGGCCGGTCGTCCGGTGATCATCTCGACCGGTGACAAGGACATGGCGCAGTTGGTGGATGGCCACGTTACCCTGGTCAACACCATGACCGGCAGTGTGCTGGACGTGGCGGGCGTGCACGAAAAATTCGGCGTCGGTCCTGAGCACATCATCGACTTCCTCGCCCTGATGGGTGACAAGGTCGACAACATTCCAGGCGTGCCGGGCGTCGGCGAGAAGACCGCGGTCGGCCTGCTGACCGGCATCGGCGGCGGCCTGCGCGATTTGTACGAGAACCTCGACAAGGTCCCGGCGCTGGCCATCCGCGGCGCCAAGACCCTGCCGGCCAAGCTCCAGGAACACCGTGACGCGGCGTTCCTCTCCTACGAGTTGGCCACCATCAAGTGCGATGTCGAGCTGGATGTCGAGGTCGATGCGCTGGTATGCGGCGCGCCAGACCGAGAAACCCTGTTGGCGTTGTACACCGAGATGGAGTTCAAGAGCTGGGTCGCCGACGTGCAGCGCGAGGCCAGCCAGGCTGGAGACACCGCCGTGGCGGCCGAGGCGCCCGCCCTCAAGGTCGAGCCGCAGTACGAAACCATCCTCGACCAGGCGCGCTTCGACGCCTGGCTGGAAAAACTGCGTCAGGCGCCATTGTTTGCCTTCGACACCGAAACCACCGGCCTCGATGCCCAGCAGGCGCAACTGGTCGGCCTGTCGTTCGCGGTAACGCCGCACGAGGCGGCCTATGTACCGCTGGCCCATGACTACGAAGGCGCCCCGGCCCAGCTGGACCGCGAGCAAGTGCTGCTGGCGCTCAAGCCGCTGCTGGAGGACCCGGCCAAGGGCAAGATCGGCCAGAACGCCAAGTACGACATCAACATCCTGGCCAACGGCAGCCCGGCCATCCACATGCGCGGCGTGGCCTACGACACCATGCTCGAGTCCTATGTGCTCGACTCCACCGCCACCCGTCACGACATGGACAGCCTGGCGCAGAAGTACCTGGACCACACCACCATCGGCTTCGAGGACATCGCCGGCAAGGGCGCCAAGCAGCTGACCTTCAACCAGATCCCACTGGACAAGGCCGGCCCCTACGCCGCCGAGGACGCCGACATCACCCTGCGCCTGCACCAGGCCTTGCAGGCGCGCCTGGCCAAGACCCCCAGCGTGCTGCCGGTGCTGATGGACATCGAGATGCCGCTGGTGCCGGTGCTGGCCAAGATCGAGCGCCAGGGCGCGCTGGTCGATGCCGCGCTGCTCGGCGTGCAGAGCGGCGAGCTGGGGGCCAAGCTGGTCGAGCTGGAGCGCGAGGCGTTCGAGCTGGCCGGCGAGGAATTCAACCTCGGCTCGCCCAAGCAGCTTGGCGCGATTCTTTATGACAAGCTGGGCATGCCGGTGCTGAGCAAGACCGCCAAGGGCCAGCCGTCCACCGCCGAGGCGGTGCTGGATGACTTGGCCGAGCAAGGCTACCCGCTGCCCAAGGTGCTGATGCAGTACCGCAGCCTGAGCAAGCTCAAGAGCACCTACACCGACAAGTTGCCGGGGCAGATCAACCCGCGCACCGGGCGTATCCATACCTCCTACCAGCAGGCCGTGGCCGCCACCGGCCGGCTGTCGTCCAGCGACCCGAACCTGCAGAACATCCCGATCCGCACCGCCGAGGGCCGGCGCATTCGCCAGGCCTTCGTCGCCAGCCCCGGCTACAAACTGCTGGCGGCGGACTATTCGCAGATCGAGCTGCGGATCATGGCCCACCTGGCCAAGGACGAAGGGCTGCTGCACGCCTTCCGCAACGACCTGGACGTGCACCGCGCCACTGCCGCGGAAGTGTTCGGTGTCGCCCTCGAGAACGTCACCACCGACCAGCGCCGTAGCGCCAAGGCGATCAACTTCGGCCTGATCTATGGCATGAGCGCTTTCGGCCTGGCCAAGCAGATCGGCGTCGATCGCAAGCAGTCGCAGGACTACATCGACCGCTATTTCGCCCGTTATCCAGGGGTGCTGGCCTATATGGAGCGCACCCGCGCCCAGGCCGCTGAAAAGGGCTTCGTCGAAACCCTGTTCGGGCGGCGGCTGTACCTGCCGGACATCAACGCCAAGAACCCGGCCTTGCGCAAAGGCGCCGAGCGCACCGCGATCAACGCGCCGATGCAGGGCACCGCGGCGGACATCATCAAGCGTGCCATGGTGGCGGTGGACAACTGGCTGACCGAGAGCGGGCTGGATGCGCGGGTGATCCTGCAGGTGCACGACGAACTGGTGCTCGAGGTGCGCGAAGACCTGGTCGAACAGGTGAAAGCCGAGATTCGGGTCCACATGAGCGGCGCGGCGCAACTGGATGTGCCGTTGCTGGTGGAAGCGGGCGTTGGCTCGAATTGGGACGAAGCTCACTAAACGCCGCGTGAAAGCTGTGTAGGATCTGCGGCGTAGTGTCGCGGATTCGGTGCAGGCTTCGGGCCTTAGATCGAGCGTTTCATGAAACTATCGCAAATAGTTTCCAGGGACTCGGAACTAAACCGGTGAACCGCCACTCAGAGGTACTGAATGGCTGGTGAAGCCTTTCGATGCTCCTATGTTGTGTTAAGTGTTGGCAGATATCTGGACCCCGCCCTAGCGGTCCGGACTTGGACCCCGAACTTCCCCCTCCCCATACGAAGTCCGGGGTTTTTTTTGCCTGGAATTCGGCGTCATGTCTGCCTGGGCCCGCTCCCACGAAAGCCTCACTCGACCTCAGGCAGCCGGCTTGTCTTCCAGCTCCATCCAGTCCGCCAGCACGCGATAGGCCTCTTCCAGGCCCAGGCGCTTGGGCGCCGAGAACAGTTGGATGGTCGCGGTGTCGCCCCAGCCCTTGCGAATCTCCGACTGCACCTTGAGCAAGGTGTTCTTGCCGGCGCCGTGGGTCAGCTTGTCGGCCTTGGTCAGCAGGATGTGCATCGGCATGCCGCTGGCCTTGGCCCAGTCGAGCATCATCTTGTCGAAGTCGGTCATCGGATGGCGGGTGTCCATCATCAGGATGATCCCGCGCAGGCATTCGCGGCTGCCCAGGTAGGCCTCCAGGTGTTTCTGCCAGTGCTGCTTGAGCGGAATCGGCACTTTTGCATAACCGTAGCCCGGCAGGTCGACCAAACGCCGTTCATCGTCCAGACTGAAGAAATTCAGCAGCTGGGTGCGGCCGGGGGTCTTCGAGGTACGCGCCAGGCTGGCGTGGGTCAGGGTGTTGAGGGCACTGGATTTACCGGCGTTGGAACGGCCGGCGAAAGCCACCTCGTAACCCTGGTCTTGGGGGCATTGTTCGACCTTGGCGGCGCTGAGGGCGAATTTGGCTTTCTGGCAGAGGCCGAGGATGGGGTTCTTGACTTGCATGGGATTTCCGATGTGGTGTCGCCCAGCACTGGCGTCGAAGGACCAGGCCCGGCAAGCGGTGTCATTTCCGTTTGGCTGGCGGAAGTATATAATGCCCCAGTTTTTGTGTGCTCATTCGCCTGAAGCAGGCGATGTGAGCATGGGGTGTCGAACAATAGCTCGCGCAACAGAACGCAGCGCGGCCCCCAACCCTGTCAAGTCGTTTCGCGTGGCGAAATGGCTGCTTGCTGTCGGTATGTTCCTGCCGTTTTACAGCGCACAGGCTACACAGGATCCCGAGGCGTTGTACAACCGCATCTGTGCGGCCTGTCACGCCGGACAACTGCCACAGGCGCCCAAGCAGGGTGACCGGGCAGCCTGGGAGCCAAGGCTGGCGCAAGGCATGGAGCGACTGGTGACACATGTTACACAGGGTTTCAAGGCTATGCCGCCGCGTGGATTGTGCATGGACTGCAGTGCCGAGGACTACCGTTTGGTCATCCTTTGGATGAGCGGCAGTCCCGATACATAACATTTCACCCTTAGCCGTGTTGGATTAGCTGATGAACAAACTAGTCGTGAGTCTGCTGTTGACCATGGGGGTCGCAGGTGCGGCAACTGCTGCGGGACCCATCAAAGGCGATGCCGCCGCCGGCCAGGCCAAGACAGCTGTCTGTGGGGCCTGTCACAACCCCGACGGCAACAGCCTGGCGCCGAATTTCCCGAAACTCGCCGGCCAAGGCGAGCCCTACCTGACCAAGCAGTTGCACGACATCAAGGACGGCAAGCGTACCGTGCTTGAGATGACCGGCATGCTGGCCAATTTCAACGAACAGGACCTGGCCGACATCGCCGCTTACTTCGCCAGCCAGAAAGGCAGCGTGGGTGCCGCCGATCCGAAGCTCGTCGAGCGTGGTCGCGCCTTGTTCAACGGCGGCAACCTGGAGAAAGGCATGCCGGCCTGCACCGGTTGCCACTCCCCCAATGGTGCAGGCATCGCCCTGGCGAAGTTCCCGCACCTCAGTGGCCAGCACGCGCAGTACGTCAGCAAGCAGCTGACCGACTTCCGCGAAGGCAACCGCACCAACGACGGCGACGCCATGACCATGCGCACCATCGCCGGCAAACTGAGCAACAAGGACATCGAAGCGCTGTCCAGCTACATCCAGGGCCTGCACTGATCCTGTAGGTCCGGGCGTTAACACTCGGTTAATGCTTCAGCGCTAAAGATGAAAAGGGCAGCCCAGGCTGCCCTTTTTTCTGTCCATAGCCGTTACACTACAGAACTCGAGCCCTTCCCGGCCTGTCCTATTCAGGTCGCGTCGAGGCGACCAAAGACTGCTCAGGAGTAAAGCATGCGTAAACTGATTCTCAGCGCTGCGCTGGTCGCCGCCAGCGTATTCGGTATGGCCGCCGTGCAGGCCGCTGAACCTGCCACTGCCGGCAAGGAATATATCGAGCTGAGCAACCCGGTGCCGGTCTCGGTGCCTGGCAAGATCGAGGTCGTCGAGCTGTTCTGGTACGGCTGCCCGCACTGCTACCACTTCGAACCGGTCATCAATCCATGGGTCGACAAGCTGCCCAAGGACGTCAACTTCAAGCGCGTTCCAGCGATGTTCGGTGGCCCCTGGGATGCCCACGGCCAGATGTTCCTGACGCTTGAAGCCATGGGTGTTGAGCACAACGTCCACAACGCGGTGTTCGATGCTATCCAAAACAAGCGCATGCGCCTGACCAAACCTGAAGAAATGGCCGAGTTCCTGGCGACCCAGGGTGTGGACAAGGACAAGTTCCTCGCCACCTTCAACTCCTTCGCCATCAAGGGCCAGGTCAACCAGGCCAAAGAGCTGGCCAAGAAGTATGAAATCACTGGCGTCCCAAGCATGGTGGTCAACGGCAAGTATCGCTTCGACCTGGGTACCGCCCAAGGTCCGGAAGGCGTGCTGAACGTCGCCGACCAGCTGATCGCCAAGGAGCGCGCCGCTAAGTAAGCGGCGAATGCCATGGGCCGCTTTCGCTCAACCCGAAGCGTCGGCCTGCACCAGCCGCAGGTCAACGAACATCACCTGCAGGCCACTGGCCTGCCGGCCGATGGTCGCCTGCGGTTACTCAGTTTCAATATCCAGGTCGGTATCAGCACCGAACGCTACCGCCACTACGTGACCCGCAGCTGGCAGCACCTGCTGCCGCACAACGGCCGGGCCGGCAACCTGCAGAAGATCGGCGAGCTGCTCGGCGACTTCGATCTGGTGGCTTTGCAGGAAGCCGACGGCGGCAGCCTGCGTTCGGGCTACGTCAACCAGGTGGAGCATCTCGCCCAGTTGGGTGCCTTCCCCTACTGGTACCAGCAGCTCAACCGCAACCTCGGGCGCTTTGCCCAGCACAGCAACGGCGTGCTCAGCCGGCTCAAGCCCCAGCACCTGGAAGACCACCCATTGCCCGGCCCTGCCGGTCGCGGGGCTATCCTGGTGCGCTTCGGAGAGGGTGAGGACGCGCTGATCGTGGTGATGATGCACCTGGCGCTCGGGTCCAAGACCCGTGCCCGCCAGCTGGCCTACATTCGCGAGCTGATCGGCGGCTACCGCCACCAGATCCTCATGGGCGACATGAACACCCATGCCAACGACCTGCTCGACCATTCGCCCCTGCGTGATCTCGGGCTTGTCGCGCCCCAGGTCGAGGCCACTTTTCCCAGCTGGCGTCCCCAGCGCTGCCTTGACCACATCCTGCTCAGCCCGAGCCTTACGCTGGAACGCGTTGAGGTGCTGGCGCAGCCAATTTCCGATCACCTGCCCGTCGCCGTCGAGATCCGATTGCCTGATGCCCTGACTGTGGATACGCTGCCGGTCCTGAGTTAGTCCTGCCTGGGTGAATCCTGCACTCAAGTGTTGGGCTTTTCCGCCGAAATCCAGTGATTGCAGGACTAGATGCCACCACCCGTTGCGGAACCAGGCATGACCGAAGAAGCCGAGCGCTGGAAAGAAAAATACCTCAAGAGCATCGAGCAGCAGGAAAAGCTCGAGCGGCGCTGGGAAGCCCGCCTCGACCTGCTGCGCCGTGGCCTGGTGCGCAGCACCCTGGCCGCAGAGGGTAGTGACAAGATCGTCGACCAGTGCATGAAGGAAATGCGCGAGGTCATCCGTGGCGACAACATGGACGCTGGGCTGGCCGGGCTGATTCCGCGCCTGGAAAAAGCCGTGCTCGACTCCGAGCAGCGTCGCGAGACGCGCATGAACCAGGTCAGCGAAGCGCTGACGGCGCTGGTCAGTCAACTCCAGACCCTGCCGTTGCCGGGCGAAGTCGCTCGCCCCTTGAAAAAACTCGCGAAGAAGCTCGACGGTGGCGTCAGCCAGTCTCGCGAGCTACCGCCGTTGTTGGGCGAGCTCAGTGGTTTGCAGGGGCGTGCCCTGAGTGCCGTGCAAAGGCCGGACGAAGAAGCCAGGCCCGGATTCTTGCAGCGCCTGTTCGGTGGCCGTGACGAGGTGTTGGCCGACCTGGCGCCGCTGCCCGTTGCAGGCGAGCCCCCGCCTGCGCAACCTGGCCCCGTGGCGCCTGTTGCTGCGGCGCAGGATGCCGATGAGCTGCATGCCTTGGTACCGGAACCACAAGTAGCGCAGGTAGCGCCCGCCCTCGAAGCACCGGCCCCGGTAGCCGAGGCCGAGTTGCCAGGCCCGGCGCTGGTCGAAACCACGTCGATGGTGGCCGCTGAGCCCTTGCCACAGCCTGAGGTGCAGACGCCCCCCGTGCCGGTCGCAGCCGAGCCTGAGCTCAGCCAAGCCGAGTTTGAACCCTTGCCCCCCGAAGCGGCACCGGAAAGCCTGCTGGAGGGTGAGGCGCAGCCGCCCGAGGACAGCCTCGGCGAAGACGGCCCCTACGCCCTGCCTGATGCCGTCGAGCCGCCCTACAGCCAGGTCGCCGCGCATATCGAGCAGACCCTGATCGGCCTGCTCGACGACCTCAGCCTGCCCGAGCGCCACAAGGCCCAGGCCCTGCAGATGCGCGAGCGGGTCTCGCGAGGCCTGAACTGGTACGAGCTGATCCCGGTGCTGGATGACCTGGCTGTGCTCATGCTGGCGATCACCGACAGCGGCCAGCACGAGTTCGAGGCTTACCTGCAAGAGCTCAACGGGCGTCTGGAGAGCTTCCAGAGCCACTTGCACGAAGCCAGCGCCGGCCATGCCGACAACAGTTCTGCCGCCCGCGAATTGGACAGCCAGCTGCGTGAGCAGGTCGATGGGCTGCAAAGCAGCGTGCAGGGCGCCGCCGATGTCGATAGCCTCAAGCACATCCTCGAGAGTCGCCTCGAAGGCCTGCTGGTAACCATGGACGAGCACCAGCATGAGCGCGACCGTCGCGAGCAGGAACTGGCTGGTCGCCTGCAAGGGTTGGCCGAGCGGGTGGCAAGCATGGAGCAAGAGGCCCAAGGTTACCGCGAGCACCTTGAGGAACAACGGCAGAAGGCGATGATCGACCCACTGACCGGCCTGCCCAACCGCGCCGCCTGGTCTGAACGGGTCGAGCGCGAGGTACTCGACTGGCAGGAGCACGGTGGCCATCTGGCCATGGCCATCCTCGACCTCGATCATTTCAAGCGCATCAACGACGGCTACGGTCACCTGGCTGGCGACAAGGTGCTGAAAATCGTCGCCGAGCAATTGCGCAAGCGCCTGCGCGGCCACGACTTCATCGCCCGTTTCGGCGGCGAGGAGTTCGTGTTGCTGATGCCGCAGACCTCGCCGCCGGCCGCTGCGCAGGTGGCCGAAACGTTGCGCGCGGCAATCGAGGCCTGCCCGTTTCACTTCAAGGGGGAGCGGGTGGTGATCACCACCTCGATCGGCCTGAGCGCCTTCCGCTCCGGCGAGCGCGGCGACCAGGTGCTCAAGCGCGCGGACGAGGCGTTGTATCGGGCCAAGGGCAATGGCCGCAATCGTGTCGAGCAGGCATAAATAGCTACCGCACCGGCATCTGCACGGTCGTCGACACTGCGGGCCGGCGCTGGACGTCCAGCGCTTTGCCCTTACTCGATCGACATTAGGAGTCGAACATGAACATTGCCCGCTACAGCCTGCCGTTGCTCCTGGCCCTGGTATTCCAAGGTTCCGCCATGGCCCACGACGGAGTCTTTACCGCCCATATCGCCGCCGATGGCCGTGTCCTGAGCCAGTCGCCGCAGTGGATCAGCCAGGTGCAGGCCGAGCCCCAAGCCAACTACTTCACCCAGTACAAGCTGAGCCTGGACAAGGACCAGCTGCGCCAGGCCCCGGGCTTCTGCTCGGTTTCCCCGCTCGATGCCAGTAGCTATGACCGTCAGTTGCACGGCGCGGCCAAGGTGATTGGCAAGCCACTGGCCGACAAGCTGACCGTGCAGACCCAACTGGTCGATACGCAAGGCCCCAGCGGCGACAACTCGCTGGAGTTCCAGGTGCTGTGCGTGCGTTGAGGCGCGATGATCCTGGCAACCCCAGGCGCGGAGCACGTTATACTGTAGCGCTAATGTCGCTTATTTCATGACGTGCTCCCTGCAATGAAAAGACTCATCACCGCCCTGTTGCTCCTGACCCTGGCCGGCTGTTCCAGTGGTTTGCGCATCGACCGCAGCCACCCTTCGGCGAATCAGGACAGCCGTATCCAGTTCGTTATCCTGCATTACACCAATGCCTCGCTGGAGCGCTCGCTCGCCCTGCTCACCCGTGGTGAAGTCAGTAGCCACTATCTGATCGGCGATGGCCCGGCCACGGTCTACCAGCTGGTGGACGAGAACCGTCGCGCCTGGCATGCCGGTGACAGCCAATGGCAGGGGCGCACCTGGCTCAACTCCAGCTCCATCGGCATCGAGATCGTCAACCCGGGCTACACCGACACCCCGTCCGGGCGGGTCTGGCACCCGTACAGCGAAGCACAGGTGCAGGCGCTGATCGCGTTGCTCAAGGACATCGTCAAGCGCAACAACATCGACCCCCGGCACATCATCGGCCACAGCGACATCGCCCCGCTGCGCAAGCTCGACCCAGGCCCGCTGTTCCCCTGGAAACGCCTGGCCGACGCCGGCCTGGGCATCTGGCCCGAGGCCAGCGCGGTAGCGCGGCAACAGGCCTACTTCGAGGTCAATCCGCCGACCATCACCTGGTACCAGCAACAGTTGGCGCGCTTTGGTTATGCCATCGACCAGACCGGTGAACTAGATGTGGCCACTCGCCATGTGATCGCTGCGTTCCAGATGCGTTTTCGCCCGCAGCGCTTCGACGGCATGCCTGACGCGCAAACGGCGGCGATGTTGCAGGTGCTCAACCGTAGGCGCTAGCGCCATCAGACAGTAGTGGGGGCGGGCGTGCCCGTCGCCCCAACTGTATCGTGGGGTAACCCCGAGCCCAGGTTTTGGCGCTTGCCAACTGCAGATGCCCAACGGCCGCGCCAACCGCGGAATCCGTTGCTATACCTTTGGTATTCAACTGGATGCCGCGCATGTCTGCCCTGTTCGCCGTGGTGCGTCAATTTTTCCACCGTCCCTGGCTGCTGGCCGCTCTCGCGGCCCTGGCCAGCGCCGCGCTGTTGCTGGCCGCCAGTGTCGGGTTGACCCTGCAACAGATGAAGCAGAGCGAAAGCGCCCAGATGTATGCCCAGGGCGAGCGCTTTCTCGAGCGCCTCGAGCAAGTGTTCGGCCAGTTGCGCGAGGCGGTCGACCAATTGCAGGCGCAGCCCCTGCGCGGTTGCGATGCGACCATGCTGGCGCAGTTGCAGCAGGTGGCGCTGAAGTCGCGCTTCATCTATGAGGCGGCGTACGTGAACGGCACGCAGGCTTGCTCCAACCGCGGTGGCGAGCGCAACATCGAACCGCTGCGTACCCCGGATATCCAGGGACCGACCTACAGCTACTGGCTCAACACCACCACCGAACCCAACGAGAACCTCGCCGCGCTGATGCTCGGGCGTGGCAATTTCATGGTGTCCACCTCCAGGGGCCATCTCACCGACGTGGTCGACCTGCCAGCCGGCGGCAGCCTGCTGGTGGTGCTGGACCATAGCACCCGCGCCATTCCGGTGCTTGGCCCAACACAGCACTGGCCACCGATCGCCGATTGGCCACCACCCTCGGACAAGTCGCTGGTCGAGCTGCCCGACCGACTGGTGTACCGCATGGCGACCAAGTCGCCGGACTACCAGCTGGTGCTGATCGCGCCCAGGGCCAGCCTGCCGCTAAAGCTCAATGGCATGCTCTGGCTGCTGTTTCCCGGCAGCCTGGTCCTGGCGTGCTGTATCGGCTGGCTGGTGCTGCAACTGATCCTGCAACGGCGCTCGATGAGTGCCGAACTACAACAGGCCCTGCGCCGGGGCGAGCTGCAGGTGCTGTACCAGCCGATCTTCGAGCTCGACAGCCGCCGCTGCGTGGGCGCCGAGGCCCTGGTGCGCTGGCGCCGCCCGGACGGCAGCCTGACCAGCCCGGAGCTGTTCATCCCGCTGGCGGAGAATACCGGACAGATTCGCCAGATCACCGATTTCGTCCTGCAGCGGGTGCTGGAGCAGCTGGGGCAGTTGCTGCGGGCCAATCGGCATTTGTATATCTCGGTGAACCTGGCGGCGTGCGATGTGATGGTGCCGCGTATCGGCCGGGTGGCGGCGCGCCTGCTGGCGCAGCATCGGGTGGCTGCCAGCCAGATAGCCTTCGAGGTGACCGAGCGTGGCCTGATCGATGTGGTGGTGGCTCGGGACAACCTGCAGGCCCTGCGCACGGTGGGACACCAGGTGCTGATCGACGACTTCGGTACCGGCTATTGCAGCCTGGCTTATCTGCAGACTTTGCCGGTGGATTGCCTGAAGATCGACAAGTCGTTCATCGATGCCCTTGGTCACGATGCCGCCAGCAGCGGCGTGGCCCCGCACATCATCCGCATGGCCCACGACCTGCACCTGCGGGTGATAGCCGAGGGCATCGAGTGCGAGGACCAGGCAGTGCTGCTCAACGCCGAGGGGGTTCACTATGGCCAGGGCTGGCTGTTCGCCCACCCGTTGAATGCCCGTCAGTTCGCCGAGTTGATCACCCGCGGTCGGCGGGTGGCGGGCCGGCGCATCGACGATGAGCCTTGAGGCTACCCTCGCGTGCCAGCGGCACCCTGCAGGGCATGTCAGACCGGCAAGGCCATGTAGAACTGCGTGCCCTGCCCTGGCCGGGAGAACACCCCCATGCGCCCGCCATGCAGCTGTACGATTTCCTTGCACAGCGCCAGGCCTAACCCCGCCCCGCCTTTCTTGCGGCCAACCTGCACGAAGGGCTCGAAAATCCGCCCCTGTTGGCCATAGGCGATACCCTCGCCGCTGTCCTCGACACTGATGATCACCCGTTCGGCGTGCCGACGCGCATGCAGACGAATGCGCCCGCCGCTGCCGGTATGGCGGATCGCGTTGTGCAGCAGGTTGTCCAGCACTCGGTCGAGCTGGGCGATGTCGGCCTGGATCCGCGGCAGTGGCGGCTCCAGTTCGGCAACCAGTTCGACCTGCTTGGTCGTGGCCTGCTCGGCGAAGCGCGCCTGGGCGCGCTCGAACAGCTCGCCGAGGTTGCACGGTTGCAGCTCCAGTTTCTGCAGGCCGCTCTGGTAGCGTGAGAAGTTCAGCAGGTCATTGATCAGCTGGGTCAGGCGCTGCATCTCCTCGCCAATGGTCTCCAGCAGGTCGGTCTCGCGCGCTTCGGGCGGGAAGCTGACGCGTTCGCGCAGCAGGCCGAACGCCATGTGCATGCCGGTGACCGGCGTGCGCAGCTCGTGGGAGGCACGCAGCACGAATTCGCTGCGCACCCGCTCGAAGGCGCGTTGCTCGGTGACATCGTGCAGCACCATCACCGCCCCGAGAATCGGCCCCTCGGGGTGGCTGACCGGCGTCAGGCTGTAGGTCAGCAGGCGGCTTTCCTCGTCCACCTCCAAGCTCAGGTCGTCGGGCGGGCGATCCAGGCTGCCACCGCGTAGCACCTGGCGCAGTTGCTGCTCCAGCTCTGGGCGTTGCAGGGCCTCGGCCAGGCTTACCCCCAGGCGGCTGGGGTCCCAGCCGAGCTGGCGCTGGGCTACCGGGTTGAGGTGTTCCAGGCGCCCCTGGCGGTCGATGATCAACAGCCCGTCGTCGATGCTGTCAAGCACGGCTTGCAGCCGCTGCTGCCCGGCCAGCAACTCGTCGATATTGGTGGCCTGGTGCTTGCGCAGGGCATCGGCCATCAGCCCGAAGCGCCGGGTCAGCTGGTTGAGCTCGGTGGCTTGGGTGACCGGCAGGGTCACGTCGAAGTTGCCCTGGCCGACCTGGTCGGCGGCTTTGGCCAGGGCCTCGATCGGCTGGCCGAAGCGCCGGGCGATGTTGTGCGCGGTAATGAAACCCAGGACCAGCACGGTCAGGCCCATCAGGCCGAGGACGCCGCCGACCAGCAGGGCGTGGTCGCGGGACTGTTCCTCGCTGCGGGTGATGTGCTCCAGGGCCTGCTTGTGCGAGTCGATCAGGTCGTTGCGCACCTGGTTGAACGCCGCGCCCAGCGGCTGCTCGACCCCCATGCTGCGGGCCGGTACCGGGCTGTCGCGGTAGGCCTGGAGGAAGGCCTGGTAGTTGCTGCTGGCCTTGCTGAACCCGGTGCGCTCGCCACCCTGCTCCAGGCCTTGGTTGAGCAGGTGCTGGAACTGGTTCTGCAAGGTGACCAAGTTGTTTGGATCGGTGTCCAGATCGAGCATCAGATTCAGCTGTTCGCCGAGATTCTGTCGCAGTTGCAGGCCCAGGGACAGGGTGTGGGTAGTGTCCTGCACCAGGCGCTGCTGCAGGGTCGCCATCTGCAGCACGCTGACCAGCCCCAGCAGCAAGCCCAGCAGCGCCACGGTCACCAGCGCAGAGATGCTGAGGAACAGCCGTGTGCGCAGCTTCATCGGCCATCTCATAGGTTGTACTGCTTGCGCTTGCGGTACAGGGTGGAGGCGTCGATGCCGAGGGTCTTGGCGGCCTGGTCGAGGGTGTCGCTGGCGGCCAGCACCGCACCGATATGGGCCCGCTCCAGCTCATCCAGGCTGAGTGCGGCGCCGACTCGTGGGGCGTTGCTGGCGGGCGCCTCGGCCATGCCCAGGTGGCTGATTTCCACGCGCTCCTGAGGGCAGATGATGCTGGCGCGTTCGATCACGTTGCGCAGTTCGCGGATATTGCCCGGCCAGCGGTAGTTCAGCAGCGCGGTACGGGCTTCGTCGCTGAAGCCCCGGGCTGGGCGCGAGTACTCCTTGACGAAGCGCGCCAGGAAACGGTCGGCCAGGGTCAGGATGTCCTCGCTGCGCTCGCGTAGGGGCGGCAGGTGCAAGGTGATGACATTGAGGCGATACAGCAGGTCTTCGCGGAAGCGG
Organism: Pseudomonas sp. FG47; assembly: GCF_057809115.1. Lineage (NCBI taxonomy): Bacteria > Pseudomonadati > Pseudomonadota > Gammaproteobacteria > Pseudomonadales > Pseudomonadaceae > Pseudomonas > Pseudomonas sp. FG47. Next base: position 195,742 of record NZ_JBMDJI010000001.1, read on the forward strand.
TTTTCGCGCACCATCTCATCGAGGTTGAGGTTGGTCGCGGCCAGGATGCGTACATCCGCGCGACGGGTGACGGGGTCGCCGACCCGCTCGTATTCCTTGTCCTGGATGAAACGCAGCAATTTTGGCTGCAAGGTGAGGGGGAAATCACCGATCTCGTCGAGGAACAAGGTGCCGCCGTCCGCCTGGCTGACCCGTCCCAGGGTGCTTTCGCTGGCACCGGTGAAGGCGCCGCGGGTATGGCCGAACAGTTCGCTTTCCATCAGTTCGGCGTTCAGCGACGGGCAGTTGATGGTCACGCAGGCCTTGCGCGCCCGCTTGCTCCAGCCATGGATGGCCCGGGCCAGCTCGCCCTTGCCGGTGCCGGATTCGCCAAGGATGAGGATGTTGGCGTCGGTGGTCGCTACCTGCCGGGCGGTCTCCAGTACCGCCATCATTGCCGGGCTGTGGGAGTCCAGGCCGTCCTTGGGCTTGCGCACCTCGCCTTCGAGGGCTTCCAGGCGTGCCGACAGCTGGCGCACCTCCAACTGCTTGGCGGTCGCCAGGCGCAGCTGGTCGGGGCTGCACGGCTTGACCAGGTAGTCGGCGGCGCCGGCCTGGATCGCATCCACCGCGGTGTCGATGGCCGAGTGGGCGGTGACGATCACCACCCGCATCCACGGCGCCTGGATACGCATCTGTGCCAGGACATCCAGGCCGTTGTCCTCGCCCAGGCGCAAATCGAGGAAGCACAGGTCGAACACCTGGCGTTGCAGCAGGGTCTCAGCCTGTGCGGCGCTGTTGGCGGTGGCCACGCTATAGCCCTCGTCTTCGAGGCAGTAGCGGAAGGTACGCAGGATGGCGGACTCGTCGTCCACCAGCAGAATGCGGCCTTGGTTGTCCTGGGCTGATTCCATTTTTCCTGCGCTCCTTAGGGATTGGTCTCAATTAGTGTCGGAAAAATCGGGCAAGTTGCATGGTCGATTCTGATTGATTCCGCGCCATGCATGCTAGCTGAGTGCCTTCATGATGGCTAAGTGATTGATAAACCGCAGGATGGTTCCCTGTTTTGCACTGGCACGCCGCTTGCGCCTGCCTTGGGTTGAGCTATTCGCAAGGAGATCTCTTCATGTTTCGTTCCCTCCGAATGACCGCGCTGGCTGCCTGCCTGCTCCCGATGATTGCCCCGGCGCTGGCCGACCCGGTGCAGGATGCCCGCCTGGAAGGCGCCCTGCAGACGGCGTTGTCACTCAATCGCATGCTCAATCCCTTCTCTATAAAGGTGCAGGTCGATGGCCAGCGGGCACGGCTGACCGGCGAAGTCGAGAACCCGGTAGAGCGCGCCTTGGCCGAGCAGGTGGCGTTGGCCACCCGTGGCGTGGAACAGGTCGACAACCAACTGCGGGTCAATCCGCAACTGGTGGAGCGGCCACTGGAGCTGCGGGCTTATGCCCAGCGCCTGGAGGACGCCACCTTGGCCGCGGTGATTCGTGCCCGTTTGTTGTGGAGCCGGGTGACGGAAAAGGCCCCCATCGAGGTTCAAAGCCGCGACGGCGTGGTGACCTTGCGCGGCAAGGTGGACAGCCCGCAGGCCAAGGAACTGGCCGGTGTGTTGGCGCGCACCAGCACCGGCGTGCACCTGGTCAACAACCTGGTCAGCCTGGACAGCACCGCGCTGGCCAGGGCTCGGGAGGTGCCGGTGGATGCGCCGGATGGCCCGCAGCCCAGCGATAGCTGGATAGTGGACAAGATCCAGGCCAGCTATCGCTTCAGCCGCAACCTCGACGGCCTGAACCTCAAGGTTGCCAGCGAGCAGGGGCTGGTCAGGCTGGCCGGCGAGGTGGTCAGCAGCGAGCAGAAGACCATCGCCGTGGAGGTGGCGCGGCAGATAGTCGGTGTGCGTGGTGTGGACGCCGACCTGCTGAAGGTGGCGACCAAGGTGGAAGGCTGAATCGTGCAATTCGCACGGTTCGCTAGCAGGCATCGTGCAGGATACGTCCTTTAGGTTTTTCTGATTAATAGGTAAGCATCTGATTTATAAGTATTTTTTTAGATAGTAAACACTGGCATGCAGCCTGCAACAGTCCTTCCAGCATGGATAACAAGTACAGCAGGAGGAGCCGGCATGAATCGCCACAACGTCAACCGCGCACAGGTCACCGACTGGCCGCTGCGTCAGCTGCTGTTCCTTGGCATGGCCGTATTGCTCACCCTGGCGGCCGGCCAGGCGTACTACAGCTGGCAGACCGCTCGGCTGGCCGAGCAGGTGGCGGCGCAGACCGCCCTGTTGACGCAGTTGAGGGCCACTACCGGCAACACCTTGGTTCGGGCCGCCGAACCGCTGCCCCAGGGCGACGCCGCGCCGGCGGTGCTTGAACGTGTCGAGCCTCAGGAACGCTGGGTGTTCTGATCCTGCCACCGCATACCGATTTCGCACGAGAAAAGGAGAAACATCATGCTGAGTTGGGCTATCACCTTCCTGATCATCGCCATCATCGCCGCGGTTCTGGGCTTTGGTGGTATCGCCGGCGCCGCGACCGGCATCGCGAAGATTCTGTTCATCGTCTTCCTGGTGCTGTTCGTGGCGTCCTTCTTCTTTGGCCGCGGCAGGGGTTGACGATCATGGGCAGGATGCTCCCCAAGCTGCTGGTCACCGCCCTGTTGCTGGGCGGTGGCACGGCGGCGATGGCCGCCAACGACGGCCAGGCCCGGGTCAACCAGCTGCTGGGCAGCGACCCGGAATACCGCCAGACCTGGCAGAAGACCATCAAGGATGAAGAACGCTTGCCCGAGTGGGTGATCAACCTCAGCGGCAGCTCGGCGCAGCAGATGTCGGCGGTGACCGAGGACGGCGATCGCTACCTGGTCGGACCGCTATGCGAAGCTGAGGACAAGTGCACCTACAAGCGGCTGATCGTTGCATTCAGCTGGGACAAGGACGATGCCTACGGGATGCTCGTGGAAGTGCCCGAAGGCTTGCCCACGGACAAGTCGCCTACCCGCCATGCGGACTACCGCTGGCTGGGCAAGCCGGACGACGGCATGAAGGCCTTGTTGCAAGAGCAACTCAAGCGCGACCCGAACTGGTACTGACCAACGGTCGCGCGCTGTAACGCTATAGAAGCTGAACCTTTTTATCTTTCTGGCTTCTATGATGCGCCGCCCCGAGGAGGGGTAGCGCATGACCAGGGGGCCGGGCTGTTCTGATTGTTGCAGGATCGGAGTGGCCTAGGGGCACAGGGAGTGCCTCCGTCATGGGCCGGGTCAGGAGAAGGTGGCATCGGAAGTTGCAGGTCGGTTGGCGCGCATTTGGGTGTGACTGATCTGGCTTCCGAAGCGCCTTATGTAGGAATCCTTTCCTATATACGGGCGACATTTTTCTCAGACACATTTTGTCGCTACCGTACATCGAAATTTTTTTACCTGTCCGACACGTCAGCTTGAGTGGCATTTCAGCCATTCGGATTGTCGAACACGCCACGTCCACCCATATCGTCACCCCGCCAAATCTGCCGAAAAATGGCGTTTTGGTCTTGTTCGGAAATCCGAACGTTGAAAATCAAGGGCTTGGCGATGCCCGATTTTGTCTTCCGGTCTCATGCCGATTCGGCATAGGGTAGTCGTTTCCGGCATTAGACTGTCCCCTCCCCGCATCGCAATAGTTGCCGCCTTTTTCCTCGGCCCGAGCGCCAGCCAAGCTCGCTCGCGGTGTCCTTACAGAGGGGCAGCGGCCCGCAAAGTTGTCATCCAAGATCCTTTCCAAGGCTCTGGGATGCGCTTTTCAGACCGATGCTCGTGACCACTACAACAAAGGGTAATGACATGAAGAAGGCAAAACTGAGCCTCGCCTGGCAGATCGTCATCGGTCTGTTGCTGGGCGTTGCAGTCGGCGCGCTACTGAATCATTTCAGTGCAGAAAAGGCATGGTGGATCAGCAACGTCCTCCAACCTGCCGGCGACATCTTCATTCGCCTGATCAAGATGATCGTCGTCCCGATCGTGATTTCGTCGCTGATCGTGGGCATCGCCGGGGTTGGCGACGCGAAGAAACTGGGCAGCATCGGTCTGAAGACCATCATCTACTTCGAGGTGGTGACCACCATCGCCATCGTCGTCGGCCTGGTCCTGGCCAACGTGTTCCATCCGGGCGCCGGCATCGACATGAGCACCCTGGGCACCGTCGACATCTCCAAGTACCAGGCCACCGCGGCCGAGGTGCAGCATGAGCACGCGTTCATCGAGACTCTGCTCAACCTGATCCCGTCGAACATTTTCGCGGCGCTGATGCGTGGCGAAATGCTGCCGATCATTTTCTTCTCGGTGATGTTCGGCATGGGCTTGTCGAGCCTCAACGCCGACCTGCGCGAGCCGCTGGTGCGTACCTTCCAGGGTGTGTCGGAGACCATGTTCAAGGTCACCCACATGATCATGAACTACGCCCCGATCGGCGTGTTCGCCCTGATCGCCGCCACCGTCGCCAACTTCGGCTTCGCCTCGCTGCTGCCGCTGGCCAAGCTGGTGCTGCTGGTGTACTTCGCCATCGCTTTCTTCGCCTTCATGGTGCTGGGCCTGGTGGCGCGCGTGTTCGGTTTCTCGATCATCCGCATCATGCGCATCATGAAAGACGAGCTGATCCTCGCCTACTCCACCTCCAGCTCCGAGACCGTGCTGCCGCGCGTGATCGAGAAGATGGAGAAGTTCGGTGCGCCGAAGTCGATCTGCTCGTTCGTGGTGCCGACTGGCTACTCGTTCAACCTCGACGGCTCGACCCTGTACCAGAGCATCGCGGCGATCTTCATCGCCCAGCTGTACGGTATTGACCTGTCGTGGAGCCAGCAGTTGCTGCTGGTGCTGACCCTGATGGTCACCTCCAAGGGCATCGCCGGCGTGCCGGGCGTGTCGTTCGTGGTGCTGCTGGCCACCCTGGGCAGCGTGGGCATTCCGCTCGAAGGCCTGGCCTTCATTGCCGGTGTCGACCGCATCATGGACATGGCCCGTACCGCGCTGAACGTGGTGGGCAACGCCCTGGCCGCGGTGGTCATCGCCAAGTGGCAGGGCATGTACGACGCCGAGAAGGGCGAGGCGTACTACCAGTCGCTGGTGCTGGCCAAAGGCGCCCAGCCAGCGTCGGTGGCGGGCAAGACCGTCAACCAGTAAGCCTTTTGCGCTGAACGAAGAGCCCCGACCTGGTCGGGGCTTTTTGTTTTATAGGCAATCACTCCCCCTGTAGGAGCGGCCTTGCGTCGCGAAAGGGGCGCAAGGCCGCTCCTACAGGTACGCGGCCTCCAGCCAGGCACCGGCATGCGCTATCATTCGGGCATTTTTCACGGGGGACTACACGGATGCTCAACGGCCTGTGGCTCGGCTTTTTCCTGGTGGCGGCCATCTCCGCCCTGGCCCAGTGGCTGGTGGGCGGCAACGCTGGCATCTTCGCCGCCATGGTCGAGAGCATCTTCGCCATGGCCAAGTTGTCGGTGGAGGTCATGGTCCTGCTGTTCGGCACCCTGACATTGTGGCTGGGCTTTCTCAAGATCGCCGAGAAGGCCGGCATCGTCGAATGGCTGGCCAAGGTCCTTGGCCCGCTGTTCGCCCGGCTGATGCCGGAGGTACCGCCGGGCCACCCGGCCCTGGGCCTGATCACCATGAACTTCGCCGCCAACGGCCTGGGCCTGGACAACGCCGCCACGCCGATCGGCCTGAAAGCCATGCGTGCGTTGCAGGAGCTCAACCCCAGCAGCACCACGGCGAGCAACGCGCAGATCCTGTTCCTGGTGCTCAACGCCTCGTCGCTGACCCTGCTGCCGGTGACCATCTTCATGTACCGCGCCCAGCAAGGCGCTACCGACCCGACCCTGGTGTTCCTGCCGATCCTGCTGGCCACCAGCGTTTCTACCCTGGTCGGCCTGCTGTCGGTGGCGGTGATGCAGCGCTTGCGCCTGTGGGACCCGGTGGTGCTCGCCTACCTGATCCCCGGCGCGTTGTTGCTGGGCGGCTTCATGGCGTTGCTCGGCAGTTTGTCAGCCGTGGCCCTGGCCGGCTTGTCGTCGATCCTCGGCAACCTCACGCTGTTCGGGGTGATCATCGTGTTCCTGGTGATTGGCGCGTTGAAACGGGTGCAGGTGTACGAAGCCTTCATCGAAGGCGCCAAGGAAGGCTTCGACGTGGCCAAGGGGGTGTTGCCCTACCTGGTGGCGATGCTGGTGGCGGTTGGTGTGCTGCGTGCCTCGGGTGCCCTGGAGCTGGCCCTGGACGGCATCCGCCATGCGGTGGGCTGGCTGGGCCTGGACACCCGCTTCGTCGAGGGCCTGCCAACCGCGCTGGTCAAGCCGTTCTCCGGCAGCGCGGCGCGGGCCATGTTGATCGAGACCATGCAGACTCACGGCGTCGACAGCTTCCCGGCGCTGGTGGCCGCGACCATCCAGGGCAGCACCGAGACCACTTTCTACGTGCTGGCCGTCTACTTCGGCGCGGTGGGTATCCAGCGTGTGCGCCACGCCGTTGGCTGCGCCCTGCTGGCCGAGTTGTCCGGGGTGATCGCGGCGATCTTCGTCTGCTACTGGTTCTTCGCCTGAGCCTGGGCGACCGTCCAGGCGATCACCTGGCGCGTCAGTGTGTCACTGGCCGCGCCAAAGCCGGCGACCACGGCCGGTACCTTGCCGTCGTTCAGTGGCTGGCGTACTTCGAAGCGCTGACTGGCGAGGATGCGCTGGTTGCGCCCCTGCACCAACCGGGCATCGTAGCGGATCACCACTTCCAGTTGGGCGCCCGCGTGGTATTCGCTCTGGAACGCCTGTAGCTCACCGCCCAGTTCGTAGTCGGCCTGCAGATTGCTGTCGTCGGCGCTCAGGCGCTGTACTCGGCCGTCACGCTGGAAACCGTCGAGCAGGCGGTTGCGCAGCAGCATCGGCACCGGGTCGCTCCAGCGCGCGCCCTTGTAGCTGCTGATCACGTCACCCTGGGGGATCACCGCGATGCGCGGGCCGGCCAGGGCTTCGCTGGTCAGCGGCTTGTTCAGGCGCAGCGACCAGTCCAGCGGCGCGGCGTTGGCCGTGGTCTGGCCCACCGGCAGGCGGTAGACATCCACAGGCTCGCTCTGCGGCAGGATCGAGCAGGCCGAGACCAGGCCCAAGGTGGCGGCCAGCGCGGCCAGGCGCAGCGACGGGATCATGGCTGGAACTCCTTGTTGTTGTCGCGGCCTAGCAGGTAGCCGCTGGGGTCGGCCTCCAGGCGCCGGGAAATGCCCTTGAGGGCGTTGAGGGTCTCGCGCAGTTCACGAATGGCCGGGGCCAGCTGGTTGAGGCCTTGGGCGCCGTCGTCGAGGGACTGGCGGTTGTCCTTGAGCAGGTTGTTGATGGTCGCGGTGCTCTCGGCCAGTGACTGCATGGCCTGCTCGGCGCTGCCGATAGCCTGTTTGCCCTGGTTGCCGAGCAGGCCGTTGGCGTTGCGCATCAGTGCCTGGGTCTCGGCCAGGGTGGCGTTGGCCTGGCGGCCGACTTCGGCCAGTTGCGCCAGGGCGTCGGCGATGCCGCCGCGCTTGCTGGCGAAGGCGCCGGTGGTCTGGTCGAGATTGGCCAGGGTGTTGCTCAGGTGCTCGACGTTGCTTTGCGAGAACATCTGGTTGGCGTTGTGCAGCAGCAGGTTGATGTTGGTCACCAGGTCGCTGCTGTCGTTGAGCAGGCGCGAGATTGGTGATGGCGAGGCGACGATCACCGGCAGCTTGCCGTCCTTGCCCTTGAGCTCGGGGCTTTGTGGGGTGCCGCCGCTGAGCTGGATGAACGAGTTGCCAGTCACCCCGGCCAGGGTCAGCTTGGCCTGGGTGTCCTGCTTGACTGGCGTGTCGGCGCTCAGGCGCACCCGCGCCAGTACCCGGCGCGGGTCCTTGGGGTCCAGGCGCAGGGTGCTGACGTCGCCGACCTTGATGCCGTTGTACTGCACCGGGCTGCCGCGCGACAGGCCCGACACCGCTTCGTTGAACACCACCTCGTAGTCCTTGAAGGTGTCGTCGACGCTGGCTTTGGTCAGCCACAGGCCGAACAGCATGGCGCCCGCCACCACCAATACGGTGACCAGGCCGATCAGGACATGATGAGCTCGGGTTTCCATCGTTCAGCGCTCCTGGCGGGCGCGCAGGGCGGCATCTTCGGCCGCCCGGCCGCGCGGGCCGTGAAAGTATTCATGGATCCAGGGATCAATGGTCTGCTCGACCTCGGCCAGCGGGCCGGCTACCAACACCTTCTTCTGCGCCAGCACGGCGATGCGGTCGGTGATGGTATACAGGGTGTCGAGGTCGTGGGTGATGAGGAACACCGACAGGCCCAGGGCGTCGCGCAGGGTCAGGATCAACTGGTCGAAGGCGGCGGCGCCGATCGGATCGAGGCCGGCGGTGGGTTCGTCGAGGAACAGGATGTCTGGGTCCAGGGCCAGGGCGCGGGCCAGCGCGGCGCGCTTGACCATGCCGCCGGACAGCGAGGCTGGGTACTTGTCGGCGGCGCTGATCGGCAGCCCGGCCAGAGCCAGCTTGACCCCGGCCAGGTGCTCGGCGTCGGCCCGCGACAGCCCGGCGTGCTCGATCAACGGCAGGGCGACGTTCTCGGTCACGGTCAGCGACGAGAACAGCGCGCCCTTCTGGAACAACACGCCGAAGCGCCGCTCGATCAGCGAGCGTTGCGTCTCGCTGGCCGTGGCCAGGTCCTCGCCGAACACCTTTACCTTGCCCTCGTTGGGCCGACGCAGGCCGACGATGCTGCGCAGCAGCACCGACTTCCCGCTGCCCGAGCCGCCGACCACGGCGAGGATCTCGCCGCGGTACAGGTCCAGGTCGAGGTTCTCGTGCACGCTCTGGCTGCCAAAGCGGTTGCACAGGCCCCGGGCTTCGATCACCGCTTCGCTCACCAGCCCATCTCCATGAAGAACAGCGCGGCCACGGCGTCCAGGACGATGACCACGAAGATCGATTGCACCACTGCCGAGGTGGTGTGGGCGCCGACCGACTCGGCGCTGCCGCTGACCTTGAAGCCTTCCAGGCAGCCGATGGCGGCAATCAGGAAGGCGAAGAACGGCGCCTTGGCCAGGCCCACCAGGAAGTGCTGCACGCCGATGTCGCTTTGCAGCAGCGAGAGGAACATGGCCGGCGAGATGTCCAGGGTCAGGGCGCAGACCACCGCGCCGCCGACCATGCCGCAGATCATCGCGACGAAGGTCAGCAGCGGCAGCGCGATCAGCAGTGCCAGTACCCGCGGTACGACCAGCAGCTCGATGGGGTTCAGGCCCAGGGTACGGATGGCGTCGATCTCTTCGTTGGCCTTCATCGAGCCGATCTGCGCGGTGAAGGCGCTGGCGGTGCGCCCGGCCATGAGGATGGCGGTCAGCAGCACGGCGAACTCACGCAGGAAGGAGAACGCCACCAGGTCGACGGTGAAGATGGTCGCGCCAAAGTCGGCCAGCACCGTGGCGCCGAGGAAAGCCACCACCGCGCCCACCAGGAAGGTCAGCAGGGCGACGATCGGCGCGGCGTCCAGGCCGGTCTGCTCGAGGTGGGCGACCACCGGGGTTACACGCCAGCGGTGCGGCTGGAACAGGCGCAGGAACAGGGTCTGCAGGATCAGGCCGATGAAGCCCAGCACCTGAAGGGTATCCTGCCAGAGCTGATCGACGGCGCAACCGATGCGCGCCAGCAGTAGGATCAGCACCGGTCGTTCGGGTTGCTTGACCGGGATGCAGTAGTCCTGCACCGAGCGATACACGTTCTCCAGTAGCGCGCGGCTGGCTTCGGGGAGCTCGTCGGTGCAGTGGGCCAGGCGCTTGGCACCGAGCAGTTCGGCCAGCAGCGAAGCGCCGGCGGTGTCCAGGCGGCCAAGCTGGCTGAGGTCGGCGAGGGTATCCTCGCCGTACTGGCTGCCCAGGTGCTCGCATTCGCGCTTGAGCTCGGCGTAGTGGGCCAGGGTCCAGTCGCCGACGATGCGCAGGCGCGAGGGCTGCTCGGTGGTGTCCAGGGTGGCGCTCGGAACGGTCATGGGCTCCATGCTTCTGACAATGGGCGGCGAGTCAGATCATAGCGCAGCAGGCAGCGATGAGCAGTGCATTCCTACAAGGGCTTTGGGGCGTCTTCCACCACCTTGAACCGCAACACCCCGATCACCTGCCCGTCCTCGGTCAGCACCCTCACCTGCCACTTGCCCACCGCGTTGGGCGGGAAGTTCTGCTTGTGGGTCCAGGCGCGGTAGCCTTCCTTGCGCCCGCCGTGGATATCCAGGGCGATACGGTCGACCTCTTTGCCGTCGAGCTGCCACACATGGTAGATGCGCTCGTTCAGCCCGCGCGGCGCGTTGATGGCGGTGTAGGCATACAGCCCACCACTGCGGATGCGGCTGGCCGCCACTTCCTCCAGCGACGCGCCTGGCTGGCGGTTGAGCACCTCGGTGCTGATCGCCACGTCGGTCATCCACAGCGTGGCCGGCGGCACCCACGAGCGCAGCAGCCAGCCGCCGCCGCCCACTGCCAGGGTGACCAGCACCAGGGCCACGCCGCGGCGCCAGTTGTTGATCGGGAAGCTGCTGGCCAGGCTCGGGAACGACAGCGCCATGGCGGCGATCAGTGCTAGCTTGAAACTTTGCGCGGTAGTCAGATGCAGGATGATCGGCAGCGCCGTGAGCATGGCCGCGAACAGCGTCAGGGTGTGCAGCGCCAGGAATAGCCAGCGCCGCGGCGCCAGCCACTTGTGGTACAGCGGGTCGACGATCGAGATCAGCCCCGCGGCACCGAGCAGGCCGGTGAACACCAGCTGGCCGCTGTTCCAGGTGGTGGTGATGAAGAAGAACGGCAGGACGAAGAACAGGCTTTCCTGGTGGATCATCTGTGTCGCGAAGCGTAGCAACGGTTGCGGGATCTCGCGCTTGAAGGTGCGGGCGAACAGCTCGGTGAGAGTGTTCTCCAGCATCAGCCAGACCCAGCTGACCAGCATCGCGATGGCGATCCACCTGGCTAGGCCGGCCTGGCGGTCGACCAGGATGAAGCTGCCGATCCCCGAGAGGAAACCGTAGAGCGCGATGATGCCGGGGTAGCGCTTGAGCAGCTCGATGATGCGCAGGATGAAGCTGGGGAGTGGGGGCATGGGTTTACAACAGGAAAAGGCGTGTTCGAGGCGTCGTGGGAGCGGGCTTGCCCCGCGATGACCTCATCGCGGGGCAAGCCCGCTCCCACGCAGACGCTGTTGGCCGACAGGATACCGCCGAATCAAGGCTCCCGTGTAGCGCCACTGGGGCGATTGGCCACCACGCGGCGCCGGCGGACCAGCCCCGCGGCCAGGATCAACCCCAGCAACAACGCTACCAAGCCATACAGCTCGTCATACCCCAGCAACGGCTTTTCGATGCGCAGGTATCCCGGCTCCTTGAGCAGCTCGCGCAGCGCCGCATCGGCCTGTTTCAGGCTGACTTGGCGAAGTTCTCGCACCGGGTCGGTGAAACGCCCGTCCTCGTAGGCGTTGAGCGCCCCCCAGTAGTAGTCGGCGAGCGCCGCGTTGCCCTGGGTGGTCCAGCTTTCCCGGGCAATCGTCGCCTCCTTGATGCGGGCGAAGGTGTCCGGGTCCAGGCCATGCTTGCGCAGGTGGTCGAACAACTGCTCGAGTACCTTGAGTGCCTTGTCGAGGTCCTGGCGCTCGAGGTCGGCATTCAGGCTAAGCAGCCCGCTGTCGCCAAAGCTCTCGCGTTGCGCCGACGGCCCGTAGGACAACCCATGGCGCAGGCGCAACTGGTCGTACAGCGCCCAGTCGAGGTAGCGCGACAGCAGTTCGAGGGTCTGGTCGTGCCCCTCCTCCAGGGTCGGCTCGATGAACAGCCAGTGCAACTTGACGTTGTCGCCCAGCCAGCCGCGGGTCAGGTCGCGACGCGGCTCGGCCTGCTGGCTGATGCTTTCGAGGTTGCGGCGTTCTTCGGGCTCGGTCGCCGGCAGCTCGCCAAAGGTGCGTTCCAGGTAGGCCGGCAGCAGGCGGTCGAGGCCGCCGACGACGATCAGCGACATGTTGTTGGCCACATACCAGTGCTCGCGCAGCTGCTGGACCTGTTCCAGGGTCATGTCGTCGAGGTTGGAGCGCTCCGGGCATTTCAGGCCCAGCTCGGTAGCCAGCTGGTCACTGGCTGGGTGACCGATGTCCTGGCGGTCCAGCCAGCGCTGCAGTCGGCCGTAATGGCCACCGTCCTCGCGTTCGATGATCTTTTTCGCGGTGGCCAGCGCCTTGGCGTCGATTTGGGTATCGCGGACCACCGCCAGCAGCAGGTCGAGCACCTTGCGCTGGTTGCGCGCCGGGGCTTCGATGACGAAGGTGGTGTCGGCGCTGCTGGTGAAGGCGTTCCACTCCCCGCCCAGGGCCTGGATGCGTTCCTCCAGGCCGCCCTCGCCCGTCTCGTCGATACCGCTGAACAGCAGGTGCTCTAGCAAGTGTGGCAGCTCGCGCTGGTCACAGTCGAAGTCGTCCAGGCCCACGCCTACCACCAGGCGGATCGACACATGGTCGCGCTCGTAGCCGGACTTTAGGATCACCTGCAAGCCGTTGGGCAACAGGTAGCCCTCCACCCGCGAGCGGTCGAGGGCGAATGTGGGCAGGCTGCAGATCAGCAGGCAAACGAACATCAGGCAACGCATGGGCGAGCTTCGGTCTCCGGGGTGTGTCGATTCAGGGCTGACGGGCTTCGTCCGGCACGCTGTCGAGCATCAGCCCGCCGGTGTCGGTGCCGCCCAGTACCACATAGGCACTGCTGCAGAACAAAGAGTTCAAACGCTTCATGTCGGCAATCAGCTCCAAGTGTAGCGAACTGGTTTCGATACTCTGCACCACTTTACGTTGCAGGCGGCTGACATGGGCGTGGGCCAGGCGTCGCTCCTGGGCGCGGAAGCGACGTTTTTCACGCAGCAGCTGGCGCGCGCTGTGCGGGTCGGCGCTGAGGAATACCGACAGGCCCAGGCGCAGGTTGGCCAGCAATTGTTCCTGCAAGCCGGTCAGTTCTTCCAGGCCGACCTGGGAAAATTCCCGGCGTTGCGAGGTCTTCTGCTGCTGGACCTTGCGCAGCATGCGCTCGATCAGGTCGCTGGCCAGCTTGAGGTTGATCGCCAGCTCGATGATTTCCGCCCAACGCCGGTTGTCCTGCTCGCCGAGGTCTTCGCGGGGCATCTGCGCCAGGTACAGCTTGATGGCGTTGTACAGCGCCTCGGCGTCCTCGCCCAGGGTGCGCACCTGTTGCGGCATGGCGGTCTGGGTGCCGCGCAGAGCGCCGAGCATGGCCTCGAGCAGGCTGTCGACGATGTCGCCCATGCGCAAGGTTTCGCGCACGGCGTTGGCCAGGGCCAGGCTGGGGGTGTTCAGCGCGGTCGGGTCGAGGTGGCGTGGCTGGGTATGGCCGTTGCCATTGTCGCGCTCAGGCAGCAGGTAATTGCACACCCGCCCCATGGGCTTGACCGTCGGCAGCATCAGCAGGCAGCGCAAGGTGTTGTAGAGCAGGTGGAAGCCGATCACCAGCTCCTGCGGGCTGAAGCTCAGGTTGTCCATCCAAGCCACCAGCGGGTGCAGCACCGGGATGATCAACAGCAGGCCGATGACCTTGTACAACAGGCTGCCCAGCGCCACGCGGCGCCCGGCGCTGTTCTGCAGGCTGGTGGTGAGGAAGGCGAGCAGGCCGCTGCCGATGTTGGCGCCGATCACCAGGCCGATGGCCACCGGCAGGCTGATCACCTCGGCGCCGGCCAGGGTGGCGGTGAGCAGCACGGCGGCCAGGCTGGAATAGGAAATCATGGCAAACAGCGCGCCGATCAGGGCATCGAGGAGGATGTCTCCGGTCAGCGAGGCGAACAGCACCTTCACCCCTTGGGCATGGGTGATCGGCGCGGCGGCATGGACGATCAGTTGCAAGGCCAGGATGATCAGGCCCAGGCCGATACCCACCCGGCCCAGTTGCCCGGCGCGGGTCTGCTTGCGCGAAAGAAAGAAGATCACCCCGAGGAAGATCAGCAGTGGCGACAGCCAGGACAGGTCGAAGGTCAGTACCCGCGCCATCAGCGCGGTCCCGACGTCGGCGCCGAGCATGATCGCCAGGGCTGGGGTCATGGCCATGAGGCCCTGGCCGACGAACGAGGTGACCAGCATGGCGGTGGCGTTGCTGCTCTGCACCATGGCGGTGACCAGGATCCCGGCGATGAAGGCCAGCGGACGCTTGTTCATGTTCTGGCCGAGCACGCGGCGCAGGTTCGAGCCATAGACCCGCAGGATGCCGGTACGCACGATATGGGTGCCCCACACCAGCAACGCCACGGCGGAGAGCAGGTTGAGCAGGGTCAGCATGGTCGGGCCCCCTTTTCTTCTATGCCCCTGGGCGGGGCCAATGGGTGCAGCGGTGAGCCTGGCCCGGGGGTGGGCTGTTTTTTCCAGTGCTCACTGAAGCTTTAGTTGTTTTGCCTGGCTGGCGCCAGCTTGGCATGGGTGAAACCTATTTGAAACATGCGCTAGCACAGTCCAGAACGCAAAAAGGGCCCTGCGAAGGGCCCTTTGTCTTTCTGCGCTTCCTGGGTTTATTGACCCGGGATGTCCTTGCGCAGTTTCACTGGGTCGTGTTCCTTGCCCTTCTTGCGCGCCAGGGCGGTGCGCATGCGGATGTTGATCGCCTCCACCGCCAGCGAGAAAGCCATGGCGAAGTAAACATAGCCCTTGGGCACATGCACATCGAAGGATTCGGCGATCAGCACCGTACCGACGACGATCAGGAACGAAAGTGCAAGCATCTTCAGAGACGGGTGTTTGTCGATGAAGTCGCTGATGGTGCCGGCGCAGAGCATCATCACCAGCACCGCGACGATGATCGCGGCGATCATCACCGGCACGTGGGAGACCATGCCCACCGCGGTGATCACCGAGTCCAGCGAAAACACGATGTCGATGATGGCGATCTGGATGATGGTGTAGAAGAACTTGCCGCCCGCGCCTTTCGGTTCCTCGGCACTTTCGTCCTCGCCTTCCAGGCCGTGGTAGATCTCCTGGGAGCTTTTCCACAAGAGGAACAGACCGCCGAAGAACAGGATCAGGTCGCGGCCGGAAATACCCTGGCCGAGCACATGGAACAGGTCGTCGGTCAGGCGCATGACCCAGGTGATCGACAGCAGCAGCATGATCCGCGTGACCATGGCCAGGGCCAGGCCGAAGATCCGCGTGCGCGGCTGCATGTGCTTGGGCATGCGGCTGACCAGGATCGAGATCATGATGATGTTGTCGATCCCGAGCACGATCTCAAGCGCGGTGAGGGTGAAAAAGGCAACCCAGATTTCCGGGCTGGTCAGCCATTCCATGTGTATTCCTTCGAGCGGTAAAGGCAAAGCGCCCTGATGGCGGGCGCTTTGCGGTTGGATGAGGCGCTTGTATTACAGACTGCTGAACAGCGGGAAAGTCCCCAGTGCCAGTGCGCCGAACATTATGCACAGGCACACCAGCACTGCCCACTTGAGGGTGAAGCGCTGGTGATCGCCGAACTCGATGCCGGCCAGGGCCACCAGCAGGTAGGTGGAGGGTACCAGCGGGCTGAGCAGGTGTACCGGCTGCCCGACGATCGACGCGCGGGCCATTTCCACCGGGGTGACGCCGTAGTGGCTGGCGAACTCCGACAGCACCGGCAGCACGCCGTAGTAGAAGGCGTCGTTGGACATGAAGAAGGTGAACGGCATGCTGACCAAGGCAGTGATCACCGCCATGTAGGGGCCGAACGCTTCCGGGATCACCGCCAGCAGGCTCTTGGACATGGCATCGACCATGCCGGTACCCGACAGGATGCCGGTGAAGATGCCGGCGGCGAAGATCAGCCCGCTCACGGCCAGCACGCTGGAGGCGTGGGCGGCGATGCGGTCCTTCTGCTGCTGCAGGCACGGGTAGTTGACGATCATGGCGATGCTGAAGGCGATCATGAACAGCACCGGCAGCGGCAGCGCGCCAGCGATCAGCGCGACCATCAGCGCGGCGGTCAGCGCGCCGTTGAACCAGATCAGCTTGGGCCGGCGTGCTTCCGGGAACTGCGACACGCTGATTTCGCTGTGGTCGATGTCGTCGGTGGGCAGGTGCAGCTCGCCCAGGCGGGCGCGCTCGCGCTTGCCGTACCAGTAGGCGATGGCCAGGATCGCCGCCACGCCGAAGGCCATGGCCGGGATCATCGGCACGAAGATGTCCGAAGGGTCCACGTGCAGGGCGCTGGCGGCGCGGGCGGTGGGGCCACCCCAGGGGGTCATGTTCATCACCCCGCCGGCGAGGATGATCAGGCCGGCCATGATTCGCGGGCTCATGCCCAGGCGGCTGTACATCGGCAGCATGGCGGCGCAGCAGATCATGTAAGTGGTGGCGCCGTCACCGTCCAGCGACACCACCAGGGCCAGCACCGCGGTGCCGACCGAGACTTTCAGCGGGTCGCCCTTGACCAGCTTGAGGATCTTGCGCACGGCGGGGTCGAACAGGCCGGAGTCGATCATCAGGGCGAAGTAGAGAATGGCGAACATCAGCATCACGCCAGTGGGCGCGAGCTTGCTGATGCCCTGCAGCATCATCGGGCCGATGTCGCTGTAGAAGCCGCCGAACAGGGCGAACAGGATCGGTACCAGGATCAGCGCGATCAAGGCCGACAGGCGCTTGGTCATGATCAGGTACATGAAGGTGATGACCATGGCGAAGCCGAGGAAGGTCAGCATGGCGGTACTCCAGGCGTGGCGCGGCGAAAGGAAGGACGCTTCGGGCGGATCAGCGCGTCAGGCGCTGCGCGGGGAGTAGCTGCGGGGGTACGGCGGGAAGGCGGGCACAGGAAAACATCGGGAATCACCATTGTTGTTGTTGATTGGGCCGGGCACGGAAAATTCCGGGTGCCCTGGCTGACCGGTCTTTGCCGGTGGTGGCGCTATCCTAGGTGGGCAAGCTTTCAGCCAGCTTTCGGCTGGCGCCAGGCGACGGGAGGTCGTTTCGATGGTGGATGTCGTGGAAGGCGGGTGCCATTGCGGTGCCCTGCGTTATCGCTTGTCGGGCGCCTTGGGCGATGTCGCCCATTGCCATTGCTCGATCTGCCGGCGGGTCAGCGGGGGCACTCTGGTGACCTGGGTCACCCTGCCCTTCGAGGCTTTCCAGTGGTTGGCGGGCTCACCGCAGCGCTACATGGCGCCGGAAACCTGCAACCGGTACTTCTGTGGCAGTTGCGGGGCGCACGTGGCATTGGTGACGACTCGTAGCCCGGATTCGATCGATGTAACCGTGGCGACGCTGGATCACCCGGAGCGGGTGCCGGCCAATCGGCATATCTGGGTGGGGAGCCGGTTGCCGTGGTTGCAGGTGGATCAAGGGTTGCCGGAGGAAGATGAGGAGCGCCTTTGAGGTGAGGGGCTGCGAGGCTTTCTGTAGGAGCGGCCTTGTGTCGCGAATGGGCTGCAGAGCAGCCCCCGGCGATCTCTGCTGCGACGCTGAAATCTGGGGCCGCTTCGCGGCCCTTTCGCGACACGAGGCCGCTCCTATAGCAATGAAGGTGCACCTGGCATGCCTCAGGGCAGCTGCAACCCGCCTGCGGCCTTGTGCAGTGCCCGCAGGCGCTCGCCGATCTGCTTGATGTTGGCCTCCACCGCCTTGATCTGCTTGCCCCGTTCTGGCCCCAGCAGCGCCCTCACCTGCTGGTCGAGGTCAGTGCTCAGGCGCAGCAGCTGCGCCTGGCGCTCGCTGCTCACCTGCTCCAGTTGCTTGCGCTCGTCTGGCTGCGGCAGGCCGTAGCCCCCTGCCCCGAGCAACTCCGCCGGGCGGCTGAGGAAGCCGCTGTTGGCCAGCATCGCCTGCAAGGTTTCGTTGGCCTTGTCGAAGCTGCCATCCTTGAGCGCTCGCCCGTTCAGGTAGCGTTGCTTGACCTCATCCTGGGCCAACAGCAACTGGCGGCGCAGGCCGGCCTGTTCGAGCAGCAGCAAGGCCGCGCTGGTGCGCAGGTCGGCACGCTCGAACCACGGGCGGCGTTGTTCGGCATCCAGCGCCAGCCAGTCTTCCACCGCCGTCTGCTTGATCGGCAACTGCTTGCGCAACACGTCGAACATGGCCTGGTAGCGTTCGCGGTAGGAATCGAAACGATAGCCCAGGCGTAACGCCTCGCGTGGGTCGTCGAGCACGCTGGTATCGGCCAGCCCCCTGCCCTTGAGCACCTCCAGCAGGCCGTTGGGCATGATGTTGTCGAGATCGTTCAGGCGCGGGTTGCCCGTGCCACTGCGCAGCAGCTTGAGCGACTCCACCGCGCAGTTGTTGGACAGGAAGTAGTAGTTGCCGTCGTAGCTCCAGTGCATCTCGGCGGCCTGGCGCACCAGGTTCTCGATTTCGTCGCGGCTGAGCTTGAGCGGCACCGAGGCCAGGCTGCGCAGTTCGGTCTTGGTGTACTCGTCGATCACCTGCCCCAGCGGCAGCACGAACAGTCGCGACGGGTAGGCACCGACCAGGCCGTCCCAGCTGGACAGCTGCACATCGTTGACGAAGGCGCGGTATGACAGCACCAGGCTCTGGTCGAGGTCCAGGCGACAGGCCGGCCCGCGTGGGCGGCCCGGGGCGCAGATCACCAGACGCAGCATGCTGTGGCCCCAGCGGCTGACCCAGTTCTGGTTGGCCTCGGCCAGCAGGTAGTCCACCTCGTAGACCCGCTCCGGGTCGATCTCGCCCAAGGGCTGGCGGGCGAAGTCGTTGCCGGCGTTGAGGAACGGCAGGCCCTTGGCGCAGGCATCTTGTTGCGGCGCCCAGGCAAAGTGTTCGCGCAGATACTGGTTCAGTGCCGGTCGGCGGCAGCCGTAGCTGGGGTCGAGGAGGAAGTACTCCATGTTGACCGCGACGAACTCCTTCGGGCTGCTCAGCTCGTAGGGATCCGGGCTGCGCACCAGCTGGCCATTGTGCTGCTCGCGCTCGCCGCGCCGGCCGACGTACTGCGGCCAGCCGGCCAGGTCTAGCAGGCGCGGGTCATCGCTCAAGGTGAAGCGGCGTTCGGCCTGGCCGCGGCAGTCCTGCGGCAGGCCGACCTTGCCCAGGGCGCCCTGCTGGCGCGCGCAACGGCTGATCAGCCGGCGCTCGGCGCTGGGCCATAGGCGCGCGCGGTCGTAGATATGGGTCAATTCGTGCAGCACGGTGGCCAGCAGCTCCTGGCGGACCGTGCCGTGGGGGCGGTTGGTCTGTTCACGGGCGGCGCTGCCATCGACCAGGCCTGGCAGCAGGCGGCGGTTGAGGTCGAGGGTGGCCACCGGCGAGGCCTGCCCGTAGGCGTCCTCGGGCATGCGCGCGCTCCAGCTGACCAGGATCTGCCGGTCGAGTTGCTGCTTGAAGCGCGGTGGCAGCTTGGCCATGGCCTCGTCGAGCAGTGCCTGGCTGGCCTGCTGTTGGGTTGAATCGAGGTCGTCGCGTTGCAACAGCAGTTGCAGGTCGGCCAGGGCGGGCGTGCCGAGCAGCGTCAGGGCGCAGCCCAGCAGCCAGGCACGCACGCGCTTCACAGGGCGAGGATAGCTTCGGCCAGCACTTGGTCGCTGGCGTCACGGGCCTCTGGCACACGGGCGCGCAGGGTGCCGAACGCGGCTTCCAGCTGGGCGCCACGGATGTCGCCGTTGCTGGCGACGAAACTGGCGGCGTCGTCGTGGGCCTCACGCACCACTTTGGAGTCGCGGATCGAGGTGGTGGTGTCCGAGGTGAAGTCGATCGAACGGCCGAAGGCACGGACGATGATGTTGCTGGTGGCCACCAGGGTGTGCGCCTGGGCCAGGTCGGCGAGCAGCAGCATGCCGAGGGTGGCGGCGATCAGCGGTTTACGCATGGAGCATCTCCGGGAATGCAAAAGGAGCAGGTGTAGTTATTGGACGAGAATCGCTTCGGCCAGTTCACGGTCGCCGACAGAGTGCCGGGTGCAGCCCTGGCGCAGGGTGTCGAACGCCGCTTGCAGGCGCGCGCCGCGGATCAGGCCGTCACTGGCGACGAACGCGGCGGCATCGTCACGGGCGGCGACGATACGCTTGCGGTCGAACGGCGCGGCGGTCACCTGGCTGGTGACATAGCCGGTGATGACCAGGCTCTGGGTGGTGGCATCCATGGCATGGGCGCTGCCCACGCAGGTGAGGGCGAACAATGATGGCAACAGATAACGCATGGCTGGCTTGAAAGCAGTTGTCTCGGGCGGCGAAGGCTACCCCGGATGCACCGGCCGGGGCCAGTGAATCCGGGCTGATAGCGGGATCAGAGGGCGAGGATGGCGCTTGCCAGTTGCGCGTCGCTGGCCTGCAGCGCCGGCAACTGCTGGCGGATATGCACGAACGCGCTCTCCAGCTTGGCGCCGCGGATCGCGCCTTGGCTGCCGACGAAGCTGGCGGCGTCGTCGCGGGCGGCCTGGACGATCTTGTCGTCACGGAACGAGGAGGAAATGTCGGAGGTGGCGTCGGTGGAAGCGGCCACCGCGCCGACCACGGCATCGGTGGTGACGACGAAGCTGGTGGCATTGGCCGCGCCGGCCAGGGACAGCAGCAAGGCGGCGCCAAACAGGTGATAACGGGACATGATCGGTGGACTCCTGCACAGGGTCTTGGGTGGTTCTGGTTATCGGACGCTCGCTTGGCTCGTCACGGTACTTTATCTGCCAGGCGCGTAGGACAAGCGTAACACGTGCAGGTTCTAACGCTTGGCTTGGGTAAACATCACAAAACGTAACTGTACTGGTTGTATTTTTACTCTATAGAACTGTACATGTTTAGGTCCAAGGCGCTCTAACTCGGGGCATACAAACAAAAAACCCGTCGCAGTAACCTGCGACGGGTTCTTGGGAATTCGCGGTGCCGGGCCAGGCCGGCAGCCGGGGCTTAGCGCCAGAACGGCTTGCTGAGCTCTTCGTAGCGCTGCGACTCGCTGATACCGGCGTCGGCCAGCAGGCGAGAGTCCAGGCGCGCCAGCTGGCGGCGGCTGGCCATGCGGCGCTGCCACAGTACCAGGGTGGACAGAACGCGCAGCGGCAGGGCAGCGTTGGAAGCTTGGGCGTTTTCGAAAACCAGGTCGGAACTGAGGGTACGTTCCATGATGTGTCATCCTTCCGCTTGTGGCGGGATTAGGTAGTGATTTAACTGGTGCCCATCTTCCTCCTCTCTCGTCCAGAACAGTAGGTACAGTTCAGTTGTATTGCGATGGCTCAGTTAACTGTTGGAAGGGACTGTTGCACCAGTTATTGAGGGAACTGTACTGGCGCGCACTGGTTTGGTGCGATTTTGTGGTGTTGGTAGAGAAATGGAACGCAGGAAGTGATGTTTGAGGCGGTACAGTAGTACAGTTTTAGATGGTTTATGCTTCAAGGTGTTCGACGATACAGTTGCAGCGCCTATGCGATCGAGCGCCGCCCGCGCGGCGCTCGATCTCAAGGGCCCTGCAAGACCATTGCCAGGCACCTGTCCGCCATTACGCGATCCCCAACCCCCTCAAACCGAAACCGTCACCCCTCGAGCCCGCCCGGCCTTGCCCAACAACCGCTTCATCCGCCACTCAAAGCCAAGCGTCAGCGCCACTGCCGCACACGCCAGGCCCAGCGCCAGCCCCCACCAGATCCCCGGAGCGCCACCGCCAAGGGTGAACGCGAACAACCATGCGCTCGGCGCGCCCACCAGCCAATAGCACACCAACCCGATCAGGAACGTGGTCTTGGCATCCTTCAAGCCCCGGATAGAGCCCATGGCAATGGTCTGCACGCCATCGAACAACTCGAACCACGCCGCAACCATCAGCAACTGTACTGCCAGCATGAAGATGGCCGCGAAGGCCGGGTCGTTGCGATCGATGAACAGCGCCACCAGGCTATCAGGCAGCAACCAGAACAGCGCGGCGAAGGCGAACATCAGCGAGGCGCCGAAACCAATGCCCACGCGCCCGGCACTGCGCGCCGCCAGCAGGTTGCCAGCGCCATAGTAGAGGCCGACGCGCATGGTCACCGCATAGGACAGCCCAGTCGGCACCATGAACGCGGTGGAGACGATCTGCAGGGCGATCTGGTGCGCCGCGAGCTCGGTGCTGCCCAGCACGCCCATGCACAGGGCTGCGAAGGCGAACAAGCCAACCTCGACCATGTAGGTGCCGCCAATCGGCAGGCCCAGCCGCCACAGTTCGCGCAGGGCCGGCAGGGAAGGGCGCGACAGGCCTTTGCGCAACGGGTAGTCGGCATAGGCCTTGTGCCAGCGGATGTACAGCGCCAGGGCAATGGCCATGCCCAGGGTCACCAGCGCAGTGACCAGGCCGATACCCATCAGCCCCAGCTTGGGCAGGCCGAACATGCCCTCGATCAGCGCGTGGTTGAACAGGTAGTTGAACACCGTGCCGACCAGGCTGATGACCATCACCGGCGTCGAGTGGCCAAGGGCGCTGGTAAAACCGCGCAGGGCCATGAAGGTCATGTAGCCGGGCAGGGCCAGCGGCAACAGGGTCAGCAGTTGCATGGCCGAGTCGACGTTCTCGGGCTGCTGCCCGAACAACAGCAGCACCGGCTTGAGGTTCCACATCACCAGCGCCGCCACCAGCGCCAGGCCCCAGGCCAGCCATAGGCCGCTCTGCGCCAGGCGGGTGACGCCCTCGGTGTCATCGGCGCCCTTGCGGATGGCCACCAAGGTACCGACTGCGGCGATCACCCCCAGGCAGAAGATCGATACGAATGAGTAGCTGGCCGCGCCCAGGCCGCCACCGGCCAGGGCCTGCGGGCTGATACGGGCCATCATCAGGGTGTCGGTGAGCACCATCAGCATGTGCGCCAGCTGCGAGGCGATCAGCGGCCCGGCCAGGCGCAGCAAAGCCTTGAGTTCGGTGGTGGGCGCGACATGCATGGGGGTGGTCCTTCTGGATGGTGCGAAAGTGCGAGCAGGCAATTCTGAAGCCTCGGTCAACTTTGCACAAAAGGATAAAAGCGATTGCTCGCATGAGTTTGACTCATGGATATATGATCCAGGTATCGCGTTTCGGCCCCGTATGACAGGTGCATCATGTCCCGCCAGCTTCCTCCGCTCTATGCGCTGCGCGCATTCGAAGCCGCCGCCCGGCTGAGTTCCTTCACCCGTGCCGGGGAAGAGCTGTCGATCACCCAGAGCGCGGTCAGCCGGCATATCCGCACGCTGGAGGAGCATTTCGCCTGCCGCCTGTTCGTGCGCAACGGCCGTAGCCTGCAACTCACCGAGGCGGCGCGGGTGTTGCTGCCTGGGGTGCGTGAGGGGTTCGCCGCGCTGGAGCGGGCCTGCGATACCTTGCGCGGCGAAGATGACATCCTGCGCATGAAGGCGCCGTCGACCCTGACCATGCGCTGGCTGCTGGCGCGCCTGAGCCGCTTTCGGCATTTGCAGCCAGGTAATGAAGTACAACTGACCAGCGCCTGGATGGACGTCGACCACGTGGACTTCAACCAGGAACCGTTCGATTGCGCGGTGTTGCTCAGCGACGGTAGCTTCCCGGCGGACTGGGAGGTGCGTCGGTTGTTCTCCGAGCTGTTGATTCCGGTCGGCGCGCCGGACCTGCTGGACGACGCGCCGTGGGACGAGCGGCGCTTGTGCGGCATCGAGCTACTGCACCCCACCCCCGACAAGCGTGACTGGCGGGCATGGCTGGCGCGCATGGGGCTGACCGACAAGGTGTCGCTCAAGGGCGGGCAGGTGTTCGACACCCTGGAGCTGGGCATGATCGCGGCCGCCCGGGGTTATGGGATTTCCATGGGCGACCTGTTGATGGTGGCCGAGGATGTGGCCGGTCGGCGGTTGAGCCTGCCTTGGCCGACGGCGGTGGCCAGTGGCATGGACTACTACCTGGTATGGCCACGGACCCGACCGGGTGGCGAGCGCCTGCGTCGGTTGAGTGTGTTCTTGCAAGAGGAGGCGGCGGCGATGGACTTGCCGGCGGTGCAGATCCTGTCGGCTCAGCATTGAGCCGTTCGACCTTGCCGGCGAACAGGAGCCTGCCGCCGAGCACCAGGCAAAGGTTTGCGAATATCCAGGTTCCACGCTCAAGTATTGCGCCGCCAAGCCGATCAAGTTGCACCAGCGTCCCGGAAGAGGGCGCGATTACCCGTCGATTGGAAGCGGGCGGTCAGCGTGATCAGGATGATCCCGGCCTCTTGCCAGGAGCTTTTCCATGTCTCAACCGCGTGCCCGCATCGCCTCGCAGCTCGGCATCGCCCTCGCCATCGTGCTGGCGCTGGTGATCACCGGTAGTACCTTGTTCGCCCTGCGTTCGCTGGACGACGCCAACCTCGCCACTCGCCAGGAACACTTGGCCAGCGAGGCGCGGCTGCTGGCCGACCAGCTCGACACCTTCCACGGTTCGCTCAAGGACAACACCCAACGCCTGAGCGGCCTGTTCGAGCGCCGCTTCGCCACCGGCCTGGCGCTGCACGCCGGCGAGACCGTGCAGGTGGCAGGCCAGGCCACGCCAGCCCTGTACCTGGGCGAGCGGCTGTTGAACAACGACTTCCAGGTGGTCGATGAATTCCAGCAGATGACGGCCGGGATCGCGACGCTGTTCGTGCGCAGCGGCGACGATTTCGTGCGCATCAGCACCAACCTGAAGAAGCAGGATGGCAACCGCGCCATCGGCACCCAGCTGGACCGCCAGCACCCGGCCTATGCCAAGTTGCTGGCCGGGCAGATGTACGTTGGCCGCGCGGTGCTGTTCGAGCGCAACTACATGACCCGCTACGTGCCAGTGCGCGATGGTAGCGGCCGGGTCATCGCCGTGCTGTTCGTCGGCTTCGACTACACCGATGCGCAGAACGCCCAGTTCGCCAACCTCAAGCGCTTTCGCATCGGCCAGACCGGCTCCTTGGCCATTCGTGACGACCAGGGCCAATGGCTGGTGCCCCCGGCCAATGCCGACCGGGACCTGTTCAGTGTCAGCGCGCCGTTCGCCGAAGGCCCATGGACCGTGGTGGCGAGCATGCCCAAGGCGGAAATCCGCGAAGTGACCTGGAGTGTCGGCCTGCGCCTGGCCATCGGCAGTCTGCTGGCCATGCTCCTGGCCGTCGCCGCCACGCTCTGGCTGCTGCGCCGCAAGCTGCGCCCGCTGGGCGAGCTGGTGCGCCAGGCCGAAGCCCTAGGCGCTGGCGACCTGAATGCCCGCCTGAGCGTCACCAGCCACGACGAGATTGGTCAGCTGGCGCGCAGCTTCAATCAGATGGGCGAGGCCCTGGCGACCATGGTCGAGCATATCCGCGGCGCCTCCGACCAGGTCAGTGACCGTGCTCGTTCGTTGTCCGGCTTGTCGTCCGGGGCTTGCGAGGGCATGGACCAGCAGTCCGGCGAGATCACCAGCATGGCCGGCGCGGTGGAGGAGTTCAGCGCCACCTCGATGAACATCGCCGACAACATGGCCGGTACCGAGCGCATGGCCCGCGACAATGCCCAGCAGACCCGTATTGGTCGCGGTGCCATGGACGAAGCGTCGGCCTCGCTCAAGCAGATCGCCGACGCGCTGGGCGGCACCGCCGCGGTGATGGACACCCTGGGCGCGCGGTCCCAGGAGATTGGCGGGATTGTCGGCGTGATCACCGCCATCGCCGAGCAGACCAACCTGTTGGCGCTCAACGCGGCCATCGAGGCGGCGCGGGCAGGGGAGCAGGGCCGTGGTTTTGCCGTGGTCGCCGACGAGGTGCGCGGCCTGGCCGCGCGTACCCGCCAGGCCACCGACGAGATTTCCGGGATGATCGCCAGCATCCAGCAGCAGACCGGGCATGCCATCAACACCCTGGAGCAGGGCAACCAGCTGATGCAGGAGGGCCTGGCGCGCAACGACAAAGTGGCCGAGGCACTGGCGCGGATCGACGAGCAGAGCAGGGCGGCGGGCGAGCAGTTCGCCGTGATCAGCACCGCGACCCAGGAGCAGAGCAGCACCGCGACAGTGCTCAGCCGCAACCTGCAGAGCATCGCCCAGGCCAACAGTGAGCAGCGAGATGTGGCCAATGAGCTGGCCACGACGGCCCGCGAACTGGAAGGACTGGCGGGGCAGTTGCGCCAGGAAGTGGATCGGTTCCGAGTGGGCCGCTAAGACTTTCGCGGGGCAAGCCCGCTCCCACCGACCCTGTGGGAGCGGGCTTGCCCGCGATGACGTTTACAGGGCCGACAGCCCCAACGCCTGCGCACACGCTTGCAATGAGCGGCGCTCGCTCTGGGCATACAACGCCAGTTCGTCCTGCACCATCAGCCCCAGCGCTGCCTCGAAGGCATCCCGATTGGCATTGCTGCCATAGTCGGCCTGGCCTTCGTCGCCCAGGTTGGACTGGAAGATCCCCGCCGCGCTCACCGGCAGGAAGTCCTCGTACACCAGCGCCTCGTAATGCACATGCCCGGCGTCGATCAGCCCTTGCAAGGTAGTGGGGCGGCCAGGCTGCCCGCGTGCCGCCAGCCCCTTGTCGGTGGCGAAATAGCGGAAGTAGGCCAGCCCTTGTTCGCGCATCTGCCCCAGGTCGTCTGGGAAGTCAGCGAAATGCTTGGCGAGCAGGGTCATGTAGCGTTCGGCATTGGCCTCGGCCGGCACACCGCCCAGGGCCGCGCGGGTCGTGTCCAGCAGCCGGTCGTACAGCTGGCGGCCCTTGGGCGTCAGCGCTGCGCCGCGTTGTTCGATCTCGCCGAAGCGCGCCGTGTGGCTGCCCTGGGCATCGCTGAAAGCGACCCTTTCCTGCAGGGCCTTGAAGCTGGTCTGGCGCAGCAGGATCGGCTGGCGACGGGTGGGTGGCCCTTCGACCACGGCCTTGGGTGGAATGCCCTTGGCCGGCATGCCGAGCTGGATGGCGTCGATGTCCAGGGTGCGTGGGGTCAAGTGGTTGATGTGGGGGCCTTTGAACGCCACCACATCCGCGATCAGGCGGTGCTGGTCGTGCAGTTGCTGGTACTGCTCGGCGGTAACGGTGGCGTCCTGGTGCCAGCGGAAGGTGTGCAGGGCTTCCTGGACGAAGGTCTCGGCATCGCTAGCGCTCAGGCCGCCATCGCGTTCGCATTGGGCGATCAGTTCGAGCACACGGGCGGTGAAGATCTGCCGTTTGTCGAGGATGCCCTGGGCCAGTGCGCGCAGTTGCGGGTTGTCGATCAGCTCCAGGCGCAGCAGCGAGGTGAACACCCGAAACGGGCTGATGTGCAGGGATTGCTCGTGCACGGCGCGAAACGCGGTGGAATGTACCGGCACCCCGGCCGAGCTCAGGTCGTAGTAGCCGACCGGGTGCATGCCCATCACCGCGAACAGGCGGGCGATGGTCGCCAGCTCCGCTGCGTTGCCGACGCGGATGGCGCCGTGGCGCTCCTGATCGAGGCGCTCGATTTCGCCGGTCCAGCGCAGGGCCTCGGCCACCTTGGGCTGTTCGGCCATGACTTGCTGGTTGATCTCGCTCACCAGCTCGAGCAGGGTGCCGTATAGCGGCACTTCCTGCTTGTACATGAGCGACATGGCGGCAGAGAACTGCGCGCGGATGTGGTCGGGGCTGACGAAATCGTGGGCGGGCATCGCAAGCTTCCTGGGGTGAGTTGAGGAGGCTTACATGAAAACTGGGAATGGACTCACCGTACAAGCGAAAAAAAGTGCGGGTTTCATTCCTTTTTTGATCGATCTTGATGGCCATGGGGCCGCTTTGCGGCCCTTTCGCGACACAAGGCCGCTCCTACAGGGGATCGCGTACCCCTGTAGGAGCGGCCTTGTATCGCGAAAGGGCTGCGCAGCAGCCCCAGCCATCTCAAGCCTGAAGCTGCTCGCGAACCCACTCCACCAACGCCCGCACCTTCGGCACCTCCGCCGCATGTTCGGCAAACGCCAGGTAATACGCGCCGTTGCTGCGCATCGCATGGTTCCAGGCCAGCACCAGGCTGCCCTCGGCCAACTCCTTGGCCACCAGGTAGCGCGGCACCAGCGCCACCCCACAGCCGGCCTGCGCCGCGCTCAGGGCCATGTAGAAGGTGTCGAAGCGCGGCCCGTGGTAGCTGTTGTCGGTGTGCAGCCCTTGCTCCAGGAACCACTCGTGCCAGGCCTGCGGGCGCGAGGCGCTTTGCAGCAGTACCAGCTCCGCCAGCGCACCCACGTCGGGCAGCGTGCGCCCTTGCAGCAGCTCCGGCGCGCACACCGGCACCACCTCCTCACCGAACAACTCCAGGCAAGTTGCTCCCGGCCAGGTCCCATG
The DNA here is from genome assembly GCF_057809115.1 of Pseudomonas sp. FG47. NCBI lineage: Bacteria > Pseudomonadati > Pseudomonadota > Gammaproteobacteria > Pseudomonadales > Pseudomonadaceae > Pseudomonas > Pseudomonas sp. FG47. The sequence goes on from NZ_JBMDJI010000001.1 coordinate 223,878, forward strand.
GCCGTAGAAGAACACCACGTCGGCGGAGCCCTGCAGAAGGGCGAACGGCTCCATCTCGTTGCGGATGTCCAGGTGGATGTTCGGGTGGCGCTTGCCGAAGCCCTTGAGGTGCGGGATCAACCAGCGCACGCCGAAACTCGGCTGAGTGGCTACTTTCAATACTTCGGTCTGCGTGCCGTAGGTGAGCACGTAGCGGCTGGACATGTCGACCTGGGTGAGAATCTTGTTCACCTCGGCCAGGTAAAGGGCGCCGGCGGGGGTCAGTTGCAGGCGCCGGCGGATGCGCAGGAACAAGTGATGGCGCAGCATCTCTTCGAGCTGCGCCACCTGCTTGCTCACCGCGCTCTGGGTCAGGTGCAGCTCTTCGGCGGCGCGGGTGAAGCTCAGGTGGCGGGCGGCGGCCTCGAAGCACTGCAAGGCGGTCATGGAGGGAACCAGGCGTTTGGACATAAGGGTCTCGGCGGCTGAAATCATTACCTGACGGAATGATATGCGGAATAAAGGTCGTTTGTTGCACCTGTGTAATCGGATTAATACTGACCCACGTCATTTTCCAACCCTTCACCCGATGAAAGGAGAAGCACAATGGTTGCTGGACTGCTCGAGCGCCTTGGCGTTGCCGCCGCGGCTTACACCCAGGGCGACTACCCTGTTCACACCCCGATCGACGGCAGCCAGATCGCCGCGGTGAAGCTGCTCGGCAAGGCCGACACCATTGCCCGCATCGACCAGGCTCAGCAGGCCTTCGAAGCCTGGCGCAGCGTGCCAGCGCCACGTCGCGGCGAGCTGGTGCGCCTGTTCGGCGAAGTGTTGCGTGCGCACAAGGCCGACCTCGGCGAGCTGGTGTCCATCGAAGCCGGCAAGATCACCCAGGAAGGCCTGGGCGAAGTGCAGGAGATGATCGACATCTGTGACTTCGCCGTCGGCCTGTCGCGCCAGCTGTACGGCCTGACCATCGCCTCCGAGCGCCCGGGCCACCACATGCGTGAATCCTGGCACCCGCTGGGCGTGGTCGGCGTGATCAGCGCCTTCAACTTCCCGGTCGCCGTGTGGGCCTGGAACACCGCGCTGGCCCTGGTGGCCGGTAACGCGGTGGTGTGGAAGCCGTCCGAGAAGACCCCGCTCACCGCCCTGGCCTGCCAGGCCCTGTTCGAAAAAGCCCTCAAGGCCTTCGGCGACGCGCCGGCCGGCCTGAGCCAGCTGGTAATCGGCGGCCGTGAAGCCGGTGAAGCCCTGGTCGACGACCCGCGTGTGCCGCTGGTCAGCGCCACCGGCAGCACCCGCATGGGCCGGGAAGTGGGCCCACGTGTGGCGGCACGCTTCGGCCGCAGCATCCTCGAGCTGGGTGGCAACAACGCCATGATCCTCGCCCCGAGCGCAGACCTGGACCTGGCCGTGCGCGGCATCCTGTTCTCTGCCGTGGGCACTGCCGGCCAGCGCTGCACCACCCTGCGCCGCCTGATCGTGCACCGTTCGATCAAGGATGAAGTGGTGGCCCGGGTCAAGGCTGCCTACGCCAAGGTGCGCATCGGTGATCCGCGCAAGGACAACCTGGTCGGCCCGCTGATCGACAAGCAGTCGTTCGACGCCATGCAGGGCGCGCTGGCCAAGGCCCGCGATGAAGGCGGCCAGGTGTTCGGCGGCGAGCGCCAGCTGGCCGAGCAGTACCCGAACGCCTACTACGTGACCCCGGCCATCGCCGAAATGCCGGCCCAGAGCGACGTGGTGCGCCACGAAACCTTCGCGCCGATCCTCTACGTGCTGGCCTATGACGACTTCGAAGAGGCCCTGCGCCTGAACAACGAAGTGCCACAGGGCCTGTCGTCGTGCATCTTCACCACCGACATTCGTGAGGCCGAGCGCTTCCAGAGTGCTTCGGGCAGCGACTGCGGCATCGCCAACGTCAACATCGGCACCAGCGGCGCCGAGATCGGCGGGGCGTTCGGTGGCGAGAAAGAGACCGGCGGTGGCCGTGAGTCGGGCTCTGATGCCTGGAAAGGCTACATGCGTCGCCAGACCAACACTGTGAACTACTCGCGCGAGTTGCCGCTGGCGCAGGGCATCGTGTTCGACTGATGATCGCAGGCGGGGGCTCTGCCCCCGTTTCGCGGCACAAGGCCGCTCCTACAGAGGATTGCGTTGCCTGTGTAGGAGCGGCCTTGTGCCGCGAAAGGGGCGCAACGCGCCCCCAACAAGAACAACACCGCTGGAGCCGGGCCATGTCCGAACTGCGTCAAGAATGTCTGTGGGAACACGTCACCCAGCCGACCGTCGCCGCCCAGGCCCTGGCCGGCGAGCACAAAGCTGACGTCTGCGTGATCGGCGGCGGCATCACCGGGCTGTCCGCGGCGATCCACCTGCTGGAGCAAGGTAAATCGGTGATCCTGCTGGAGGCCTGGAAGATCGGTCACGGCGGCTCGGGGCGCAACGTCGGCCTGGTCAATGCAGGCACCTGGATCCGCCCCGACGACGTCGAGGCCACCCTCGGCCACAAGCAAGGCAGCCGCCTGAACAAGGTACTGGGCGAGGCACCGGGCGAAGTGTTCGCCATGATCGAGCGTTTAGGTATCGACTGCCAGGCCCAGCACAAAGGCACCCTGCACATGGCGCACAATGCCACCGGCATCGCCGACCTCGAAGCTCGCCACCAGCAATGGACCCGGCGCGGCGCCGATGTCGAGCTGCTGACCGGGGCGCACTGCCAGGAATACTGCGGTACCGACAAGATCTCCGCCGCGCTGCTCGACCGCCGCGCCGGCACCATCAACCCCATGGGTTACACCCAAGGCCTGGCCGCCGCTGTGACGCGCCTGGGCGGCAAGTTGTTCCAGCAATCCGCTGTCGAGGGCCTGGAGCGCGACGGCGACACCTGGCAGGTGAAGACCGCGCGCGGCACGGTGCGCGCCGACAAGGTGGTGATCTCCACCGGCGCCTACACCGAAGGGGATTGGAGCAACCTGCAAAAACAGTTCTTCCGTGGCTACTACTACCAGGTGGCTTCCAAGCCCTTGCACGGCGCCGCCGCCGACAAGGTCCTGCCCCATGGCCAGGGCTCGTGGGACACCCGCACCGTGCTCAGCAGCATCCGCCGCGACGACCAGGGCCGCCTGCTGCTGGGCAGCCTCGGCCGGGTCGACAACAAGCCGGCGTGGTTCGTGCGCAGCTGGGCCGACCGCATCCAGAGCCACTACTACCCGGAGCTGGGCAAGGTGGAGTGGGAAATGCATTGGACCGGCTGCATCGACTTCACCCCCGACCACCTGATGCGCCTGTTCGAGCCGGCGCCGGGGCTGGTGGCGGTGACCGGCTACAATGGCCGCGGCAACACCACCGGCACGGTGATCGGCCGGGCCTTTGCGGAGTTTCTGCTCAAGGATGACCCGGACCGCCTGCCAATCCCGTTCTCGCCGATGAAGCCGGTGAGCGCGCCATCGTTGCGCACGGCGTTCTACGAGTCGGGGTTCTCGCTGTATCACGCCGGGCAGTGTCTGCGGGTAGTGCTGTAATCGCCATCGCGGCCCGACTTGCGCCGCGACAGGCTCACTTATGCAGCCAGCTCAGGAACCCGCCTTTCTTCACCACCGCCGGCTTCTGCAATAACAGCGATTCGCGCTTCTGCCGCCGGAACCGTTGCAGCTTGGTCAGTGCCGACTTCACATCGCCGCTTTCGCTCAGGCAACCGCGCACCTGTTCCTTGTCGATGCGATACAGCATGCAGCCGCTCAGGGCGCGGAACTCCACGGGCGAGGCCTCATCGTCCACCAATCCCTCCAGCCCCAGCACCTCTCCAGGCCCCATGCGCCCGCCTTCGATCAGCCGTTCGCCATCGCGCACCGACGCCAGTACCACGCCGCGGCTGATCAGCAGCACATGTTCCGAGCGCTCGCCAATGTCGAGGATCACCTGGTCAGCGAGGTATTCCACCGTGGTCATGCGCTGGCTCAGGGCGTCGCGTTCTTCGTTGCTCAGCGAGCGGAACACCCGTACTTCGTCCAGCAGCTCGCGCTGGCGGCTGCGCACCGGGGCGCCCAGCTCGGTGTTCCAGGTCACGCCGCTGGCTTCCAGGTGGCGGTGGGCGAGGTCGAACAACTGGTTGCGCACTTCGGTCTTGCGCGACATCTCGGCGATGAAGCCGCTGGCCTCGTACTCCACTGACTCCAGTGTCGCAGCCTTTACCGTGACCTTGGGCGCCGGCTTGTCCAGCAGGATGCTGGTGCCTTGTAGGGTTTTCTCCAGTGCATCGAACACCCGTTGCGGGCGCACCTTGGCCGGCACCACCACGCTGATCGACACCCCGTGCACCTCGGCCGGGCGGCTGAAGTTGAGAATCTTGGCCTTGGCTGCCACCGAGTTGGGGATCACCGCCAGGCTGCTGTTGCCAGTGATCAGCCGGGTGGCCCGCCAGTCGATATCAACCACCTTGCCCTCGGTGCCGTCGATCGAGATCGCATCGCCGATCTGGTAGGGCCGTGTGGTGTTCAGCACGATGCCCGAGAACACGTCGGCCAGCGTGCTCTGCAGCGCCAGGCCGATGACGATGGCCATGACCCCTGAGGTGGCCAGCAGCCCCTTGACCGGCAGTTGCATCACATAGGCCGCCGCCGCCACCGCTGCGACCAGGAAGATCAGCGCCCCGACCACATCCTGCAGCAGACGCCCGCCGTGGCTGCCCCGCGCCACCAGCAACAAGCCGAACACCACCGTCACCGTGCGTGCGCCGAACAGCCACCAGCCGATCCCCAGCACTGTGGCCATCAGGTTGCGCGAGACATCGTCGGCCCAGGGCGGTGGTTGCAGCGGGCTCATGCCCGCGGCCAGCAAGAGCCAGCTGAACAGCAGGAAAATCGCCAGCCGCGACGCGATGCGCCAGGCGCGGCGCTCCAATGGGATCAGGTGCCAAAGCAGCAGGTCGAGGAAGATCAGGGCGGTGCCGAGCAACAACGGGGAGGACTCGATGAAGGCCAGCATGATGGTCTCGGTGCGGGGGAGGGCTGTGGCTAGTAATAGAGCAGGTTGAAGGGGCACGCAATGGGCATGCAGGAGGCGTAGAACGGGCTGCTTCGAGGGCATGCCGTTCTTGCTGTAAGCCGAAGAGTTGGAAACAATGGCGCGCGGCCGGTCTGATTCCGTCGAATGGGGCATCCAATTGGTGGAGCATGCCGGCAAGGAGCAGCAATGACATTGTGTGAAACCCTCAGGCTCATCAATCTGCTCATGTTCGGGGGGGTGATGGTGTCCGCATCCGCCCTGGCGATCTATGCCTGGTTCTTCGCCAGGCAGCGCGGCCTGGACATCAACACCTTCGAAGGGGCGGGCGAGGTCCACAGGCTGGCCATGACCTTCGAGCACAAACTGCTCTCGTTATTGCTCATCCTGGGGCTTTATGTGTTCCCCCTGTTGCTTGCCCTGTCGTTCGGCCCGTTGATCTGGGGGTTGTTCCAGGGGTGCGAGTACAGGCTCAGTGGTCGCAATTCACACATTGTCTGGAAGCTGGTCCGTTGAGCGGCTCTGCGTAAAGGGAAAACTATCGTTCATAAAACAGAACGCTAGGGCCAATTTTTGCCGTCTACCGGCTCAAAGGTGATCAATCTAATCTTTGCCCATCAACGCGAAACACCGATGGCAACGACAATCACACACCTTTGGGAGCAACGACCATGAGCAAATTCACTTACACCCGCCTGAACAAAGACGACGCCGCCGTACTGCTGGTCGACCACCAGGCCGGGCTGCTGTCCCTGGTCCGTGACATCGAGCCGGACCGCTTCAAGAACAATGTGCTGGCCCTGGCCGACCTGGCCAAGTACTTCAACCTGCCGACCATCCTCACCACCAGCTTCGAGCAAGGCCCCAACGGCCCGCTGGTGCCGGAGCTCAAGGAGCTGTTCCCGGATGCCCCGTACATTGCCCGCCCCGGCCAGATCAACGCCTGGGACAACGAAGATTTCGTCAAGGCAGTGAAGGCCACCGGCAAGAAGCAGCTGATCATTGCCGGCGTGGTGACCGAAGTGTGCGTGGCCTTCCCGGCGCTGGCGGCCCTTGAAGAAGAGTTTGAAGTGTTCGTGGTCACCGACGCCTCCGGCACCTTCAACGAAATGACCCGCGACGCCGCCCATGACCGCATGAGCCAGGCCGGTGCCCAGCTGATGACCTGGTTCGGCGTGGCCTGTGAGCTGCACCGTGACTGGCGCAACGATGTCGAAGGGCTGGCGGCGCTGTTCTCCAACCATATCCCTGACTACCGCAACCTGATCACCAGCTACAACGCCCTGACCGCCGGCAAGTAAGACACCGGGCGCCGGAAACGGCGCCTGGTTGTTCCCGCTGCTAGTCTTCCACGGCCAGCCCAGCCCCCTTCTCTGTCATGCATCGGTGGCAAGCTCAGTCGCGCTTGCCGCCCTCGAGGGAGAACGCCATGTCCCAGGATCCCAACGACAAGAGCCGCCGCCAGTTTCTGGCCACCAGCACGGTACTCGGCGCCGCTGGCGCACTTTGGTCCGCATTGCCCTTCGCCGGCACCGCCGGTTTCGCCCACGCCGCCACCCAAGGAAGCGCCATGACTGCCGACCTCATCCTGTTCAACGGCAAGCTGCATACCGTTGACCGTGAAAAGCCCCGCGCCAGTGCCGTTGCCATCAAGGACGGCAAGTTCCTTGCCGTGGGCAGCGACGCCGAAGCCATGGCCCACAAGGGCGCCGCCACGCAGATCATCGACCTCAAACAGCGCACGGTCATCCCGGGCCTCAATGACTCGCACCTGCACCTGATCCGTGGCGGCCTGAACTACAACCTCGAACTGCGCTGGGAAGGCGTACCGTCCCTGGCCGACGCCCTGCGCATGCTCAAGGACCAGGCCGAGCGCACGCCGAGCCCGCAGTGGGTGCGCGTGGTCGGCGGCTGGAACGAATTCCAGTTCGCCGAAAAGCGCATGCCCACCTTGCAAGAGATCAACCAGGCCGCGCCGGACACCCCGGTATTCCTGCTGCACCTGTACGATCGCGCCTTGCTCAACCGCGCCGCGCTCAAGGCCGTGGGCTACACCAAGGACACGCCGAATCCGCCGGGTGGCGAGATCCAGCGTGACAAGTTCGGCAACCCCACCGGCATGCTCATCGCCCGGCCCAATGCCACGATCCTCTACGCCACCCTGGCCAAGGGACCGAAGCTGCCGCTGGAGTACCAGGTCAACTCTACCCGCCAGTTCATGCGCGAGCTCAACCGCCTCGGCCTGACCAGCGCCATCGATGCCGGCGGCGGTTACCAGAACTACCCGGACGACTACCAGGTGATTCAGGAACTGGCCGACAACGATCAGCTGACCGTGCGCATTGCCTACAACCTGTTCACCCAGAAGCCCAAGGAAGAGCTCATCGACTTCAAGAACTGGACGCAGAAGGTCAAGCCGGGCGACGGCAATGACTTCTTCCGCCACAACGGTGCTGGCGAGATGCTGGTGTTCTCCGCCGCCGACTTCGAGGACTTCCTCGAACCGCGTCCGGACCTGCCGCAGACTATGGAGCAGGAGCTGGAGCCGGTGGTACGCCACCTGGTCGAGCAGCGCTGGCCGTTCCGCCTGCACGCCACCTACGACGAGTCGATCTCGCGCATGCTCGACGTGTTCGAGAAGGTCAATCGCGACATTCCGTTCAATGGCCTGCCATGGTTCTTCGACCATGCCGAGACCATCACCCCGCAGAACATCGAGCGGGTGCGGGCGCTGGGCGGGGGTATCGCCATCCAGGACCGCATGGCCTTCCAGGGTGAATACTTCGTCGATCGCTACGGCGCCAAGGCCGCCGAGCACACCCCGCCGATCAAGCGCATGCTCGACATGGGCGTGCCGGTGGGGGCCGGGACCGACGCGACCCGGGTGTCCAGCTACAACCCGTGGACGTCGCTGTACTGGATGGTCAGCGGCAAGACCGTCGGCGGGCTGGAACTGTATCCGGAAGGCCTTAGCCGCGAGACCGCGCTGCAGCTGTTCACCCATGGCAGCGCCTGGTTCTCCAGCGAGCAGGGCAAGAAGGGGCAGATCAAGGTCGGCCAGCTGGCGGACTTGGCGGCGTTGTCGCTGGACTTCTTCAGCGTCGATGAAGAGGCGATCAAGGGCATCGAGTCGGTGCTCACTGTTGTCGATGGCAAGGTGGTGTACGGCGCCGCCGAGTTCGACAAGCTGGGCCCGGCGCAGGTGCCGGTGTTGCCCGAGTGGTCGCCGGTGGCCAAGGTACCGGGGCACTGGCGCGCCGGGGCACCAATGGCGGCGGCGCTGCACCAGTGCGTCGGGCCGTGCGGGGTGCATGCCCATAGCCATGAGAAGGCGCGGCACTCCAGTGTGCCGGTGAGCGATTACCAGGGGTTCTGGGGCGCGCTGGGCTGTTCCTGCTTCGCGTTCTGAGTGGGCCTGGGGCTGCAACGCAGCCCCTGTATCTAAGCCATGTCGCTGATGGCGAATTCTTCCGCCAGATGGTCGATCAACGACCGCACCGACGGCAGCAGCCCGCGCCGCGACGGGAAGATCGCATGCACGATGCCGCATCGCGGATGCCAGTCCGGCAGAAGCTCCACCAGGCGCCCCGCCGCCAAGTCCTCGCGCACCGCCACCCTGGGCAGGTGCGCGATCCCCACGCCCGCCACCACGAAGTGCCGCAAGGCAAACAGATCATCGGTGACCATTCGCGGCGTGTGCGGGATCACCAGGCTGCGGCTCATGTCCTCGCTCTGGAACAGCTCCCACTGGTACTCACGCTGGGCGCTGCCCCAATGGACGCTGGGTAGCTCACTGAGCTGCTGCGGGTCGAAGCCTTCAGCCAGCCGTTCGAGAAACGACGGATGCCCGACCAGGCACTGGGTGCTGTTGCTCAGCACCTTCATCACCATGTCGGTGTTCTCCAGCGGCGGGAAGCGCACCCGCAGCGCCACGTCGAAGCCCTCGTGCAGCAGGTCGACGCGGCGGTTGGTGCTCTCGATGAACAGCTCCACCTGCGGGTACTTGAGCATGTAGCGGGTGAGCATCGGACCGACCCAGGAGTTGAGCAGGGTGGTCGGGCAACTGATGCGCACCAGCCCCCTCGGTTCGCTGCGGTTGCGCTCGATGATCTCGGCAGCGCCCTCGGCCTCAACGCGCATGGCCAGGCAGCGGTTGTAGTAGGCCTGGCCGATCTCGGTCAGCGAGCAATGCCGGCTGGTGCGGTGCAGCAGGCGCACGCCGAGGCGCTCCTCGAGGTCGGCGATGCGCCGGCTGAGCTTGGATTTGGGCATGTCCAGCGCCCGCCCGGCCGGGGCAAAGCCACCGTGCTCGACCACCTGGGTGAAGTAGTAGAGGGAGTTGAGGTCTTCCAAGGGGCGATCTCCACAGCGCGCCGGGGTAGTGGGGCGCAGTCTACCGGGCGGTGATGGCCTTCATCCAACTCCCTCGAAGGCAATGTCGCTCAGGGCGACTCGATACCCTCCAGCATCGCCTCGGTCAGGCCCTCGGCCATCTCGATCCCATGCAGGCTGGCCCACAGCAGGCTCCTGCCGGTTTCATCCGTATGCTCCAACGCCTTGTAGCCGATGTTGTAGGCACTGCGCAGGTACTCGGCGACATGCACCAAGGCGTCGTGGGCGTTGATATTGGGGTTGACCGCGAACAGCGGTGGGTGGCCGGCGTCGCATTTGCCGAAGGTGCGGTGGCGGGTGTCGGGAAGGGGTGGGTCGGGGACGATTTTTTTCATTGCAGTGATCCTCTAAAGGTTGAACCGCAACCGTCCGTTTCCACGCAGAGGGTGGCAGTCGTACGCGGGGTGGAAACCGGTTAGAGGTCAACCCGGCAGGCCAGGCGGCCTCCCGCGCACAACTGCCATTGAAGGCAATAACCCTAACCGGATTTCCACGTCCGATCGCTGAACAGACAGCGACCGGGAGATCCTAGAGGGCATGATTTCCCCGGACAATCAGACGGGCATCGACAGACTTCGTAGGGTATTTCCCGGCTTATAGGCTGCCTAGTGAGAAGATTCTTCAAGGCTTGTGGGAAATTGCCAGAACCCCCCGTTTTGGCGCTATTAGCCGGCCATTTCTGGCTACATTCCATTTGTCCGCTTCCGTTGACTTGCCTAGCGGCTGTTGTTAGCGTTTCAGATGAGCGCGAAACCAGTTGCCATTCAGCGGCAATAGCTGGCGTAGGAACCCCGTCGATGGCTGAATCATCAGCGTAGGGTGAGACCTCCACACCCCGGCTTGAGGGTGTGTATATGAATATCAAGCATCGCTTCAGGGCCACTGTTCGCAGTGGCCCTTTTCTTTGCCTGGCAGAAACTCATAGCGCTGATACAGCAGCTCGCCGTGACGGTGCTTGTTCAGTGCTTTCGCATCGCATTGCATGAAATTCCACAACAGCTTGCCCTGCTCCAGCGTAACGATCACCAGCATCTGCCGCTTGGATTCATAGGCGCCGATGAACGCCAACCTATGGGTGTCGTTGCTGTATGCGACCCGCCATACCTCGAATGGTCCGGTTAGTGTATCCAGCGCCACTCTGGCAAAGCGTTCTCTGGCATCCTGGCGCTTCTCGACGATGTGGGCGATGCAGCTGTGGCGGATCTGGACCACACCAAGAGGGGTGTCGATGCCCCGCGAATACATGGACGATGTATTCAGGCCCAGGTGATACGCGACCAAATCCACTGCGACGAGATGATTGTCAGCTGCAATGAGTTCTTCGACGGTAGGCGCACGCCATGCCCGATCAAGGGTCCTGAGATCGGGTAATTGCAGGTCCAGCCAAGTGCTCTGACCTTTCTTCTCGGTAATCTTCGGGGACGCAGAGTAGGGGCTCAAGGAAATCCCTGGCAGCGATCAGGTTCGCTGTAATGGCGGCGACCTGATCAGCCTAGGGAGCAGGGTGTGCTCGAACAATCAGAGGGCCATCGACAGGTTTCGTAGGGTATTTCCTGCGCCTGGCCCTCAATCCTCATCCGACGCAAACAACCGCTCCAGCTCCACCCGCGCTTCCTTGGCCGTCTGCATCACCTTGGCCCGATCGTCGCGGACCTGCCCCTGGGCTTCCAGCACCTGTTCGTCATGCTCGGTGAACCGGGCGATGCGGTCTGTCGCCTGGGCTTCGGAGAGCCCCAGCCCGACCAGCGCGCGGCGGCTCATCTCCAGGCTGGAATAGAACGTCTCGCGGATCGGGTCGGCACCCACGTCCATCAGCTTGTGCACATGCTGACGGTTACGTGCCCGGGCGATCACCTTCAGGTGCGGGTACAGGCGCTTGGCCCGCTCCGCGGTGTGAATGGCCACCTCCGGGTCGTCGATGGTGATGATGAAATACTCGGCCTCGCCGACCTTGGCCGCGTGCAGCACTTCGGGGCGCAGTGGGTCGCCATAGAACACCGGCACCTGTTCGAACATGCGGGTCATCTCGATGGCGTCCACCGAGGTCTCTAGGGCTATGAACGGGATCTTCTGCGCCCGCAGGATGCGCGCGACGATCTGGCCCATGCGGCCCATGCCAGCGATCACCACGCGCGGGGTGCCAGCGTCGATGGCCTTGTACTGCTCGGGCACCTCGCGGGCGGGTTGCGGGCGCTTCAGGGCGCGGGCGCAGCCGAGCATCAGCAGCGGCGTTAGGGCCATCGACAGGGTGATGGTCATCAGCAGCAGGTCGTAGGTCTGGGTGTCGAACAAGCCCTGGTCCTTGCCCAGCTTGAACACCACGAAGGCGAACTCGCCGCCGGCAGCCAGCACCATCCCCAGGCGCAGGGCGCTGGCGCTGTTCAGGCCACCGGCCAGGCGGCCGACGCCGATCAGCAACGTAAGCTTCACGCCGATCAACAACAGGGTCAGGCCCAGCAGTACCAGCGGCATTTCCAGCAGCAGGCGCAGGTTGGCGCCCATGCCGACGCTGATGAAGAACAGGCCCAGCAGCAGGCCTTTGAACGGCTCGATCTGCGATTCCAGTTCATGGCGGTATTCGGAGTCGGCCAGCAGCAGGCCGGCGAGGAAGGCGCCCAGGGCCATGGACACGCCGGCCTCCTCCATCAACCAGGCGGTACCGATCACCACCAATAGCGCGGTGGCGGTGGACACTTCCGGCAAACCGGTGCGGGCGACGATACGGAACAACGGGCGCAACAGGTAGCGACCGCCGACGATGACGATGGCGATGCTGGCGAACACCTTCAGGCCATGCTCGAGGCTGTCGCCGTGGCTGGTGTCCGGGCCGCTCGCGGCCAGCAGCGGCACCAGGGCGATCAACGGGATGGCGGCGATGTCCTGGAACAGCAGGATGGCGAAGGCCAGCCGACCGTGGGGCGCATTGAGCTGCTTGCTTTCGGCCAGGCTCTGCAGGCCCAGCGCGGTGGACGACAGGGCCAGACCAAGGCCGAGCACGATGGCCGCGGGTAGCGTCTGGCTGAAGCCGAACAGGGCGATGGCGCCCAGTACCGCGCCGGTCAGGACCACCTGCGCGGTGCCGACGCCGAACACCGATTTGCGCATCAGCCACAAGCGTCGTGGTGAAAGCTCCAGGCCGATGATGAACAGCAGCAACACCACGCCCAGCTCGGAGATGTGCGCGACGCTCTCGGTGTCGCGGATCAGCCCCAGGGCCTGCGGGCCGATGGCCACGCCGGCCAGCAGGTAGCCGAGCACGGCGCCCAGTTGCAGGCGCTTGGCCAGCGGCACGGCGACCACGGCGGCGAGGAGGAAGATGACGGCGGTTTGTAGCAGGCTGCCTTCGTGTGGCATTGCTCGGACTCCTTGAACTGCGTGCGGCAGCGCTTGATGCAACAGCTTATGCCATCGATGAAAGAGGCGGGCATTTTCGGGGGACAAGGGATACAGGACAATCCTGGGGTGACAGGAAGCAGCGTTCTGAAAGACGGACCTTTGCTGAATCAATCGCGGAGCAAGCTCGCTCCCACGAAGGTCTGATACCTGCGTAGGAGCGGGCGATCAACTGCTTACTGCAGATGGGCTTTCAGCGCCTGTGCCGCCTGGTCCATGGCACTGCGTACACCGGGCACGGTGCTCAGCACATTCAGCAGGCCGTAGTCATGGATCATGCCGTTGTAGCGCACGGCGGTCACCGGTACCCCGGCGGCGTCCAGCTTGCGGGCGTAGGCTTCGCCTTCGTCGCGCAGCACGTCCATCTCGGCGGTCTGCACCAGGGCTGGCGGCAGGCCTTGCAACTGCTCGAGGCTGGCGCGCAGCGGCGAGGCATGGATGTCGTCGCGCTGGCGCGGGTCGGTGGTGTAGTTGTTCCAGAACCACTGCATCATGTTGCGGGTCAGGAAGTGGCCTTCGCCGAACTGGTTGTAGGACGCGTTGTTGAAGTTGGCGTCGGTCACTGGCCACAGCAGGGCCTGGAAACGCAACTTCGGCGTGCCGGCCTCCTTGGCTTTCAGTGCCACCACCGCGGCCATGTTGCCGCCGACGCTGTTGCCGGCTACCGCCAGGCGGCTACCGTCAACACCGATCTCCTGGCCGTGCTCGGCGACCCAGCGGGTGGCGGCGTAGGCCTGGTTGATCGCGGTGGGGAACTTCGCTTCCGGTGACGGCGTGTAGTCGACGTAGACCGCCGCAGCGCCGGAGCCCACCACCAGGTCACGGATCAGGCGTTCGTGGGTGGGGTAGTCGCCCAGCACCCAGCCGCCGCCGTGGAAGAACATGAACACTGGCAGCTCGCCCTTGGATCCTTCGGGCCGCACCACGCGGATCTCCAGCGGCTGGCCGTCGGCCTGGATGGTCCGGCGTTCGACGCGGATCCCCGACACATCGACCTTCACCCCGGCCTGGGCACCGCTCAGCACCGCACGGGCATCCTTGGGTGCGAGGGTCTCCAGCGGCTTGCCGCCACCGGCGGCCAGGGCGTCGAGGAAGCCTTGGGTGGTGTGCTCGACGCCGGGGCTGCCAGCGGCGAAGGCGCTGTTCACGGCAAGGGCCAGCAGGCCGGCGGTCAGGGTGTGGGACAGTTTCATGTTCTAGCTCCTTTGGCGGGCAAGCCGCGGCTCAGTTCTGGTTGGCGAGGACGGTGGGTTGCACGTAGCTCACGGCGCGCAGCTGGCCGCTGCTGTCGCGGTAGGTCAGGGTGGCGGTGCTGGTCTGGCCTTGGGCGCTGGCGGGGGCATCGACGCTGACGACCTTGGCGATGTCCAGGTCCATGCCGTAGCGGTACGGGGTGGCTTCGCTGGCGAAGCTGCTGACGCTGGTGCCGAGGGCCAGGGTGGTGACGGTGACGGCGAAGGCTTTGCGAAGGGGCATGATCGTTCTCCGGGTTCTGCTGAGTAGGGTTGGCGACTGCTTGCTGCTTGAGATTAATAGTGCGCGCAAATATTTAGTGCGCAAAATATATTTCCGCTATTACGCTGATTGAGTGGGTCTGTCGACGGGGCTCAGCCTTGATACAGCGGATGATTGCGCGGAAAACCGCCGTAAAGGATCAGGCGCTGGGCCGATACTGCAGCGCCTCCGCCAGGTGCGACCTGGCTATGGCTTGCGTGCCCTCCAGGTCCGCCAGGGTGCGGGCCACCTTCAGCAACCGGTGCGCTGCCCGCAACGACAGCGTCAGCCGTTCGCAGGCCTGCTCCAGCCAGGCCTGGTCGACCGGCTCCAGCGGGCAATGCCGGCGCAGCCCCTTGAGGTCGAGGAAGGCATTGGCGCAGCCCTGCCGGCGCTGCTGCAGCTCCCGTGCCTCGGCCACCCGCTGGCCAACACTGGCGCTGGTCTCGCCGCTGGGCTGGTGAGTCAGCACGGTACTTTCCCGGGCCACCGTCAGGTGCAGGTCGATGCGGTCGAGCAGGGGGCCGGACAACTTGTTGCGGTAGCGCTGGATCTGCTCGCTGCTGCACTGGCAACGGCCGGTGGGGTCGCCCAGGTAGCCGCAGGGGCAGGGGTTCATGGCCGCCACCAGTTGAAAGCGCGCCGGGAAGCGCACCCGGTCCTTGGCCCGGGCCACCACGATCTCGCCGGACTCCAGCGGCTCGCGCAGCACCTCCAGCACGCGCCGTTCGAATTCGGGCAGCTCATCGAGGAACAGCACGCCATGGTGCGCCAGGGTGATCTCGCCGGGTTGCGGTCGGCTGCCACCCCCCACCAGCGCCGGGCCGGAGGCGGAGTGGTGGGGGTGGCGGAACGGCCGCTGTGGCCAGCAATCGAGCGGGGCATGGCCGCTGACCGAGCGGATCGCCGCCACCTCCAGCGCCTCGCGCTCGTCCAGCGGCGGCAGCAGCCCGGGCAGGCGGCTGGCGAGCAGGGTCTTGCCGGTGCCCGGCGGCCCGGAGAACAACAGGTTGTGCGCGCCAGCCGCGGCGACCAGCAGCGCCCGCTTGGCAGCGATCTGGCCCTGCACTTCGCTGAGGTCCGGGTAGGGGCGTTGCTCAAGCAACAGGCCATTCGCGGCGTAGGGTGGCAGCGAAGGTTGCGCATTCAGGTGGGCGACCAGTTCCCGCAGGTGCCCCACTGCGTACACCACCAGGCCGCTGGCCAGGCTCGCCTCTTCGGCGTTTTCCCTGGGCACCACCAGCGCCCGACCCGCGTCGCGCGCCGCCAGTGCCGCAGGCAGTACACCCTGTACCGGCCGCAACGTACCCGACAGCGCCAGTTCGCCCAGGCATTCGATGCCGTCGAGGGCGGCAACCGGTACCTGGCCATTGGCGGCCAGGATGCCCAGGGCGATGGCCAGGTCGTAGCGGCCACCGTCCTTGGGCAGGTCGGCCGGGGCGAGGCTCTGGGTGATGCGCCGGGCCGGGTAGTCCAGCCCGGAGTTGACGATGGCGCTGCGGACCCGGTCCTTGCTTTCCTTGACCGTGGTCTCCGGCAGACCGACCAGGGTGAGCGTGGGCAGGCCGTTGGCCAGGTGGGTTTCGACGCTGACAGCGGGGGCCTGCACCCCGACCTGGGCTCGGCTGTGGACTAGGGCGAGGGACATGGGGCACTCCGTGTTTGCAGGTGATGGCCGCGTCCTGCGGCCTGGCAAAGCTTAGTGGTGCTCCTGTGCAGGTGGACGAGAAGAGTGCGTCGAATTTTGTCCGGCCTGGCCCCCAGGACCGTGGGCGCCCGCCGTCCGTGGCTGCCTGGCGCAGATCACCGCAATCCCCGAACCCCGCGCCCGGGCCAGCAGCTCCTCGGTATCGTCGCCGCCCGGCAGCGCCAGCACCAGGTCGGGCCGGCTGTCGCGCAGCATGAAGACGTTGCGCAGGCGCTCGGCCAGCTTGCCGTGCAACTGCCAGTTGGGCGGATAGCGCACGATGTCGGCGCCCTGTTCGCGGGCCCAGCCTTCGATTTCGCCGCCCAGGTGCTGGCTGCCGCCGTGGATCAGCACCCGGATCGGTTGCTGGCGCTGGAGGGCGTCCAGCGCCTGGCGGCAGCGTTGGTTGTCGGCGTAGTTGCGCCCCGCGCAGATCAGTACGCGCATGCCCACCCCCTCAGAACCACTGGCCGAAGCGGCGGATGTACAGGGTCTTCATGCCCTGGGCCACCAGGCAGTAGCCGAGCAGGGTAGCGGCCAGCCATGGGAAGTATTCCCACGGCAGCGGCACCAGCCCGACCATCGCCCCCAGGGGCGAGAACGGGATATAGATGCCCAGGCACATCACCAGGCCGGTGGCCAGGATCACCGGCAGCGCCGCGGTGCTCTGGATGAACGGCACCTTGCGGGTGCGCAGCATGTGCACCACCAGGGTCTGCGACAGCAAGCCCTCGATGAACCAGCCGGACTGGAACAACGCCTGCATTTCCACGCTGTTGGCGGCGAACACGTACCACATCAGGGCAAAGGTGGTGATGTCGAAAATCGACGAGGTCGGGCCGATCCACAGCATGAAGCGACCGATGTTGCGGGCATCCCACTTGCGTGGCTCGCGCAGGAATTCCTTGTCCATGCGATCCCACGGTAGCGACAGCTGAGAGAAGTCGTACATCAGGTTCTGCAGCAGCAGGTGGATCGCCAGCATCGGCATGAACGGGATGAACGCGCTGGCCACCAGCACCGAGAACACGTTGCCGAAGTTGGAGCTGGCGGTCATGCACAGGTACTTCATGATGTTGCCGAAGGTTTCGCGGCCCTTGAGCACCCCTTCCTCCAGCACCATCAGGCTCTTTTCCAGGAGGATGATGTCGGCCGATTCCTTGGCGATATCGGTGCCGCTGTCCACCGAGATGCCCACGTCGGCATCGCGCAGCGCCGGGGCGTCATTGATGCCGTCACCGAGGAAGCCCACGGTGTGGCCATTGGCTTGCAGCGCCTTGAGCACCCGCGATTTCTGCAGCGGTGTGAGCTTGGCGAACACCGTGCGCTCTTCGACCAGGGCCTTGAGCTGGGTGTCGTCCAGGCGTTCGATGTCCTGGCCGAGCAGCGGCTGGCCGGGCTCCAGGCCCACTTCGCGGCAGACCTTGCAGGTGACCACCGGGTTGTCGCCGGTCAGCACCTTCACCTTCACGCCCATCTCGCGCAGGGCGGCGATGGCCGGGCCGGCGGTTTCCTTGGGCGGGTCGAGGAAGGTCAGGAAGCCACGAATCACCAGCTCGCGCTCGTCATCGGTGTGGTACTGGGGCTTGCCGTCAACGGCCGGAATATCACGGGTGCCGACCAACAGCACGCGGAAACCCTCCTGGTTGTAGCTGCTGGCGGTGGCCAGCAGTTGCTGGCGTCGCCCGGCATCCAGAGCGATCCGCTGGCCGCCTTCTTCCACATGGGTGGCGATGGCCAGCATTTCCTCGACGGCGCCCTTGCTCACCAGCAGGTGGTCGCCCAGGGCATCCTTGACGATCACCGACAGGCGCCGGCGGATGAAGTCGAAGGGCAGTTCGTCGACCTTGGCGTAGGCATAGGGGGGCTGGAAGCCCTGGTCTTCGCCGGCAAAGCGCAGCACGGCCTGGTCCATCAGGTTTTTCACGCCGCTCTGGTGGTGGCTGTTGAGCCAGGCCAGCTCCAGCAGGCGCGGGTCCTTGTGGCCGCTGGGGTCGACGTGGTGTTCGAGGATGATGCGGTCCTGGGTCAGGGTGCCGGTCTTGTCGGTGCACAGGACATCCATCGACCCGAAGTTCTGGATGGCGTTCAGGCGCTTGACCACCACCTTGCGCCGGGCCATGGCCACGGCGCCTTTGGCCAGGTTGGCGCTGACGATCATCGGCAGCATCTCCGGGGTCAGGCCCACGGCAACGGCCAGGGCAAACAGGAAGGCGTCGCTCCAGTCGCCCTTGACCACGCCGTTGAGCATGAACACCACCGGTACCATTACCAGCATGAAACGGATCAACAGGCGGCTGACGCTGTTCACCCCACGGTCGAAGGCAGTCTGGCTACGCGAGCCGACGATGGCCTTGGCCAGCGAGCCGAAGTAGGTGCGCTTGCCGGTGGCCACCACCACGGCGCGGGCGCGGCCGCTAACCACGTTGGTGCCCATGAAGCCGATGTTGGGCAGGTCGAGCAGGCCGCTTTCATCGCTGGCGCTGCCCCCGGCGGACTTCTGCGCGACGTGGCCGAGGGTGTCGTACTTCTCCACCGGCAGCGCCTCGCCGGTCAGTACCGCCTGGCTGATGAACAGGTCGCGGGACTCGATCAGGCGGATATCGGCGGGGATCATGTCGCCGGCCGCCAGTTGCACGATATCGCCAGCCACCAGCTCGTTCATCGGCACTTCGCGCAGGCGCGCCGGCTGGTCGTGGCGCTCGCGGCGCAGCACGGTGGCGGTGGTGCGGACCATGGCCTTGAGGGCGTCGGCGGCCTTGCCCGAACGGTACTCCTGCCAGAAGCGCAGCAGGCTGCTGAGGCTGACCATGGTCATGATGATGATGACCTTGGTCAGGTCCGCGTCTTCCAGGTCGCCTGCGCGTACCGGTAGCCAGTAATCGGTGACGAAGCTGATGCCGGCGAGGGTGAGCAGCACGTAGATGAAGGGGTTGTGCAAGGCCTTGAGCAGTTGCACCAGGGCCGGTTGCGGCTTGTCATGGGCGACTTGGTTGGCGCCGTCGCGCTGCAGGCGCTTGGCGGCTTCGTGCTCGGTCAGGCCCAGTTCGCTGGCGTCGAGGTTGGCCAGGGTCACGGCCAGGCCGTTGCGTGCCTCGCGGGCGGCGCGCATGGACAGGCGGGTGTCTGCGCCGGCTTTGCTGCGGGTGTTGCGGTCTTTTACGGTCATTTGGCTGTGCTCCTGCCGCAGGAGGCGGCACGACACACAGTCGACTCACGGTGGGGAAGGTGAGTGAAGGTGTCCCGTGTCGCAATGATTCAAACAATGAAAAACGTGGTTTTTCCGACGTTTACGTGTTCGCTGGCGAATGCCGGAAATAAGATCGGCAGCGAACTTTCTACTGGCTGATTCCATGGTCGGTTAATCCAATTTGCTAAATGGCGGGCAATAGAACTCCAGCGAACTTTAATTAATAAAAGTTCGGAAGTTTCTGACGATTTAAATGGCGTCAGTTCAGTGAACGGACAGCATCGCGCGCGTCACTGCAGGCAGCAACGGGCGCGCTATCGACTGGGCGGTTTCAGGGGCGAGGACAAGCCCCAGCCGCGGACAGGACGGTACGGGGCCTTGTGCGCAAAGGCGCGCAGGCGAGGGGTAGCGATATCGAGGTTCATGAGCTTGCCTCCGACCGGGCGGGCACCCGGGGCGGCAAGCTACGGCGGAGCATCAGGCTCTGGCGCGGCTTGCCCGACCTAGGGGCGGGCCCGGAGTTCCGGTTCAAGTGCCTGGCGGCCAACGGCTGCCAGACAGCGACTAGATATTGTGTCCATTGAATTCTTCGTGAGTTGAAATAAAGGCCCGCTTTTTGGGGCGGGTGAACTTTATGCAAAGCATGGCGGGGAAGTCAACCGGGAAGACGTAACTTAAACAAGTTTCATCTGCTGGGAGGGGAATTAATCCAGTGTGCCGCGCGATTAGCATCGCGGGGCAATCCCGCTTCTACCTTGGCAAGGTAGAAGCGGGCATTCGATCAGGGCTTGGCACCCAGGATGATGTGCGAGGCCTTGATCAGCGCGGTGGCCTTCACGCCTGGCTTCAGGCCAAGCTCCTGCACTGCTTCGCGGGTGACGATGGCATACACCTCGGTGCCGCCGGACAGCTTCAGCACCACCTCGGCATTCACCGCGCCGTCGCCGACCCGCAGCACTTCACCTTCGAGGCTGTTGCGCGCCGACAGCCTGTAGCCAGCGGCATCGGTCATCAGCACCACCCACGGTGCCTTGACCAGTGCCACGGCCTGCTTGCCGACGTTGATACTGAGGTTGTGCAGGCTGGCCATGGTGACCACTGCCACCAGTTTCTCGCCGCCGCCCAGGGTCAGCTCGACCTCGGCATTCACCGCGCCAGGCTGGACGGCGCTGACGGTACCTTCGAAGACATTGCGGGCACTGACTTTCATGGCGAACACTCCGTGTATCGGGGGTTATTCTGCGGCGGGCGGTGTCATCCGGGCTTCCAGCTCGGCGACCTGCTTCTCCAGCGCCTCGAGGCGCGCGCGGGTGCGGGCCAGCACCACCATCTGGCTGTCAAACTCTTCGCGGCTGACCAGGTCGAGCTTGCTGAAGGCGCCCTGCATCAGCACCTTGAACTGGCTCTCGAGCTCGGCGCGGGGCTGTGC
This sequence comes from Pseudomonas sp. FG47, assembly GCF_057809115.1. Classification (NCBI taxonomy): domain Bacteria; kingdom Pseudomonadati; phylum Pseudomonadota; class Gammaproteobacteria; order Pseudomonadales; family Pseudomonadaceae; genus Pseudomonas; species Pseudomonas sp. FG47. The sequence continues at coordinate 244,449 of NZ_JBMDJI010000001.1, forward strand.
GGTGTCGCCGCTGAACAGGCGCGAAGCCTGGTCGCTCAGGGCATCGAGAAAGGCTTTGGGGGCGAGCATGTGTGGCTATCCGCTGATCTGTGAAAGGCCTGCAGTGTAGCACGCCCCTTGGGCCCGCCTGCTCTGCACGCTTTTCGCGCAGAGCGGCTGAAGGTCGCGCACCGAAGTTGTGCAGCTTTTCCCTGCTGGCAACTGGCCAATCCCGACTGTTTCGCGCAAGTCGCTGTTTTTGGACGCTTTGCTTGAGCTGGCAAGGTTTCTGCAAAGACCTTGGCGAGCCATGCACTGATGCGAGCCGTCGTGACCAGGCAGTGCCAGGCCCGCCGTCAGGCCCCTTTTCAGCCGCGTGATGCGTTTCAGCCGGGGGAGGGTGCCGACGACGCGTTACAAAGCCAGGCGCTGCGCTTAGACTTGAGACGGGTTTGTTTTCCTGGGGCAAGTCCACCAAATCGGGAGAGAGTTTCATGAAGCTAGTCACTGCCATCATCAAGCCGTTCAAGCTGGACGACGTGCGCGAGTCGCTGTCGGAAATCGGCGTGCAGGGCATCACCGTGACCGAAGTCAAAGGCTTCGGTCGGCAGAAGGGTCACACCGAGCTGTACCGCGGCGCCGAATACGTGGTCGATTTCCTGCCCAAGGTGAAGATCGATGTGGCCATCGACGACAAGGACCTGGACCGCGTGATCGAAGCCATCACCAAGGCGGCCAATACCGGCAAGATCGGTGACGGCAAGATCTTCGTGGTCAATCTGGAGCAGGCGATCCGCATCCGTACCGGCGAAACCGATACCGACGCGATCTAAACAGCAGCACCGCCTCACCAAACCCAACGCCCCAGGAGAAAACAACATGACTCTGCGCAAGATCGCAGGGCTAGGAGCCCTATTGTCCCTCGTAATGCCAGGGCTGGCCCTGGCCGAGGAAGCTGCCCCGGCGCTGAACTCCGGCGACACCGCCTGGATGCTCACCGCCACGGCGCTGGTGCTGTTCATGACCATCCCTGGCCTGGCCCTGTTCTACGGCGGCATGGTGCGTTCGAAGAACGTGCTGTCGGTGATGATGCAGTGCTTCGCCATCACCGGCCTGATGAGCATTCTGTGGGTCGTCTACGGCTACAGCCTGGCGTTCGACACCACGGGCATGGAAAAGGGCGTGCTCAACCTCAATTCCTTCATTGGCGGCTTCTCCAAGGCCTTCCTCAGCGGCGTCACGCCGGCCAACCTGACCTCGGCCACCGCCTTGTTCCCGGAAGCGGTGTTCATCACCTTCCAGATGACGTTCGCGATCATCACTCCGGCGCTGATCGTCGGCGCCTTTGCCGAACGCATGAAGTTTTCGGCGATGCTGATCTTCATGGCGGTGTGGTTCACCCTGGTCTATGCGCCGATCGCGCACATGGTCTGGAGCGGTGACGGCGCGCTGATGTGGGACTGGGGCGTGCTGGACTTCGCCGGCGGCACCGTGGTGCACATCAACGCTGGTATCGCCGGCCTGGTCTGCTGCCTGGTGCTGGGCAAGCGCAAGGGCTACCCGACCACGCCGATGGCCCCGCACAACCTGGGCTACACCCTGATGGGCGCGGCCATGCTGTGGATCGGCTGGTTCGGTTTCAATGCCGGCTCCGCCGCCGCCGCCAACGGCACCGCCGGCATGGCCATGCTGGTGACCCAGATCGCCACCGCCGCCGCCGCGCTGGGCTGGATGTTCGCCGAGTGGATTGGCCACGGCAAACCCAGCGCCCTGGGCATCGCCTCCGGCGTGGTCGCGGGCCTGGTCGCCATTACCCCGGCCGCCGGCACTGTCGGCCCGATGGGCGCGCTGGTGATCGGCCTGGCCTCGGGGGTGATCTGCTACTTCTGCGCCACCAGCCTCAAGCGCAAGCTCGGTTATGACGACTCCCTCGACGCCTTCGGCGTGCACGGTATCGGCGGGATCGTCGGCGCGTTGCTTACCGGTGTGTTCGCGGCGCCTGCCCTGGGCGGCTTCGGCGCGGTGACCGACATCGGCGCGCAGTTCTGGATCCAGGCCAAGGGGGTGATCTTCACCGTGGTCTATACCGCCATCGTCACCTACGTGATCCTCAAGGTACTCGACCTGGTGATGGGCCTGCGAGTCAGCGATGAAGAAGAGTCGGTCGGCCTCGACCTGGCTCAGCACAACGAGCGCGGCTACAACCTGTAATCGCCCTGTAGGAAAACTTGCCCGGTTCGCCGGGCATTTTTTTGCCCGTAGTTTGTCGCTTGGCGCCGGGCAAACGGTTTCGCTGTCCTGTTCGCGACCTGGGCGGAAAACTTACAAGTCATTGGGCGTTTCTGGTGCTTTGCTTTTTCCGCGAGCGCGCTAGAATGCGCGCCGAAGAGTGAAGGACGAGTCGTCCACACACACTTCGCCACCCTTTGCTAGGCTTGCCAATAGCCTGTGGCCAGCAAGGGTCAAACACGATTTCGTCAGGCCTTGCCAGGAGCAGGGCCTGCAGGGTGCCGGGCCCTCCACCAGGGGGCGGACACCCAGGGCAGTGGCCAACCCACGGCCAGTTGAATTTTCACTGGTGGCTGCCGGTCTACGGCTGCGCCGGTCTATAACTAACCTGCTTTTCGCAAGTCATGAGGTAGAACATGAGCGACGACGATCTGGAAAATGATGACCTCGAAGTAGGCGACGAAGACGAGGGTGATGAAGGCCTCGAAGCCGCGGCTGACGACGGCGCGGAAGACTCCGGCGACGACGACAGCAGCCCGGCGCCGGCGGCCAAGGGCAAGTCCAAGGCGGCGGTCTCGGTAGACGAGATGCCGAGCATGGAAGCCAAGCAGAAAGAGCGCGATGCGCTGGCCAAGGCGATGGAAGAGTTTCTGTCGCGCGGTGGCAAGGTGCAGGAAGTGGAGGCCAACGTGGTCGCCGATCCGCCCAAGAAGCCGGACAACAAGTACGGCAGCCGCCCTATCTGAGTGGCTGAACGCAAAAAAGCCCGCCGTCGCTGCGGGCTTTTTTGTGCCTTTGGGTTTTGTGCCGCGTCCTCAATGTCAGCGCCAGCGCGACAGCACGTCGGGCAACTGCGACAGCCGCTGGATCTCGGCATCCGGCGCCTGCTCGCCGGCCCAGGGCCTGTGCTGCGGGTTGAACCACACCGCCCGCAGCCCGGCGCGTTGGGCTCCGGCGATGTCGTCGCCGGGGTGATCGCCGATGTGCACCGCCGCCCCGGCGTCCACCTCGCCACGCTTCAGTGCTTCAAGGAAGGGGGCCGGATCAGGCTTGCCTATCCCCAGGTCCTCCGCGCACAGGGCGAAGCGGAAGTAGTCTGCCAGACCCAGTCGGCGCACGTCGGCATTGCCGTTGGTGACCACGCCGAGGGTGTAGTGGTGGCGCAGGATCTCCAGCACCGGCAGCACCTCGGGGAATACCTCCACCTGGTGGCGGGCGTGCAGGAACACCTCGAAACCTTCGTTGGCCAGTTCCTGGGCGTGTTTCTCGCTGTAGCCGACCTCTTCCAGGGCGTGGAACAGCACCCGCCGGCGCAGGGCGCTGATACGGTGCTTGAGGCCCGGCTCGGCCTGTACCAGGCGCTCGCGGATGGCGAACAGGTGCTCCACCGGCACGCCGCCGAGGATCGGCGCGTTAGCTTCGAGCCAGTCGCGCAGGACGACTTCGGCGCTGGCGATGACCGGCGCGGTGTCCCACAAGGTGTCGTCGAGGTCGAAGGTGATCAGCTTGATGCTCATGAGTCCGTGCCCTTGCTGCGTTTGGCCCGAGGATGGGCGCTATCGTACACCGCGGCCAGGTGCTGGAAGTCCAGGTGGGTGTAGATCTGCGTGGTGCTGATGTCGGCGTGACCGAGCATCTCTTGCACCGCGCGCAGGTCCTGGGACGACTCCAGCAAATGGCTGGCGAAGGAGTGGCGAAGCATGTGCGGGTGCAGGTGCTGGCCCAGCTCGCGCTCACCGGCGGTCTTGACCCGCATCTGGATGGCTCGGGGGCTCAGGCGCTTGCCCTGGCGAGTGATGAATACTGCATCGTCCAGCGGGCCGCCGATGCCGCGCAGGCGCAGCCAGGCCTGCAGCGCCTCGCGGGCCTTGCGCCCGACCGGCAGCACGCGGCTCTTGCCGCCCTTGCCGAGCACCTGCACCAGGCCGGCGGCCAGGTCCAATTGGGCTAGGTCGAGGCCGGTCAGCTCCGACAGGCGCAGGCCGGAGGAGTAGAACAGCTCGAGAATGGCTTGGTCGCGGCGGGCGATGAACTCATCGTCGACGCCGCCGTCGAGCAGTTGCAGGGCGCGGTCGGTGTCCAGCGCCTTGGGCAGGCGGCGCTCGCCCTTGGGCGGCGTCAGGCCGTTGGCTGGGTCGTGCTGGCACAGGCCTTCGCGGTTGAGGTAGCGGTACAGCCCGCGCACCGCCGAGAGCAGACGCGCCAGGCTGCGCGACGATTGGCCATGGTGATGCTGGCGCGCCACTAGCTGGCGCAGCTGCTGGACTTGCAGCCCGGCCCAGCCGGCGATGCCTTGGGTGTTGCAGAATTCGATGACTTTCTCGAGGTCGCGGCGGTACGCCAGCAGGGTGTGCGCGGACACCTGGCGCTCGTTGCGCAGGTGTGCGCAATAAGCTTCCAGCTGGCGTTCCATCAGCGCACCGAGCGCAGCGTCAGGGTGAAGCGCGGCACCACGCGGCCGAGCACTTCGGCGATGTAGCTGAGGAACAGGGTACCGACGCTGCTCTTGTAGTGCTGCGGGTCGCGGCTGCCGATCGCCAGCACGCCGTGCAGGCCCTGGTACTCCAGGGTGGCCACGGCGCTGGAACCGACTTCCTTGTACTGCGCGTCACCGAACAGGAACGCCAGTTCGTGTTCGCGCAGGCTGCCGCTGGTGGTCTTGCCACCGGCGATCAGGCCACCGATCGCCTGCTGTGCCTCGGCCCCGGAGACCCAGCGCCCTACGGGGGCTGCGTTTTCACCGAACAGGATCAGGCTGACGAAGGGCACCTGGAACTCCTGGCGCAGGCTGTCCTCGACCGCCATTACCACCTCTTCCAGGCTGTTGGCGTCGAGCAGGTCGAGGATCAGCCGACGGGTCTTGTCGAACAGCCGGTCGTTGTCGCGAGCCACATCCATCAGTTGCGACAGGCGATGGCGCATCTCGATGTTGCGGTCGCGCAGTAGCTTGAGCTGGCGCTCCACCAGCGACACGCTGTCGCCACGCTGGTGGGGAATGCGCTGTTCGACCAGCAGTTCGTCGTGCTCGGCGAAGAAAGTCGGGTGGGCGCGCAGGTAGGCGACCACGGTTTCGACGTCGAGCTCGGGTGCAACGTTAGGCTGATCGGTCATGGCGGATACTCGCTTAAAGACGAACTTGTCCTTCGAATACGCGAACGGCTGGGCCGGTCATCAAGACGGGCTTGCCGGGGCCGGCCCATTCGATGTTCAGACGGCCGCCGGGCAGGTCGATGGTCACTGGCGAATCCATCCAGCCTTGGCTGATGGCCGCAACGGCAGCGGCGCAAGCACCGGTGCCGCAGGCCAAGGTTTCACCGGCGCCACGCTCCCACACCCGCAGGTTGGCGCGGTGGCGGTCGACTACCTGGATGAAGCCGGCGTTGACCCGCTGCGGGAAGCGCGGATGGTGCTCGATCTTCGGCCCCAGCTCGTGCACCGGCGCGCTGCGCACGTCGTCGACGCGCAGCACCGAGTGCGGGTTGCCCATGGACACTGCGGCGATCTGGTGCACCTGGCCATCGACCTGCAACGCATAGCTTGGCGCCTGCTGGTCGGCGACGAACGGGATCTCGGCCGGGGCGAAGCGTGGAGGGCCCATGTCGACGCAGACCTGGCCATCGTTGCGCACGTCCAGCTCGATGATGCCGCCCTTGGTTTCGACGCGGATGCGCTTCTTCGCGGTCAGGCGCTTGTCCAGCACGAAACGGGCGAAGCAGCGCGCGCCGTTGCCGCATTGTTCGACCTCGGAGCCGTCGGCGTTGAAGATCCGGTAGCGGAAGTCCACTTCCGGGTTGTTCGGCGCCTCGACGATCAGCAACTGGTCGAAGCCGATGCCGGTGTTGCGGTCACCCCATTGCTTGGCGTGCTTGGGTTGGATATGCGCGTGCTGGCTGACCAGGTCGAGGACCATGAAGTCGTTGCCCAGCCCATGCATCTTGGTAAAGCGCAGCAACATGGGCTTACTCCGGCAGCAGGCTTTCGCCGGCGAACAGTTCGGCGACGGTCTCGCGGCGACGCACTTCGAAGGCCTGGTCACCATCGACCAGCACTTCGGCGCAGCGGCCACGGGTGTTGTAGTTGGAGCTCATGACGAAACCATAGGCGCCCGCCGAGCGCACGGCCAGCAGGTCGCCCTCGGCGAGGTCGAGCACGCGGTCCTTGGCGAGGAAGTCGCCGGTCTCGCAGATCGGCCCGACCAGGTCGTAGGCACGGCCCTTGCCGTCACGGGGCTTGACCGCGCTGACATCCATCCAGGCCTGGTACAGGGCCGGGCGGATCAGGTCGTTCATGGCCGCGTCGATGATGGCGAAGTCCTTGTGCTCGGTATGCTTGAGGTATTCCACGCGGGTCAGCAGCACGCCGCCGTTGGCGACGATGTAGCGGCCCGGCTCGAACACCAGGGCCAGGTCGCGGTCGCCGACGCGCTCGCGGATGGCCTGGATGTAGTCGGCCAGTAGCGGGGGCTGTTCGTCGCGGTAGCGCACGCCGACGCCGCCACCGAGGTCGAGGTGACGCAGGTGGATGCCGCATTCGCCCAGGCGGTCGACCAGCACCAGCAGGCGGTCCAGGGCATCGAGGAACGGTTCGACGCTGGTCAGTTGCGAGCCGATGTGGCAGTCGACACCGACCACCTCGAGGTTGGGCAACTGCGCGGCGCGCACGTAGAGCGTTTCGGCATCGGCGATGGCAATACCGAACTTGTTTTCCTTGAGACCGGTGGAGATGTACGGGTGGGTGCCGGCATCGACGTCCGGGTTGACCCGCAGCGATACCGGGGCCACCTTGCCCAGTTCGGCAGCTACCACTTGCAGGCGCTCGAGCTCGTCGGCGGATTCGACATTGAAGCAGTGCACGCCGACTTCCAGGGCGCGGCGCATGTCGGCGCGGGTCTTGCCGACCCCGGAGAACACCACGCGATCGGCGCGGCCACCGGCGGCCAGCACGCGCTCAAGCTCCCCGCCCGAGACGATGTCGAAGCCAGCGCCCAGGCGTGCCAACAGGTTCAGCACACCCAGGTTGGAGTTGGCCTTGACCGCGAAGCATACCAGGTGGTCGACCCCTTGCAGGGCCTCGGTGTAGCTACGGTACTGGGCCTCGATATGGGCGCGCGAATACACATAGGTGGGGGTGCCGAAGCGTTCGGCGAGCGCCGCCAGGGCCACCCCTTCGGCGAACAGTTCGCCGCCGCGGTAGTTGAATGCATCCATGGGATTTCCTTACTGAGCGGGCGACGGCTCAGCCTGCTCTTGCGGCTCCAGGTCCTGTTGCTGCTGCACAGGCTGGGCCCGCTGGTGCTGGTGCGACGACTTGCGTGGGCCTTTGCCGTCCTTGCCGTCTTCAGGCAGGTACAGGGGGCCTTTCTGACCGCAGGCGGAAACGAGGCAGGCAACCGCGACCAGCGCCGCGAGAGAGGAAATCAGGCGTTTCATGGGTGAAATCCTTGGAAATATGCAGTATTGCGCCCGAGTATACCGAGCGCCCACCTGATTGCCTATGCAAGGGGCGCCCCCGCTCGGCGGGCCTAGGCGACCGAAGGACATATGGCTTTTTCTTACAGCTATTAGCTTGTAGCTTGAAGCTTTCGCCCTTATCGTGCCCGGCTTGCGTGTGTGAAGCCATTTTTCGAGGTCCCTGCAATGAGTTTGAGCGAAGCGCGTTTCCACGATCTGGTCGACGCCACCCAACAGGCCCTGGAAGACCTGTTCGACGAGAGCGGCATGGACCTGGACATGGAGAACTCCGGCGGTGTGCTGACCGTCAAGTTCGACAATGGCAGCCAGCTGATCTTCAGCCGCCAGGAGCCACTGCGTCAGCTGTGGTTGGCCGACAAGTCCGGCGGTTTCCACTTCGACTACGACGAAGAGAACGGCAAGTGGACCTGCGAGAAGACCGAGGAGCTGCTGGGCGAGATGCTCGAACGCATCGTTTGGGAGCGGGCCGGCGAGAAGCTGGACTTCGACGAGATCTGAAATGAGCGTTCAGCCTCGGCCAGCGAAGCCGCTCTACAGTAATGTCAGCCCGGCGGTGCCATCACCTTGTATCAATGTGTGTCGGCTGGATGAGCACAAGGTGTGTACCGGCTGCCATCGGCATGTCGAGCATATCCGCGAGTGGCGCTCGGCCGATGACCAGCGACGCCGGCAGATCTGCCTGGAAGCGTTGGCCCTGAAAAGCCAGGCGCGGGCATAACCCCAACGAAGGTGCGGGCTTGAGTATTTGCCCGGCTGTGGTAGTGTCGAGTTCTGCGTCGCTGACGCCAAAAGCTTTTCGCAAACCCCGCCCTTGGGCGGGGTTTTGCTTTATCTGCCTGTAGAAAACTGTTTGTTCAAAGGAGTCTGACTGGATCATGAGCACCAAGCCTTCCCTCATCCTCACCCGATTGGACGTACAGCGTCTCGAACGCCTGCTCGATACCCTCGATGAAAGCACCCCGGGTGTGCTCGCCCTGCAAGACGAGCTGGACCGCGCCGAGAACGTGGTCGGTCACGACGAGGTGCCCGCCGGCGTGGTGACCATGAACTCCCGCGTGCACTGCCGCGAGATCGCCAGTGGCAAGGACTACCACTTGACCCTGGTGTACCCGAAGGATGCCGGGCCAGAAGGCAATGTCTCGATCCTCGCGCCGATCGGCTGCGCGCTGCTGGGCCTGTCGGTGGGTGACCAGATCGATTGGCCGGCCCCGGGCGGCAAGACCCTCAAGCTCGAACTGCTGGCAGTGGAATATCAGCCGGAAGCGGCCGGTGACTTCGATCTTTGAGCATCAACTGCGGATCTGCCCATGTGCCACGCTTTGTAACGGCTGGCGTGGATGCAGTTTTCGACGATGCGACTGCGCAGTGACCAGTCGGTGTTGATGATCCGGAACTGCTGGATATAGCTGTCCATGTCCCGGGACTCGAACCACTCGTCGATCTTGTCGCTGAAATCGTCGGGGGTGAAGATTAACTTGTTGTACTTGGCGCACTGGATCGAGCTCAGCGGCAGGCGGTACCGCGCGCCCATCGCGATTTCGTCCATGAATGCCTTCAGCTCGTGGGTGCTGGGGGTGTTCCTGCCTATCCAGCCATGGTCAACGCCCCCCCAGTAGCGATAGGGGGCGGGTCCGTTGTAGGCGATGACCAGGGTTCGGCCTGGGTATTGCTGCCAGAGTTGATCCAGTGTCAGGGTGTTCAGGTCGTAGTGGATCATGCGTGGCTCCAGGTGTTCGTCGAGCAGTTGCTGGAACCGCGCGTGCTCTTCGTCACTGAACCTGTCGAATTCGTGGAAATCTAGCACGATGATCTCCCTGGCGTTGGCAGGGTTCTCATAGAATTGCTCGAGGGCCATTACCACATCGCCCAGTACCGTACGTCCTGAGGACGTCAGGTGGTACAGCTGGTAGCGCGCTGGCTGGTCGGGTGTATACGAGTGGTGCGACTGTACTCGCAGGTCCAGCACGCGGATGCCAGCGCGGATCTGCTCGATGCACGGTACGTCCTGGGTGATCTCCTGGGGGATGGAAAAGTTTGGCGCCTGCTTGTCCATGCCGGAGTCGTGGCTGCCCGGCAGGATCAGTTGGTCAATGCGCAGGCATCCCAGCTCCGGGTGTGCGCCCATCCAGTTTTCTTTGTTCATGTTGCGCTCCTCATCAGGTTGGAGCGCAGAGGATGCTTCCTACAAATCAGGCCTGGGCAGCAGGAAGCTGTTCCTGAACGGGAAACTGTTTCAGGGTTCGAACGTTGCCTGCAATCGATCCAGGCCTTCGTTGAGCGCTTGTTCCAACTGGCTTTTGTAGCGCAGATAGAGGCTGGTCGAGCCTGGTTCCTCGCCTAGCAGTTCGGACATGTCCAGGTCGGTGATGTAGCAGCGGTAGCTGCCAGGGCCCTGGCGTTGCCGCAGGATCTGTCGGGCGACTACCGCATACAGGCGCTCGCCATGCTCCAGCTGGGAAAACTCTTGCTGGTCGCAATACAGGGTTACGTGGATGTCATCGCCCATCCCAGCCTGGAGGATCGCCTGAACCTCATAATAGGTCTGGTTGTGGCCATCCTGCGGCGCCAGGCGTGGCTCGATGCCGCGCGCCTTGCCAGCGCCAGACGGCAGCAATTGGGCGTAACGCAGTTCCAGCGCGGCCTGGGGCAGGCTGTCCAGCGGTAACTGTGCATCGCGGCGCATCAGCATCGATTGCAGGAAGCGCTGCAGCGGCAGCAGCAGGTGGCGTTCGTCCTGCAGCGGTAGGCGCTGCTGCCACAGGGCATTGTGCTCATCGAGGACATAGAGGTCGGCCCAGCCCTCGTACAGGCGGTAGAACACCTGGATGGCGTGGGGCTGGCCCTGGGCCAGGACCAGCGCCAAGTCGCCGTCCTGCAGGGCGTTGCCATCCAGGTGCAGCGGGCTGTAGCGGCTACGCTCCTCGCCCAGTGCGGCGAGCACTTGCGTGTGGTCGTCGAAGGTGGCGAGGGTCACCTGCCCTGGTGTCAGTTCCAAGACATGGGTGTGCTCGGCCACTTGCACCAGGTAGCGCTGATCGCTTTGCTGGTCGAGCAGCAATTGCGCGGTGTCGAAGAGCTCCTCGACCCGCTGGCTGATGGCCTGGGCGCGGTTGTGGCAGTAGCAGCGCACCCGCAACCGCGGGCGGTGGCTGCGCTGGCCTAGGCTATTGAGAAAGTCGCGCAGGCAGCGTAGCAGCGCGTGGTCGCCGTCGTAGCGCTGCACCAGCACCTCGTTCCAGCTGTTCAGGGTGATCTGGTCCAGGGTCAGCACCAGGTTCTCGCGTACGCCGGCATAGCTCAGCGAGTCGGTACGCTCGGTGGTCATCAGGATGTTCAGGTCGCGGTGGTGGCGCAGGGGGTCGAGCGCGACGTTGACCAGCAGCAGGATTTCGTCGGCCACGCTGGGTTGCAGCAGGCGCACCTCGCTGACCGGTTCCAGGGGTAGCGGCACGCCCTGCTGCAAGGCACCGAGCAGGTTGAACAGCTCGAACTCGCTGAGATCGCTGACCCCGGGGTGCAGGGCCAGGCGCGTGCTGCTGTCGATTACCCCGTTGCGGTGGGCCCAGGTGAGTAGCTCGAGCAGCTCGCGACAGCGCTTCAGAGGGCTGAAGTGCTCCCATTCGTGCACCCCCAGGTTGCCGTTGTACAGCCCCCAGTGGTGGCTGCCCGGCTCCTTGCGGTTGGCGGACTGGACCAGGGTCAGGGTGTCTTCGGCCAGGTCCGGGGCGATGCCCGGGTTGATCACTTCGATCTTGCCGGCCCGGCGCTCGAAGGCGGCGTACAGGCGCCGTCCGAGCACATTCAGGTCGCGCTGGTCGGCACGGCTGTTGGCATTTTGCAGACGAGCGAACTGGGTCAGGAAACGGTAGCTGTGGTTGAGCTCGGCCACCAGCTCGCGGCGCTCCAGCGCCACCTGGCGCACCTTCCACTGGCTGCGGCTGTCCAGCAGGCTCAGCTGGCGTTCATCCCAGCCCCACTCCGTGGCCAGGCGTGCCAGCAGTTGGCGCTGCCAGCCATTGCTGCGGCTGCGGTCGCTGAGCTTTTTGTTCACCTTCAGGTACAGGCTGCGCCGCACCAGCTCCAGGCGTACGTTTTCGCCGCGCTGTTGCAGGTAGCGCTCGATCCGCCGGTAGACCATGACATAGGGGTCCAGCTCATCGAGGTCCAGCTGGTTGGCGAACACCGCCTGCTTGTAATCCAGGCTCAGGCAGCGCACGTCGGGGTGTTCGCTGGCATAGGCCTCGGTCAGCAATAGCTTGAGCAGCGATTTGTAGGGCGAATCGATGCCCTTGTACAACTGCCACAGCCCGGCACCGACGAACTCGCCGGGCGGGATATGTGCCAGGTGGCCGAGGTCGAGGCCGTCCTGGGCGCGGATGAAGCGCTTGGATAGCAAGGTCTGGGTGTAGTCGCGGTAGTTGTGCTCCTGGTAGACCGGCACCAGCCACCACAGCGGAGTGCGCCCGGCCAGCCAGATGGCGGTGCGGTAGAACTCATCGAGCAGTAGGTAGTGCTGGGTAGTGCCGCAGTCGTCCGAGCTGAGCTGGCTGTCGCGCTCGCCCTGGACGAAGCTTTGCGGCTCGATCAGGAAGCAGTGCGCCTCGGCGCCCAGGCTGGCGGCCCAGGCCTCGAGCAGCTGGCATTTGCGGCGCAACTCGGCCAGGGCCTGCTCGCCCAGGTCGGGGGCGTGACATACCCACAGGTCCATGTCGCTTTGTTCGGCCTGGGCCAGGGTGCCCAGGCTGCCCATCAGGAACAGGCCATGGATCGGCTGTGGTGGGTTGCCATGGCGGGCCTTGTAGGTGAACGAGCGGGTCAGGCGCAGGGCTTCGGCGAGCAGCTCGTCGTCGGGCTCGAAACCGGAGACACCGGCGGGGGTGGTGCCGGAAACATAGCCTGGTAGCAGCGGATGATTGACGTGGAAGAACAGCGGCAGCAGCGTGAGGACCTGCTGCTGGCGTGTGGATAACCCTTCCATCGCCCGTGCCATACGGCCCTGGTTGATCCTCAGGAAGCGCGCACGCAGCTTGGCCAGCTCCTTGCGGTCGATGCCTTGTTCCAGGTCGGGGCGGATTTCGTGGCGGTGGTTCATTGCGCGCTCAGGCAGGCCAGGGGAAGCACTGGCGAGTTTAGCCTGAGTGGCGCGGTCGGATAAGGGGTTGCTGGCTTTTTGACGTCATATTTACAACGCCTGTGCAAGCCATCGACGGTAAGCCCGCTCCTGCAGGTCTGCCGAGCTGCAGGAGCGGGAGCAGGGGTTCAGGCCGGCTGGGCGGATTTCGATTTGAGGATGGTCAGCAAAAGCCGGACGCTTTCAGCGGCATCGTTACCGAGGCTGGTGAGGTAACCGCCATCGGGTTGGTCGGTGAGCCCTTTGTCATGCAGGCGCTTGGCGGCGGCGACCAGGGCGGGGGAGGCGTCGCTGCTAACCTTGATGCCTTCCTGGTGGTTGTCCAGGTTGAACTGGGAAAGGACTTCCAGTTCGGCGATCAGTTCGGGGGTAAAAGGCATGGGCAACTCCTGACTTCGAGACAAGGATGGAAGTCAGGAGTGTAGTCAGGCTTATTCGATGTCGCCTTGATCCGCCTCAGGTGGTAGTTCCGGCAGGGCGCGCAGGGCGGTTTCGTACCACTCGGTATCGAACGGGCGATCTTCGTCGAGCATGGCATCGATCTCGATGGCCAGCACGTGGGCCATGAGGTTGAGGATGTCTTCACGCTCGTAGCCGACTAGGGTCAGCTTGTTGAAGGTGGCCTTGGCGGCTGGCGGCTCGCCGCTTTCGATCTGGTTCTCGATGGCCTGGGTCAGCGTGGCCTCGGCGAAGTCTTCTTCATCATTGCCGTCGATGTCTTGGGGTTCGCTCATGGCGGTGCTCCTGTGGTGAGGCGCACAGTGTGCCATGCCTGCCTTGGCAATGCCCGGCATTCACGGCGTGCATGGCGCTGGCCAGGGGCCGGCCAACGGGGCTATAACAGCCGGGCCAACCCCATACGGCCCTGGAGGCTGCTTCACATGCTCAAGCTTCATGGATTCGCTGTCAGCAATTACTACAACATGGTCAAGCTGGCGCTGTTGGAAAAAGGCCTGCCCTTCGAGGAGGTGCCGTTCTTCGGCGGCCAGACGCCCCAGGCCCTGGCGGTCAGCCCCCGTGGCAAGGTGCCGGTGCTGCAGACCGAGCACGGTTTCATCAGCGAGACCGGGGTCATCCTCGACTACATCGAGCAGACCCAGCCAGGCAAGGCGCTGCTGCCGGCCGACGCCTTCGGCCAGGCCAAGGTGCGCGAGCTGCTGCGGGAGATCGAGCTGTACATCGAACTGCCGGCGCGTACCTGCTATGCCGAGGCGTTCTTTGGCGCGGCGGTGGAGCCGCTGATCAAGGAGCGTGCGCGCGCGGACCTGCTGGCGGGCTTTGCCACCCTCAAGCGCAATGGCGAGTTCGCGCCTTATGTGGCGGGTGAGCAGTTGACCATCGCCGACCTGATGTTCTGCTTCTCGGTCGATCTGGCCTGCGCGGTGGGCAAGAATGTGCTGAACATCGACTTCCTGGCGGACTTCCCGCAAGCGCAGGCGCTGTTGCAGTTGCTGGGCGAGAACCCGCACATGGCGCGGGTCGTGGCGGACAAGGACGCGGCGATGCCGGCGTTCCTGGAGATGATCAAGAGCGGCAAGCGCTGAGAAAGCAAGGGGCCGCTGTGCGGCCCATCGCTACAAAGTACCCGATCCCTGTAGGAGCCGGCTTGCCGGCGATGGGCTGCACAGCAGCCCCTATAGGGTTTAGCGCGAAGCCAGCAGCGTTTTGCCGCGAGCCACCGCCGCGCGCACCTGCGCCGGCGCAGTACCACCGATGTGGTTACGGGCGTTGACCGAACCTTCCAGCGTCAGCACGGCGAACACGTCCTGCTCGATCTGGTCGCTGAACTGGCGCAGTTCGTCCAGGCTCATCTCGGCCAGGTCCTTGCCACTGTCCACGCCGTATTTCACGGCATGGCCGACGATCTCGTGGCAATCACGGAACGGCAGGCCGCGGCGCACCAGGTAGTCGGCCAGGTCCGTGGCGGTGGAGAAACCGCGCAGGGCCGCTTCGCGCATGATGGCGTGCTTGGGCTTGATCGCCGGGATCATGTCGGCGAAGGCGCGCAGCGAGTCGCGCAGGGTGTCGGCGGCATCGAACAGCGGCTCTTTATCTTCCTGGTTGTCCTTGTTGTAGGCCAGCGGCTGGCCTTTCATCAGGGTCAGCAGGCCGGTCAAGGCGCCGAACACGCGGCCGCTCTTGCCACGCACCAGCTCGGGCACGTCCGGGTTCTTCTTCTGCGGCATGATCGAGCTGCCGGTGCAGAAGCGGTCGGGCAGGTCGATGAACTGGAACTGCGCGCTGGTCCACAGCACCAGCTCTTCGGAGAACCGCGACAGGTGCATCATGGCAATGCTGGCGGCGGCGCAGAATTCGATGGCGAAGTCACGGTCCGAGACGCCGTCCAGCGAGTTGCCGGCCACGGCCTCGAAGCCCAGCAGCTTGCAGGTCAGCTCGCGGTCGATCGGGTAGGTGGTGCCGGCTAGCGCGGCGCTGCCCAGGGGCATGCGGTTGGCGCGCTTGCGGCAGTCGACCAGGCGCTCGTAGTCGCGGCTGAGCATTTCGAACCAGGCCAGCAGGTGGTGGCCGAAGGTAACCGGCTGGGCGGTCTGCAGGTGGGTGAAGCCGGGCATGATGGTCTCGGCTTCGCGCTCGGCCTGCTCCAGCAGGCCTTTTTGCAGGCGAGTGATCTCGGCCAGAATCAGGTCGATCTCGTCACGCAGCCACAGGCGGATGTCAGTGGCCACCTGGTCGTTGCGGCTGCGCCCGGTGTGCAGCTTCTTGCCAGTGATGCCGATGCGGTCGGTCAGGCGCGCCTCGATGTTCATGTGCACGTCTTCGAGGTCGACGCGCCAGTCGAAGGTGCCAGCCTCGATTTCGCCCTGGATGGTCTTCAGGCCGTCGATGATCGTGTCGCGTTCGGCGTCGCTGAGCACGCCGACCTGCGCCAGCATGGTGGCGTGGGCGATCGAACCCATGATGTCGTGGCGGTACAGGCGCTTGTCGAAATCGACCGAGGCGGTGAAGCGGGCGACGAAGGCGTCGACGGGCTCACTGAAGCGGCCGCCCCAGGACTGATTGGTCTTGTCGGTGCTCATGGATTCACTCGTTGAAGGGGTGAACGGAAAAAGTGCCGCGATCATAGCAGGGTTGCGCCCGCCACCGCAGGGGGCGCTGGTCGTGAGAAACGTCCCAGGGCCGGGGGTGCGGCATATTCAACGATTGAACGGCAGTGTTCCACGGACCGTCTACAGTTGGACAGAGGACTGGCGGTGAATCTGCCGGCCCAGTGAATCTTTGGCCTTCGCACCGGTCTGTAGCGTGACCGCATTTCGGTCATCCCACACTTGTCTACGCTATACCCGTGCGAGACTCACTCAGGAATCCAGCGCAATTATGAATGTCCTGATCGTTGATGATGAACCCCAGGCCCGCGAGCGCTTGAGCCGGCTGCTCGGCGAGCTGGAGGGCTATACCGTGATGGAACCCAGCGCCACCAACGGCGAGGAGGCCCTGGCCCTGATCGAAAGCCTCAAGCCCGACGTGGTGCTGCTGGATATCGGCATGCCCGGCCTGGACGGCCTGCAGGTCGCCGCGCGCCTGTGCGAGCGCGAAGCGCCGCCGGCGGTGGTGTTCTGCACCGGCGATGACGAATACGGCAGCCAGGCCTTCAAGGACAGCACCCTCAGCCATGTCGACAAACCCATCCAGCCCCAGGCCCTGCGCGACGCGCTGCGCCGCGCCGAGAAACCCAACCGGGCGCAACTGGCGGCCTTGACCCGTCCGGCCAGCGACGCCGGGGGCGGTCCGCGCAGCCATATCAGCGCCCGTACCCGCAAGGGCATCGAGCTGATCCCGCTGCCCCAGGTGATCTATTTCATTGCCGACCACAAGTACGTCACCCTGCGCCACGAGGCCGGCGAGGTGCTGCTCGACGAACCGCTCAAGGCGCTGGAAGACGAGTTCGGCGAGCGCTTTGTACGCATCCACCGCAACGCGCTGGTCGCCCGCGAGCGCATCGAGCGCCTGCAGCGCACGCCGTTGGGGCATTTCCAGCTTTACCTGAAGGGGCTCGACGGCGATGCCCTGACGGTAAGCCGGCGGCATGTGGCAGGCGTGCGCAAGATGATGCAGGCCCTGCACTGACTTACCTTCGACAGCCTGGGGGCGGGTTTGTCCGGCGGCTTAAGCCCGCTCCACGTGGCGCTTTGCTGATCTGAATCTGCGGGAACACCGGGAGGAGCTGTTATCATCGGCGGTATTTCTCTGGTTCGGTGCGCTCCATGTCCACTCGCGAAATCCGCATTGCCACCCGTAAAAGTGCCCTGGCCCTGTGGCAGGCCGAATATGTCAAAGCCCGCCTGGAGCAGGCCCACCCCGGCATCCAGGTGACCCTGGTGCCCATGGTCAGCCGCGGCGACAAGCTGCTCGACGCGCCGCTGGCGAAGATCGGCGGCAAGGGCCTGTTCGTCAAGGAACTGGAAACCGCGCTGCTGGACAACGAGGCCGACATCGCCGTGCACTCGATGAAGGACGTGCCCATGGACTTCCCCGAAGGCCTGGGCCTGTACTGCATCTGTGAACGTGAAGACCCACGCGATGCCTTTGTTTCCAACACCTTCGCCAGCCTCGAAGCCCTGCCTGCCGGCAGCACCGTCGGTACCTCCAGCCTGCGTCGCCAGGCCCAGTTGCTGGCACGCCGCCCGGACCTGAAAATCCAGTTCCTGCGCGGCAACGTCAACACCCGCCTGGCCAAGCTCGATGCCGGCGAGTACGACGCCATCATCCTCGCCGCCGCCGGCCTGATTCGCCTGGGCTTCGAAGAGCGCATCACCTCCACCATCAGTGTCGACGACAGCCTGCCGGCCGGTGGCCAGGGCGCCGTGGGCATCGAGTGCCGCAGCGCCGACCGCGAGATCCATGCGCTGCTGGCGCCGCTGCACCACGTCGACACCGCCGACCGGGTGATCGCCGAGCGTGCCCTGAACAAGCGCCTGAATGGCGGCTGCCAGGTGCCGATTGCCTGCTACGCAGTGCTCGAAGGCGATCAACTGTGGCTGCGTGGCCTGGTCGGGCAACCGTCCGGTGGCACGCTGTTGGTGGCTGACGCCCGGGCGCCACGTGCTGGCGCCGAAGCCCTGGGGGTGCAGGTCGCCGAGGCCCTGCTTGGCCAGGGCGCCGCGGCGATCCTCCAGGAAGTCTATGGCGAGGCCGGCCACCCGTGAGCCCCTGGCGCCTGCTGCTGACCCGCCCCGAAGAGGACTGCGCGGCACTGGCGCAGACCCTGGCAGAGGCGGGCATCGCCAGCGCGAGCTTGCCTTTGCTGACCATCGAGGCCCTCGAACAGGGCCCGGCGCAACGGCTGGGCCTGCAGGCCGTCAGTCAGGCGCGGGCGATCATCGTGGTGAGCAAGCCGGCAGCGCGCCTGTTGCTCGAGGCCCTGGACCGCGCGGGCATCGCAGCGCCGCGCACAGGGTGGTTCACGGTGGGCGAGGCTACGGCACGCGTGCTGCAACAACGTGGGCTTTTGGTGACTTTCCCTACAGCCGGTGACGACAGCGAGGCCTTGCTTTGCCTGCCTGCCCTGCGCGAGGCTGCCAGCTTTCCTACAGCCCGTGTCGTGATTGTCCGTGGCGAGGGAGGTCGCGAACTGCTGGCCGAGCGTCTTGCCAAGCTAGGTGCTAGTGTCGATTATCTGGAACTGTATCGGCGCAACCTGCCGCATTATCCGCCTGGCACCCTGGTGCAGCGCATCGTTGGGGAACGCCTCAACGGCCTGGTGGTCAGCAGTGGGCAGGGGCTTGAACACCTGCGCCAGTTAGCGGGGGTGGATTGGCCAAGGCTGTCGCGCCTGCCGTTGTTCGTGCCCAGCCCGCGTGTGGCCGATCAGGCCCGCGCCCTGGGCGCTCGAGAAATTGTGGATTGCCGTGGCGCCAGTGCCGCGGCCTTGCTGGCAGCTGTGCAGCGAACCGCTGCGCCTGCCCCTTAAGGCGCTAAGCTTCACAGCGATGCGCACCCTGCAAAGGATGGATACGTGAGCGAAACTGTCTTGTCCAACACCGAACAGCCCAAGGCGTCCGAAGCGCCGAACACCACTACCGCCACGCCCGCCCGACGCTCCGGCAGCGGCTTGGCGCTGCTTGCGCTGCTGCTGGGCGCCGCCGGGGTCGCGGTTGGCGGCTGGGGCGCCTGGCAGGTGCGGCAGCTGCAAGGCAGCGAGCAAGGCCAGGGCGAGCACCTGCAAGCCTTGAATCAACGCGCTGACGCCTTGCAGCAGCGTGAGCAGCAGCTAACTGCGCAACTGGCCAGCCTGCCGCCGGCCAGCGAGCTGGAAGACCGTCGGCGCCTGGTGGCGCAACTGCAGGGCGACCAGCAGCGCCTGAGCCAGCGCCTGGAGACCGCGCTTGGCGAAAGCCGCAAGGAGTGGCGCTTGGCCGAGGCCGAGCATCTGCTGCGCCTGGCGACCCTGCGCCTGTCGGCGCTGCAGGACATCGCCAGCGCCAGGGCGCTGGTCGAAGGCGCCGATGAAATCCTCCGCGAGCAAAGCGACCCAGGCGCCTTCGCCGCCCGTGAGCAGCTGGCGCGCAGCCTGGCCACGCTCTCCAGCACCCAGCAGCCGGACCGCACCGGGCTGTTCCTCAAGCTGGCCGCCCAGCGCGAGCAGGTCCAGAAGCTCAGTGCCCAGTCGCCGGAGTTCGACGGCAAGGCCGATGCCCTGGGCGCGCTGACGGCCGATGGCGACGGCGCCAGCCGCTGGTCGCAGTGGTGGGCCGAGATATCCAAGTACTTCCAGATCGAATTCAACGCCGACGACAATGTGCGCCCGTTGCTGTCCGGGCAGTCGCTCAACCAGCTGCGCCTGGCGCTGAGCCTGACCATCGAGCAGGCCCAGTGGGCGGCGCTCAACGGTGAGGCCAAGGTGTATGCCCAGGCCCTGGACGATGCGCGCAGCGTGCTGCTGGCCAACTTCAACGCGGACAACCCGCAGAGCAAGGCCATGCTCGACAGCCTCAACCAGTTGGCCGAACAACCGGTGTCGGTGGTCACGCCTGACTTGAGCGAAAGCCTGGCCGCGGTGCAGGCCTATATCCAGCGGCGGCACCAGCCGGTCAGCGCCGAGGGGGCCAAGCCATGAAACGTGTCTACCTGCTGGCGGTGCTGGCGATCGTGATCGCCGCGGCACTGGGCATCGCCATCGCCAAGCACAGCGGCTATGTGCTGATCGCCTATGGCGGTTTCCGTTACCAGTCGGGGCTATGGGCCGCGCTGGGCGCATTGGCCGGGTTGGTGGTGCTGCTGTTGGTGCTGCGCTACCTGGTCGGTCTGGTGCTGACCTCAAGCGGTGTGGTCAATCCATGGTCGCGGCGCAATCGCAGCCGGCGGACCCGCATCGCCGTCGAGCAAGGGCAGTTGGATCTGGCCGAGGGCCGCTGGGCAAGCGCTCAACGGCATCTGCAACGGGCCGCCGAGTCCGCCCGCCAGCCCCTGCTGTATTACCTTGGCGCCGCCCGCGCGGCCAACGAACAGGGCCGTGTCGATGACCGCAACAATCTGCTCGAGCGCGCCCTGGAGCGCCAGCCCCAGGCCGAGTTGGCCATTGCCTTGACCCACGCCCAGTTGCAAATGGACCGTGGCGAGAACGACGGTGCGCTCGAAGCCCTGCAGGCCATGCAGGAGCGTCACCCGCACAATGCCCAGGTGCTGCGCCTGTTGCAGCGCCTGCACCTGGAGCGCGGCGATTGGCCGGCGCTGATTCGCCTGCTGCCAGACCTGCGCAAGCACAAGGTGCTGCCGCCGGCCGAGCTGGCAGATCTGGAGCAGCGTGCCTGGGGCCAGAACCTGGGCCTGGCGGCCAGCCGTGGCGAGGACCTGCAGACTGCCCGCCAGGCACTGGAGCGGGCCTGGCAGCAACTGACGGCTGCCCAGCGCCAAGAGCCCCAGTTGGTGTCGGCGTATGCCGAGCAATTGCGTCAGAGCGGTGCCCAAGGCGAGGCCGAACAGGTGCTGCGGGCCGCGCTCAAGCGCGGCTACGAAAGCCATCTGGCGCGTTTGTATGGCCTGGTGCGCGGCGATGACCCGGCGCGCCAGTTGCAGGTTGCCGAGGGTTGGCTCAAAGAACACCCGCAAGACCCAAGCCTGTTGTTGACCCTGGGGCGCCTGAGTTTGCAGAACCGTCTGTGGGGCAAGGCACGCGACTACCTGGAGAGCAGCCTGCGCCTGGAGCGCAACCCGGAGGCCTGTGCGGAGCTGGCGCGGTTGTTGGCCGGGCTGGGCGAAACGGAGCGCAGCAACCAGCTGTTCCAGGAAGGCCTTGGGTTGTTGGACGAGCGCCTGCTGGCCTTGCCCTTGCCGGAAGGCGTGCGGGCCTGACCGCCCGCCGTTCGCACTTCTTGTAGGAGCCAGCCTTGCTGGCGAACCAGGCGCCGCTTTGCCGGTGTTCGCCGGCAAGGCTGATGCCCTTGGCGCACGTTTCCAACGCGCTAATGCCGTGCTGTTGACTGCATCTGCCTCCTTGTCAGAACTTTCCTGCCTGCCACAGAATCAATTCTGAGCCCATTCAGCGACTTGTCCCCGCTGTAGCGCCTTGATACAAAGCGCACCTTTCCTCTACCGTTTTCACCATCCTCCCTGACTCGCGGACACCCCTTGCCCATGTCGCTGGCCTGCTTGCGCAGCTTTTACCTTCCCGCCTTCCTGATTGCCCTGGGGGTGCTGGTCGCCTCGTTCCGGCTCGAATCGGTGGTTGGCCTGATTCCCTGCGCGCTGTGTTTCAGTCAGCGTCTGATGCTCGGCCTGTATGCCTTGGCCAGCCTGGCGGCGTTGCTGCACGCCCCCCGCTCATGGGCCAAGCGCGGCTATGCCTGGCTGACCCTGGCCACCGCCGTGGCCGGGGCGTTGCTGGCGGGGCGGCATGTCTGGCTGCAGAGCGACCCATCGCCCATCGCCGGTTGCCACCTGCCGCTGGAGCAGCTCATGCAGCGGCCCCTGGGCGAGATCCTGCGCATGTTCGTGTTGGGCAGTCCCGATTGCGTCTCCATCAGTTGGAGCTTCCTCGACCTGACCTTGCCCGAATGGAGCCTGCTGGCCTTTTTGCTGCTGGCCGCGCTGCCCGCGTCCTGGCTGGTGGCGTATCGATTCCGCAAGGGCGCGCTGCGTTGACCCAGGGCAATGCCCGTGGCGTTGTTCGACCAGTGGTGCAGGCGAAAGGGATTAAACGCTTGTATGAACTTTGTCTGCTGCGTACCTTGATGGGCAGGTCGCGCGGGCATAATCTCCCAGCACGCCCACCGAAAATACAACTGCTCGATGCCGTTTGCTGATGTCACCTTTGTGCCACGGTATTGTGTCGCGAGGTGCAGCGGCATCCACCCAGAAGGGATGAGATTGCCATGCTCGATAGTTGCCAGAACGCCCAGGAACGCTGGGGCGGAGTTCACAAGCTGATCGATCGTTGGCTGGAGGAGCGCCAGGACCTGGTGCAAGCCTTCCGCGCCCTGCGCGATGCAAAGCCGGCGTTTGCCGACAAAGAGAAGAACCGCGATTTCTGCGCGGTGCTGGTGGACTATGTCTCGGCCTGGCATTTCGAAGTCAGCGAGCAATTGGTCAGTGAAGCCAAGGCATTTGGTGATACCGGTGCGTTGGAACTGGCAAAGCAGATCAACCCACGCATCGATGACAGCACCCAGATCGCCCTGGCTTTCAATGATCATTGCGAGAAAGGCGAGTGCAGGGATACCGAGCGTTTTGCCGAGAAGCTGGCCAAGCTCGGCGGCCTGCTGCACGAGCGCTTCGAACTGGAAGATTGCCTGATCGAGGTGTTGCACAACGCCCACAAGCAAGAAGACGCGGTGCAGGCCTGATTCAGTCGGCCACGTCCAGCAGCTCGATTTCGAACACCAGAGGGGTATAGGGCGCGATCAGGTCGCCCGCCCCGTCGGCGCCATAGGCTTTGGCCGATGGCACCACCAAGCGCCATTTCGCCCCGGCCTTCATCTTCGGCAACGCCACCTGCCAGCCTTCGATCACCGAGTCGAGCTTGAACCATTGCGGTTGCAGGTTCTGGTCGAACACCGTGCCGTCCGGCAGGCGTCCCACATAGCGTACCTGCACCCTGCCGCTGGCCTTGGGCTGGGCGCCCGTGCCGCTGGCCAGCTCGCTGTAGAGAATGCCGTCGGCCAGCTCGTGGACGCCGTTGCGGGCGCGTTCGCCGGCGAGGAAGCGTTTCTCCTCGGTCAGTAGCTTGTCCACCTGCGCCTGTTCGGCGGCGGCATTGGCCTGTTCTTCATGCTGCGCGAGGATGGCCTGCATGCGCGACTTGGCGATACGCGGTGGCTCACCTTGATACGCCTGGCGCAGGCCCTCCACCAGGACCTCGAGCTGTAGCCCAGGCACTTCCTGGCGCAGCCGTTCGCCCAGACTGCTACCCAGGCTGTAGGCCAGGTCAGCGTCATTGGCGGGTGGGTTATCGGTGCTGGCCAGGCACAGCGCAGGCACCAGGCACAGGCCGAAAATCAGAGAGCGATGCATGGAAGACTCCTGCGGCAATGAGCGCGAAGTATGCCAGCCTTGTCGCTGAAAGATGTGTAAATATCGGCAACACATTAACGGGCAACTACACTTGCTTGCAGCTGCAAGACAACAACTTTGCCCAGGCATGCAACGCGGCGCTACCGAGACGGTCAACATGCCCTAGCGGCGGTAGCAGCAGAAGCATAGTATGAGCCGCACTCTCGTCAGCCAGGAGGTAAACCATGTCGGCCAAAAAGAAGCCAGTAAGTACGCCGTTGCACCTGCTCCAGCAACTTTCGGGCAGCCTGCTCGAACATTTGGAAGATGCCTGCTCCCAAGCGCTGGCGGATGCCGAGAAACTATTGGCCAAGTTGGAAAAACAACGTGGCAAGGCGCAGGAGAAACTGCACAACGCCCGCTTGAAGTTGCAGGACGCGGCCAAGGCGGGTAAAGCCAAGGCGCAGGGCAAGGCGAAAAAAGCCGCGGGCGAACTTGAAGATTTGCTCGACTCGCTCAAGGATCGCCAGACCCAGACCCGCACTTATATTCAGCAACTCAAGCGCGATGCCCAGGAAAGCCTGAAACTGGCCCAGGGTGTCGGCAAGGTGCGCGAGGCCGCGGCCAAGGCACTGGACTCGCGTGCGGCAGCACCGAAAGCCGCCGCCAAGCCTGCGGCGAAAACCACCGCGGCCAAACCGGCAGCAAAACCAGCTGGCAAGCCAGCCACCAAGGCGCCGGCTCGGGCTGCTGCTGCCAAGCCAGCGGCTAAACCCGCTGCGGCCAAGGCCCCGGCCAGAGCCGCTGCGACCAAGCCTGTCGCTGCCAAGGCGCCGGCGAAAACCGCCGCAGCCAAACCCGCCGCCAAGCCAGCGGCTAAACCAGCCGCTGCCAAGCCTGCCGCCGCCAAGGCCACGGCGAAAACCGCAGCGGTCAAACCCGCGGCCAAGCCGGCAGCTGCCAAGGCTCCGGTGAAAGCTGCGGCGACCAAACCTGCTGCCACCAAAGCGCCAGCCAAACCGGCCGCCAAGCCTGCTGCCGCCAGGACGCGGTCCAGGCCCGCCGCCGCCAAGCCGGTTGCCAGCAAACCAGCTGACAGCAAACCTGCCACTGCGGCCAACGGCGCCTCCCCGGCGTCGGCAACCAGCGTGGCAGCGCCAGCAGCAACTGCCACCCCGGCTCAGTCGCCGACTTCGGCGTCCTGAAGCTCACGGGCCGCGACGCGCAGCTGATGCAGCGCGTCGTGGTTCCGGGCCTGGTCCGGCGCCAGTCGGGCCAGCCAATCCTGCCCAGCGTCCGCTGTCGCAGGCCATTCCCGCGCCAGCGCCTCCAGGCGTTCCAGCAAGGCGCGCTCAGCCTGTAGTTCCAGGTCCTTGACCTGTTCACGCAACACGCTCAACCGCGGGTCGGCCAGCGCGTGCTCGCGCCACTGCTGGCGTAGCGTGCGCAGCGGCGCAACCACGTCGCGTTGCCAGGGGCCGGCCAAGGCCTGCAAGGCGGCCGTTCGTTGCTCGTCGGCGGCCACGCCACGGGCCTGCAGCCAGGTGGCGCAGAGCAACAGGCAGACATCGCCGCCCAGTTCCTGAAGGGCCAGGCTGGCCGCTTCGACACCCGGTCGGGCGTACAGGGCCAGGGCGTGATTCCACAGGTCGGTGTGCATGGTTTCACTCGCGCCAGGGGTCGGCGAAGCTGGTAGACTCCGCGACCATCATGATCAGACTATCGAACCTCACTTTACAGCGTGGTCCACAGCGCCTGCTAGAAGGCGCTGAGATGACCCTGCACACCGGTCACAAGGCCGGCCTGATCGGCGCCAACGGCGCCGGCAAATCCAGCCTGTTCGCCCTGCTGCGCGGTGAGCTGTCGCCCGATGCCGGCGACTGCCTGCTGCCCGGTGACTGGCGCATCGCCCACATGCGCCAGGAGGTCGACACACTCGAGCGTATCGCCGTGGACTACGTGCTCGACGGCGATGTGCGCCTGCGCAAGGTTCAGGCCGAACTCGCCGCCGCCGAGCAGGCCCACGACGGCACCGCCCTGGCTCGCCTGCACAGTGAGCTGGACAGCGCCGACGGCTACACCGCCGATGCCCGCGCGCGCAAGCTGCTGGCGGGCCTTGGTTTCAGCAACGAGCAGATGGACCGCCGGGTCGGCGACTTCTCCGGTGGCTGGCGAATGCGTCTGAACCTGGCGCAGGCCTTGATGTGCCCGTCCGACCTGCTGCTGCTCGACGAGCCCACCAACCACCTGGACCTCGATGCCATCCTCTGGCTCGAGGACTGGCTCAAGGGCTACCCGGGCACGCTGTTGCTGATCTCCCACGACCGCGACTTCCTCGATGCCGTGGTCGACCATGTGCTGCATGTCGAGCAGCGCAAGCTCAATCTCTACAAGGGCGGCTACAGCGCCTTCGAGCGCACCCGCGCCGAACGCCTGGCACAGCAGCAGCAGGCGTACGAGAAGCAGCAGGCGCAGCGCGCGCACATGGAAAAGTACATCGCCCGCTTCAAGGCCCAGGCCACCAAGGCGCGCCAGGCGCAAAGCCGGATCAAGGCCCTGGAGCGCATGGAGGAGCTATCGGCGGCCCATGTCGACTCGCCATTCGACTTCGTCTTCCGCGAGTCGGAGAAAATCTCCAGCCCGCTGCTCGATCTCGCCGAAGGCCGCCTGGGTTACGGCGACA
The DNA here is from genome assembly GCF_057809115.1 of Pseudomonas sp. FG47. Taxonomy (NCBI): domain Bacteria; kingdom Pseudomonadati; phylum Pseudomonadota; class Gammaproteobacteria; order Pseudomonadales; family Pseudomonadaceae; genus Pseudomonas; species Pseudomonas sp. FG47. The sequence goes on from NZ_JBMDJI010000001.1 coordinate 270,388, forward strand.
AGGCGATCCTCGAGAAGGTCAAGCTGCAACTGGCGCCCGGTGCGCGCATCGGCCTGCTCGGCCCCAACGGCGCGGGCAAGTCGACCCTGATCAAGAACCTCGCCGGCGAGTTGCAGCCGCTGTCCGGGCGCCTGGTGCGCGGCGAGAACCTCGCCGTCGGCTACTTCGCCCAGCACCAGCTCGATTCGCTGGACGACAAGGCCAGCCCGCTGCTGCACTTGCAGCGCATCGCGCAGAGCGAGCGAGAACAGACCCTGCGTGACTTCCTTGGTGGCTTCGACTTCCACGGTAATCGCGTCGACGAGCCGGTGGTCAACTTCTCTGGCGGCGAAAAGGCTCGCCTGGCCCTGGCGTTGATTGCCTGGGAACGGCCTAACCTGCTGCTGCTGGACGAGCCGACCAACCACCTCGATCTGGAGATGCGCCTGGCGTTGACCATGGCCCTGCAGGAGTTCGCCGGTGCAGTGGTGGTGGTGTCCCACGACCGTCACCTGCTCAAGAGCACCACCGACGATTTCCTGCTGGTGGCCGAGGGTAAGGTCGACACCTTCGACGGCGACCTCGACGATTACAGCCGCTGGCTGATCGAGTACCGTCAGCGCAACGCGCCGGTCAGCACTACTTCGGTCAACCCGGACAAAACCGACAAGAAAGCCCAGCGCCAGGCCGCCGCCGCCCTGCGTCAGCAGTTGGCGCCGCACAAGAAGGCCGCCGACAAACTCGAGGCCGAGCTCAACCAAGTGCACCAGCAACTGGCCGAGATCGAGACCGCCCTTGGCGACAGCGGGTTGTACGAGGCCTCGCGCAAGGATGAGCTGCGCGACCTGCTGGCCCGCCAGACCAAGCTCAAGCAACGCGAAGGCGAGCTTGAGGAAGCCTGGATGGAAGCCTTGGAAACGCTGGAAAGCATGCAGGCCGAACTCGAGGCGCTGTCCTGATGGAGGAGCTGCGCTCGCTGTTGCCGGGGCAATGGATGGACTCGATGTGGCTGGGGTTGCAGATTCTGCTGATCCTGATCGCAGCGTTCGTCCTGCAGCGCATGGTCGCTCGCGGGTTGAGAAGCCTGGGCGAACGCTACCCGTTGCCGCACGAGCTGATGGTGCCGGTGCGCGGCGCCCTGCGCTGGCTGATCATGGGCAGCGCGCTGCTGTTCGTGCTCGAGCGCCTGGGCGTCTCGGCCACGGTGCTGTGGACCGCGCTGTCGGGTTTCGTCGCGGTGGCGGCGGTGGCGTTCTTCGCTATCTGGAGCGTGCTGTCCAACCTGCTGTGCGCGGTGTTGATCTTCACCGTCGGGCCGTTTCGTATCGGCGATGTGGTCGAGCTGGTCGATACCCTCGACAAGCCGGGGGTGAAGGGCCGGGTGATCGCCATCAACCTGCTGTACACCACGCTGATGGAAACACCAGAGGCCGGTGGCGCGCTGGTGCAGGTGCCCAACAGCCAGTTCTTCCAGAAGGCCGTGCGCCGCTGGCGTGGGGCCGAGGCGGCGGTCATGCTGCAGGACTCACCGGCCCTCGACGACTGATCGTTGCAAGCGCAAAAACCGCTGGTTATTTTTTCGCCATCGCCGTAGCTTAACGTTTTGCAAAAGTTGTTCGAGCGAGGTGTGCGATGTCGATGGAAACGTGGTTGGCGTTCTTTGCCGCGTGCTGGGTGATCAGCCTGTCGCCGGGCGCCGGGGCAATCGCCTCGATGTCCAGTGGGCTGCAGTACGGTTTTTGGCGTGGCTACTGGAACGCCCTGGGCCTGCAGCTAGGCCTGATCGTGCAGATCGCCATCATTGCCGCCGGTGTGGGCGCTATCCTCGCCGCCTCGGCCACGGCCTTCCAGGTCATCAAGTGGTTCGGCGTTGCCTACCTGGTCTACCTCGCCTACAAACAGTGGCGCGCGCTGCCGATGGACATGAGCGACGAGTCCGGCGTGCGGCCGATCGGCAAGCCGCTGAGCCTGGTGTTCCGTGGTTTCCTGGTCAACGTCAGCAACCCCAAGGCGCTGGTGTTCATGCTTGCGGTGCTGCCGCAGTTCATCAACCCGCACCAGGCGTTGCTGCCCCAGTACGTGGCGATCACCGTGACCATGATCAGCGTCGACATGCTGGTGATGGCGGGTTACACCGGCCTGGCTTCGCGGGTGCTGCGCCTGTTGCGTACGCCGAAGCAGCAGAAGCGCTTGAACCGCACCTTTGCCGGGCTGTTCATCGGTGCCGCGACCTTCCTGGCCACCCTGCGTCGGGCACCGATCTGAACTTCATACTGTTCCTCCTGTAGGAGCCAGCTTGCTGGCGAATGGCCCTGTTCGCCAGCAAGCTGGCTCCTACAGGGGATCGTGTGGCCTCAACGTTGTTTGTCCACCAACCCCCTGAGCAGGTCCAGCGGCAACGGGAAGACGATGGTCGAGCTCTTGTCCCCGGCGATACTGCCCAGCGTCTGCATGTAGCGCAGTTGCATCGCTCCAGGTTCCTTGCCCAGCATCTGCGCGGCCTGCATCAGCTTTTCCGAGGCCTGCAACTCGCCCTCGGCATGGATCACCTTGGCCCGCCGTTCGCGCTCGGCCTCGGCCTGGCGGGCGATGGCGCGGACCATCGACTCGTTGAGGTCGACATGCTTGATCTCGACGTTGGCCACCTTGATGCCCCAGGCGTCAGTCTGCGCATCCAGCACTTCACGAATGTCCATGTTCAACTGCTCGCGCTCGGCCAGCAGTTCGTCCAGCTCGTGCTTGCCGAGCACGGCGCGCAGGGTGGTCTGGGCCAGCTGGCTGGTGGCAGTGAGGAAGTCCTCGACCTGGATGATGGCCTTCTGTGGGTCGAGCACGCGAAAGTACAGCACCGCGTTGACCTTGACCGAGACGTTGTCGCGGGTGATCACGTCCTGGGGCGGCACATCGAGCACCACGGTGCGCAGGTCGACACGGACCATCTGCTGGATGCCGGGGATCAGGATGATCAGCCCCGGGCCCTTGACCTGCCAGAAGCGCCCGAGCTGGAACACCACGCCGCGCTCGTACTCGCGCAGGATGCGCAGCGCCGAGAGCAGCAGTATGGCCAGCAGCACCAGCACGGCGCTGAAACCGAATTGCATGAACATCGTCTATTCTCCTTGCGCCGTGGGCGCAGTGGCGCTGACCTCCAGGGTCACGCCATGACGGGCCGTCACCCGCACGTGCTGGCCAGGTTGCAGCGGTGTCGCGCACTGCACCTGCCATTGTTCGCCCTGGGCCTGTACCGAGCCGCAGAACGGGTTGTCGGTGCGCACCTGCGTCACCGTGACCAGGCTGCCCAGCAATCCGGCATCACCGCTGACCAAGGCGCGCCGCCGCGCCTTCAGTGCCATGCCCAGCACGCCGCCGAGCAACAGCGCCGAGAGCACCGCCAGGCTGATGATCAGCGCCAGCGGAATGCCGAAGCCGGGGGCGTCGGTGTCCATCAGGATCACCGCCCCGACGACGAAGGCGACGATACCGCCGAAGCCGACCACGCCGAAGCTGGGCAGGAACGCCTCGGCGACCATGAACGCCACCCCGAGCAGGATCAACGCCACCCCGGCATGGCTCACCGGCAACAGTTGCAGGGCATACAGCGCCAGCAGCAGGCAGATGCCACCGACCACGCCGCCGACCCCGGAGCCCGGGTTCATGAATTCGAACAACAGGCCGTACACGCCGATCATGATCAGGATCAGCGCCACGCTGGGGTTGGTGATCACTGCGAGCAGGCGGGTGCGCCAGTCTGGCAGGTGTTCGGTCACGCTGGCCGCATGGGTGCGCAGTTGCACGGGCTGGCCCGCGACGAGCAGTGACTTGCCATCGACCTGGCGCAGCAGGTCGGGAAGGTCAGCGGCGACCAGGTCGATTACCTGTAACCGCTGGGCTTCGCTGGCTGACAGGCTGACGGCCTCGCGCACGGCCTTCTCCGCCCAGTCGGCGTTGCGCCCGCGCAGCTGGGCCAGGCCGCGGATGTAGGCGGCGGCGTCATTGACCTGTTTACGTGCCAGCGTGCCTTCTTCGCTGTTCGTGGCGGGTTGGTCATCTTTGCCGGGGGCGCCGATCTGGACTGGCGTCGCGGCGCCGAGGTTGGTCCCCGGTGCCATGGCCGCGACGTGACTGGCATAGAGTATGTAGGTGCCAGCGCTAGCCGCCCTGGCGCCACCCGGGGCGACGTAGGTGGCCACCGGCACGGGGCTGGCGAGGATGGCCTTGATGATCTGGCGCATGGCGCTGTCCAGCCCGCCGGGGGTGTCGAGGCGGATCACCACCAGTTGCGCCTGCTGCTCGCGTGCCTGCTCCAGGCCGCGCAGCAGGTAGTCGGCGCTGGCCGGGCCGATGGCGTCGTCGACACTGAGCAGCCAGACGCTGCCGGCGGGCGCGGCCTGCCCGCCCGGCGCCAGGCCAAGCATCAGCAGCAACAGCAACAGCAACACACGCCAGCCGTGAGCGATCACCTGTCGTCACCTCGTGCGGACCTGTTCCTGAAGTTTAGCCGTGCCTGCCGGGGCACGGCCTAAACTTCAGGGTGGGGGCTAAACCGGAGGTGCAACATGCGTATGGCCAAGACCCTGCAGCAGCGCCTGGACCAGGCCAACTGCGACTACGACATCATTCCCCATCCCCATTCGGCCACCAGCCTGGAGTCGGCGCGCACGGCCGGGGTACCCGCCGAGCGGGTCGCCAAGTCAGTGATGCTCGACGACCGCCATGGCAACTACATCATGGCTGTGCTGCCGGCAAACCGGCACCTGGACATGACCGAGGTGCGCATGACCGGTGCCTGGCAACTGACCCGCGAGAGCAACCTGCCAAGCCTGTTCGGCGATTGCGAGCGCGGGGCTGTCCCGGCGCTGGGCAGCGCCTATGATATTCCGATGCTGCTCGACCGGAGTCTTACCCGCCAGGGCGATGTCTATTTCGAGGCAGGTGACCACGATCACCTTATCCACATGAGCATGGAGCAATACTTGAAGCTGGTGCCGCACGCCGAAGTGCGCGAATTGAGCTGATGCTCGCAACCCATGCCGGGCTGGCGTCGTGGACGACTGGCCTGGCCAAAGGAGTGAATCATGGAAGCGCCGATCCACAAGTTTTCCGAGCTGTTCAAGCAACTGGGCCTGGCCGATGATGCCCAGGGCATCGACCAGTTCATCACCAGCCATTCCCCGCTCAAGGGAGATGTGAAACTGGTGGATGCGCCGTTCTGGAACGACGCCCAACGCGCCTTCCTCAGAGACAGCATCAATGAGGATGCCGATTGGGCGGAGCTGTTCGACCAACTCAACGAAGCCTTGCGTCGCCCCCGCAAATAAAGCGCCGAGCGGCACCTGATGGGTGATCGGGCCGTTGCTATGCTCAGGGAAAACAACAGGGGATGGCGCAATGAAAGATCCCTACGCACCAGGCTTCTGGTGCACCGTGACGATCCTGGGCACCCTGAGCGCCGGCTACTTCTACGGTATCCGGCACACCCACACGATGAATCATGCCGTGCAGTTTCTCTATGCCGCCGCCGCCGTGACCGGGGCGGTGGCGCTCTGCGGCCTGGTTTGGATCGCCTGGCAGCAGTTGCACCTGAACCGGCGGGAAGTGGCCCAGGGGCGAACGTTGCTGACCATCTGGAACACCAAGGTTGCCTTGCGCCGGGTCGAAACGGTGTTCGATCGCTACTTCTGGGGCAGCTACTGGCACTCCGGGCGCACCTTCGAAGAGGTCATGGGCGAACTCAAGGGCACGCCCCTGGAGCAGAGCCTCGATGCCCTCAAGCGCCAGTGCCGTGAGCTCGACCGGGAAATCCATGACCACCATCATCACTGGCTGGCCAACGCCCGCGACCTGTCCAGCGTGGCCACGGCCATGGCCCGTGAACGCTATCAGCTCGACCTGTGCGATGCACCCGCGCGCGACGGCGGCAATACCGCCGTGCTCAATCGCGACCTGGAAGTGCTGGTGTACACCTGGTCGGCGCGCCTGCGCAGCTTCGACCATCAGCTGGACGAGCTGGAGCGCGCCTATCACTGAGCAGGGTCATTCGCCACGAATGTACTGCTCCAATTGCAGGATCAGGTTGGCTTGTTCGGCGATGGTTTCCTTGACCAGGTCGCCGATCGACAACAGCCCGAGCAGTTTGCCGTTGTCCACCACAGGCAGGTGGCGCAGGTGGCGATTGGTCATCAGGTTCATGCAGTACTCGAGGTTGTGCTTGGGCTCCACGGTGACCACCGGCGAGCTCATGATCTCGCGCACTGGCGTGGCTGCCGAGGAGCGACCCTTGAGCACCAGCTTGCGGGCGTAGTCGCGTTCGCTGACGATGCCCACCACCTGGTCGTTCTCCACCACCGGCAGCGCGCCGACGTTCTTCTCTGCCAGCAGCTTCAGGGCATCGAGCACCGAGTCGTCAGGGCTGATGGTGTAGACGGTCTGATGCTGGGCTTTGGCTTTGAGGATTTGTTCGACGTTCTTCATACGGGCCTCGGTGAATGGAAACGCGACGTGTCGGAGTAAATAAAGCATCCGGCACGGCGCTCTGCACGGCAATGCCGGAAACGGCATCGAGGTGATTGAAAAACGTCATGGGGTGAGGGGCCGTCAAGCGGCCCCCGGATCTCAGAGTTTCGGCATCTGCCCGAGGCGCGCGACCATCTCGCTGACCACCTGCAGGTCGAGCATGAACTGCTCCACGGTCTTGAACTCGTTGTCGTTGTGCCCGGTGTACTTCACATCCGGCATGGCCAGGCCGAACTGCACGCCATTGGGCAGGTCATGCACCGAGGTGGCGCCGGCGGAGGTGCCGAACTCGTGCTTCATGCCCAGGTTCTCGCTAGCCACCGCCAACAGCGCCTTGACCCACTCGCCTTCCGGGTTGCGGTACATCGGCTCGTCGAGGCTGTAGTCGAAGGCCACCGAAGTGTGGCTGTTGCGCGCCCAGGCACCGAGCTTGTCGGAGATCTCGGTCTTGAGGGTTTCCAACGGCTTGCCCTTGGGAATGCGCAGGTTCACCGCCAGCTTGAGGGCCTTGTCATCCAGGCCGACAAAGGTCAGCGAGGTGGTCAGCGGGCCCATGAAGTCGTCCTTGAAGCCGACGCCAAGGGTGTTGCCCAGGTAGTCCAGCCCCCAGTTGTCGGCCGCGTAGCGGGCCGCGTCGGTGATGTGGTTGTGCTTGAGCGGTACCTGCTTTTGCACGCCATTGAGGAAATCGAGCATGCGCGCCACCGGGTTGACCCCGGACTCCGGCTCGGAGGAGTGCGCCGACACGCCGGTGACGGTCAGCAGCACCTGCTTGCCATCGGCCTTGGCGTCGATGCTGAAGTCGCCACCGTGCTGCTTGACGTACTCGGCGCCGGCCTTTTCCAGGGCCTTGGCCAGGTCTGCCGGTTTGTCGCCAAGCAAGGTCGCCACCGAGCTGCCGGGGATCTGGTTGGTGGCCAGGCCACCGGTCAGGCCCACCACCTCGGCACCTTTGCCTGTGCCTGCGCGTTTGGTGAAGGTGGCCATCACGGTGCCGTAGCCCTTCTCGGCGATCACCACCGGGTAGCCGCCGTCCAGCGCCAGGTTGTAGTCGGGGGTGGCGTTGCGTTCGAAGTAGTAAGGAATGGCGTCGCCGGTGGTTTCCTCGGTGGTGTCCACCAGCAGCTTGAACTGGCGGGCCAGGGGCAGCTTCTCGTCCTTGGCCACTTTCAGCGCGTACAGCGCGACGACGATGCCGTTCTTGTCGTCCTCGGTGCCGCGGCCGTACATGCGATCGCCTACCAGGGTGACCTTGAACGGGTCCAGCTTGGTGCCGTCCTTGAGCTTCCAGTTGTCCGGATTGACCGGTACCACGTCGGCGTGGGCATGGATGCCGATCACTTCCTTGCCTTCGCCCAGGGTGATTTCGTAGACGCGGTTGTCGATGTTGCGGAACTGCAAGCCGAAGCCCTCGGCCAGGGCCTTGATCTTGTCGGCGATCTTGTGGAATTCCGGGTTCTCGTGCTGCGGCACGCCCTCCTTGCGCACGGTAGGGATCGCCACCAGTTCGCGCAGGGTCTCGGTGGCGGCCTTGGCGTACTTGATACGGGTGTACAGGCCCAGCAGGCGGTTGATCTCGTCCTGCTGCTCGGCGGTCAGCGACTTGCCGGCCAGGTAGGCCTTGAGGGTCGCGTCGAGTTTGTCGGCCTTGGCCAGGTCGCTGCCGGCCAGCTTGCCGAGGAACTGCTTGAAGTCGGCCGGGTTGCTGCCGTCGTAGGCCTTGACGATGGCGGCGGACTGTTGCTGGGTGAGGTTGGCCTGGGCCGGGATCGCGAACATGGCCGCGCTGGCCAGCAGCACGGAGGCGGCGGAAAGCTTGGTAAATGGCATGGGCGTGCGCATTCCTTTGCAAGTGGGGGAAGGTGCCCGTTTACGCAAACGGGAAGTGCCCACGCTAACACCAATGACCCCTCTCGCGGGAGAGGTGGCACTGTGCAGTCACGCACAAACGAAAAAGCCCCGGGGCAATGCCCCAGGGCTTTTTGAAGATGGCGCACTCGGCGGGATTCGAACCCACGACCCCTGCCTTCGGAGGGCAGTACTCTATCCAGCTGAGCTACGAGTGCAACGGGCCGCATGATACCCATGTGTATCGGTGGCGTCCATGGTCTTGATCTGCGGATGTTTTTCCCCGGGGCGCGGGCCGCCTGGTCACAGGGCGATCAGTTCCGGTCGCAAGCCCTCCACGCGCTGCACGCTGGGCTTCAAGTAACCCTCGGCGCCGGTGATCTGGTGCAGCACTTTCTCGCGCAACCCATGCAGGGCCACCCCGGTGCGTTGGCGCGGATGTGGCAACGCGATCTCCACCACCGCCTTGATTCGTCCCGGTCGCGGCTCCAGCACCACTACCCGGTCGGCCAGGTAGGTCGCCTCCTCGGCGTCGTGGGTGACCAGCAGGATGGTAATACCCGAGCGCTTGCGAATGGCCAGCAGCTCATCCTGCAACTGCTGGCGGGTCAGGGCGTCGAGCGCGCCAAACGGCTCGTCCAGCAGCAGGATCCGCGGGCTGGCCACAAGCCCCCGGGCGATCGCTACCCGTTGCGCCATGCCGCCAGACAGCTGGTGTGGATAGGCCGACTCGAAACCGACCAGGCCCACCAACTGCACGAACTCATGCACGCGCCGGGCGCGCTCGCCCTGGGTCAGGTGCTCGTTCACCAGGCCCAGGCCGATGTTCTGTTCCACGTTCAGCCAGGGGAACAGACGGTGCTCCTGGAACACGATGCCGCGCTCGCCGCCAATGCCGCGCACGGGCTGTCCATCGACCTGGATACTGCCGCTGTAGTCGGTGTCCAGCCCCACCAGCAGGCGCAGCAGGGTGGACTTGCCGCAGCCGGATGAGCCGACGATGGCGATGAACTCGCCCTCGTTGATCGACAGGTCGAAGTCGCGAATGGCCTCGAACGGCTGGCCGTCTACACTGAAGGTCTTGCCGACCCGTTCGAAACTGACCAGCGGTGGTGTGACGTCGGCCTGGTTGGCCGCGTGCAGGGCCGGGGTGATGAAGGCGTTCATGCGGTTCTCCAGCGCGTGGCGCGCGATTCTAGGGATTGCCCGAGGTGGCCGAGCAAGGCGCCGACCAGGCCGATCAGGACCATGGCGGCCATTACCTGGTCCATGCGGAACAATTGCTGGGCGCCGATCATCAGGCTGGCGATGCCGCCGTCCGAGGGCATGAAGTACTCGGCGCCGATGGTGCCGAGCCAGGCGTAGATCAGCGCCAGGCGCAGCCCGGCGAAGATCGCCGGCGCGGCGCCGGGCAGCACCAGCAGACGCAGCCGGTGCACCAGGTCCAGGCGCAGGGCCTGCGCCGCCTCGCCCAGCTGTGGCGCAAGGCTGGCGATGCCGCGTTGGGTGGCGATCAGCATCGGGAAGAACGCCGCCAGTGCGACGAACACCAGCTTGGCGCTTTCACCCAGGCCGAACCAGGCGGTCAGCAGCGGCACCCAGGCGAACAGCGCCACCTGGCGCAACGCCGACAGGCTTGGGCCGAGCAGGCGCTCGGCGTTGGCTGACAGGCCCAGCAGCAGGCCCAAGGCGAACCCCGCGCCACCGCCGATCAACAGACCGGCCAGGGTGCGTTGCAGGCTCAAACGCAGGGCCTCGGGTAACGAACCGTCGAGCAGGCCTGCGTACAGGCTGCGCAGCACATCCAGCGGAGAAGAGAGGATGTTGGCATCGACCCAGCCAAGGCTATTGGCGGCCTGCCACAGCAGCAACAGCCCCGCAGGCAGCAGCAGGCTTTGCCAGCCGCGTGGCACCTGGCCGCGCAACTGCTCGCCAGTGGCCGGTTGCGGCCAGTGCAACAGGCTGCGTTCCAGGCGCGAGAAGCCGCGCTCCATCAGTGCGCCGACCAGGCCGATCAGCAGGATGCAGAGGAACACCAGGTCGAGCATGAACAACTGCCGCCCCCAGACCATCAGGTAGCCGATGCCTTCGCTGGAGGCCAGCAGTTCCACAGCCAGCAGCGAGGTCCAGCCAGTGGCCAGGGCCAGCCGCACACCGGCGAGAAACGCCGGTAGCGCGGCAGGCAGCAACAGGCGCAGGAACAGCAGGTGAGGGCGCAGGCGCAGGACAGCGGCGGCCTCGCGCAGCTTGGGCTGGGCGTCGCGCACCCCGACCAGGGTATGTAGCGTTACCGGCACCACCACCGCCTTGACCAGCACCACCAGCTTAAGTGGCTCGCCGATGCCGAAGAACAGCATGAACAGCGGGATCCAGGCCAGGGTTGGGATTTGCGCCAGGGCAACGAAGGTGGGCAGCACCAGAGTCTGCGCCCGTCGCGACCCGCCCAGCCAGGTGCCCAGCAGCAGGCCGCTGGCGATTCCTGCCAGCAGCCCCCAGATCAGGCGCTGCAGACTTATCCACAGGTGACCCCAGAGTTCGCCGGAGCCGAACTCCAGCGCACTCTGCCAGACCAGCGCGGGGGCGGGCAGGATCTGTTCGCTCATCCAATGCTCACGGCTGGCGACGACCCACAAGGCCGCCACCGACAACGGCACGATCCACGGCAGGTAGGAGCGGCCTTGTGTCGCGAAAGGGCCGCGTAGCGGCCCCCACAGGCGCCGCGGACTTGCGCTCAAGACTTCGCTCATCGGGGCATCTCCCAAACCGTTCCTTGTTTATTCATTTATGGAATTAAAAATTCACATAAATTGCATTCAAGAGATAAGAGCATGCGGCCGGTGCATGCGAAAGCCCCGTCCCGTTGCGTTTTCCTCATATTTTCCATGCGTTTCCTGCAAGCTCGTCGCAGGCCCGCATGGCGCCTGGGTTATGTCTTCTGGTTACTAAAAAATGAAGTTTTGATCTTTGTAGGTTCTAACCGGACCTGCCTAGCTTCTGGCCCATAGCGCCGGCCATCGCCGGTGGCAGCCTGCCAAGGAGCCTTGCCATGAAAACCACCTTCCGCCACCTGCTCAGCCCGTTGCTCGCCGCCTTGTTGAGTGCCGTGCCCGTGGCAGCGCATGCCGCCCAGCCGGATGTGATCCGTATCGCCGTGCCCGACCTCAGCGCCGGCAGCAAGCCCAGCGCCGGCGGCGTGGTGGATGTGCTGCGCGACCAGCAACTGCTGGAGAAAGAGTTTGCCAAGGACGGCATCCGCATCGACTGGCGCTTCTTCAAGGGCGCAGGCCCCGTGGTCAACGAGGCCCTGGCCAACGGCCAGGCAGACTTCGCCTACCTGGGCGACCTGGCCGCGATCATCGGCAAGGCCAGCGGCCTCGACACCCGCGTGCTGTCGGCAGGGGTGCGCGGTGTGAAGAGCTACCTCGGCGTAGTCCCGGGCTCGGGCATCCACAGCCTGCAGGATCTCAAGGGCAAGCGCGTGGCAGTGTTCCGCGGCACCGCCAACCAGCTGTCGTTTGCCAGTGCCCTGGCCAGCCAGGGGCTGTCCGAGCGTGAACTGAAAGTGATCAACCTCGACTTCAACGCCGCCAATGCCGCCCTGGCCGCCAAGCAGATCGACGCCACCTGGGGCCTGTCCAACCTGCTGTCGCTGCGCGAGCGGGGCTTGGTCGAGTTGCCGGTCAACTCACGCAACCTGCAAGGGGCCGGCAGTACTCAGGCGGTGCTGCTGGGCACCGGCGCGTTCATTCGCCAGCACCCCGACCTGGTGCAGCGCCTGGTCAATGCCCAGGAACAGGCGGCGAAGTGGCTGCGCGACGAGCGTAACCGCGAGGCCTATGTGGACCTCGTGGCCAATACCGCCAACTGGCCGAAGTCGATCCTGCGCGACGACCTGGCCGAGGAAAACCTTGCCGAGTACTTCGATCCACGCCTGGACGCTGGCTTCGTCGCCCTGCTGCAACAGGGCGTCGACCTGGCCGCCAAGGAGCGCCTGATCCGCCGCGGCTTCCAGGTGGCCGACTGGGTCGAGCCACGCTTCATCGATCACGCCCTGCAACAGGACCAAGCCGTCCAGGCCGCCCGCTGACCCGACAACAACCCTGAGGAGCACGACCATGAGCAACGCTGCACTGGCCACCGCGCCGCAACCCCTCGAACTCGACATCCACCCCGTTGCCGGGCGCATTGGCGCCGAGATTCGCGGCATCAAGCTGTCCGCCGACCTCGACCCGGCAACCGTCGATGCCATCCAGGCGGCGCTGGTGCAGTACAAGGTGATCTTCTTCCGAGGCCAGGAGCATCTGGACGACGTCGGCCAGGAAGCCTTCGCCCAGCGGCTCGGCGACCCCATCGCCCACCCCACGGTGCCCGTGGTCGACGGCACCAGCTACCTGCTCCAGCTCGATGGCGCCGAGGGGCAGCGGGCCAACTCCTGGCACACCGACGTGACCTTCGTCGATGCCTACCCCAAGGCTTCGATCCTGCGCAGCGTGGTGGCCCCGGCCTCCGGTGGCGACACGGTGTGGGCCAACACCGCCGCGGCCTACCAGGAGCTGCCCGAACCGCTGCGTACCCTGGCCGACCAGCTGTGGGCGGTGCACAGCAACGAGTACGACTACGCCAGCGTGAAACCGGATGTCGATCCGGCCAAGCTGGAGCGCTACCGCAAGGTGTTCACTTCGACGGTGTACGAGACCGAGCACCCGGTGGTGCGCGTGCATCCGGTCAGTGGCGAGCGCGTGCTGCAACTGGGGCATTTCGTCAAACGCATCAAGGGCTATTCGCTGGCCGACTCGCAGCATCTGTTCGCGGTACTGCAGGGGCATGTGACACGCCTGGAAAACACCGTGCGCTGGCGCTGGCAGGCCGGGGACGTGGCGATCTGGGACAACCGCGCAACGCAGCACTATGCGGTGGATGACTACGGTGCGCAGCCGCGCATCGTGCGCCGCGTTACCCTGGCTGGCGAGGTGCCGGTGGGGGTGGATGGGCAAGTGAGCCGGACCACGCGCAAGGGCTGAGATCGCTGGGGCCGCAAAGCGGCCCCTGTTCGCTACAACTCGGCGTCACAGGTCAGCAACTGCCTCACCAATCCCTGCGCCAGCGCCGACAAGCCATACCCCACCCGGCTCACCACCCCATAGCGGGTGTAGAACGCCTCCTCCTGTTCCGCCGCTAGGTCCGCCAACTTGAGCGCCACCAGCCCTTCATACGGCCGCAGGTTTGCGCCGCAGGCAATGCCGATGGTGTCCGAGTGCAGCACCACATTGAGCAGCGCATAGCCATGCTCGCATTCCACGCTGGGCAGGAAGTCCTGGCGCCCACTGAGGTCGCTGAGGATCTTGCGGATGTTCGGCGGGCGGAAGGTGGTCGCCAGCGGATAGTCGAACAGGTCCTGCGCCCGTACTTCGCCACGCTCGGTCAGCGGATGCCCGGCGCGGCAACAGAAATGCCAGCGTTGTGGCGTGAGCTTGTGCACCTGGTAATCCGGGTCGGCTTCGAACTGGCGGGTGTCGGCGACGAAGAACTCGATCTCCTCGGCGATCAGCCGGCGGTTCAAGGCCTGCCAATTGTCCACCTGGAAGCAGGTGCGCGCTGCCGGGTACTCGGCGACGAAGCGTGCAACCGCCCGCGGCACCAGCCCACCGGCGGGCGCCGGCCCCGAGCCAAAGCGCACCACGCCGGTGGTGGCGCCGTTGAACTGGTTGATCTCGTTGACCAGATTGTGCGCCCCATGCACCAGGCGCCGCGAATGCTCCAGCACCAGCAGGCCCTGGCGGGTCGGCGCCAGTTCCTTGCTGGCGCGGTCGACCAGGCGGCAGCCGACGTTGTGCTCCAGCGTCTGGATGCTGCGGCTGAAAGCCGATTGCGAAAGGTTCACCGCAGCCGCCGCGGCGACGAAGCTGCGGTGCTCGACAAGGGCGATGAAGTGGCGGAGCTGGCGCAGGTCGATATGCATTTTCTACATGGAAACTTTCGGTGGAATGCAATTGCTGGGAAGGGTTGGGAACCTTATAAAGGGAGTCTCTTATTCCACAAAATATGAATTACAAATATTTATATCTCTTAAAAGAATATAAGCCAGCCTGACCGCGATTCGGTTCCGCCAACGGAAATGCTCGCCTGGGCCCTTGCCTCAAGGAGCATCTGCATGTCCCGACTTTCCCGTTGGCCCGCGCGCGCCTCGTTGTTCGCCCTGCAACCCCTGGCGGCTGGAGTGCTGCTGGCCGCTTCCGGCAGCAGCTTTGCCGATGAGCCCAACGCCGCCCCAGCCGTGACGCAGGAAGCCCAGCTCGGCACGGTCACCGTCAATGCCCGGCGACGCGAAGAGACCGCGCAGAGCGTGCCCACGCCGATCAGCGTGCTGGGCAGCGAAACCCTCGAGACCCAGCGCATCTACCGCGTGCAGGATTTGCAGCAACTGGTGCCGAGCACCAACGTCGCCTATGTGCACGCCCGCCAGTCGAGCATCTCCATCCGCGGCCTGGGCAACAACCCCGCCAGCGATGGCCTGGAAGGCAGCGTCGGGATCTACCTCGACAACGTCTACCTCGGCCGCCCGGGCATGGCGGTGTTCGACCTGCTCGATGTCGAACAGTTGGAAGTGCTGCGCGGCCCGCAGGGGACGTTGTTCGGCAAGAACACCACTGCCGGGGTGCTCAACATCACCACGCGCAAGCCAACCTTCCACCAGGAGGGCAGCGTGCAGTCATCGCTGGGCGAGGATGGCTACTGGCAGACCCAGGGCAGTTTCTCCGGCCCTTTGACCGACACCCTCGCCGGGCGCATCAGCGCTTATCACACCGAGGACGACGGCTATGTGAAGAACGTCTACAACGGCCACGATCTCAACGGTGGCAAGCGCCAGGGCTTCCGCACCCAGTTGCTGTTCAAGCCCAGCGAAACCTTCAATCTGCGCTGGATCGGCGAATACAACGAAGAAAACTCCGACAACGGCATCCTCAGCCTGTACAGCACCGGGCCGACCATCAACGGCGTGAACCGTTACGAGAGCCTGGCCGCCCAGGCCGGCGCCACCCTGGTGTCGGGCAAGGATCGCAAGGTCAACTTCGACGCCGACCAGATGGTCAAGGTGTTCCAGGGCGGTACTTCGGTGGAAGCCAACTGGACCCTGCCCAACGACTTCACTCTCACCTCGATCACCGCCTACCGCTGGTGGGACTTCACGCCGCGCAACGACGATGGCCTCAACGTGCCGGTGTTCCACAGCGCCGGGGTTTCAGTCCGTGACAAGCAGTACTCCCAGGAAATCCGCCTGGCTTCGCCCACCGGCGGCTTCTTCGACTATGTACTCGGGGCCTACTACTTCAAGCAGGACCTGGACAACAAATCGTTTACCTACAACGGACCGCAGGCCGACATCTGGAACCTGACCCCGGCTGGCGCCCTGGCCAACGTCACCACAATCGGCAACGGCCATATCGATACCGACAGCTACGCGTTGTTCGCCCAGGGCACCTGGCACCTTACCGAGCGCCTGGATTTCACCGCCGGGGTGCGCGGCACCTATGAAGAGAAAAGCGCCTGGGTGACCCGCGACGCACCGTCCGGCGGCGCGGCCGTTACCGGTGCGGCGGCCGCGGCTCGCCAGGGCCGGGTGGGCGCCTACGATTCGGGCGACCTCAACCAGTACAGCTTCGCGCCATCCGGGCTGCTCAGCCTGAGCTACCGCTTCAGCGATGACCTGCTCGGTTATGCCAGCTTGTCCCACGGCGAGAAGTCCGGTGGCGTCAACCTGACCGTCGGCGCCGCGCCACGGCTGGGCACCGATTCGTTGCTGGTGGGCACCGAGCGCGCCAACAACGCCGAACTCGGCATCAAGAGCAGCTGGTTCGACAACCGCCTGCAACTGAACAGCAACCTGTTCTGGACCGAGGTCCACGGCTACCAGGCCAACGTCTACGACCAGGTCAACCGCGTGCAGTATCTGGCCAACGCCGGCAGCGTGCGCTCCCGCGGCCTGGAGTTCGAGGCCACGGCAGCGCCGTTGCGCGGGCTGACCCTGAACTTCAACGGTTCGTGGAACGACGTGCGCTACACCGAGTACGACGACGCGCCGTGCCCGCCGGAAATCAGCCTGGCCAATGCCGCCGCCACCTGCGACCTGTCAGGTCACCAGGTGGTGGGTGCCTCCAAGTACATCGCCAACCTCAACGGCCAGTACAAGTGGCAGCTGACCGAGCGTATCGAGCCCTATGTCACCGCCAGTTACGCCTTCCGTTCCAAGGCCGTGGGCACCATCGACGACTCCGATTACGGGCAGATCCCCAGCTACGCCATCGTCAACCTGTCCACCGGCGTGCGCCTGGACCAGGGCGACGGCGTGCTCGACCTGTCGCTGTGGGTGAAAAACGCCGGCGACAAGACCTACTTCACCAGCCTGTGGAACTCCGCCAACGGCGGTTACGCCGGGGTGCTGGGTACTCCGCGCACCCTGGGCGCCACCGCCCGTTACGACTTCTGAGCACAAGGAGCTTTGCCATGAATGCCAAGACCCAACCGCATGACTTGCCCGAGGGCGCCTGCCTCACCGCCAAGGTGCCCGACCGCGACCAAGCCCTGCTCGGCGACGTGGTGGTCAACCCGTACCGCCTGGCGCCGTTGACCGCGATCATCCGTGATGGCGGGCGCACCCTGAGCGCCGCCCATGTGCGGGTGCTGGGGCGCGGCGAGCGCGGTATCGATATTGTCTACGACGTGTCCGACCGCTCGCTGTGGACCTACGGCGGCATTCCGGTGTTCGGCCTGTACCCCGACCATGTCAATGAGATCGAGGTGAGCTACAAGCTCGATGGCGAACGCATCCGCGAGCGTTACGAAATCTACGCCCCGGCAGTGCGCCTGCCGGTGGTGGCGAAGCAGACGGCGGCGCTGCCCGAGGTCGAACCGGTCAAGGTCGCGCCTGGCTTCGAGCGGCGGCTGTACCTGTTCAACCACCTGCTGGCCGAGATCCCCGGCGGGCGTGCCTTCAAGTGGAACGGCCTGGGTGGCGCCGCCGAGTGGGACTCGGTGGGCAACAACTGGATCGCCGACAGCAACGGCGATGTGCGCTGGTACCTCGATATCGAGCAGATCCACGATTCCAACCACCGCGACGGCCTGGGCGGGACCATGGGCTTCCACCAGACCCGTGACGGCAAGCTGATCTGGGGCCAGGGCCAGACCTACTCCAAGTACGACCTGCTTGGCCGGCGTATCTGGCAGCGCAACCTGCCGGACAAGTTCGCCGACTTCTCCCACGAGATTCGCGAGACGCCCAACGGCACCTACCTGTTGCGGGTCGGCACCAGCGACTACCGCCGCCCGGATGGCAAGCGCGTGCGCTCGATCCGCGACCATATCATCGAGGTCAACGAGGCCGGCGACGTACTGGACTTCTGGGACCTGAACCAGATCCTCGACCCGTACCGCGGCGAGTTGCTGGAAACCCTGGGCAAGGCCGCGATCCAGCTGCCGGACGGTGTGCAGAAACAGGACGAGCGCCTGGCCAACGAGCTGGCCGAAGGCGACCTGCCGTTCGGCGACACGCCCGGCGTCGGTACCGGACGCAACTGGGCCCACGTCAATGCCATCGACTACGACGCCGATGACGACAGCATCATCGTTTCAGCTCGTCACCAGGGCGTGGTAAAGATCGGTCGCGACAAGCAGGTGAAGTGGATTCTTGCCGCGCCCCAGGGCTGGCCGGCGCGCCTGCAGGAAAAGGTGCTCAAACCCGTGGGCGAGGGCTTCGAGTGGTCCTGGACCCAGCACACTGCCTGGCTGACCGGACGCGGCACGCTGACCGTGTTCGACAACGGCTGGGGCCGGGACTTCGGCCCTACCAAGTTGGCGGACAACTACAGCCGGGCGGTGGAGTACAAGATCGACGAGGCCAAGGGCACGGTCGAGCAGGTGTGGCAGTACGGCAAGGAACGCGGTGACGAATGGTACAGCCCGATCACCTCGGTGGTGGCGTATCGGGCCGATACCGATACCCAGTTCATCTATTCGGCGTCGGTGAACTTCCTCACGCCCCAGAAGCTGACGACCAGCGTGCTCAATGAAGTGCGTCGCGGCACCCAGGAGGTGGCCGTGGAGCTGAAAGTGCACAGTCGTCAGCCTGGCAGCGTGGGCTACCGGGCGCTGGTGATCGAACTCGACAAGGCGTTCTGATGGACTAACCTGCCAAGGCCCTATCGCGGGGCACCTCGCATCGGCGCACCGGTGCGAGGTGCCCCGCGATGCATTTCCACTGATCTGAATCTCGACCACTCGTTCTTTTTTTCGAACAGCCTATTGTCCAACCCCCCAGCGCCCGCTTAGCATTCCGTTTGAGATTTCAAACGCTCGGCACCCAGGCGTCGAACACCCTGGTGCACGAATTCCTGACGGCCGCCCTTGTATGCGGGCGCCTTTTCAACAATCAAAATTCGCAGTTAAGGGAAGCCGACATGCAGCTCAAAGACGCTCAGTTGTTCCGCCAGCAAGCCTTCATCAATGGTGAGTGGCTGGATGCGGACAGCGGTCAGACCATCAAGGTGACCAACCCGGCCACCGGTGAAGTGATCGGCAGCGTGCCGAAGATGGGCGCCGCCGAGACCCGCCGCGCCATCGAGGCCGCCGACAAGGCGCTGCCGGCCTGGCGCGCACTGACTGCCAAGGAGCGTGCCGGCAAGCTGCGCCGCTGGTTCGAGCTGATGATCGAGCACCAGGACGACCTGGCTCGCCTGATGACCACCGAGCAGGGCAAGCCACTGGCCGAGGCCAAGGGTGAGATCGCCTACGCCGCCTCGTTCATCGAGTGGTTCGCCGAGGAAGCCAAGCGCGTCTATGGCGACGTCATCCCTGGCCACCAGCCGGACAAGCGCCTGATCGTCATCAAGCAGCCGATCGGTGTCACCGCCGCCATCACCCCGTGGAACTTCCCGGCCGCGATGATCACCCGTAAAGCCGGCCCGGCCCTGGCCGCCGGTTGCACCATGGTGCTCAAGCCCGCTTCGCAGACCCCGTACTCCGCCCTGGCCCTGGTCGAGCTGGCCACCCGTGCCGGTATCCCGGCTGGCGTGCTGAGCGTCATCACCGGCAGCGCCGGCGAAGTCGGCTCCGAGCTGACCGGCAACTCACTGGTACGCAAGCTGTCGTTCACCGGCTCGACCGAAATCGGTCGCCAGTTGATGGAAGAGTGCGCCAAGGACATCAAGAAAGTTTCCCTGGAGCTGGGCGGCAACGCGCCGTTCATCGTGTTCGACGACGCCGACCTGGACAAGGCGGTCGAGGGCGCGATCATCTCCAAGTACCGCAACAACGGCCAGACCTGCGTCTGCGCCAACCGTATCTACGTGCAGGACGGTGTCTACGACGCCTTCGCCGAGAAGCTCAAGGCCGCCGTGGCCAAGCTGAAGATCGGCAACGGTCTGGAAGAAGGCACCACCACTGGCCCGCTGATCGACGGCAAGGCTGTCGCCAAGGTCCAGGAGCACATCGAGGACGCGGTATCCAAGGGCGCCAAGGTACTGTCCGGCGGCAAGCTCATCGAAGGCAACTTCTTCGAGCCGACCATCCTGGTCGACGTGCCGAAAACCGCTGCGGTGGCTAAAGAAGAGACCTTCGGCCCACTGGCGCCGCTGTTCCGCTTCAAGGACGAGGCCGAAGTCATCGCCATGTCCAACGACACCGAATTCGGCCTGGCCTCGTACTTCTACGCCCGTGACATGAGCCGCGTGTTCCGCGTCGCCGAGGCCCTGGAATACGGCATGGTCGGTATCAACACCGGCCTGATCTCCAACGAAGTCGCGCCGTTCGGTGGTATCAAGGCCTCGGGCCTGGGCCGCGAAGGTTCCAAGTACGGTATCGAGGACTACCTCGAGATCAAATACCTGTGCATCAGCGTCTGATCGCCGGGTAAACGGTTTTACCTCTGCCAGCGGGGCGCGAGAGCGACGCCTCGCTGGCCTTTTTGACATAGCGGTACCCGGTGGCCAGGGCATTCGTGGCAGTCGATCAACGAATACTGTGCGCGCATGCGTCCAGCCACCCCCGAATAAAAGCGCCTGGAATGGGCGCAATTGAGGGCACTATGAGCAAGACCAACGAATCCTTGATGCAACGTCGTGTCGCCGCCGTCCCACGTGGCGTTGGCCAGATTCACCCGATCTTCGTCGATACCGCGAAGAACTCGACGGTGCTCGACGTTGAAGGCCGCGAACTGATCGACTTCGCCGGTGGCATCGCCGTACTGAACACCGGCCACCTGCACCCGAAAGTGGTTGCCGCGGTGCAAGAGCAGCTGACCAAGGTCAGCCACACCTGCTTCCAGGTGCTGGCCTACGAGCCTTATGTCGAACTGTGCGAAAAGATCAACAAGCTGGTACCAGGCAACTTCGACAAGAAGACCCTGCTGGTCACCACCGGCTCCGAAGCCGTCGAGAACGCCGTGAAGATCGCCCGTGCCGCCACTGGCCGTGCCGGCGTGATCGCCTTCACCGGCGGCTACCACGGCCGCACCATGATGACCCTGGGCCTGACCGGCAAGGTCGTGCCGTACTCCGCCGGCATGGGCCTGATGCCAGGCGGCATCTTCCGCGCCCTGTTCCCGAGCGAACTGCACGGTGTCAGCGTCGACGACGCCATCGCCTCGGTCGAGCGTATCTTCAAGAACGACGCCGAGCCGCGTGACATCGCCGCGATCATCCTCGAGCCGGTGCAAGGCGAAGGTGGCTTCCTGCCTGCGCCGAAAGAACTGATGCAGCGCCTGCGCGCCCTGTGCGACCAGCACGGCATCCTGCTGATCGCCGACGAAGTGCAGACCGGCGCTGGCCGGACCGGCACCTTCTTCGCCATGGAGCAGATGGGCGTCGCGCCTGACCTGACCACCTTCGCCAAGTCCATCGCCGGTGGCTTCCCGCTGGCCGGTGTGTGCGGCAAGGCCGAGTACATGGACGCCATCGCCCCCGGTGGCCTGGGCGGCACCTACGCCGGTTCGCCGATCGCTTGCGCCGCAGCCCTGGCGGTGATCGAAGTGTTCGAGGAAGAGAAGCTGCTGGATCGCAGCAAGGCCGTTGGCGAGCGTCTGACCGCCGGCCTGCGTGAAATCCAGAAGAAGCACCCGATCATTGGCGATGTCCGTGGCCTGGGCTCGATGATCGCCGTGGAAGTCTTCGAGAAAGGTACCCATACCCCGAACGCCGCCGCCGTCGCTCAGGTGGTCGCCAAGGCACGTGACAAGGGCCTGATCCTGCTGTCCTGTGGCACTTACGGCAACGTCCTGCGGATCCTGGTGCCGTTGACCGCCGAAGATGCGCTGCTGGACAAAGGCCTGGCCATCATCGAAGAGTGCTTCGCCGAACTGGCCTGAAACATGTGACACGCTGCAGAAAAAACCCGCCTCGGCGGGTTTTTTTGTGCCCTTCGTAGTCATCAGGCGCTAAGGTTGTACGAGGAATCCGTGGAAGCTGCGATGGATCGCGCGTCATTTTCTGGAGACTCGCTCATGAGCGCTGCCGACCCCCTACCCCCTTGCGTGCTGATTGCCGAGGGCGACCCCTGGGTACGCGACATGCTCAGCGAAATGCTGCTCAGCGTGCGCTGCGATGCGCGCTTGCAGGTTTGCGCCGATGGCTCGCAGGCGCTGAGCGCGCTGGCGAGCAAGCCTGACCTGATCATCGCCGCCCGCGAACTCGCCGGCCTCGATGGCCTAGACCTGCTGCGCAAGGTGCGCGCCAAGGGCGACAGGCCTGGATTGCCATTTATCCTCATGAGCGACCGCACCGACAGCGCCAGCGTGCGCGAGGCCGTGCCGCTGCAGCCCACGGCGTACCTCAGCAAGCCGCTCGACCTGGACAACCTGCGCAAGCGCCTGGAAAACCTGCTGCTGGCAGTGGGCGAGCAGATTGCCTGCCCAGTGCCGCCGCTGCAGCCCGGCGTGCAATTGCCGGCCTACCTCGAGCAGCGTCGCGCCACGGCCGACGGCGGCCCGCTGTTCGCCGACGTGCAGGTGGCGGTCAAGCGCGCGCTCAACCCCCAGGGGCTGAACCTCAAGGTGCTCGAGGAAGAGCTACGCAACGACCCGCAGATCACCGGTGTGCTGATCGCCGCCGCCAACAGCGCCGCCCTGCACCGCGAAGCGCCGGTACAGACCTTGCTGCAGGCGTTGAACAAGCTCGGCAGCACCCAGAGCATGAACCTCATCCTCGGGCTGACCCTCAAGCGCAGCGCGCGTCTGAGCGACCCGCTGCTGGCCCGGCATGCCGCGCATTACTGGAACCTGTCGCTGCACACCGCCGAATATGCCCGCACCCTGGCGCGCATGCTCGAAGTGGACGAAGGGCGCTGCTACTGCGCGGGTTTGTTGCATTGCCTGGGCGACCTGGCGGTACTGCGCACCTTGCAGGAGTGGCGACTGGCCGGTGGCGAGCTGGACGAGGACCAGGTGGAGCTGTCGCTCAACGAGTTCGGCGCCCCGTTCGGCTCGGCCCTGCGCACCCGCTGGCGCTTGCCGCTCGACCTACGCGAGCTGATCGCCGCGGTGTATCAGTTGGGCGGCGGTGTCTACTCCCGCGAAATCCTGGCGATGAACCTGGCCGGACAACTGTCGCGACTCAGGCCCAGCGAGGGGCTGGAGAAGATCGCCAGCAGCAAGACGGCGCGGTTGCTCAAGCTGGGATTGCCGGAGTTGTCGCGGCTGCGCAAGGTGGATCCGGAGGCGCTGGCGCGGGAGGAGGCTGAGCGTCTGGTGGCGGAAGCTGCTGCGAGCGAGCCGGAGGTTGCCCCGGTTATTGCGCCGGCTACTGATGCAGGCCCGGCCGAAGATGAGGAGCCACAGGCTTGATCAGCGCGCCGCCGGGATTGCATCAGGCTTGGGAGCATTCCTACAGGTATTGCGGACGGTAGTTCGTATCCAGAGAAGTTCTTCAGGCGTAGCTTTCCCTCCACTCCACCAACGGAATGGCAGGAAGGTTTCGGCTGAAGATGAGTACGTACAGACACCGTGGTCTGCGCTATCAGGTCTTTCGATCGCAAGCGCGAAAGCTGGCCCAGGAAGCATTCTGCGAGAGCCAACCTGTGCCCAGGCCTGGGCTTGACGTCGACAAGGTATGTTTCGAACCTATTGGTCACAGGGCTTTCGAGGCTCTTCAGGGCTGGGGCGAGCAGACCCACCACTTTCCTTGGGAGGAGGTGCCGCGATGGACGGACTTCGACCTCAAAGGCTTCGACCTGTCGTTGTGGTCTGCGCGAGAGCTCTGTGGGCTCTGCTATGCCAGCCCCCGGCGAAGCAGGCGCTGCATCAAGATCATCCTGCTGGAGGGCAAGCCGGGCCCGGAGAACCCATTGAGGGGGCTGGTGGCGTCACTGTCGGTGTTGGCGGTTGCAGAGTACGCAAGGATGCTCAAGTACTCGCGAATTGAGGTTCAACAGCCGGACCCGGGGGGCGAGCCCCTGTACCAGTCGCTTGGCTTCGCTCGCGATCTGGGCGGAAGTCTCGTGATATCCGTTGCGGCAATGAGCCCGCAACGTACTTTCCATATCTCGGAGGTGCCTGTGAGCTATTCGAAAGATTCCAAGAGAGCTGCACTGATCAAGCGCTACACAGCCCAGGCTATTGCTCTGGCGGGTGAAATCACCGATCAGCAACGACATTTTCTCGAAGTTGGCTTCAAGGAAGGCCTGGAGAAAGAGCCTGAGGGGATACTGGCTGGGCCACGTAGCGGGCCGATCGATTATGAATGGAGTGCCGCCGCCGCGAAGTGACCCGCTTCAGCCTTTCACAATCTGGTTCTTGCCCTGGCGCTTGGCACGGTACATGGCCGCATCCGCCCGGGCGAACAGGTTGTCGAGCGTTTCATCCTCATCCTGCAGCCCGGTCAGCCCTTGGCTTACAGTAACCCCGTAGGTGTGCTCTCCATGGCTGAAACTCAACCGCTGTATTTCCCGCTGCAGCCGCTCGGCAATCTGTTCGGCCACCTGCGCGGTGCAGCCGGGGAACACGGCGGCGAATTCCTCTCCCCCTATGCGCCCGAACTGATCGCCACGCCGTAGCACGGCCTTGCCGCTGTCGGCGATGCGCTGCAACACCTGGTCGCCTTCCTGATGACCATAGCTGTCGTTGATGTGCTTGAAGTCGTCGATGTCCAGCAGCAGAAAGGCCATCGGCGTGCCGTCCTCGCGGGCGCTGTCGAAGGCCTGCTGGGCGCACTCGAAGAAATGCCTGCGGTTGCTGCTCTGGGTGAGCACGTCGGTAGTGGCCAAGCGTTGCAACTCACCTTCGAGCTGCTTCTTTTCGGTGATGTCCTCGGCGATGCCGACGATGATCACCCGCTGGTCGCCTTCGCGCTGCTGGTTGATGTAGCACTTGTCGCTGAGCCAGCGCACCTCGCCGGCGGCGTTGAGGATGCGGTACTCGCGGTCCTCGACGGTGCCTTTGACCAACACCTGGGCCAGACTGCGCTCGGCGTACTCCAGGTCATCCGGGTAAATGGCGTCGCGCCACTCGTTGTAATCGGCCAGCACCAGGCTGGCGGGGCGGCCGAAAATGCGCTCGTAGGCGGGGCTGACATAGAGCACCTGGCGGGTTTCCCAGTCGAAGGCCCAGAGTACGGCATTGACGCTGTCCAGCAGCGAGCTGTACAGCTGCTCGCGCTCGCTCAGGCGCGCCACCTCGCCTTGGGCATGCAGCAAGGCGAGCAGGGTCTGGGCGGCTTCGGGGCGGGCGTGGCCCGCATGCGTGGGAGGGAGGTCTTTGGCCATGAGCACGGAACGGTTCTCGACGATGGGCGTGCGGCCACGGACCGGCCCGCCACGCGGGCGATATGCCGAATTTGAGTCGGTTTCTAGGGGGGAAGTTCCGGTGGGCATGCCCCGTTGCGGGGCATGCCGATCAACGGCGGTCAGGCGCCGCTGGGGCGCAGCGAGTAGGTCTTGAGCTGCTCGGCGAAGTCACGCAGCGATTGGATACCGCTGGCCTCGGCCTCGTGTACCCAGTCCTTCATGGCCGCGAGCATGTCGTGGCCGTTGGCGCTGGTGCGCGCCCAGATCTGCTGCAGCGCCAGGCGCTTTTCATAGATGGTCTTCAGTGCCTGGCTGTGGGCCAGCATCGATTCGATGCGCACATGGTGGCGGTCCTGCAGCAGGCTGGTTTCCCGCGACAGCAGGCGCTTGGCGCGGCGGAAGCGGTGGCGCACCGAGGCGTCGACCTTGTCCAGCTCCTGCTTGACCAACGGGCCGATCACCAGCTTGCGGTACTGGGCCATGATCTGGAAGCGGTTGTTGAGGATGGCCATGGCGGTGTCCATGTCCAGCGAGGCCTTGCCTTCGACCCGGTGGGCGATGGGCGCGACGCGCTGCACCTTGGCCAGGCGCAGCAGGCTCAGCAGGCGGATCCACATCCAGCCCATGTCGAATTCCCAGCGGCGTACCGAAAGCTTGGCCGAGTTGGGGTAGGTGTGGTGGTTGTTGTGCAGCTCCTCGCCGCCAATGATGATGCCCCAGGGCACCAGGTTGGTGGCGGCGTCGCGGCACTCGAAGTTGCGGTAGCCGACCGCGTGGCCCAGGCCGTTGACCACGCCGGCGGCCCAGAAGGGTATCCACATCATCTGGATGGCCCAGATGGTGATGCCGATGGTGCCGAACAGCAGCAGGTCGATTACCGCCATCAGGGCGATGCCGCCAAGCTTGTAGCGACTGTAAAGGTTGCGCTCGATCCAGTCGTCCGGGCAGTTCTTGCCATAGATGCGCAGGGTTTCCTCGTTGCGCGCCTCGGCACGGTACAGCTCGGCGCCCTTGCGCAGCACCGTGGCCAAGCCCTTGTGCACCGGGCTGTGCGGGTCGTCCGGGGTTTCGCACTTGGCGTGATGCTTGCGGTGGATGGCGGTCCACTCGCGGGTGTTCTGCGCCGTGGTCAGCCACAGCCAGAAGCGGAAGAAATGCTTGAGGCCCGCGTTCAGCTCCAGGGCGCGGTGGGCCGAGTAGCGGTGCAGGTAGATGGTGACGCTGACGATGGTGACATGGGTCAGCAGCAAGGTGACGGCGACCAGTTGCCAGGCCGACAAGTCGAGTAAACCGTAGTACCACATAACGGGAAAGACCCTCGGAAAACAGGGGGAACAGCGCTGGCATTATCCCTTGGCGGGGAAATAAAACCAGTCGCCCTTTTTGATAGGAGGTCACAGGGTGTTTCAGCCCTTATAATGCCCCTTCATTTTTCATGGGCTCATCCACCCGACATGTCTGTTTCCGTTCGCGACGCCTTGCGCATGGCCGGGCTCTATGTGGTGCTTTCGATCCTCTGGCTGGTGCTCTCGGAACTGGTGTTGCATAGCATGACCGAGGACCCGCTGGCGCTCACCGTGGGGCGGCAGATCAACGTGGTGGTCTGGGTGTTGCTCAGCGCCTTGCTGATTTTTGTCTCGCGCGCCCGGCTGCTGAACTTCATCGGCATCGGCGCACGCCTGCGCAGCGAGGACCGCGAGCGCTTGCGCATGGCCGCGGCGGTGTTCGACAGCACCCTGGAAGGGGTACTGGTAACCGACCGCAATGGCCTGATCGTGCACGTCAACCGGGCCTTCATGCGCATCACCGGTTACCAACAGGACGAGGTCATCGGCCAGCGCCCGAGCAAGTTCAAGTCTGGCCGCCATGGCGCGCCGTTCTACCAGCAGATCTACGCCACCCTGGCCGACAAGGGCGAGTGGAGCGGGGAGATCTGGAACCGCCGCAAGAGCGGCGAAATCTACCCGCAATGGCAGACGATCTGCGCCATTCGCGACGACAGCGGCGCACTCAGCCATTACGTGGCGGTGTTCAGCGACATCAGCGCGATCAAGCATAGCGAGGAAGAATTGGCCTACCTCGCCCACCATGACCCACTGACCGGCCTGCCCAATCGGCTGTTGTTCAATGACCGGGTAGAGCAGGCCCTGGCCGCGGCGCAGGCCAACAAGCGCGGCTGCGCGCTGCTGCTGCTCGACCTCGACCATTTCCAGAGCATCAACGACGGCCTCGGCCATACCATTGGCGACCAGTTGCTCAAGCTGGTGGGCGAGCGCCTGCGCGAGGTGCTGGGCAACGGCGTGACGCTGGCGCGCCTGGGCGGCGACGAGTTCGGCGTGCTGGCCGAGAATTGCCAGCAGGTCGGCCAGGCCGGCAAGCTGGCGCAGACCATCATCGAGCGTTTGAAGGAACCCTTCTGTTTCGAGGGCAACCGCCTGTTCATCAGTGTCAGCATCGGCATCAGCCTGTTCCCCAGCGATGCGCTGGGTGGCGAGCAATTGCTGCGCAATGCCGACTCGGCGCTGTTCAAGGCCAAGAGCAACGGCCGCGCCTGCTATGCGTTGTACACCGAGGAGCTCACCGCCCACGCCCAGCAGCGGGTCGAGACGGCCGGCGAACTGCGTCGGGCGCTGGAGCAGCAAGAGCTGCGGGTGTTCTTCCAGCCGGTGCACGACCTGTTCACCGCGCGCATGGTCGGGGTCGAGGCCTTGGTGCGCTGGCAACACCCTCAGCGTGGCCTGGTGCCGCCCGGGGAGTTCATCCCCATCGCCGAGCGCACCGGGCTGATCGCCGAGATCGACGCCTGGGTGCTACGCCAGGCCTGCCGGCAGATGGTGCAGTGGCAGACCGAGGGGCGGCAGCTGTCATTCGTCGCGGTGAACATCTCCAGCCGCCTGTTCAGCCAGCGCGACCTGTACCGGCAAGTGGCCGATGTGCTGCACGACAGTGGCCTGGACCCGGCGTTGCTGGAGCTGGAGGTGACCGAAAGCGCAGTGATGGAAGACCCTGAGGTGGCGCTGGAGCAGTTGCACCGCCTGCGCGAGCTGGGCTTGAGCCTGGCCATTGACGATTTCGGCACGGGCTACTCGTCGTTGCTGCGGCTCAAACGCCTGCCGGTGCAGAAGCTCAAGATCGATCAGGGTTTCGTTGCCGGGCTGCCGTTCGACGATGACGATATCGCCATCGTTCGGGTGATTATCGCCCTGGCCCGGAGCATGGGCATGCAGGTGCACGCCGAAGGCATCGAGCAGGCCGAGCAGGCGCGCTTCCTGCTGGAGCAGCAGTGCCAGCTGGGGCAGGGGTACTGGTTTGGCAGGCCGGTGCCGGCTCAACAGCTGCACTGGGGCTGAGATCGCTTGGTCATGTGCAGCCGCTCCTACATCCGTAACACATCAACGCTTGTTCAAGCCTTTGGCCAGACGGTCGCCACCCAGCTGGATCACCGCCACCAGCGCCACCAGCATCACGATCACGGTCAGCATGATCTGGCTGTCGAAGCGCTGGTAGCCGTAGCGGTAGGCAATATCGCCCAAACCCCCGGCACCGATCGCCCCGGCCATGGCCGAGGAATTGATCAGCGTCACCAGGGTGATGGTGAAGCCGCCAACGATCCCCGGCAGCGCCTCGGGCAGCAGCACGTGCCAGACGATGTGCCAACGCCGGCAGCCCATGGCCTGGGCCGCTTCGATCAGGCCGTGGTCGACTTCGCGCAGGCTGACCTCGGCGATTCGCGCGAAGAACGGCGTGGCGGCGATGGTCAGCGGCACCACCGCGGCCCACACGCCATAGGTGGTGCCGACCACCAGGCGGGTGAAGGGAATCAGCGCGACCATCAGGATCAGGAACGGGATCGAGCGGAACAGGTTGACGATGGCGCCCAGCACCCGGTTCAGCGCGGCGGCCTCGAAGATCCCGCCCTTGTCGCTGGTGACCAGCAGCACTGCCATCGGTACCCCGACGACTAGCGCGACCAGCGAGGACACGCCGACCATCAGCAGGGTGTCGAGCAAGCCTTGCAGCAGGCGATCAATCCACATGGCCAAGTACCTCCACATCCACGGCCCAGCGGCGGGCGCGTTCGAGCAACTGGTGGGTGTCCAGCGGCGAGCCGCGCACGGCCAGGATCAGTTGCCCCAAGGCATGCTCGCCGATGGTCTCGACGCCGCCCTGGAGCAGCCGCACGCGCCCGCCCAGATCGCTGAACAGGGCGCTGAGCTCCGGCTCGCCCACAAGGTCGAGCTTGAGCACCACAGCCGCGTCGCGGCTGACCGGCTGGGCACGCAGGCTGGCCTGCAAGGCGGCCGGCAATTTGGTCTGCAGCGGTGCGAGCAGGGTGCGGGTGACGTCGTGGCGCGGTGTGCCGAACACTTGCCAGACCTCGCCCTGTTCGACGATCTCGCCCCGCTCGAGCACCACCACGCGCTGGCAGATATCGCGGATCACCGCCATTTCATGGGTGATCAGCACTACGGTCAGGCCCAGGCGTTGGTTGATGTCGCGCAGCAGCTCGAGAATCGAGGCCGTGGTTTCCGGGTCCAACGCGGAGGTGGCTTCGTCGCACAGCAGGATCTCGGGGTCATGCACCAGCGCCCGGGCGATGCCGACGCGCTGCTTCTGCCCGCCCGACAGTTGCGCGGGGTAGAAATGGTGCTTTTCCGCCAGGCCGACAAGCTCCAGCAGCTCGCGTACCTTGCGCTGGCGTTCGGCCTTGGCCACGCCGGCCACCTTCAGCGGCAGCTCGACGTTCTGCCACACGGTCTTGGCCGACATCAGGTTGAAGTGCTGGAAGATCATGCCGATGCGCCGGCGCAGGGCTACCAGACGATCCTCGTCGAACGGCGCGATGTCCACCTGGTCGATCAGCACCCGGCCCTGGCTGGGCTGTTCCAGGCGGTTGATGGTGCGCAGCAGCGAAGACTTGCCGGCGCCGCTGCGGCCGATGATGCCGAAGATCTCGCCGCGGCGGATGTTCAGGTCGATGCCCTGCAACGCCGGCTGGACCTGGCCCGGATAGGTCTTGCCCAGGCCGATGAAGCGGATGTGCGCCTGGTTCACTTCCGGGCGCAGGGCCGTTTCTTCGGCCTTGAGCGGTTCGGCGGGCGGGATGGGCGCCCTCAGGGCGCTGGCCTGGGCCATGTCAGCCTTCCCAACCGGCTTGGTAGAGCTTGCCATGGGCTTTGTCCAGGGCGGCGCGCACGGCTGGCGAGTGTTGGTAGATATCGACGAACTTGGCCAGGCGCGGGTCGTTTTTCTCCTGTGGGCGGATAACGAACTGGATCACGTACTCCTTGTTCTCCAGGCCGTCGAACAGCAGCGCCGATGTAGCGTCAAAGGTGTTGGCCAGGCGGATATAGGCCGGGTAGCCCTGCACCAGGTCGGCGTCGTCATAGGCGCGCACCAGCTGCACCGCTTCTACCTGGAGAATTTTGATCTTCTTCGGGTTGGCGATGATGTCGTCCTCGGTGGCCTTGTAGCCCACGCCCTGTTTGAGGGTGATCAGGCCGGCCTTGGCCAGCAGTTGCAGGCCACGGCCGCTGTTGATCGGGTCGTTGGCGATGGCCACGCTGGCGCCTTCGGGCAGCTCGGCAAAGCTTTTGTACTTTTTCGAGTACAGCCCGACGTTGTTTATGATCCCCGGTGCATAGGGGACCAGGTTGAAGCCAGCGGCGGCCTTGGCGTTTTCCAGGAAGGGGATGTGCTGGAAGTAGTTCACGTCGATGTCGCCGCTGTTGAGGCTGACATTCGGCGCGATCCAGTCGCTGAACTCGATCAGCTTCACTTCCAGGCCTTGTTTGTGGGCTTCTGCCACCGCCGCTTCCAACGGGATGGCGAAGGCGGCGGTGGTGCCGATCTTCAGTGGCTGCGCAGCGAAGGCGGCGGCGGACAGGCCGAGGCCCAGGGCGATGGCCACGACGGGCCGGAACAGTTTTTCAAGCATGGTGCAAGGCTCCAGTCGGGGCAGGGGTCGGGTGGCGGTAGGCGGCGCCGGGGTGGTCGGCAGGCAGCTGGGCCGGGGCGCCGGCGAACAGTTTCTGGCGCAGGGTGCCGTCGCGGTAGGCGGTCTTGTAGCGGCCCCGGCGTTGCAGCTCGGGCACCACCAGTTCGATGAAGTCCTCGTAGCTTTCCGGGGTGACGGTACGGGTCAGGTTGAAGCCGTCCAGGCCGGTTGCGTCGATCCAGCTGATCAGCTGTTCGGCGACCTGTTCGGGGGCGCCCACCAAGGTCACGTAGCGCCCGCCCAGGGCGTGCTGCTCGAGCAGGCGGCGGCGGGTCCAGGCGCTTTCCTGCAGCTGGCGGGTGGCCGATTGAATGGCGTTGCCCTTGGCAAAGCCAATGGGTTCGTCCAGGGCGTAGCGCGCGAAGTCGATGCCGGTGGAGCTGGCGAAGTGGGCCACGCCGGCCTCTGCACTGGCGTAGCGTAGGTACTCGGCGTGCTTGGCCTGGGCCTGGGCTTCGCTCGGCGCGACGATCACGGTGATGCCCATGAACACCTTGAGCGCCTGCGGATCACGCCCGGCGGCCTTGGCGGCGGCGCGCACCTTGTCGACCTGGGCGCGGGTGGCAGCCTGGTCCTGGCCGCTGATGAACACGCACTCGGCGTGATTACCGGCGAAGGCCAGGCCACGTGGCGAACTACCGGCCTGGAACAGCACAGGGGTGCGCTGTGGCGAGGGTTCGCACAGGTGATAGCCCTCGACGTCGTAGAACTCGCCATGGTGCTCGACCTTACGCACCCTGTCCGGCCGCGCATACACGCGCTGCGCGCGGTCGGCGACCACGGCATCGTCGGCCCAGCTGCCTTCGAGCAGCTTGTACAGCACTTGCAGGTACTCGTCGGCCTGGTCATAGCGACGGTCGTGTTCGGGTTGCTGCGCCAGGCCCATGGCCCGGGCGGCGCTGTCGAGGTAGCCGGTGACGATGTTCCAGCCGACCCGGCCATTGCTCAGGTGGTCGAGGGTGGAGAGGCGCCGGGCGAACAGGTACGGCGCCTCGTAGGTGAGGTTGGCGGTGAGGCCGAAGCCCAGGTGCCTGGTAACGGCGGCCATGGCCGAGACCAGCAGCAGCGGGTCGTTGACCGGTAGCTGGATCGACTCCTTGAGCGTCACGTCCAGTGACTGGCCATAGACATCGTAGGTGCCGACGATATCGGCGATGAACAGCCCGTCGAACAGCCCCCGCTCCAGCAGGCGGGCCAGGTCGGTCCAGTAGTCGAGGGTCTTGTACTGGGTCGAAGTGTCCCGCGGGTGGGTCCACAAACCGTGGTTGATGTGCCCGATGCAGTTCATGTTGAAGGCATTGAGCAGGATCTGCTTGGCCATCAGATGGTCCCCCGGCGCGGCGGTTTCTCGTCGTTGAGGTAGTAGTTGCCGATGGCGTGGTACTTCCAGCGCACCGGGTCGTGCAGGGTGTGCACCCGGGCGTTGCGCCAGTGGCGGTCGAGGTTGTGTTCGGCCAGGGTGGCCTGGCTGCCGGCCAGCTCGAACAGGCTGGTGCCGGCGGCCAGGGAGATCTCGGTGCTGATCGCCCGGGCCTCGGCGACGGCAATCGAGGCGGCGGCCAGGGTCTCGGCGTTGCTGTCGGCCTGGGCGGTGTCGAGGATTTCACCCGCGCGCTCGAGCAGGGCCTCGGTGGCGTGCAGGCGGATTGCCAGGTGACCGAAGCTCTTCAGGGTGAGCGGATCGTCGCTGGCCTTGTCGAGGCCGGAGTCGATCCAGGGTCGGCTGCGGGTGCGCACGAAATGCAGGGCGTCCTCGTAGGCGGCGCGGGCAATACCGGTGTCGATCGCGGCATGGAGGATCTGCGCCAGTGGGCCGACCGTGGTTGGGCGCTCGAAGGCGCTCTGGAACGGCACCACGTCCTCGGCACGCACCGGGACCTGGTTGAACACCACCGAGCCGCTGCCGGTGGTGCGTTGGCCGAAGCCGCTCCAGTCATCGATCACCTCGATGCCTTGGCTGTCGGCGGGCACGAAGGCCAGGTGCGATACGCCCTGCTCGTCGATCACCAGGGTCGGGATGCGCTGGGCGTAGATCGCGCCGGTGCAGTAGAACTTGCGGCCATCGATGCGGTAATGCTCGCCGTCGCGGCTCAGGCGGGTGGTGCGTTCGTGGGCATTCTTCGTGCCGAGCTCGGCCAGGGCGTTGCCGAAGCGCCGGCCGGCGAGGACCTCGGCGTACAGGCGGCGCTGTTGCTCGGGGGTGCCATTTACCCGCAGCACTTCCAGGGCGTAGAAGTGGTTCTGCGGGATCTGCCCGAGCGAGGCGTCGGCCTGGGCGATGCGGGCGATGACCTTGGCCAGGGTGGCGTTGGACACGCCAGCGCCGCCGAAGGCCTTGGGCACGCTGATGCCCCACAGGCCGGACTGCACGAAGCGCTCGAGTTCGGCGTGGGGCAGGCGGCGTTCGCGGTCGCGCAGGGCGCTGTCCTGGCGCAGGTGCTGGGCGAGTTCGTCGGCGACGTCCAGGGCCTGGGCGTCGGTGGTGATGATGGATGCAGTCATTGTGCTCTCCGGGCACTTGGGGCCGCTGTGCGGCCCTTTCGCCGGCAAGCCGGCTCCTACAGTGAGACTTCACAGAAATCCTTGTGGGAGCCGGCTTGCCGGCGAAAGGACTGCACCGCAGCCCCTGGGCCGTGAATCAGATCCAGGAATGGCGGGCTGGCAAGGCGCCGTTGAGGTAGTAGGCGCCGACGGCGTGGTACTTCCAGCGCACCGGGTCGTGCAAGGTGTGCACCCTTGCGTTGCGCCAGTGCCGGTCGAGGTTGAACTCAGCCAGGCTGGCGCGGCTGCCGGCCAGTTCGAACAGCTTCTCGCTGGCCTGCAAGGCGATCTCGGTGGTGAGCACCTTGGCCTCGGCCACGGCGATCGAGGCACGGGCCGCGGCGGCGGCATCGATCACACCGGCGTTCACTTCGTCGAGCACCCTGGCAGCCTTGCGCAGCAGGGCCTCGGCGGCGTGCAGCTCGAGCTCCAAGCGGCCGATGTCGGCGATCACATAGGGATCGTCGCTGTTGCGTTCGACCTTGGCCTCGATCCAGGGCCGGGACTTCTCCCGCACGAACCGGATCGTGTCCTCGATGGCCGCCTCGGCGATGCCGGCGTCGATGGCCGCCTGGATCAGCTGCGAGGCGGCGCCCTGGATGCTGGGCTGTTCACCCAGGCGCCAGTTGTCCACCACCAGGTCGGCGTCCACCGGCACCTGGTCGAGCAGCACGGTACCGCTGGCGGTGGTGCGCTGGCCGAAGCCGGACCAGTCGTCGACGATGCGCAGCCCCGGGCTGCCGCGACGGACGAAGGCCAGGCGTTGCCGGCCGTCATCGTCCAGGGCCTTTACCGCCACCCAGTGGGCGTACAGGGCGCCGGTGGAGTAGAACTTCTCGCCGCTGATGCGATAGCCATCGCCCTCGCGGGTGATGCGCGCCTTGAGTGTCAGGGTGTCCTTGGTGCCGCGCTCGGGCCCGGCATTGCCGATGCGCCAGCCGTCGAGCACGGCGCGGAAGATCGCTGCCTGCTGGGCCTCGGTGGCGGTCAGGCGAATCAGTTGCAGGATGCCGAACTGGTTTTGCGGAATCTGCCCCAGCGCCGGGTCGGCGGCGCTGATCAGGCGGAACACTTCGGCGATGGTGACGAACGACACCTCGGGGCCACCATAGGCCTTGGGCACGCTGATGCTGCCCAGGCCGCTGCGGGTGAACCGTTCGATCTCGGCCCAGGGCAGCTTGCGTTGCTGGTCACGCCTGGCCGCTTGCTCGCGGGCCACCTCGGCCAGTTCGCGGGCGGCCTGCAGGGCCTCTTCGTCGTTGCGCAGCACCTTGGCCGGCAGCAACGGCGGCGAGCTGTCGATATCGCTGTGGTATCGGGTAGTTGGCTGGCTGGACATCAGTACCGCTCCTTGGCTGCACTCAATGCCCTGGCGTTGGCCACTGGGGTGATTGTGATCCTGACCATTCCTTACCTCACAAAGTGGAAAGCGTCGCCTCAGCTGACGGCGACAGACATTTGCTGGTCCGGTGGTCCGGTCGATATACCCTATTCGTTTAGAAAAAGTTTATGAACTACCGTTTAGGAATATGAATAGAAGAACTACGGGGTCGGCCCTGGCACTGTGAGCCAGTGACAGGGCCGAAAGGTCAGCGCTGAACCGTTACCACCAGCTTGCCCGCTGCCTGGCGTTGCGCCAGACGTTCGATCGCGGCGCCGCCCTCGGCCAGCGCGTAGGTCTGCGACACCAGCGGTTTCAGCTTGCCCTCGGCATGCCAGGCGAACAACTGGCGGAAGTTGGCGGCGTTGTCCTCCGGCTGGCGCTGGGCAAAGGCGCCCCAGAACACCCCGACCACCGCCGCGCCCTTGAGCAGCGCGAGGTTCACCGGCAACTGCGGGATCGTCCCGCTGGCGAACCCCACCACCAGCAACCGGCCGTTCCACGCCAGCCCACGCACAGCCTGGTCGAACAACTCGCCACCGACCGGATCGTAGATCACATCCACGCCCTGGCCGCCGGTCAGGCGCTTGATCTCGTC
Organism: Pseudomonas sp. FG47; assembly: GCF_057809115.1. Taxonomy (NCBI): domain Bacteria; kingdom Pseudomonadati; phylum Pseudomonadota; class Gammaproteobacteria; order Pseudomonadales; family Pseudomonadaceae; genus Pseudomonas; species Pseudomonas sp. FG47. The sequence goes on from NZ_JBMDJI010000001.1 coordinate 306,013, forward strand.
CTTGAGGCTGGCCTGGCTGTAGTCGACCAGCTCGTCGGCCCCGGCCGCCTTGGCGATCGCCAGCTTCTCGGCACTGCTGGCCGCCGCAATCACCCGTGCCCCGAGGGCCTTGCCGATTTCCACCGCCGCCAGGCCGACGCCGCCGGAGGCGCCGAGCACCAGCAGGGTCTCGCCGGCCTTGAGCTGGCCGCGCTGGGTCAGGGCGTGCATCGAGGTGCCGTAGGTCATGCCGAACGCGGCGGCAGTGGTGAAGTCCATGCCCGCCGGGATCGGCAGCACGTTGTAGAACGGCACCGCCACTTGCTCGGCGAAAGCGCCCCAGCCGCTCAGGGCCATGACCCGGTCGCCGACCTTGAACGCGCCGGCCTTCTCGCCAACCGCGGCCACCACGCCGGCGGCTTCCGCCCCAGGCGAGAACGGCAGCGGTGGCTTGAACTGGTACTTGCCCTCGATGATCAGGGTATCGGGGAAGTTGACCCCGGCGGCGTGCACGTCGAGGAGGATCTCGTTCTTCTTCGGCACGGGGCTGGCGACCTCTTCCAGGACCAGGTCCCGCGCCGGGCCCAGGGCTTTGCACAACAAGGCTTTCATCAGGGCTATTCCTTTGCGTGTGGTGGCCGATAAGTGTAGGAGGGCGGCCCCCCGGGTCAACGAGCATGGCCCGCCCTGATGCACCGGCATAAGCCCGGGCTTGGGTTTGGCCGGTGCGCTGGGTAAGCTGGCGCCAACTGTATTGAGGAGCGAATTCGTGAAAGCGTGGATCTTGATGGTGCTGGCGCTGATGCTGCCAGCGGCGGCGATGGCCGAGGAAAAGGAAGGCGAGCCCAAGGTGGCCTATATCACCCTCAGCCCGCCCTTCGTTGGCAACTACGCCCTTGACGGCAATCCCAAGCTGCGGGTGTACAAGGCCGATGTCGCCCTGCGCGTGACCGGCGACAGCGCCGCCGCCGCGGTCAAGCACCATGAGCCGCTGATCCGCAACCAGCTGGTGGCGCTGTTCACCCAGCAAGGCGTGGACAACATGAGCAACGTCGAGGCCAAGGAAAAACTGCGCCAGGAAGCCCTGAAGCAGGTGCAGCAGGTGATGGAGTCCGAAGAGGGCAAGCCGATCGTCGAGGACCTGCTGTTCAACAACCTGATCGTGCAGTGATCAGGAGGCGAGGCTGCGGCGAAAGCGCGCCAGGGCCACGCCGAAGAACACCAGGCCGATCGCCGCCAGGGCTGCAATGTCCGGCCAGACCACCGCCAGCCCGGCGTCGCGGAACAGGATCGCGGCGCCGAGGCTGACGAAGTGGGTCGAGGGCGAACCCTGCATGACCCACTGCAGCCACTGTGGCATGCTGTCCAGCGGTGTGCTGCCCCCCGACAGCAGCAGCATCGGGATGATCACCGGGATCGCCAGCAGGCCGAACTGCGGTGTCGAGCGCGCCAGGGTGGCGAGGAAGATGCCCAGTGCCGTGCTGGCGAACAGGTACAGCGCAGTCACCCCCAGGAACAGCCCCATCGAGCCCGCCAGCGGCACGCCCAGGGCGCCCTTGACCACCACTTCCAGCGATATCCAGGTACAGGCCACCACCACCAGGGCGTTGCTGGCGATCTTCGCCAGCATGATTTCCAGTGCCGTCAGCGGCAGCACCAGCAGGTGGTCCAGGGTGCCGTGCTCGCGCTCGCGCAGCAACGCGGTGCCGGTAAGGATGATGGCCAGGATGGTGATGTTGTTGACGATCTGGATCACCGCCAGGAACCAGCCCCCTTCGAGGTTGGGGTTGAACAGTGCCTTCGGGTTGAGCAGTGCCGGGCTGCTGGTGCCGCGGCCTGCGTACTCGAGCAGCTCGCGTTCGAAGATCCGCCCGATGTAGCCGGCCCCCATGAAGGCCTGGCTCATGGCGGTGGCATCGACGTTGACCTGCAGCTCTGGCGAGCGCCCGGCCAGCAGGTCGGCTTGGAAATTCACCGGCAGGTTGATCACGAAGGTGTACTGGCCGCTGTCCATGGCCTGGTCCAGACGATTCGCCGGCAGTGCCACGGCGGGCTGGAACTCGGGCGGTTGCAGCGACTCGGCGAGCTTGCGCGAGAGGGCGCTGTGGTCCTCGTCGACCACCGCGACACTGGCGTTGTGCACGCCTATTACCGAGCCTGCGGCGGGCATGTAGATCGCCACGCTGAACGCGTACAACAGGAACAGCAACAACACGCTGTCGTGGCGCAGGCTGGTGAGTTCCTTAAGACCCAGGCGCAGGGTGTGGGAGAGCCGGCTCATTTCAGGCCTCCTGCTTTTTCAGCATGATCAGGCTCAGCCCGCTGAAGGCGGCGAAGAAACCCAGCAGCGCCAGGCACTGCGGCCACAGCTCACGCAGGCCCAGTGCCTTGGTGAAGGTGCCGACGGCGATGTCGAGGAAATAGCCAGCCGGGAACAACTGGCCCATCAACGCCGCCGCGCCGTCCAGCGATGAGCGCGGCACGATCAGCCCGGAGAACTGGATGGTCGGCAGGCTGGTGAGAATCATGGTGCCGAGGATCGCGGCAATTTGCGTGCGGGTAAATGCCGAGATCAGCAAACCCAGGCTGGTGGTCGCCAGCAGGTAGGCCAGGCCGCCGCAGGCCAGGGCCAGCGGGCTGCCCTTGAGCGGCACGCCGAATAGCCAGCGGTTCATCGCCACCAGCAGCGCCAGGTTGACCAGGCTCACCGCCAGGTACGGCGCCTGCTTGCCGAGCAGGAACTCCAGGCGGGTCAGGGGCGTTGCGTAGAAGTTGGTGATCGAGCCCAGCTCCTTTTCCCGCACGATGCCCAGCGCGGTGAGCATGGCCGGGATGAAGGCCAGGATCAGCGCCATGACGCCGGGGCCGATGGCGTTCACGCTGACCACGTCCTGGTTGTAGCGAAAGCGCGTTTCCAGGCGTACCGGCTGTTGGCGCGAGACAGGATTCGGGCCGAGGGCCGCGAGCTGTTCGAGGTTGGCCTGGTGCACGGCCTCGACATAGTTGCGGCTGGTCTCGGCGCGAAACGGCATGCCACCGTCAAGCCAGGCCGCAACCACCGGCTGGCGCCCGGCATGCAGATCGCGACCAAAGCCCGGCGGGATCTCAAGGGCCAGCTTGATCTGCGAACGCTGTAGGCGCTGGTGCAGCTGGCGGGCATCGCGGATCGGCGGCTGCTCGGCGAAGTAGCGCGAGCCACGGAAAGCCTCTAGGTAGGCGCGGCTCTGCGGGCTCTGGTCCTGGTCATAGACGGCGAAGGCGAGGTTCTCGACATCCAGCGAGATGCCATAGCCGAAGATCACCATCATGAACAATGCCCCCGCCAGGGCGAACGCCAGACGCACTTTGTCGCGCAGCAGCTCTTTGCCTTCGCGGCTGGCGACGGCCAGCAGGCGGCGCAGACTGAAGGCTTGGCGCAGGGCGGGCGCTGGAGCAGCGGCCTGCTCCAGCGTGGCGTCGGCTTGTGTCTGGATGGGCGCGTCCTGGGCCTGTTCGAGGCAACGCACGAAAGCGTCTTCCAAGGTGTCGCCGCCGAACTGGCTTTGCAGGGCCCGCGGGGTGTCGCAGGCCAGCACCCGGCCGGCATGCATCAGCGAGATGCGGTCGCAGCGCAGGGCCTCGTTCATGAAGTGGGTGGACAGGAAGATGGTCACGCCCTGCTCGCGGGACAGCTCCACCAACAGCCGCCAGAAATCGTCGCGGGCTGCCGGGTCGACGCCCGAGGTCGGTTCGTCGAGGATCAGCACCTCCGGGCGGTGCAGTACCGCCACGGCCAGCGACAGGCGCTGGCGCAGGCCCAGGGGCAGCGCGCCGGAGGGTTGATCGGCGATGGCGCCGAGGTCGAAGCGCTCGAGCAGTTCGGCGATGCGTGGCGCGCTGTCGGGCTTGGCCAGGTCGAACAGGCGCGCGTGCAGTTCGAGGTTCTGTCGGGCGCTCAGTTCGCCATAAAGGGAAAAGCTCTGGGACATGAAGCCGACCCGCTTGCGCGTGGCCAGGTCGCCTGCGTCCACCGGGCGGCCCAGCAGGTTGGCGCTACCCTCGCTGGCCGGCATCAGCCCGGTAAGCACCTTCATGGTGGTGGTCTTGCCGCAGCCGTTGGAGCCGAGGAAACCGAAGATCTCGCCACGGCCAATGGCGAAGCTGACCTTGTTCACCGCGGTGAAGTCGCCGAAGCGCAGGGTCAGGTCGTGGGCTTCGATGGCGATCGGGCCATCGTTGGCCGGGCGCGGCGGGATGCGCAGCGGCTCGGGTTGCTCGCGGCCGGCGCCCTGGAAGTGGGTGAAGGCATCGTCGAGCTTGCCACTGGGCGTGGCCGCTGCCAGCTCACGGCTCAGGCCCGCAGCCAGCAGGCGGCCGGCATCAAGCATCAGGCAGTGCTCGAACTGCTCGGCTTCTTCCATGTAGGCGGTGGCCACCAGCAGGGTCAGTTGCGGGCGCTGGGCGCGCACCTGCTCGACCAGTTCCCAGAAGCGCCGCCGCGACAGCGGGTCGACGCCGGTGGTCGGCTCGTCGAGGATCAGCAGGTCTGGCTCGTGGATCAGCGCGCAACACAACCCCAGCTTCTGCTTCATGCCGCCCGACAGCTTGCCAGCCGGGCGCTCGGCGAAGCGCGCCAGGTCGGTGGCTTGCAGCAGGCTGGCCATGCGCTGCTCGCACTCGGCGCGGTCGAGACCGAACAGGGTGGCGAAGAAGCGGATGTTCTCGGCGATCGACAGCTCCGGGTACAGGTTGTTGCCCAGCCCCTGGGGCATGAACGCGACCTTGGGGTACAGCGCGGTTCGGTGGCGACGCTGGCGAATCGAGCCACCCAGCACTTGCAGCTCGCCCTGTTGCAGGCGCTTGACCCCGGCGATCAGGCCGAGCAGGGTCGACTTGCCGGCGCCGTCCGGGCCGATCAGGCCGCAGCGAGTCCCGGCGGGCAGGCTGAAGGCCACATCCGCCAGGGCCTGGTACTTGCCGTAGCGGTGGTGGATGCCGGCGGCTAGCAGCGCGGGGGCGATGGTCATTGCAGGTTGGCCGGCCAGTCCACCTCGGCGGTGCGCACGTACCCGGCGCCGGGCATGCCCGGCTTGGCCTGGGGCACGGCGCTCGGCTCGGTCAGGCGCAGCTTGACCCGGAACACCAGCTTTTGCCGTTCGTCACGGGTCTCGACCTGTTTCGGGGTGAACTGCGCCTTGGCCGCGACAAAGGCGATCTTCGCCGGCAGGGCCTGCTCGGGCAGGGCGTCGAGCACGATCCGCGCCTGGTCGCCCACGGTCAGCCGACCGGTGGTGGCGGCGGGCAGGTAGAGATTCATGTACTGGTCGCTGGGGTCGATCAGCATCAGCACCCGGCCACCGGCACCGAGCACCTCGCCAGGCTCGGCCAGGCGCAGTTGGATGATGCCGTCGATGGGGGCACGCAGGCTGCTGTCGTCGATTTCGCTGATGAGCTGGGCGACCTGGGCCTCGGCTGCGCCAATGGCGGCCTTGATCGCCGCCAGCTGGGCGCGGGCGGCGACCACGGCAGAGGTGGCGGTGTCGTAGCGAGCCTGCTGCTGGTCGAGCAACTGCTGGCTGGCGAACTTGCGCTGGTAGATTTCGCGCACGCGCTTGAGCTCCTGGCTGGCCAGCAGCAGTTCGCTCTGGCGCAGCTGCACGCTGGCCTGGGCGGCGGCGTAGTTCTCGCGGGCGCGCAGCACCTCGGCCTCGGCCTGGCTGCGCTGGGCCTCCATGGTACGGGTGTCGATGCGCGCGAGCAGTTGGCCGCGGGTGACCTTGTCACCTTCGTCGACCAGCACCTCGGCCAGGCGGCCTGGGACCTTGGTGGCAATTTGCACTTCGGTGGATTCGAGGCGCCCGTTGCCCATGCTCAGGCCCTCGGGCAGGCGGTCGTGCAGGGACTTCCAGTAGCCCAGTCCACCTGCCGCCAACAGCAGTAAAACCAGGGCACAAGCGAAAATTCTGGGGGCTTTGCGGTTCATTCGGTCTGCATCCTGGGGCTTGCACGCCTTATCCTGGCGCGACGCGCTTCCTTGCGCGTTGATATTGGTCAAACCCCTGACAATAGACGCACAATCAGCTCAGCGCGAGGATCGCCGCCCATTGTTCTGCGGTCACCGGCATCACCGACAGGCGGCTGCCCTTGTGCACCAGTGGCAGTTCCTCCAGTGCCGCCTGCTGCTTGAGCAGGCCCAGGCCGAGTACCTGGCGGAAGGTCTTCACGTGCTCCACGTCCACCGCGCTCCAGGGGTTCTTCTCGGCGCTGGCCTTGGCGTCGTGGTAGTGGCTGCTCGGGTCCAGGGCCGTGGGGTCGGGATAGGCCGCGGCGCGGATGCGGGCAATGCCGGCGATCCCCGGTTGCGGGCAGCTGGAGTGGTAGAAGAAGAACTCATCGCCTACGCTCATGGCCCGCAGGAAGTTGCGCGCCTGGTAATTGCGCACCCCGTCCCAACGGGTGTTGCCCAGGCGTGCCAAGGCTTCGATGGAGAGCTCGTCGGGCTCGGATTTCATCAGCCAGTAGGCCATGGGTGCTGCTCCTGAAAAGGTTTGAAATAACTCGTAGCATGAAACCGACGGTCGGTTGGCGCCAAGGTTTGCGTGTCGCCTCATGTTGTCGGAAAATGCGCCGATTTTAAGCTATACGCTCCGGCAGCCATCAAGAAAGCCGCCGAGCCTGGACCTTTTGCCTAGGGGGGCAATCGATGAAACAACGTAAACCGGACCTGCTCTGGATTCTGGCCTTCATTTTCGGGCTGGGCGTGGTCACTACGGGTTACGCGCAAGGCTTGTGGGAGCGCAAGCTGGATGCTGCCTACCAGCAGGCGCCCGTCGATCCGGCGCAACAGCGGCAGCGCTGATCCCCTTCGCGCGCCGGCTCATTTCGGCGCCAGGTACCAGCCACGGTCCGAGACCGTGCCTTGCAAGGGTACATCCCAGCTCGCCTGGTTCAGTCGCTCGACTTTCTGGCACTCATGGGCCAGCCCCAGCAGCAGCGGTTTTTTCCAGGCCTTGCGCCGGCTCTGATAGGCCAGGCTGCGGTCATAGAAACCGCCCCCCATGCCCAGGCGTCCCCCCACTTCATCGAAACCGACCAGCGGCAGCAGGATCAGGTCCAGCGCCCAGATCGGCCGTTGGCGCTTGCGCTCGACCACCGGTTCGGCAATGCCGAACCGGTTGGGGCGCAGTTTTTCGCCGGCCTCGAAACGCTGGAACACCATGCGCGTGCGCGGCCAGGCGTGCAGCACCGGCAGGTAGACGCGCTTGCCGCGTTTGTGCGCCTCGCGCAGCAGCAACCGCGGATCGATCTCGCCATCGTTGGGCAGGTACAAGGCGATGTGCCGGGCGCGGCGGAACAAAGGGTCCTGCGCCAGTTGGCGATAAAGACCTTCGGCGGCCTGGCGTTGCTGGGCGGGGCTAAGGGCGCGACGAGCGTTGCGCAGGAGGCGGCGAAGCTGGGGGCGGGTAAGCGGCGCGGTGTCGGTCATGGCACGGGCGATCCCAGAGAAAACGAAATGCCCGCCGTGGCAGGCGGGCAGTTCTGAAGCAGGCTCCCCGACAAGACCGCTATCGGTGTAGCCCTTGAACCCGAAAGTTCAAGGTGGAGATTGCAGGGGGCGTTAAGGCTTTCCGTCGGGCGGACATGCACACCGGCCCCAGCGTGCAACCCCCGTGGTTGTGCGTATCGGCTCAGGGACATAACCGACTGGCGCATCCCCCAGGGAGTGGCGCCAGTATACCAATCTCAGTCGTTTTTGCTAACCGGATCGTCGGACAGCGCCTGATCCACGCGTTCGAGCAGTTCGCGTACCTGCTCGCGGGTGGCGCCACCGCTGGTGGCTTCCGGGCGCTCCTGGCGGTGCAGCAGCTCGTGGGTGATGTTCAGCGCGGCCATCACGGCGATGCGGTCGGCGCCGATCACCTTGCCGCTGCTGCGGATCTCGCGCATCTTGCCATCCAGGTAACGCGCGGCACCGACCAGGTTGTTGCGTTCCTCCGGTGGGCAGATGATCGAGTATTCCTTGTCGAGGATCTGCACGGTGACGCTATTGCTTGAACTCATGAGTCTTGCTCCAGGGCCTTGAGGCGCAGGATCATCGATTCGATCTTGCGTTTGGCGATCTCGTTCTTGTCGATGAGGTGGGCGCGCTCCTCGCGCCAGGACTTTTCCTGAGCTACTAAGAGTGCGTTTTGCCGTTTTAGTTGCTCGACGCGCTCGATCAGCGACTCGAACCGGCTCATCAGCGCTTGCAGGTCGTTCTCTTGCATGGGTTGCACTCGATTCGCTCCATCGTTACGCACCTGCCGATCATGCCTGCCTCGGGCCCCCGGCGGCCAGTGCTGATGGTCTTGGCGCGCCTGCCGGTGCTAGGATACAAGGTCTTCATTCTAGTCATTGCGCCGCCTGGCGCCTAGCAGACCATGCCCAATACCCAATCGCCCTACGTCGCCTTCGCCATGCTGCTGTCGAGCAATGGCCATCCTGTCACCCCCGCCGAGCTGCATGGCCTGCTGATCGGCCGCAGCTGCGCCGGCGCCGGCTTCGATGCCGATGCCTGGCTGGCCGACGCCGCCCAGTTGCTCGAGACCGAGCCCGGTGACACTGTCCGCAACGCCCTGGTCGGCCTGCAAGAGATGGTCAAGGCCGAGCTCACCGGCGAGGACGTCGCCATCGTCCTGCTGCTGCCTTCCGATGATGCCGCACTCAGCGACCGCGCCACCGCGCTGGGCCAGTGGTGCCAGGGCTTCATCACCGGTTTCGGCCTGAACGCCGGTGGCAAGGACCTGTCCACCGATGCCAAGGAGGTCCTGCAGGACCTGGTGGCCATCTCGCAGGTCCAGGAAGCGCTGGAAGAGTCCGAGGACGGCGAGAGCGACTACATGGAAGTCATGGAGTACCTGCGCGTCGCCCCGCTGCTGCTGTACACCGAGTTGGCCAAGCCCGAAGCGCCTGCGCCAAAGCCATCGCTGCACTGATCTGATCGGGGTCGTTTGCCCATGAGCCACATACCCAAGGCGGAGTACGCCCGTCGGCGCAAGGCGCTGATGGCGCAGATGGTCCCCAACAGCATCGCCATCCTGCCCGCCGCCGCGGTCGCCATCCGCAACCGCGACGTCGAGCACGTCTACCGCCAGGACAGCGATTTCCAGTACCTGAGCGGCTTCCCCGAGCCCGAGGCGGTGATCGCGCTGATCCCTGGCCGCGAGCATGGCGAGTACGTGTTGTTCTGCCGCGAGCGCAACCCCGAGCGCGAGCAGTGGGATGGCCTGCGGGCCGGCCAGGAAGGCGCGGTGCGTGATTTCGGCGCTGACGATGCCTTCCCCATCAGCGATATCGACGAGATCCTCCCCGGCCTGATCGAAGGCCGCGAGCGGGTCTACAGCAACATGGGCGGCAACCCCGAATTCGACCGCCGGCTGATGGACTGGATCAACGTGATCCGCTCCAAGGCGCGCCTGGGCGCGCAGCCGCCGAACGAGTTCGTTGCCCTGGATCATCTGCTGCACGACATGCGCCTGTATAAATCGGCGGCGGAAGTGAAGGTGATGCGCGCAGCCGCGGCGATTTCCGCCCGTGCCCATGTGCGGGCCATGCAGGCCTGCCGCGCCGGGCTGCACGAATACAGCCTGGAAGCCGAGCTGGACTACGTGTTCCGCCAGGGCGGGGCGAAGATGCCGGCCTACGGCTCGATCGTCGCCGCCGGGCGCAATGGCTGCATCCTGCATTACCAGCAGAACGACGCGCCGCTCAGGGACGGCGACCTGGTGCTGATCGACGCCGGTTGCGAGATCGATTGCTATGCCAGCGACATCACCCGCACCTTCCCGGTCAGCGGGCGCTTCTCGCCAGAGCAGAAGGCCATCTACGAGCTGGTGCTCGCCGCCCAGGCCGCCGCGTTCGCCGAGATCGCCCCAGGCAAGCACTGGAACCACGCCCACGAGGCCACCGTGCGGGTGATCACCGCCGGCCTGGTGGAGCTGGGGCTGCTCAAGGGCGAGGTGCAGGCGCTGATCGACAGCGAGGCCTACCGCGCCTTCTACATGCACCGCGCCGGGCACTGGCTGGGCATGGACGTGCACGATGTCGGCGAATACAAGGTCGGCGGCCAGTGGCGCGTGCTCGAGCCGGGCATGGCGCTGACCGTGGAACCGGGCATCTACATTGGCGCCGACAACACCAGCGTCGCGAAGAAGTGGCGCGGTATTGGCGTAAGGATCGAGGACGACGTGGTAGTGACCAGACAAGGCTGTGAAATCCTCACTTCAGGCGTGCCGCGCACGGTCGCCGAAATCGAGGCGCTGATGCTTGCCGCTCGCAAGGACGCCGCATGAACCGGGTCAACCTGGCGATCATCGGTGGCGGCCTGGTCGGGGCCAGCCTGGCCCTCACGCTGCAGGGCGCGGCCAAGGCCCGCGGCTGGAAGATCCTGCTGATCGAGCCGTTCGCCCCAGGCGACAGCTTCCAGCCCAGTTATGACGCCCGCTCGTCGGCGCTGTCCTACGGTACCCGGCAGATCTACGAGCACCTGGGCCTGTGGCAAACCATCAGCCGCCGCGCCGAGCCGATCTTGCAGATCCAGGTGTCCGACCGCGGCCGCTTCGGCGCCACCCGCCTGGAAGCCCAGGAAGAAGGCGTGCCGGCGCTGGGTTACGTGGTGGAAAACGCCTGGCTCGGCCAGTGCCTGTGGCAGGCGATCGACAGCGATGTCATCCAGTGGCGCTGCCCAGCCGAGGTCAAGGCGATGCAGGCCATTGCCGGGGGCTACCGCCTGCAACTGGATGACGACACCTCGCTGGAGTGCGACCTGGCGGTATTGGCCGACGGCGGGCGTTCTGGCCTGCGCGAGCAGTTGGGCATCCATGTGCGGCGCACGCCCTACGACCAGAGCGCGTTGATCGCCAACATCACCCCCGGCGAGGCCCATGCCGGACAAGCCTTCGAACGCTTCACCGAACAAGGCCCAATGGCCTTGCTGCCGCTGCCGGAAAATCGCTGCGCGCTGGTCTGGACCCGTCAGGGGATGGACGCCAAGCGCCTGGCCGAGCTGGACGAACGCAGTTTCCTGGGCGAGCTGCAGGACGCCTTCGGCTATCGCCTCGGCGCCTTGCGCCAGGTCGGCGCCCGGCATCTCTACCCCTTGTCGCTGGTCGAGGCCGAGGAACAGGTGCGCCCGCACCTGGTGGTGCTCGGCAACGCCGCTCACAGCCTGCACCCGATCGCCGGACAGGGGTTCAACCTGTCGCTGCGCGACGTGCAATCGCTGGCCGAGGCGCTGCTGGCCGGCCCGGCGCTCCCCGGCGACCTGGCGACCCTGCAGGCCTATCACCAGCGCCAGCGCCTCGACCAGGCCCTGACCATCGGCTTCTCCGACCAGGTCACCCGCCTGTTCGGCAGCGCCCAGCCGCTGCTGGCGGCCGGACGCAACCTGGGCCTGCTCGGCCTGGACCTGCTGCCGCCGGCCAGAAGCTGGTTCGCCCGCCAGGCCATGGGCCTGGGCACCCGCCCTGACCCGCGAGGCCGGGCATGAGCGATTCGCGCAGGCTTGCGCGCCGCGCCCGAATGCTGCGCTGGCTGCTGAACCTCTACCCGCCCTACCTGGGGGCCGGCATTCATATCCAGGAAATCAGCCCGGACATGCGCAGCGTCAAGGTGCGCATGAAGCTGACGCGGTGGAATCGCAACTACGTCGGCACCCAGTTCGGCGGCAGCCTGTATGCCATGGTCGACCCGTTCTACATGCTGCTGCTCATCGAGCAACTGGGGCGCGACTACATCGTCTGGGACAAGGCCGCCAGCATCGATTTCATCGCTCCGGGCAAGGGCCCGGTGTATGCCCAATTCCACGTCGACGACGCGCTGCTGGACGAGATCCGCCAGCAGACCGCCAGCGGCAAGAAGTACCTGCCCCGGTTGCAGGTGGAGATCCGCGACGGTGCCGGCGAGCTGGTGGCGCGGGTCGACAAAACCCTATATGTGCGGCTCAAGCCGCAAGCGAGGCAGGCGTAAGGCATGGAAACGCGCGCAGATCTGTTGATTGTCGGTGCCGGTATGGTCGGCAGCGCCCTGGCGTTGGCCCTGCGTCACAGCGGCCTGGAAGTGGTCCTGCTCGATGGCGGGCCGCTGACGGTCAAGCCTTTTGACCACGAGGCGCCGTTCGAGCCGCGGGTCAGTGCCCTGTCGGCGGCCAGCCAGCGCATCCTCGAGCGCCTGGGGGCCTGGGAAGGCATCGCCCGGCGGCGGGTGTCGCCGTATTCGGACATGCAGGTCTGGGATGGCAGCGGCACCGGCGAGATCCACTTCTCGGCGGCCAGTGTGCATGCCCAGGTGCTGGGCCATATCGTCGAGAACCGGGTGGTCCAGGACGGCTTGCTGGAGCGCCTGCACGACAGCGATGTCGGCTTGCTGCCCAATGCCCGCCTGGAGCAGTTGCGCCGCTCCGGCGATGACTGGCTGCTGACCCTGGCCGACGGCCGCAAGCTGCGCGCGCCTTTGGTGATCGCCGCCGATGGCGCCAACTCGGCGGTGCGACGTCTGGCTGGTTGCCAGACCCGCGAATGGGATTACCTGCACCACGCCATCGTCACCAGCGTGCGTTGCAGCCAGGCGCACCAGGCCACCGCCTGGCAGCGCTTCACCGATGAAGGGCCGCTGGCGTTCCTGCCGTTGCGCCGCGATGGCGGCCAGGACTGGTGCTCGATCGTCTGGTCGACCACGCCGGAGCAGGCAGAACAGGCCATGGCGCTGGACGATGCGGCGTTCTGCGCGGCGCTCGAACGGGCCTTCGAAGGGCGCCTGGGCGAGGTGCTCGAGGCCGATCCGCGGGTCTGTGTGCCGCTGCGTCAACGGCATGCCAAGCGATACGTGCAGGAAGGGCTGGCGCTGATCGGCGATGCGGCCCATACCATCCACCCATTGGCGGGGCAGGGCGTCAACCTGGGTTTTCTCGATGCCGCGGTGCTGGCCGAGGAGCTGGTCCGTGCCTGCGAGCGCGGCGAGCGCCTGGCGGATGTGAAGGTGCTGAGCCGCTTCGAGCGCCGGCGCATGCCGCACAACCTGGCGTTGATGGCGGCGATGGAGGGCTTCGAGCGCTTGTTCCAGGCCAATCCGCTGCCGTTGCGCTGGTTGCGCAACAGCGGCTTGAAGCTGGTGGAGCAGTTGCCCGAGGCCAAGGCGGTGTTCGTGCGTCAGGCGTTGGGGTTGTCCGGGGACCTGCCGGAACTGGCCAGGGCTTGAGATGGCGGGGCTGCTATGCGGCCCTTTCGCGACACAGGTACTGTGCAAGCCCTGTAGGAGCGGCCTTGTGTCGCGAAAGGACTGCGTAGCAGTCCCTGCAACATCTGGTAACTGCTCGGCAGATGAGTCGCAAAATGGGATTCACTACCATTTGCACCTCTAAACTCAGCGAGGAGTACCCCCGATGTTGCCCCGCAAGCCCCTTCTGGCCGCCCTGGCCCTTACTCTGTTCGGCGGTACCGCCCAGGCGGCGGACGAAGTGGTGGTGTATTCCTCGCGCATCGACGAGCTGATCAAGCCGGTGTTCGACGCCTATACCGCCAAGACCGGCGTCAAGATCAAGTTCATTACCGACAAGGAAGCGCCTTTGATGCAGCGCATCAAGGCCGAGGGCCAGAACGGCGTCGCCGACCTGCTGCTCACCGTCGATGCCGGCAACCTCTGGCAGGCCGAGCAGATGGGTATCCTGCAACCGATCAAGTCGAGCGTGATCGAGCAGAACATCCCCGCGCAGTACCGCGCCTCGTCCCACGATTGGACCGGCCTGAGCCTGCGCGCGCGGACCATCGCCTACTCCACCGAGCGGGTCAAACCGCAGGAACTGAGCACCTACGAGGCCCTGGCCGACAAGCATTGGGAAGGCCGCCTGTGCCTGCGCACGGCGAAGAAGGTCTACAACCAGTCGCTCACCGCCACCCTGATCGAGAACCACGGCGAAGCCGAGACCGAAAAGCTGGTCAAGGGCTGGGTCAACAACCTGTCCACCGACGTGTTCTCCGACGACACCGCGGTACTCCAGGCCATCGCCGCCGGTCAGTGCGACGTGGGCATCGTCAACACCTACTACTACGGCCGTCTGCACAAGGAAAAACCTGACCTGCCGGTGAAGCTGTTCTGGCCCAACCAGGGCGACCGTGGCGTGCACGTGAACCTGTCGGGCATTGGCCTGACCAAGCACGCGCCGCATCCAGAGGCGGCCAAGAAGCTGGTGGAGTGGATGACCGGCGAAGAGGCGCAAAAGCTGTTCGCCGATATCAACCAGGAGTTCCCGGCCAACCCGAAGGTGAAACCCTCGGCGGAAGTGGCGGCCTGGGGTAGCTTCAAGGCCGACAGCATCCCGGTGGAAGTCGCTGGCAAGCGCCAGGCCGAAGCCATTCGCTTGATGGATCGGGCTGGCTGGAACTGAGTTTCACCGCTTATTCTGTCGGGGCCCTCCAGGGCCCCTTCGCGGCTGAAGCCGCTCCTACAGGTTTTGTGTTGCCCGTGGTATTGCACGGTGCCTGTAGAAGCGGCTTTAGCCGCGAACGACCGCGCAGCGGTCGCCACCTGCTACCGAGACTCCAGCATTGCCCCATACCCCTCAACGCCGCTGGTACCTGCCGGTCTTCCTGGTCGCCGCCCTGGTCTTGCTGCCGCTCAGCGTCTTGCTGTTGTCATGGCAGTCGGTCGACACCCAGATCTGGTCGCACCTGCTCGACACCCAGATGAGTCGCCTGCTGGGCAATACCCTGACCCTGGTGCTGGGCGTCGGTATCGGCGTGACCGTGCTGGGGGTGAGCCTGGCGTGGCTCACCAGCCTCTGCGAATTCCCTGGCCGGCGTTGGCTGGATTGGGCGCTGATGCTGCCGTTCGCCATCCCGGCCTATGTGCTGGCGTTCGTCTTCGTCGGCCTGCTCGATTTTGCAGGCCCCGTGCAGACCGCGCTGCGCGAGGTGTTCGGGCCCATGCGCCTGCCCAGGGTGCGCTCCACCGGTGGCGTGATCACGGTACTGGTGCTGGTGTTCTACCCCTATGTCTACCTGTTGGCGCGTAGCGCCTTCCTGGCCCAGGGCAAGGGCCTGATGGAGGCGGCGCGGGTGTTGGGGCTGTCACCGTTGCAGGCCTTCTGGCGGGTGGCCTTGCCCATGGCGCGGCCGGCCATCGGCGCCGGCATCGCCCTGGCATTGATGGAGACCCTGGCCGATTTCGGCGCGGTGGCGGTGTTCAACTTCGACACCTTCACCACGGCGATCTACAAGACCTGGTACGGCTTCTTCAGCCTGTCTAGCGCGGCGCAGCTGGCCAGCCTGCTACTGCTGGCGGTGATGCTGGTGCTGTATGGCGAGCGCCGGGCCCGCGGCGCCAGCCGCAGCGGCAATGAGCGCCCGAGGGCGCAGGCGCTTTATCACTTGCGGGGTATCAAGGCGTTGGCTGCCAGTGGCTGGTGCCTGCTGGTGTTCGCCTGTGCCTTCGTCATTCCGATGCTGCAGTTGCTGGCGTGGTTCTGGCAGCGCGGGCGGCACGACCTCGACGAGCGCTATGTCGGCCTGGTCATGCACACTCTGTACCTAGGGGCCATGGCGGCGCTGATCACGGTCAGCGTGGCCATGCTTCTGGCGTTCGCCAGACGGCAGGCCCCGACTGCCGGTATCCGCGCCGGGGTCGGCCTGGCCAACCTGGGCTATGCGCTGCCCGGCTCGGTGCTGGCCGTGTCGATCATGCTGGCGTTCAGCTACCTGGACAACCAGTTGGTGATCCCGTTGTCGCAGTGGCTGGGCGGCGCGGGCAAGCCGCTGCTGCTGGGCAGTCTGTCGGCCTTGCTGCTGGCCTACCTGGTGCGCTTCATTGCCGTGGCCTACGGCCCGCTGGAAAGCAGCCTGGAGCGCATCCGTCCGTCGCTGCCGGAGGCTTCGCGCAGCCTCGGGGTCGGTGGCCCACGATTGTTTTTCAAGGTGTATCTGCCGTTGCTGGTGCCCGGTGCCCTGAGCGCCGCGTTGCTGGTGTTCGTCGACGTGCTCAAGGAAATGCCGGCCACCCTGCTGATGCGGCCGTTCGGCTGGGACACCCTGGCCGTGCGCGTGTTCGAGATGACCAGCGAGGGTGAATGGGCGCGTGCTTCGCTGCCGGCGCTGACCTTGGTGCTGGTCGGCCTGCTGCCGGTGATCGGCCTGATTCGCCGTTCGGCTCAACGCCCGGGGCAACCGCGCTGAGGGTGCCACGCGGCGCCCTTGCGGCTACAATGCGCGGCATTCGCAGCGACGGGTCCTACAAGAACAGGTGATGCTTGAACATCGCCGACCGTCGCCGCCTCGCCACGCCCGGAAGGAGAAACCCATGGGACAGCGTACGCCTCTGTATGACCTGCACCTGGCGCTTGGCGCCAAGACGGTCGATTTCGGCGGATGGGACATGCCCCTGCACTACGGCTCGCAAGTCGAGGAGCACCACCAGGTGCGCAGTGACTGCGGGGTGTTCGATGTTTCCCACATGACCGTCGTCGACATCGACGGCTGCGCCGCCACGCCCTGGCTGCAACACCTGCTGGCCAATGACGTGACGCGTCTGGAAAGCCCCGGCAAGGCCCTCTACAGCCCGCTGCTCAACGACCAGGGCGGGGTCATCGACGACCTGATCGCCTACCGCACCGAGGATGGCTACCGCCTGGTGGCCAACGCCGCCACTCGCGACAAAGTGCTGGCCTGGTTGCAGACCCGCAGCGAAGGCTTCAAGGTGAGCTTCAAGGCGCGGCCTGAGCTGGCCATTCTCGCCATCCAGGGGCCGCATGCCCGAGAAAAGGTCGCAGCTCTGCTCAGCGCCTCGCGGGCCGCGCTGATCCGCGAGCTGCGCCCGTTCGAAGGGCTGGCCGAAGGTGACTGGTTCATTGCCCGTACCGGCTATACCGGTGAAGACGGCCTGGAAATCATGCTCCCTGCCGAGCAAGCCCCGGCGTTCTACAACGATCTGGTCGGCGCCGGCATCGCCCCGAGCGGCCTGGGCGCCCGTGACACCCTGCGCCTGGAAGCCGGCATGAACCTGTACGGCCAGGACATCGACGAAGCCCACACCCCGCTGACCTCCAACCTGGGCTGGAGCGTCGCCTGGGAACCGGCGGCCCGAGAATTCATCGGGCGTGCCGGGCTGCTGGCGGAAATCGAGCAGGGCGTGAAGGAAAAACTGGTTGGCCTGGTGCTCGAGGAGCGCGGTGTATTGCGCGCCCACCAGGTGGTCCGTGTATCCGGGATTGGCGAAGGGGAGATCACCAGTGGTAGTTTCTCGCCTACGCTGAGCAAATCCATTGCCCTGGCGCGCGTGCCGATGGCCACCGGCGACCGCGCCGAGGTGGAGATCCGCGGCAAGTGGTACCCGGTGCGGGTGGTCCAGCCGACCTTCGTGCGCCATGGCAAGATCCTGATCTGAACACTTAACGGCGGGCCGACCGCTGACCCATTACGAGGAATACAAGACTATGAGCCAAATCCCCGCCGACCTGCGTTTTGCCGAAAGCCACGAGTGGGCTCGCCTGGAAGCCGACGGCACGGTGACCGTGGGCATCAGCGACCATGCCCAGGAAGCGCTGGGTGACGTGGTGTTCGTCGAGCTGGCCGAAGTTGGCAAGGTGTTCGCGGCGGGCGACGCTGCCGGCGTGGTGGAGTCGGTGAAGGCCGCTTCGGACATCTATGCCCCCGTGGGTGGTGAGGTGATCGCGGTCAACGAAGAGCTCAGCGATGCGCCGGAGCTTCTGAACTCCGAGCCTTACGAGTCCTGGATCTTCAAGCTCAAGCCAAGCGACAAGTCCGAACTGGACAAGCTGCTGGATGCGGCTGGTTACAAAGCCGCCATCGGCGAGTGACCTTGATTCGCCAGCAAGGCTGGCTCCTACCGGCGATATCCTTGTAGGAGCCAGCCTTGCTGACGAACAGCGCCCTGCGCAACTTTTCCCCGCAATATCGGCGATCCCTTCCTAGACTTGTAAGTCTCCATGAGAACTGGTCCAGGAAGAGAAGATCGCCATGTCCCAGTCGCCATCCCTGCGTCAGCTGCATGAACCCAACGCCTTCCTGCGTCGTCACCTGGGGCCCGATGCCCAGGAGCAGCAGGCCATGCTCGAAGCCCTCGGCGTCGCCAGCCGCAACGAACTGATCGAGCAGACGGTGCCACCGGGCATCCGCTTCAATCGCCCACTCGACCTGCCGCCGGCCCTGGACGAACAAGCCGCGCTGGCCAAGCTGGCCGGCTACGCCGCGCAGAACCAGCTGTGGACCAGCCTGATCGGCATGGGCTACCACGCCACCGTCACGCCCACGGTCATCCTGCGCAACGTGCTGGAGAACCCTGGCTGGTACACCGCCTACACGCCCTACCAGCCGGAGATCGCCCAAGGCCGGCTGGAGGCGTTGCTGAACTTCCAGCAGATGGTCATCGACCTCACCGGCCTGGCCCTGGCCAATGCCTCGCTGCTCGACGAAGCCACCGCCGCCGCCGAGGCCATGGCCCTGGCCAAGCGGGTGGCGCGCAACAAGAGCAACGCCTTCTTCGCCGACGAGCATTGCCATCCACAAACGCTGTCGGTGCTCAAGACCCGCGCCGAAGGGTTCGGCTTCGAGTTGATCGTCGACACTGTGGATAACCTTGCCAAGCACTCGGTATTCGGTGCCTTGCTGCAATATCCGGACACCCATGGCGAGGTGCGCGACCTGCGCCCGTTGATCGAACAACTGCACGCCCAGCAGGCACTGGCCTGCGTGGCTGCCGACATCCTCAGCCTGGTGCTGCTGACCCCGCCCGGCGAGTTGGGTGCCGACGTGGTGCTTGGCTCGACCCAGCGCTTCGGTGTGCCCATGGGCTATGGCGGGCCGCACGCGGCCTACTTCGCCTGCCGCGACGACTACAAGCGGGCGATGCCCGGGCGCATCATCGGCGTGTCCCGCGATGCCCGCGGCAACACCGCGCTGCGCATGGCCCTACAAACCCGCGAACAGC
Source organism: Pseudomonas sp. FG47 (assembly GCF_057809115.1). Taxonomy (NCBI): domain Bacteria; kingdom Pseudomonadati; phylum Pseudomonadota; class Gammaproteobacteria; order Pseudomonadales; family Pseudomonadaceae; genus Pseudomonas; species Pseudomonas sp. FG47. Next base: position 324,943 of record NZ_JBMDJI010000001.1, read on the forward strand.
ACATTCGTCGCGAGAAGGCCAACTCCAACATCTGCACGGCCCAGGTGCTACTGGCCAACATCGCCGGCTTCTACGCCGTCTACCACGGGCCTGAGGGCTTGCAGCGCATCGCCCAGCGCGTGCATCGGCTGACGTTCATCCTCGCCGCCGGCCTCGAAGCCAAAGGCATCAAGCGCCTCAACCAGCACTTCTTCGACACCCTGACCCTGGACGTCGGCGGCACCCAGTCGGCGATCATCGAAAGCGCCGAGGACGCCCGCGTCAACCTGCGCATTCTCGGGCGCGGGCACCTGGGGCTGAGCCTGGACGAGACCTGCGACGAAGCCACGGTGCTGAAGCTGTTCGATATCTTCCTTGGCGTCGACCACGGCCTGGACATTGCCGCCCTCGACCAGCAGGCCCTGCCCGAAGGCATCCCCGGCGCGCTGGTGCGGCGCACACCGATCCTGCAGCACCCGGTGTTCAACCTGCACCACAGCGAAACCGAGATGCTGCGCTACCTCAAGCAACTGGAGAACAAGGACCTGGCGCTCAACCAGTCGATGATTCCACTGGGCTCGTGCACCATGAAACTCAATGCCAGCAGCGAGATGATCCCCATCACCTGGCCCGAGTTCGCCCAGCCCCACCCATTCGCCCCGGCAGCGCAGGTGCAGGGCTACAAGGCGATGATCGACGAGCTGGAAACCTGGTTGTGCGCCATTACCGGCTTCGACGCCATCTGCATGCAGCCCAACTCCGGTGCCCAGGGCGAATACGCCGGGTTGATGGCGATCACCCGCTATCACCGCAGCCGCCATCAGCCCGGGCGCACGATCTGCCTGATCCCGTCGTCGGCCCACGGCACCAACCCGGCCTCGGCGCAGATGGCTGGCATGGACGTGGTGATCGTCGAGTGCGACGAGGCGGGCAACGTCGATCTCGAAGACCTCAAGGCCAAGGCGCGCGAGGCTGGCGAGCGACTATCGTGCCTGATGGTCACCTACCCCTCGACCCACGGGGTGTACGAGGAAGGCATTCGCGAGATCTGCGAGGTGGTGCACCAGCATGGCGGCCAGGTGTACATGGATGGCGCCAACCTCAATGCCCAGGTGGGCCTGGCGCGGCCGGCGGATATCGGCGCCGACGTGTCGCACATGAACCTGCACAAGACCTTCTGCATCCCCCATGGTGGCGGTGGCCCGGGCATGGGGCCGATCGGTATCCGCGCCCACCTCAAGCCGTTCGTCGCCAGCCATCCGGTGGTGCCAGTGCCGGGGCTCGATCCGAACATCAGCGCGGTCAGCGCCGCGCCCTGGGGCAGCGCGAGCATCCTGCCGATCAGCTGGATGTACATCGCCATGATGGGGCCGCAGTTGGCCGATGCCAGCGAGGTGGCGATTCTCTCGGCCAACTACCTGGCCAGCCAGCTGCGCGACGCCTTCCCGGTGCTCTATCGCGGGCGCAATCAGCGCGTGGCCCATGAATGCATCCTCGACCTGCGCCCGCTCAAGGCGGTCACCGGCATCAGCGAGGAAGACGTGGCCAAGCGTCTGATGGACTACGGTTTCCATGCCCCGACCATGTCGTTCCCGGTACCGGGCACGCTGATGGTCGAGCCCACCGAAAGCGAGTCGAAGGCCGAGCTGGACCGTTTCGTCGAGGCGATGCTGGCGATCCGCGCGGAAATCGCCGAAGTGCAGGAGGGCAACTGGCCGGCCGAGGACAATCCGCTCAAGCATGCGCCGCACACCCTGGCCGACGTGCTGGCGCCGTGGACCAGGCCCTATGCGCTCGAGCAGGGCATCGCCCCCAGCGCTCACGCGCGCCAGCACAAGTACTGGCCGGCGGTGAACCGGGTCGACAACGTGTATGGGGACAGGAATCTGTTCTGTGCGTGCGTGCCGGTGGAGGCATATCGCTGAGAGGGGAACCATCCCCTGTAGGGGCCGCTTTGCGGCCCTTTCGCGACGCAAGGCCGCTGCTCCAGGGGGTGTTTGTTTCGAGGGATTACTCGGCCACGGCGTTCTTGGCCAGGATGGCGTTGGCCAGTTCCATGTCGCTGGCCTGGACGCCCGGGTTATCGGTGCGTACCTGGCGGATCGCGGCTTCCAGGAACGGCCCGCGAATGGCGCCGTCACTGGCGACGAAGCTGCCGGCATCGTCCTGGGCGGCGACGATCAGCTTGTGGTCCTTGAAGGTCAGGTAGGTCGAGGCAGTGGTGGCGCCGGAGGAGATGATGTTGCGCCAGAACGTGTCGGCCATGGCGCAGCCAATGGGCAGCGAGAACAGGACGGTGGCTGCGATGGCTGTTTTGAAACGCATGATGAATCACCTCGGTGGATGAGGGCGGTTGAGATGCTGCTTTGATCGTCTGCGTTGGCCGCAAGTTCCCGCCCATAAAGGGGATTTGTTACTTATCCACAGACGCGCAAGACCTCCTCCAGGCAGGTCCTGCCCTGGGCGACCCGCTCTCGACCATGCCGTCGCAGATCTAGCAGGCCGTCTAGCTCGGCCTGTTGCCGCAGGCCGGCAAGGTCGCAGGCCGGGGTGATCCGCTCACGTAGCGCGGTACTGACCTCAAGCAGCTCGAACAGCCCGGTACGGCCATGGAAGCCGGTGCCCCGGCATCGAGGGCAGGGCTGCTCGCAGTGCTGGCCAGGGTTGTGGCAAAGAGGGCACAAAGTGCGCACCAGGCGCTGGGCCATGACCCCGAGCAGGGTGGCCTTGACCAGGTAGTCGGCCACGCCAAGCTCCAGCAGGCGGGTGATCGCGCCGCAGGCATCCTGGGTGTGCAGGGTCGAGAGCACCAGGTGCCCGGTGAGCGCCGCCTGCACGGCCACCTGGGCGGTTTCCCGGTCGCGGATTTCACCGATCATGATGATGTCCGGGTCCTGGCGCAGCAGGGCGCGGGCACCGCTGGCGAAATCCAGTTCCAGGCTGGGCTGAACCTGCAACTGGTTGATCAGCGGCTCAAGACGCTCGATCGGGTCTTCGATGCTGCACAGATTGACCTGGGGTGTGGCCAGGTACCGGAGGCTGGCATAGAGGGTGCTGGTCTTGCCCGAGCCGGTTGGGCCAGTCACCAGCAGGATGCCCTGGCGTTGCCGCAGCAGGGCCAGCCACTGCGCCAGTATAGGGCCTTCCAGGCCGAGGGCTTCGAGGCTGACGTGCAGTTGCTGGGGATCGGACAGGCGCAGCACCAGCTTCTCGCCGAACGGCGTGGGCAGGGTGGACAGGCGCAACTCCACCTCGGACCCACTGGGCAGGCGGGTTTTCAGGCGGCCATCCTGCGGCCGGCGTTTCTCGGCGACGTTCATCCGCCCCAGATGCTTCAGGCGGCTGACCATCGCCAGGCTGACACCGGCTGGGAACGCGTACACCGCATGCAGCAGGCCGTCGATACGCAAGCGCAGATGGCCCTGTTCGCGGCGGGGCTCCAGGTGGATATCGCTGGCGCGCTGTTCGATGGCGTACTGCAGCATCCAGTCGACGATGTGCACGATATGGGCGTCGTCGGCGCTGGCCTGCGGCTGCTTGCTGCCCAGTTCGAGCAGGTGCTCCAGTTCGCCCAGGCGCGGCGACGGGGCAAGGCCCGCGCCGCGCACCGACTGGGCCAGGCCGAGGAAGGTTGGACGTAGCTGGCGAATCTGCCGCGGGCTGGCCAGGACCCGGCGTACGGTTTTGCCCAGGCTGCGGCGCAGGTCCGTTTCCCATTCGCGTTGATAAGGCTGGGCGCTGGCCACCGTGATGCTGTGTTCGTCCACGGCCACGGCGAGGATGCCGTGGCGCTGGGCAAAGGCGGCAGGCATCAGCCCGGCGACCCGTACCAGGTCGACCTGCAAGGGGTCGATCAGCACAAAGGGCTGGCCAACCTGTTCGGCCAGCCAGCGGCACAGGGTGTCCAGTTCCAATGGCCGGGTTGGGTGTCGCGGGTCTGGCGGGGCGAGGTCGGCGATCAGTTCCAGGGGGTGGTCGCCAGGCTGGGCCTCGGCGCGTTCCAGTACCGCCAGGGCCGTAGCGGGGGTGATCCGTTGCTGTGCCAGCAAGGCGTCCAGCAGGCGGTTGAGATCGAGGAAATGGTTATCGTTGGCGAGCATGGGGGTGTCCTTGCCGGAGTGCGAAGGCTTGGGCAAGGCTAGCTGGACAGCGCGGCGGAGGCCGGGGCAAAGGGTTTCTGGACGTTGCGCGCCACCTTCAGCGGTGAGCAACCTCCGACAGCTGCGGCAGGTTCGCCAGGCACACTTCGCTGACACAGACCAGGTTGCGCAGTTTCTGGGCGATCACTTCGGCGCGGTGCCAGCTCAGGCCGCCGACGCCGATGGCCACGTCCAGCAGGTCGTCGCATTGGCTGACGTTGACGCTGTGCGGGGTAAGGAACTGCAAGGCGAACAGGTTGAGCACACGGCACAGGCTGTCCGGTTCGGCATCGGCCTGCAGGCGGTAATGCACGGTGCAGTGGACTGTGGTGGCGGCCCAGGCGTCGAGGCGGGGTGAGGTGAGGGGCCGTTCGAGTGCGTTCATGCTGGGTCTCCGCGGAAGTGGAGAAATTCTTGCAGTTCAGGCGGGGCATTTCTTCGCTATGATTTAGCTAATTTCGTGCCTTGGCGAATAGTTTTATTCGCCAAAATTTATTTTGGAGAATTGATCATGCTTGGCGAATTGGACGCTTATGATCGGCGTATTCTGGAATTGCTGCAGGAGGACGCCTCGTTATCCAGCGCGCAGATCGCCGAGCGTGTGGGCCTGTCGCAGTCACCCTGCTGGCGGCGTATTCAACGCCTGAGGGAGGAGGGGGTGATTCGTGGGCAGGTGACCTTGCTGGATCGCAAGAAGGTCGGGCTGAACACGCAGATCTTCGCCGAGGTGAAACTCAATGCCCACGGGCGTTCGAACTTCGCCGAGTTTACCGAGGCGATTCGCGGCTTCCCTGAGGTGCTGGAGTGCTATGTGCTGATGGGCGCGGTGGACTTTCTACTGCGCATCGTGACCTCGGATATCGAGGCATATGAGCGGTTTTTCTTCGAAAAGCTATCGAACGTGCCGGGGATCCAGGAGGTGAACTCGATCGTGGCGCTGTCAGAGATCAAGAGCACCACCAGCCTGCCGTTGGGACGCTGAGCACGGCGTCTGGTTCGCCAGCAAGCTGGCTCCTACGGGGACAGGATTGCGCGCAATCACACCGTAGGAGCCGGCCTTGCCGGCGCCATCCACCGCGGCGCCTGGTTCGCCAGCAAGGCTGGCTCCTACGGCGGCAGGATTGGCTATCAGGCCTTGAGCAGCAGCTTCCAGGCGCGGTTCTGCTCGACGGCGCGGGCCTGCTCGATGCGGGCTTCCAGTAGCTCGCTCTTGTCCTCTTCGCCCAGCGGCTGTTCGGCCAACTGGTGCAGCTTGTTCAGCTCACCGTACAGGCGGTCCAGCTGCGGCAGTTCGAGCACCTGGCGGGCGTGGTGCAGCCAGGCCTGGATGCCTTCGATGCGTGGCAACTGCTCGGCCAGGTCCTCGGGACGCTGCACGTACAGGGGCAGCTTCAGCGCGCGGGCTTCCTCGCCGAGCTGATGTTGCAGCCAACTGCCCAGCTGTGCCTTGCCCTGGCGTTCGCCGCGGCCCTTGCGCTCCACGGTCCAGGCCCGGGCATTGAGCCAGCGTGCGGTCTCCAGCGAAAACTGGCCCCAGCGCACGTCTTCGAGCTCCTCGGCGAACTGCTCGGGTGCGGCGCGGCGGATGTCTTCGTCATCGTTGCCGGCCAGCACCAGGGGGCGCCAGTCTTCCAGCAGCGCGTCTAGGCTGCTGCGCAGCGCGCGGGTGGTCGGGCGCGGCGCGGCCTGGCCCAGGCTGGCGGTGAGCGCGCGCAGTTCGGCCAGGCAGCTCACCCAGTCCTGCAGCAAGCGCCAGTGGCCGTTGTGGCGATACTGCTCGGCCAGGCGCTGGCTGCTGCCCAGCAGTTGCCAGGCAAGGGCGGCGTAGGCATCGTCCAGCGGCATTTCGGCGTCCAGCTCGGTGGCCGGCAGGCCCAGTTCGTAGCTGTCCGGTTCGAGCAGGCGGTAGCCGCGCTCGGCCTTGCTGATGTCGCAGGGCATCAGCGCCAGGCTCGCCGACAGTTCGGCGGCCAGTTCCAGCAGCGCCTCCGGGGCGCCCTCGCGCAGTTCGAGCTCCAGCTCGCAGATGGCTTCCTTGCGCTTGCCGGCAACGACGAAGCCCTGGTCGATGGCAGCCTCGATCACCACCTTGGCCTTGCCGCGGCCCCAGGCGATCTCGGCGTACTCGCGGGTGAAGTCGGTGGTGAACAGTGGCTTGATGGTCTTCTTGTCGAGCTCGGCCAGTTGTTCAGGCCAGCAGCTGTCGTCGAGCTTCTTCAGGTCCAGCTTGACCTTGTCCAGCTGCCATTCGAATTCGTTGCGCTCGGACAGGCCCGCCACGCTCTGGCCACGGCACTTGAGGGTCTGGATGATGACCTCGCCGTCACGGCGCAGGCGCAGGGCGACGCGGGCGGCGGACAGGTCGCGCGCCGGGGTGTCGAAGTACTGGTTGAGCAGTTCGCGGGTCTGCCAGCCGGACTTGTTGCGCTTCTTCAGCAGAGGGTGCTCGCGCAGGGCGGCAAGGGTCTCGCGGCTGGCGCGGAGTTTGAGTTCGGTTTCTTTGTGCATCGCGGGCTCGGAAGGAGGGGCATCGTTGTCGGGCAGTCTACCGCACTTGTGCCAAGAGGATTCTGCGGATTGCCAGGTGAAGGGGCGGCATTGCTATGATGCCCCTCATGCTTTCGAGGAGTTCGCGCATGCCGTTGCCGTCGCTGAAAGACCAGTTCGCCGCCCTGATCGCCACGCCCTCGGTCAGTTGCACCCAGGCTGCGCTGGACCAGTCCAATCGCCCGGTCATCGAGCTGTTGGCCGGCTGGCTCGGCGACCTGGGCTTTGCCTGCGAGATCCAGCAGGTCACGCCCGGCAAGTTCAACCTGCTGGCCAGTCGCGGCAGTGGCCCTGGCGGCTTGGTGCTGGCCGGGCACAGCGACACCGTGCCCTACGACCCACAGCTGTGGAGCAGTGACCCGCTCAAGCTGACCGAAACCGATGGTCGTTGGGTGGGCCTGGGCAGTTGCGACATGAAAGGCTTCTTCGCCCTGGTGATCGACGCGGTGATCCCGCTGCTCGAACACGACTTCAAGCAACCGTTGCTGATCCTCGCGACCTGTGACGAAGAAAGCTCCATGTCCGGCGCCCGGGCATTGGCCGAAGCCGGCCAGCCGCTCGGACGTGCAGCGGTGATCGGCGAACCCACCGGGCTCAAGCCGATCCGCATGCACAAGGGCATTCTCATGGAGCGCATCGACATCCTCGGGCGCAGTGGCCATTCGTCGGATCCCAGCCTGGGCCGCAGCGCCATGGAAGCCATGCATGCGGTGATGGCCGAACTGATGGACCTGCGCCGCGGTTGGCAGGAAAAGTACCGCAATCCCCAGTTCAGCGTGCCTACCCCGACCCTGAACTTCGGCTGCATCCACGGTGGCGACAACCCCAACCGCATCTGTGGCCAGTGTGCCCTGGAGTTCGACCTGCGACCGCTGCCAGGCATGGATGCAGAGCCGTTGCGCGCCGCCATTCGGGCCAAGCTGCAACCGCTGGCCGAGCGTCATGACGTGCGTATCGACTACGCGCCGCTGTTCCCCGAGGTGCCGCCGTTCGAGCAGGCCGCCGACAGCGAACTGGTGCAACTGGCCGAACGCCTGACCGGCCACCGCGCGCAAGCTGTGGCCTTCGGCACCGAAGCGCCTTATCTTCAGCAGCTTGGCTGCCAGACCATCGTGCTCGGCCCGGGCGACATCGCTTGCGCCCACCAGCCCGGCGAATACCTGGAAATGTCACGTATCGAGCCTACCGTGCGTCTATTGCGTGAGATGATCCGGCACTATTGCCTGAGCTAAACGTCCATTGACCTGATTCGTTCCTGTCTAGAGGAGACCGCGCGTGACCGCAAGCCTGTTCCGACGATGACTTTCGAACGTTGTGCGCCTTTTCGTTCTCCGTTCACTTATCCACAGGCCCTGTCATGCCCGATTACGTCAACTGGCTGCGCCATGCTTCGCCCTATATCAACGCCCACCGCGACTGCACCTTCGTGGTCATGCTGCCCGGCGACGGCGTTGAACACCCCAATTTCGGCAATATCGTCCACGACCTGGTGCTGCTGCATAGCCTTGGCGTGCGCCTGGTGCTGGTCCACGGCTCGCGGCCACAGATCGAAAGCCGCCTGGCCGCTCGTGGCCTGACCCCGCATTACCACCGTGGCATGCGCATCACCGATGCGGCGACCCTCGATTGCGTGATCGATGCGGTCGGCGCGCTGCGCCTGGCCATCGAGGCGCGCCTGTCGATGGACATGGCGGCTTCGCCGATGCAGGGTTCGCGCCTGCGGGTCGCCTCCGGCAACCTGGTGACCGCGCGGCCGATCGGCGTGCTCGAAGGGGTCGACTACCATCACACTGGCGAAGTGCGCCGGGTCGACCGCAAGGGCATCAGCCGCCTGCTCGACGAGCGCTCCATCGTGCTGCTGTCGCCGCTGGGCTATTCGCCGACCGGCGAGATTTTCAACCTGGCCTGCGAGGACGTCGCCACCCGCGCCGCCATCGAACTGGGCGCCGACAAGCTGCTGCTGTTCGGTGCCGAGCCGGGCTTGTTGGATGAACGTGGGCAACTGGTGCGCGAACTGCGTCCGCAGCACATCGGCCCGCACCTGTTGCGCCTGGGCAGCGACTACCAGGCCGAATTGCTCGATGCCGCCGCCGAGGCCTGCAAGGGCGGTGTGGCGCGCAGCCACATCGTCAGCTACGCCGAGGACGGTGCCTTGCTCACCGAGCTGTTCACCCGTGGCGGTGGCGGCACGCTGGTGTCCCAGGAGCAGTTCGAGGTGGTGCGCGAGGCGACCATCGAGGATGTCGGTGGTTTGCTCGACCTTATCAGCCCGCTGGAAGAGCAGGGCATTCTGGTGCGGCGTTCCCGCGAGGTGCTGGAGCGTGAGATCGAGCAGTTCAGCGTGGTCGAGCGCGAGGGCATGATCATCGCCTGCGCGGCGCTGTATCCGATTGCCGATTCCGAAGCTGGCGAGCTGGCGTGCCTGGCGGTGAACCCGGAGTACCGGCATGGTGGACGAGGTGACGAGTTGCTCGAGCGTATCGAGACGCGGGCGCGGCAGTTGGGGCTCAAGACCCTGTTCGTGCTGACGACCCGTACCGCGCACTGGTTCCGCGAGCGCGGGTTCGCCCCTTGTGGCGTGGAGCAACTGCCAGCGGCGCGGGCTTCGCTGTATAACTATCAGCGTAATTCGAAGATTTTCGAGAAGTCGCTCTGACAGCCACTACGGCCCCTGTAGGAGCGGCCTTGCCGAGGCATCGGACCGGTCGGAAAAGGGTGCGAAGCGCCCCGAGGATTTGTGCTCAAGCTGATATCGCCGGGGCTGCTATGCAGCCCTTTCGCGACGCAAGGCCGCTCCTACAGGGGCGGAGTGGTGGAAGGCCAATGAAAAACGCCGCCCTTGTGGGCGGCGTTTTCGTTTACACGGTGTGCAGGTACCAGTTGTACTCGAGGTCGGAGATCGAATGTTCGAACTCCTCCAGCTCGCTCTCCTTGCACGCGACGAAGATGTCGATGTACTTCGGATCGATGTACTTGTTGAGGATCTCGCTGTCGTCCAGCTCGCGCAGGGCATCGCGCAGGTTGTTCGGCAGGCTCTGCTCCAACTGCTCGTACGAGTTGCCTTCGATCGGCTCGCCCGGCTCGACCTTGTTGACCAGGCCGTGGTGCACGCCGGCCAGCACGGCCGCCATCATCAGGTACGGGTTGGCGTCGGCGCCGGCCACGCGGTGCTCGATACGCACCGCGTCCGGCGAGCCGGTCGGTACGCGCAGGGCCACGGTACGGTTGTCCAGGCCCCAGCTCGGCGCGTTCGGCACATAGAACTGGGCGCCGAAACGGCGGTACGAGTTGACGTTGGGGCAGAGGAACGCCATCGAGGCGGGCAGGGTCTCGAGCACACCGCCGACAGCGTGACGTAGCGCGGCGTTCTGCTCGGGATCCTCGCTGGTGAAGATGTTGTTGCCATCTTTGTCCAGCACGGAGATGTGAACGTGCAGGCCGTTGCCTGCCTGGCCCGGGTAGGGCTTGGCCATGAACGTGGTGTCCATTTCATGGTCGTAGGCGATGTTCTTGATCAGGCGCTTGAGCAGCACCGCATAGTCACAGGCCTTGAGCGGGTCGGCGACATGGTGCAGGTTGACTTCGAACTGCGCCGGGGCGCTTTCCTTGACGATGGCGTCGGCAGGAATGCCTTGTTCCTTGGCGCCCTCGAGGATGTCCTGCAGGCAATCTGCGTATTCATCGAGGTCGTCGATCAGGTACACCTGTGTCGACTGCGGGCGCTTGCCCGAGATCGGCGAGCGTGGCGGCTGCGGACGGCCGTTCACGTTCTCCTGGTCGATCAGGTAGAACTCCAGCTCGAATGCCGCGCAGATGGTCAGGCCGAGGTCGTCGAACTTGCTCACCACCTGGCGCAGCACTTCACGCGGGTCGGCGAAGAACGGCTCGCCTTCGATCTCGTGCATGGTCATCAGCAACTGGGCGGTCGGGCGTTTCTGCCACGGCTCGTTGCACAGTGTGTCTGGAATCGGATAGCAGATACGGTCGGCATCGCCGATGTCCAGGCCAAGGCCGGTGCTTTCGACGGTGGAACCGTTGATATCCAGGGCGAAGAGGGAGGCCGGCAGGTTGATGCCTTTCTCGTAAACCTTGTGGAGGCTGGTGCGCTCGATGCGCTTGCCGCGCACCACACCATTCATATCTGCAATCAGAAGGTCAACGTAGAGAACCTCAGGATGTTCCTTAAGGAACGCGTTCGCTTCGTTAAGCTGAACGGCACGCGGGGGTACCGACATGATGCAACACCTTTGTTGTTAAAAATATCAATCAAGGGGGGCTTGCAACCCCAGTCAATCGGAAAGACCAGGTGAAGTCAAGCCAGCCCCATGATGCCCTTAAATGGCACATCTACGGCAGTTTTGCCGCATATCGGGGCGTGCCATTATCCGCTATTTTCGTGCTGAAGGGTTATCTCGAGCAGGCCGTGTTTTATTTTTTACGGAAGAGTTGTGTAAAAAAATGAACGAGGCTAAGCTCGGCAACAACCCAGAACACAATAATACGAGGGTCACATGGTCCGCCTGCCGAGACCTGCCAGCGCCGCATGCACGGTGCGTTCAGGTACATCTCCCGGTTGCCGTCCGGTCATTGCGCGCCTGCATCGAAGGGGCGTCGCGCTGGCCGCAATAATTGACGGTTCGCATAAAAAGGCCATGCCTCGTAACGCTTTAGCGCAGCACTTCCTTTCCGTTCACCCTTCGCCCCGTACCTGCGGCCACGCCCAGCGCGCGTATTCGCCGCCGCTCTGCGCGGGGGGTTTTGCTTTAGCCAGCCACAGCATCCAGAATCAAGGCGCGGGCCTGTCCAGGCCCCTCGGCGTCGCACGCGCCGACTTTGCCCGACGCCCGGCGTCAGTGGCGGCCGGTTCTGCGCAACCGGGCCACATTACCTCCTGAGGTATTTATGAGTACCAACCTCGACCAGCTCACCGATTGGTTGAAAGAGCACAAGATCACTGAAGTGGAATGCCTGATCAGCGACCTGACCGGCATTACCCGCGGCAAGATCTCGCCCACCAACAAGTTCATCGCCGAAAAGGGCATGCGCCTGCCCGAGAGCGTGCTGCTGCAGACCGTGACCGGCGACTACGTCGACGACGACATCTATTACGAATTGCTCGACCCGGCCGACATCGACATGATCTGCCGGCCCGACGAGAACGCGGTGTACCTGGTGCCCTGGGCCATCGAGCCGACCGCCCAGGTGATCCACGACACCTATGACAAAAAGGGCAACCCGGTCGAGCTGTCGCCGCGCAACGTCCTCAAGAAGGTCCTCAAGCTCTACGCCGACAAGGGCTGGCAGCCGATCGTCGCGCCAGAGATGGAGTTCTACCTGACCAAGCGTAGCGAAGATCCGGACTTCCCGCTGCAACCGCCGGTGGGCCGTTCCGGTCGCCCGGAAACCGGGCGCCAGTCGTTCTCCATCGAAGCCGCCAACGAGTTCGACCCGCTGTTCGAAGACGTCTACGACTGGTGCGAACTGCAGCAGCTGGACCTCGACACGCTGATCCACGAGGACGGCACGGCGCAGATGGAAATCAACTTCCGTCACGGCGACGCGCTGCACCTGGCCGACCAGATCCTGGTGTTCAAGCGCACCATGCGCGAGGCCGCGCTCAAGCACAACGTGGCCGCCACCTTCATGGCCAAGCCGATGACCGGTGAGCCGGGCAGCGCCATGCACCTGCACCAGAGCGTGGTCGACGTGGCCACCGGCAAGAACATCTTCTCCAATGCCGATGGCAGCATGAGCGAGCTGTTCCTGCATCACATCGGCGGCCTGCAGAAGTTCATCCCCGAGGCGTTGCCGCTGTTCGCCCCCAACGTCAACTCGTTCCGCCGTTTCCTGCCCGACACCTCGGCGCCGGTGAACGTCGAGTGGGGCGAGGAGAACCGTACCGTGGGCCTGCGCGTGCCAGATGCCGGCCCGCAGAACCGCCGTGTCGAGAACCGCCTGCCGGGCGCCGACGCCAACCCCTACCTGGCCATCGCCGCGAGCCTGCTGTGCGGCTACATCGGCATGGTCGAGGGCATCGAGGCCAGCGCGCCGGTACAGGGCCGTGGTTACGAGCGACGCAACCTGCGCCTGCCGCTGACCATCGAGGACGCCCTGGAGCGCATGGAGAACAGTCGGGCGCTGGAGCAGTACCTGGGCAAGAAATTCATCGCCGGCTACGTCGCCACCAAGCGCGCCGAGCACGAGAACTTCAAACGCGTCATCAGCTCCTGGGAGCGAGAGTTCCTGCTGTTTGCTGTGTGATCAACCCTGAGGCCGCCTGTTGGCGGCCACCGGAAAATGGAGAGGCACATGAGCGTCAACAACCCGCAAACCCGTGAATGGCAAGCCCTCAGCGGCGAGCACCACCTGGCTCCGTTCAGTGACTACAAGCAACTGAAGGAGAAGGGGCCGCGCATCATCACCAAGGCCCAGGGTGTGCATTTGTGGGACAGCGAGGGGCACAAGATCCTCGACGGCATGGCCGGCCTGTGGTGCGTGGCGGTCGGCTATGGCCGGGAAGAACTGGTGCAGGCGGCGGAAAAACAGATGCGCGAGCTGCCGTACTACAACCTGTTCTTCCAGACCGCCCACCCGCCGGCACTGGAGCTGGCCAAGGCGATCACCGAGGTGGCGCCCAAGGGCATGACCCATGTGTTCTTCACCGGTTCCGGTTCCGAGGGCAACGACACCGTGCTGCGCATGGTCCGCCACTACTGGGCGCTCAAGGGCAAGCCGAGCAAGCAGACCATCATCGGCCGCGTCAACGGCTACCACGGCTCCACCGTGGCTGGCGCCAGCCTGGGTGGCATGAGCGGCATGCACGAGCAGGGCGGCCTGCCGATCCCGGGCATCGTGCACATCCCACAGCCGTACTGGTTCGGCGAAGGCGGCGAGATGACCCCGGACGCCTTCGGCGTGTGGGCGGCAGAGCAGTTGGAAAAGAAAATTCTCGAAGTCGGCGAGGACAATGTCGCCGCCTTCATCGCCGAGCCGATCCAGGGCGCCGGTGGCGTGATCATCCCGCCTGAGACCTACTGGCCGAAGGTCAAGGAGATCCTCGCCAAGTACGACATCCTGTTCGTCGCCGACGAAGTGATCTGCGGCTTCGGCCGTACCGGCGAGTGGTTCGGCTCCGACTACTACGACCTGGCCCCCGACCTGATGACCATCGCCAAGGGCCTGACCTCCGGTTACATCCCCATGGGCGGTGTGATCGTGCGTGACAAAGTGGCCCAGGTGCTCAGCGAAGGCGGCGACTTCAACCACGGCTTCACCTATTCCGGCCACCCGGTGGCGGCGGCGGTGGGCCTGGAGAACCTGCGCATCCTGCGTGACGAGCAGATCGTCGAGAAGGCCCGCAGCGAGGTGGCACCTTACTTGCAAAAACGCCTGCGGGAGCTGCAGGACCACCCACTGGTGGGCGAAGTGCGCGGCCTGGGCCTGCTCGGCGCGATCGAGCTGGTCAAGGACAAGGCCACTCGCAGCCGTTACGAGGGCAAGGGCGTGGGCATGATCTGCCGCAACTTCTGCTTCGACAACGGCCTGATCATGCGCGCGGTGGGCGACACCATGATCATCGCGCCACCGCTGGTGATCAGCCGCCAAGAGGTGGACGAACTGGTGGAAAAGGCGCGCAAGTGCCTGGATTTGACGTACGAAGCGATCAAATGACGGTCTGCTAGGCTGGCGAGGTGACATTAAGTCCGTTACAGGCGCTGCTTTTGTTGAAACAGCGCCTTGTAACTTGCCAGACTAACGGCTGTTTCAGTCGCCCAGCGCGTGACCGGTGGGGCCTGGCTGCTGAACAGATGGCTTGATAATAAATTCTGGAGCATAACGCATGAAGAAAATGGGCAAGACGCTGCTGGCCGCCGCCCTGATGGGCGCCATGGCCACCGCTGTTCAGGCTGAAGACAAGGTGTTGAACGTCTACAACTGGTCGGACTACATCGCGCCGGACACCATCGCCAAGTTCGAGAAGCAGTCCGGCATCAAGGTCAAGTACGACGTGTTCGACAGCAACGAAACCTTGGAAGCCAAGTTGCTGGCCGGCAAGTCGGGCTACGACATCGTGGTGCCGTCCAACAACTTCCTGGCCAAGCAGATCAAGGCTGGCGTCTACGAGGAGCTGGACCGCTCCAAGCTGCCCAACTGGAAGAACCTCGACGAAGACCTGCTCAAGGCCGTCGGCGACGCCAGCGACCCAGGCAACAAGCACGCGTTCCCGTACATGTGGGGCTCCATCGGCATCGGCTACAACCCCGAGAAGGTCAAGGCCGTGCTGGGCGTGGACAAGATCGACTCGTGGGACGTGGTGTTCAAGCCCGAGAACATCGCCAAGCTCAAGAGCTGTGGCGTGAGCTTCCTCGATGCGCCGACCGAAATGCTCCCAGCCGCCCTGCACTACCTGGGCAAGCCGAGCAACAGCACCAAGAAAGAAGACCTGAAGGCCGCCGAGGACCTGTTCCTGAGCATCCGTCCTTCGATCACCTACTTCCATTCCTCCAAGTACATCGGTGACCTGGCCAACGGCAACATCTGCCTGGCCGTCGGTTACTCGGGTGACCTGGAGCAGTCCAAGGCCCGCGCCCACGAAGCCGGCGACAAGGTCAAGCTGGACTACATCATTCCGAAAGAAGGCGCCGGTACCTTCTACGACATGGTCGCCATCCCCAAGGATGCCGAGCACAAGGACGCTGCCTACAAGTTCATGGACTTCCTGATGCAGCCTGAAGTCATGGCCGAAATCACCAACGCCGTGCGCTTCCCGAACGGCAACAAGGCCGCCACCGCCTTCGTCGACAAGGACATCACCAGCGACCCGAGCATCTACCCGCCGGCCGAGGTGAAGAAACAGCTGTACGCGATCGCCGCCCCCGAGGCTGCCGCCCAGCGTGTGATCACCCGCAGCTGGACCAAGATCAAGTCGGGCAAGTAAGCCCGATGCGGCAACCTCTGGGCCGGGCTTTTCCGGCCCAGAGGCCAGTAAAGGCAAATAAGTTTGCGGCATCCACGCCGTGAAGGTAAGTTGCGCGCCGGTTTTGCGTGTGCGGCCGAGTTCTACTGCCCGCAAAGGCACTGATTGTGAGGACCACCCACTTGTCTATTTCTGTTTTTCGCCAGGCCTTGATGGCCGGAGCGGGTCTGACGCTGGCTTGCAGCGTCCAAGCGGCGCCCACGGTGCACATCTACAACTGGTCCGACTATGTCGGCCCCACCACCCTCGCCGATTTCCAGAAGGAAACCGGCATCGAGCCCCGCTACGACGTGTTCGACAGCAACGATACGCTGGAAGGCAAGTTGCTGGCCGGGCGCAGCGGCTACGACGTGGTCGTGCCGACCAACCATTTCCTTGGCAAGCAGATCAAGGCGGGCGCGTTCCAGAAGCTCGACCGTGACCTGCTGCCCAACTATGCCAACCTCGACCCGTCGCTGATGAAGCGTCTGGAGAAGAACGATCCGGGCAACCAGTACGCTGTCCCCTACCTGTGGGGCACCAATGGCATCGGCTACAACGTCGACAAGGTCAAGGCGGCGCTGGGTATCGACAAGATCGACTCCTGGGCGGTGCTGTTCGAGCCCGAGAACATGAAGAAGCTCAGCAAGTGCGGGGTGGCCTTCCTCGACTCGGCCGACGAAATGCTGCCGGCGGTGCTCAACTACATGGGGCTGGACCCCAACAGCAGCGATCCCAAGGACTACCAGGCGGCCGAGCGGAAACTGCAGGCGGTACGTCCTTATGTGACCTACTTCCACTCCTCGAAATACATCACCGATCTCGCCAATGGCGACATCTGCGTGGCCGCTGGTTTCTCCGGCGACGTGTTCCAGGCCAAGGCCCGCGCTGAAGAAGCGAAGAAGGGCGTCAAGCTGGCCTACGCCATTCCCAAGGAAGGCGGCAACCTCTGGTTCGATGTGCTGGCGATCCCCAAGGACGCCCGCAACGTCAAGGAGGCGCACGCCTTCATCAACTATTTGCTGAAGCCTGAGGTGATCGCCCAGGTCAGTGATTACGTCGGTTACGCCAACCCGAACCCCAAGGCTGGCGACCTGATGGACCAGGCCGTGAGGACTGACGCCGCGGTTTACCCACCGCAGGAAGTGCTGGACAAGATGTTCGTCAACGCCGAGTTGCCACCCAAGGTGCAACGTTTGATGACCCGTAGCTGGACCAAGGTCAAGTCGGGCAAGTAACAATCCAGGCCCGCCAGCGCAGCGGCGGGCACACAAATCTTGTTGGGAGTTTCACTCATGGCAGTTGCCTCCGGTGCCTATAAGAAAGCCCTCGAGGGTGGCCAGCAACCCAAGCAGGTGCTGGTCAAGATCGACCGGGTCACGAAAAAGTTCGACGAAACGGTAGCCGTGGACGATGTGTCCCTGGAAATCCGCAAGGGCGAGATCTTCGCCTTGCTGGGCGGCTCCGGTTCCGGCAAGTCCACCTTGCTGCGCATGCTGGCCGGCTTCGAGCGTCCGACCGAAGGGCGGATCTTCCTCGACGGCGTCGACATCACCGACATGCCGCCCTACGAGCGGCCGATCAACATGATGTTCCAGTCCTACGCACTGTTCCCGCACATGACCGTGGCGCAGAACATCGCCTTCGGCCTGCAGCAGGACCGGATGCCCAAGGCCGAGATCGACGCCCGCGTGGCCGAGATGCTCAAGCTGGTGCACATGACCCAGTACGCCAAGCGCAAGCCGCACCAGTTGTCCGGTGGCCAGCGCCAGCGCGTGGCCCTGGCCCGTTCGCTGGCCAAGCGTCCCAAGCTGCTGCTGCTCGACGAGCCGATGGGCGCGCTGGACAAGAAACTGCGCTCGCAGATGCAGCTTGAACTGGTGGAGATCATCGAGCGCGTGGGCGTGACCTGCGTGATGGTGACCCACGACCAGGAAGAGGCCATGACCATGGCCCAGCGCATCGCCATCATGCACCTGGGCTGGATCGCCCAGATCGGCTCGCCCGTGGATATCTACGAAACGCCGACCAGCCGCCTGGTCTGCGAGTTCATCGGCAACGTCAACCTGTTCGAAGGTGAAGTGATCGACGACGCCGAAGGCCACGCGATCATTGCCAGCCCCGAGCTGGAGCGCAAGATCTACGTCGGCCACGGGGTCACCACCTCGGTCGAGGACAAGCACATCACCTACGCCCTGCGCCCGGAAAAGCTGCTGGTGACCACCACCCAGCCTGAATTCGAGCACAACTGGTCGCGCGGCAAGGTCCACGACATCGCCTACCTGGGTGGCCACTCGGTGTTCTACGTCGAGCTGCCCACCGGCAAGATCGTCCAGTCGTTCGTCGCCAACGCCGAGCGCCAGGGCACCCGCCCGACCTGGGACGACGAAGTCTACGTGTGGTGGGAAGACGACAGCGGCGTGGTACTGCGGTCATGAAGCTGCGCAAGCTCAAGCGAGCGTTCCAGCGCATCGTGCCGGAGGGGCGGCACCTGGTGATCGGCGTGCCGTTCATCTGGCTGTTCCTGTTCTTCATGCTGCCGTTCTTCATTGTGTTGAAGATCAGCTTCGCCGAAGCCGACGTGGCGATCCCGCCGTACACCGAGATCTACACCTACGTCGAAAGCAAGATCCAGTTGGTGCTGAACCTGGCCAACTATGGCCTGCTCACCGAGGACGAGCTGTATATCTCGGCCTACCTCGGCTCGTTGAAGGTGGCGTTCTTCAGCACCCTGCTGTGCCTGTTGATCGGCTACCCGATGGCCTACGCCATCTCCAAGGCCCGCAAGGAATCGCAGACCGTCCTGCTGCTGCTGATCATGATGCCGACCTGGACCGCGATCCTGATCCGCGTCTATGCCTGGATGGGCATCCTCAGCAACAACGGGCTGCTCAACAGCTTCCTGCTGTGGCTGGGGCTGATCGACCAGCCGCTGCAGATCCTCAACACCAACCTGGCGGTGTATATCGGCGTGGTCTATTCGTACCTGCCGTTCATGATCCTGCCGTTGTACGCCAACCTGGTGAAGCACGACGAGAGCCTGCTCGAGGCCGCCTCGGACCTGGGCTCGAGCACCTTCAACAGCTTCTGGAAGATCACCGTGCCGCTGTCGAAGAACGGCATCATCGCCGGCTGCATGCTGGTGTTCATTCCGGTGGTGGGCGAGTTCGTCATCCCTGAGCTGCTCGGCGGCCCGGAAACCCTGATGATCGGTAAAGTGCTGTGGCAGGAGTTCTTCAACAACCGCGACTGGCCGGTGGCGTCCGCCCTGGCGGTGGTGATGCTGGCGATCCTGATCGTGCCGATCCTGCTGTTCAACCGTAGCCAGGCCAAAGAAATGGAGGGCCGCGCATGAAACGCTTCAGTTTCTCCAAGCTGATGCTGGTGCTCGGCTTGCTGTTCATCTACCTGCCGATGCTGATCCTGGTGATCTACTCGTTCAACGCCTCGAAGCTGGTGACGGTGTGGGGCGGCTGGTCGGTGAAGTGGTACGTCGGCCTGCTCGACAACTCGCAACTGATGGGCTCGGTGATGCGCTCGCTGGAGATCGCCCTGTACACCGCGGTGGCGGCGGTGGCGCTGGGCACCCTGGCGGCGTTCGTGCTGACCCGGGTCACCCGCTTCAAGGGCCGCACGCTGTTCGGCGGCCTGGTCACCGCGCCGCTGGTGATGCCCGAGGTGATCACCGGTCTGTCGCTGTTGCTGCTGTTCGTGGCCATGGCGCAGATGATCGGCTGGCCGCAGGAGCGCGGCATCGTCACCATCTGGATCGCCCACACCACGTTCTGCGCCGCCTATGTGGCGGTGGTGGTGTCGGCGCGCCTGCGCGAGCTGGACCTGTCCATCGAGGAGGCGGCCATGGACCTGGGCGCCAAGCCGTGGAAGGTGTTCTTCCTGATCACCATCCCGATGATCGCGCCGTCGCTGGCGGCGGGCGGCATGATGTCGTTCGCCCTGTCGCTGGATGACCTGGTGCTGGCCAGCTTTGTCTCCGGCCCTGGCTCGACCACCCTGCCGATGGAAGTGTTCTCGGCCGTGCGCCTGGGCGTGAAGCCGGAGATCAACGCCGTGGCCAGCTTGATCCTGCTGTCGGTTTCGCTGGTGACCTTCCTGGTCTGGTACTTCAGCCGTCAGGCCGAAGAGCGCCGCCGCCGGGCGATCCAGCTGGCGATCGAAGAGGGCGCAGCGGCGAACGTGTCGCAGCCCCAGGCCCGTCGCCCGGCCTCGGCCGCCGCGCAGGCCTGAACCAGGTGATACCGTAGGAGCCGGCCTTGCCGGCGAACACCGGCATAGCCGGTGCCATGCACCGCGGTGCCTGGTTCGCCAGCAAGGCTGGCTCCTACGGCGTGCGTCTGATCAGCCCTGATCCGGCCAGTACCAGGCCGGTTCATCGAGCAGGCCCTGGCCGACGATGCCGGTCTGCCCCAGGGTCTTTTCCAGGTGGATCGAGTTGCAGTCCTGATCTTCCTCCAGCGCCGCCACCAGACGTGGCGCGTGCGACACCACCCACACCTGGCAGTGCCGCGCCGCGCGACGGATCAGCCGGGCCAGCGCCGGCAGCAGGTCCGGGTGCAGGCTGGTCTCCGGCTCGTTGAGCACCATCATGCTCGGCGGGCGCGGCGTGAGCAGGGCGGCCACCAGCAACAGATAGCGCAAGGTGCCGTCGGACAGTTCCGCGGCGCTCAGCGGGCGCAGCAGGCCGGCCTGATGAAAGCGTAGACCGAACAGGCCACCGGGTTGGGCGTCGACGCTGAGCCGGGCGCCGGGAAAGGCATCGCCGACCGCATCCTGCAGCGCCTGCAGGTCGCCAATTTCGTCGATGGTCTGCAACGCGGCGGCAAGGTCACGCCCATCGTGGTGCAACACCGGCGTGCGCGTGCCCAGCCGGGGCTGGCGGGCAGGGGCTTGGACATCGGTCCTGAAATGGTCGTAGAACCGCCAACTGCGGATTCGTTCGCGCAATTGCAGCACCTCGGGCGAGCCTTGCAGGCTGCCGACCTGGTCGAACAGGCTGTCGAATTCGGTCATGTGCTGGTGCAGCACTTGCCACTGGCGGCCGTCGCGCGCCTTGACCATCGCCGCGTTGCGCTGCACCAGCTGGCTGGCGGGGCGACACAGCGGCCCGGCCCAGATGGTCTCCTGCTTGATCTGCGGGTCGAGGGCGAACTTCGACTTGCTGGGTTCGGGCAGGCCGAGGCTGATCGCGTAGCCGAAATCCTCGCTGGCGAACCCCATCTTCAGGCGTTTGGCGTGCTGGCGCGGGCCACCTTCGACGGGCACCTCGCCGCTGCGCATGCGGCGGGTGAGCGTTTCGGGGCCGGCCCAGAAGGTGGACTCCAGCCCGCCTTCGGCCGCCAACGCATTGACCACGCCGCCGCGGGCGGTTTCAGCCAGCAGGCGCAAGGCCTTGTACAGGTTGGACTTGCCGCTGCCGTTGGCCCCGGTAATCACGTTCAAGCGCCCCAGCGGCATCACCAGTTGGTTGATCGAGCGGTAATTGGCAATGGCCAGGGTGTTGAGCATGGGCGGCATCCTTGAGCGGTCGGACGGCAGTATCGCCGATCCCGCCTCGCTTTGTTGAACCCTGGCCAATGCCGTTTGTCGATCCCTGATCTACGCTTTCAAACGCATCCCTTTCAGCTGAGAGAAGCAAGGAGCCTGCATGACGCTAGAGCGTGTGCCGCTGGTCGTTTGCCTGGGGCTGCTGTCCGTGCTTTCAGGCTGTGGCAAGGAGGAGGTCGGCCAGGTACTGCCCCGGGTCGCGGTGCAACAGGTGCAAGCCACCGATTTCGCCGCCCGGGTCACCCTCACCGGTGACGTGCAGGCGCGGGTGCAGACCGACCTGTCATTTCGCGTGGGCGGCAAGATCATCGCGCGCAGTGTCGATGTCGGTGACCACGTCAAGGCCAATCAGGTACTGGCGCGCCTGGACCCCAAGGACCTGCAGAACAACGTCGATTCGGCCAAGGCCGAGGTCTTCGCCGAACAGGCCCGGGTCACCCAGACCAGCGCCGCGTTCGTGCGTCAACAAAAGCTCCTGCCCAAGGGCTACACCAGTCAGAGCGAATACGACTCCGCCGAAGCCGCGCTGCGCAGCAGCCAGAGCGCGCTCAAGGCCGCCCAGGCGCAACTGGCCAACGCCAACGAGCAGTTGAGCTACACGGCATTGGTGTCCGAAGCCGATGGCGTGATCACTGCGCGCCAGGCCGAGGTCGGCCAGGTGGTGCAGGCAACCATGCCGATCTTCGGCCTGGCGGTCGATGGCGATCGTGACGCGGTGTTCAATGTCTATGAGTCGCTGCTGGTGGCGCCCAGCAGCGAGAAGAACTTGACCATCAGCATGATCGACAATCCCGCCATCACCGCCCAGGGCCATGTACGCGAGATCACGCCGACGGTCTCGGCCCAGAGCGGCACGGTGCAGGTCAAGGTGGCCCTGCGCGATGTGCCCAAGGGCATGGCCCTGGGTGCGCCGGTGACCGTTTCGGCCAGTGCCCATGGCAAACCGAGTGTCGAGCTGCCCTGGTCTGCCCTGACCAAGGCCCTGAGCGAGCCCGCGGTGTGGGTGGTCGGCGAGGGCGACAAGGCGCAATTGCGCAAGGTCCAGGTGGCACGCTACCTGACCGGCAAGGTGGTGATCAGCGAGGGGCTGGAGGCCGGTGAGGTGGTGGTGGTCGGGGGCGGCCAGTTGCTGAACCCTGGTATTCAGGTCGAGAAGGTCGACGCCAGAAACACAGGAGTCGCGCCATGAGGCCGTTGCTGCCAATGTTCTCTGCCTGCTTGTTGCTGGCCGCCTGTGGCGGCGAGGACGTCCCGCCCGAACCCGTGCGGCCGGTGCTGTCAACGGTGGTCGAACCCCAGGTGCAAGCCCAGCTTGGGCGGTTTGCGGGGAACATCCAGGCACGTTACGAGAGCACCCTGGGGTTCCGCGTATCCGGCCGTATCGCCCGACGCTGGCTGGATGTCGGCGCACAGGTCAAACCAGGCGACACCCTGGCCACCCTCGACCCGACCGACCAGCAGAACCAGCTGCGCGCCGCCGAAGGTGACCTGGCGCGGGTCCAGGCGCAATGGATCAACGCCCAGGCCGATGCCCATCGCCAGCAACAGCTGTATGACCGCGGGGTTGGCGCCCAGGCCCAGTTGGACATTGCCCAGACCAACCTGAAGACCACCGGCGCGTCGCTGGAGCAGGCCCGCTCGGCGGTCAACCAGGCGCGCGACCAGCTCGACTACAGCACCTTGCGCACCGACCATGCGGCGGTGATCACCGCCTGGCAGGCCGAGGCCGGGCAGACCGTCAGCGCCGGCCAGGCGGTGCTCACCCTGGCCCGCCCGGACGTGAAGGAAGCGGTGATCGACCTGCCGATCTACCTGGCCGAGCAACTGAACCGCAACCTCACCTTCACCGTCGCCTCGCAGCTCGACCCGAGCATCAACACCACCGCGACCCTGCGCGAGCTGGAGCCGCAGGCCGATGCCACCACCCGTACCCGCCGCGCGCGCCTGACCCTGGCCGCTACCCCGGAGGCATTCCACCTGGGGACCGCGGTCAGCGTCACCCTGACCTCGGCGGTGGCGCCGCGCAGCGAGTTGCCGCGCTCCGCGCTGCTCGAGCGCGATGGCAAGACCCTGGTCTGGGTGGTCGACCCGCAGGGCAAGACCGTGGCCACCCGCGACGTCACCCTGGCCGAGCGTGGCGCCGACAGTGTCATCCTGTCCTCCGGCGTGCAACCCGGTGAGCGCGTCGTCATCGCCGGGGTGAACAGCCTCAAGCCCGGCCAGAAAGTCACCTTCGACGAGGACGCACGATGAAAGGAAGCTTCAACCTCTCCGAATGGGCGCTCAAGCACCAGTCCTTCGTCTGGTACCTGATGTTCGTCGGCTTGCTGATGGGCGTGTTCTCCTATTTCAACCTGGGCCGAGAGGAAGATCCGTCCTTCACCATCAAGACCATGGTGATCCAGACCCGTTGGCCGGGCGCGACCCAGGACGAGACCCTGTACCAGATCACCGACCGGATCGAGAAGAAGCTCGAGGAGCTCGACTCGCTCGACTACGTGAAGAGCTACACCCGTCCCGGTGAATCGACGGTCTACGTGTACCTGCTCGACACCACCAAGGCCAAGGACATCCCGGATATCTGGTACCAGGTGCGCAAGAAGATCCAGGATATCCGTGGCCAGTTCCCGCAGGGCGTGCAGGGCCCTGGCTTCAACGACGAGTTCGGCGACGTGTTCGGCTCGATCTACGCCTTCACCTCCGACGGCTTGAACCTGCGCCAGCTGCGCGACTACGTGGAGCAGGCCCGCGCCGAGGTGCGCGAGGTTCACAACATTGGCAAGATCGAGCTGATCGGCACCCAGGACGAAGTGCTCTACCTGAACTTCTCCACCCGCAAGCTGGCGGCGCTTGGCATTGACCAGCGGCAGGTCATGGAGGCCCTGAAATCGCAGAACGCGGTAACCCCCGCGGGGGTGATCGAGGCCGGGCCGGAACGTATCTCGGTGCGCACGACCGGGCAGTTCGCCTCGGAGAAAGACCTGGAGACGGTCAACCTGCGCATCAATGACCGCTTCTTCCGCCTGGCTGACATCGCCGATATCGAGCGTGGCTATGTCGACCCGCCGGCGCCGATCTTCCGCTACAACGGCAAGCCGGCCATTGGCCTGGCCATCGGCATGAAGGCGGGCGGCAACATTGAAGTGTTCGGTGCGGCGCTGAAGAAGAAGATGGACAGCATCGTCGCCGAACTGCCGATCGGGGTCGGCGTGCACACGGTGTCCGACCAGGCGGTGGTGGTCAAGCAGGCGGTCGGCGGCTTCACCAGCGCGTTGTTCGAGGCCGTGGTGATCGTGCTGGTGGTGAGTTTTGTCAGCCTCGGTATTCGCGCGGGGCTGGTGGTGGCGTGCTCGATTCCCCTGGTGCTGGCCATGGTGTTCGTGTTCATGGAGTACAGCGACATCACCATGCAACGGATCTCGCTGGGGGCGCTGATCATCGCCCTGGGCCTGTTGGTGGACGATGCGATGATCACCGTGGAGGTGATGGTCACGCGCCTGGAAATGGGCGAGACCAAGGAGCAGGCGGCGACGTTCGCCTATACCTCGACGGCCTTCCCGATGCTCACCGGCACCCTGGTGACCGTGGCCGGTTTCGTGCCCATTGGCCTCAATGCCAGCTCCGCAGGCGAGTACACCTACACCTTGTTCGCGGTGATCGCCGTGGCCTTGTTGGTGTCCTGGGTGGTGGCGGTGTTCTTCGCCCCGGTGCTGGGGGTGCATATCCTCAGCAGCGAAAAGCTCAAGCCCCATGAGGCCGAGCCCGGGCGGGTCGGCCGGGCGTTCGAACATGGGCTGCTGTGGTGCATGCGCCACCGTTGGGTGACGGTGATCGGCACCATCGTGCTGTTCGGGCTGTCGGTGCTGGGCATGCGTTTCGTGCAGAACCAGTTTTTCCCATCGTCAGATCGTCCGGAGATCCTGGTCGACCTCGACCTGCCGCAGAACGCCTCGATCGAGGAAACCCGCAAGGTGGTCGACCGCCTGGAGGCGAAGATCAAGGACGACCCCGACCTGGTGCGCTGGAGTACCTACATCGGCCAGGGCGCGATTCGCTTCTACCTGCCCCTCGACCAGCAGTTGCAGAACCCCTATTACGCCCAGCTGGTGATCGTCAGCAAGGGCTTCGAGGAGCGCCAGGGCATGATCGAGCGCCTGCAGAAACTGCTGCGCGAGGAGTTCGTCGGCATCGGCAGCAACGTCCAGTCGCTGGAGATGGGCCCGCCGGTGGGGCGGCCGATCCAGTACCGGGTCAGTGGCAAGGACATCGACCAGGTGCGCCGTTACGCCATCGAACTGGCCACGGTGCTCGACGGCAACGAACATATCGGCGACATGATGTACGACTGGAACGAACCCGGTAAGGTGCTGCGCATCGAGATCGCCCAGGACAAGGCCCGCCAGCTGGGGTTGTCGTCCGAGGACGTGGCCAATGTGATGAACAGCATCGTCAGTGGCGTGCCGGTCACCCAAGTCAACGACAACATCTACCTGGTCGACGTCGTCGCCCGTGCCGAGGACAGCGAGCGGGGCTCACCCGATACCTTGCAGAACCTGCAGATCGTCAACCCCAGCGGCGTATCCATTCCCTTGCTGGCCTTCGCCACCGTGCGCTACGAGTTGGAGCAGCCGTTGGTGTGGCGTCGCGACCGCAAGCCGACCATCACCATCAAGGCCTCGGTGGTCGGCGATATCCAGCCGACCAACCTGGTGGCGCAGCTCAAGCCGAAGATCGACGAATTCGCCAGCAAGCTGCCCCCCGGTTACGGCGTGGCCACCGGCGGTACGGTGGAGGAGAGCGGCAAGGCCCAGGGACCGATCGCCGATGTCATCCCGTTGATGCTGTTCCTGATGGCAACCTTCCTGATGATCCAGTTGCACAGCGTGCAGAAGCTGTTCCTGGTGGTCAGCGTGGCGCCGCTGGGGCTGATCGGCGTGGTGCTGGCGCTGGTCCCCACGGGCACGCCGATGGGCTTCGTGGCGATCCTCGGTATTTTGGCCCTGGCCGGGATCATCATCCGCAACTCGGTGATCCTGGTGACCCAGATCGACGAGTTCGAGGAACAAGGCTATTCGCCCTGGGACGCGGTGGTGGAGGCGACCAACCACCGGCGCCGGCCGATCCTGCTGACGGCGGCGGCGGCGAGCCTGGGCATGATCCCCATCGCCCGGGAAGTGTTCTGGGGGCCGATGGCCTACGCGATGATTGGCGGCATCATCAGCGCAACGCTGCTGACGCTGTTGTTCCTGCCGGCGCTGTACGTGGCCTGGTACAAGATCCGCGAACCGGAGCACAGCTCCAAAACCCAACACTGACCCCTGTAGGAGCGGCCTAGCGTCGCGAACGGGCTGCGCTAGGCCGCTCCTACAGAAATGCTGCTTATCGTTGGTTATATAAACATTCTTAAACAGTATTTTTAAGAATATCCGCGCCTCTCTAGTATGGCTTTCACGCCAGGCGCAAATCCCCCTTCAGAACCTCTGCCCGGCACCCTTACTCACAGGAGAACGAGCATGAGTGCATCTCTGCGCAGCATCGACGGTCAGGACGAAACCACCATCCTGCGGGAAATCCAGAGTGCCCTGCGCGACCTGCGCTTCGGCGCGGTGGAGATCACCGTGCACAACGCCCAGGTGGTGCAGATCGAACGCAAGGAGAAGTTCCGCCTGCAGCAGCCCGGCAACAAGTCCGGCTGATACCGCATCACTTCAAAACTAGAAAAATGCCAATCGGGAGCTTCACCATGTCCATCCGCCGTTATGCCCTGGCCGCCCTGGCCAGCGCTGTTTTTGCCGGTTCCGCGATCGCCAAGGACTACGAACTGCTGAACGTGTCCTACGACCCGACCCGCGAGCTGTACCAGCAGTACAACGCCGAGTTCATCCAGCACTGGCAGGCCGCCCACCCAGGCGACAAGGTGAAGATCCAGCAATCCCACGGTGGCTCCGGCAAGCAGGGCCGGGCGGTGATCGATGGCCTGCGCGCCGATGTGGTGACCCTGGCCCTGGCCGGTGACATCGACGAGATCGCCAAGCTCGGCAAGACCCTGCCCGAGGACTGGCAGAAGCGCCTGCCGGACGCCAGCACCCCCTACACGTCGACCATCGTGTTCCTGGTGCGCAAGGGCAATCCGAAAGGTATCAAGGACTGGGGCGACCTGATCAAGAAGGATGTCTCGGTAATCACTCCCAACCCGAAGACCTCCGGTGGCGCCCGCTGGAACTTCCTCGCCGCCTGGGCCTATGGCCTGAAGACTGGCGGCAGCGAAGACAAGGCCAAGGAGTACGTGCAGGCGCTGTTCAAGCATGTGCCGGTGCTGGACACCGGTGCTCGCGGCTCGACCATCACCTTCGTCAACAACGGCCAGGGCGATGTGCTGCTGGCCTGGGAAAACGAAGCCTTCCTGGCGCTGAAGGAAGACGGCGGCAGCGACAAGTTCGAGATCGTCGTGCCGTCGCTGTCGATCCTGGCCGAGCCGCCGGTGGCGGTGGTGGGCAAGAACGCCGAGAAGAAGGGTAACGAGAAGATTGCCGAGGAGTACCTCAAGCACCTGTACAGCCCGGCCGGGCAGAAGATCGCCGCGCAGAACTTCTACCGCCCGCGTGACGAGAAGGTCGCCGCCGAGTTCGGCAAGCAGTTCCCGAAACTGGACCTGGTGACCATCGACAAGGACTTTGGTGGCTGGAAGACTGCACAGCCGAAATTCTTCAACGACGGCGGTGTGTTCGATCAGATCTATCAGGCACAGTAAGGGCCAAGGAAAAGCGGGGCCGCTGTGCGGCCCAATCGCCGGCAAGCCGGCTCCTACAGGGGCTCGCGTTTTCTGTAGGAGCCGGCTTGCCGGCGATTGGGCTGCACAGCAGCCCCAGGATTCAGAAGCCTGCACCGGCCCGGCATAACCGCCGGGCCTCGTGCGTTCAACCAGGGACCTTTATGTCACGTCGCATTTCCCCCGTCATACCCGGCTTCGGGCTGACACTGGGCTACACCTTGGTGTACCTCAGCCTGATCGTGCTGATACCGCTGGCGGCCATGTTCATTCATGCCTCGCAGCTCACCTGGGAGCAGTTCTGGAACATCGTCAGCGCGCCGCGGGTCATCGCCGCGCTGAAGCTGAGTTTCGGCACCGCCCTGTTCGCCGCCATCATCAATGGTGTGATCGGCACCCTGCTGGCCTGGGTGCTGGTGCGCTATACCTTCCCCGGGCGCAAGGTCATCGACGCCATGATCGACCTGCCGTTCGCCCTGCCTACCGCCGTCGCCGGTATCGCCTTGACCGCCCTGTATGCCCCCTCGGGCTGGGTCGGCCAATTCGCCACCGACCTCGGTTTCAAGATCGCCTACACGCCGCTGGGCATCACCCTGGCGCTGACCTTCGTCACCCTGCCGTTCGTGGTGCGCACGGTGCAGCCGGTGCTGGCGGACATCCCCCGCGAAGTCGAGGAGGCCGCCGCCTGCCTTGGCGCTAAGCCCTTGCAGGTGTTTCGCCATGTGCTGGCGCCGGCGCTGCTGCCGGCCTGGCTCACCGGCTTTGCCCTGGCTTTCGCCCGGGGTGTCGGCGAGTACGGCTCGGTGATATTCATCGCCGGCAACATGCCGATGAAGACCGAGATCCTGCCGCTGCTGATCATGGTCAAGCTCGACCAGTACGACTACACCGGCGCCACCGCCATCGGCGTGCTGATGCTGGTGGTTTCCTTCATCCTGCTGCTGCTGATCAACCTGCTGCAGCGGCGCATCGAAACCCCTTGAAGGAGGCCCCGGTAATGTCTTCGTCTTCCCTTGGCGCGACCGCCGCCGCCAACGCCGCCCGGCGTGGCAGCGCGACCTCGCGCCGTGTGCTGATCACCCTGGGCTGGATCGTCTTCGCGCTGTTCCTGCTGCTGCCGCTGGTGATCGTGGTATCCCAGGCGCTGAAGAACGGCTTCGGCACCTTCTTCGAGGCGATCTTCGAGGCTGACGCGCTCTCTGCGCTGAAGCTGACCTTGCTGGCGGTGCTGATCTCGGTGCCCCTGAACCTGGTGTTCGGGGTGTCCGCGGCCTGGTGCGTGAGCAAGTACAGCTTCCGCGGCAAGAGCATCCTGGTGACCCTGATCGACCTGCCGTTCTCGGTGTCGCCGGTGATCGCCGGCCTGGTCTACGTGCTGATGTTCGGCGCCCAGGGCCTGTTCGGCCCGTGGTTGCAGGACCACGACATCCAGATCGTCTTCGCCCTGCCGGGCATCGTCCTGGCGACCATCTTCGTTACCGTGCCGTTCGTCGCCCGTGAACTGATCCCGCTGATGCAGGAGCAGGGCACCCAGGAGGAGGAGGCCGCGCGCCTGCTCGGCGCCAACGGCTGGCAGATGTTCTGGCACGTGACCCTGCCGAACATCAAGTGGGGCCTGATCTACGGCGTGGTGCTGTGCACCGCGCGGGCCATGGGCGAGTTCGGCGCGGTGTCGGTGGTGTCCGGCCACATTCGCGGCGTCACCAACACCTTGCCGCTGCACGTGGAGATCCTCTACAACGAGTACAACCATGTCGCGGCCTTCAGCGTGGCCAGCCTGTTGCTGATCCTGGCGCTCTTCATCCTGCTGCTCAAGCAGTGGAGCGAGAACCGTATTAACCGCCTGCGCCACAGCGCCGCGGAGGAATGATTCATGTCGATCGAAGTACGTAACGTCAGCAAGCGCTTCAACAGTTTCCAGGCCCTGGACAACATCAACCTGGATATCCACAGCGGCGAACTGGTGGCCTTGCTCGGCCCGTCCGGCTGCGGCAAGACCACCCTGCTGCGGATCATCGCCGGGCTCGAGACCCCGGATAACGGCAGCATCGTGTTCCATGGCGAGGATGTGTCGGGCCACGATGTGCGTGATCGCAACGTCGGTTTCGTGTTCCAGCACTACGCGCTGTTCCGCCACATGAGTGTGTTCGACAACGTCGCCTTCGGCCTGCGCATGAAGCCCAAGGGCGAGCGCCCGAGCGAGAGCAGGATCGCCGAGAAGGTCCACGAGCTGCTGAACATGGTCCAGCTCGACTGGCTGTCCGACCGTTATCCCGAGCAGCTCTCCGGTGGCCAGCGCCAGCGGATCGCCCTGGCTCGTGCCCTGGCGGTGGAGCCCAAGGTGCTGTTGCTCGACGAACCGTTCGGCGCGCTGGATGCCAAGGTGCGCAAGGAGTTGCGCCGCTGGCTGGCGCGGCTGCACGAGGACATCAACCTGACCTCGGTGTTCGTCACCCACGACCAGGAAGAAGCCATGGAAGTCGCCGACCGCATCGTGGTGATGAACAAGGGCGTGATCGAGCAGATAGGTTCGCCTGGCGAGGTGTACGAGCAGCCGGCCAATGACTTCGTCTACCACTTCCTCGGCGATTCCAACCGCCTGGCGCTGGCCGAGGGGCAGCATGTGTTGTTCCGCCCACACGAGGTGTCGCTGTCGCGCCATGAAACCGAGGGGCACCATGCCGCCGAAGTGCGTGATATCCGCCCGCTGGGCGCGACCACCCGGGTCACCTTGAAAGTAGAAGGGCAGAGCGAGCTGATCGAGGCCGAGGTGGTCAAGGACCACGACAGCCTGACCGGGCTGGCGCGGGGCGAGACGTTGTTCTTCCGGCCGAAGGTGTGGCAGAAGGTGGCGGATATCTGAGCCGAGCGTGGCCGGGGGGATGGTAAGCTGCCACGACTCGTCGAAGACAGCCCAGGATGTTGCCATGACCGAATCGCCGCAACGCGACGCTTTCTCTCACTTCCACCCCATCCTCACCCGCCCGCAGGACAACGACCTCAACGGCCACCTCGCCGGTTCCACCGTGCACGGCTTCTTCGAAACCGCCATCCAGGCCTTCCTGGTGGAGCAGGCCGAACTGGACCTGCGCGACGGCG
The DNA here is from genome assembly GCF_057809115.1 of Pseudomonas sp. FG47. NCBI lineage: Bacteria > Pseudomonadati > Pseudomonadota > Gammaproteobacteria > Pseudomonadales > Pseudomonadaceae > Pseudomonas > Pseudomonas sp. FG47. The sequence goes on from NZ_JBMDJI010000001.1 coordinate 355,994, forward strand.
AGCTGGCCGCTTTCGTGGTCAGCTCGGCGGCCGATTTCTTCGCCTTGCCGGGCTTCCCGGATGTGCTCGAGGTCGGCCTGGGGGTGACGCGTCTGGCCGGCAGCACGGTGGAGTTCCGCCTGGCGTTGTTCCGCCCCGGCGAGGCCGAGGCCTGCGCGGCGGGCACCCTGGTCCAGGTGTTCATCGAGCGTGCCTCGGAACGGCCGGCAGTGCTGCCCGAGGCGTTGCAACTGATCCTCGCCGGGCTGTCGCTCAATCGTTGAGGCGGATGATCCCTTCGCGCACGGCGAACAACACCAGCCCGGGCACATCGTGGATCTGCAGGCGGTGCATGATCTGCGAGCGGTGGGCTTCGACGGTCTTGATGCTCAGGCCCAGGCCGTCGGCGATGGAGCGGGTGGTCTCGCCGCGGGCGATCAGGCGCAGGATCTCCAGCTGGCGGGTGGTCAAAGGCTGAGCCGGGGCCTGGGTGGTGGTGCGCTTGCGGCTGTGCTTGAGGGCCTGGCCTATGACCATCGGCAATACCGCCGAACACAGGTACTGGCCACCGCCACGCAAGGTCTGCAGGGCTTGTTCGAGCTCGACCACCGGCGCGTTCTTCAGCAGGAAGCCGTGGGCGCCCAGTTGCAGGCAGTTCATCACATGGTCCAGCTCCGAACGCGCCGAGAACATCAGCACCCGGCTGCCGGGCACACGGATGAACAGCTCCTGCAAGGCCTGCTGGCTGTCCAGCTCACCACTCATGTCGAGCACCACGATGTCGGGCTTGAGCTTTTCGGCCAGGCTCACGGCGGCAATGGCATCGCCGGTGTCGCCCACCACGACGAAGTCTTTCTTCTGCTCGAGCAGGGCGCGCAGCCCGGCGCGAAAGAGCGGCGATTGGTCGGCAAGGAGGATTCGGCAGGGCATGGATAAAGGCCTGTTTCGCAAGGGAAGGGGGGCGGCAGGCTGGCTCGATCCCAAAGCGCACTGCCGCGCGGGCGCGCGATCAGTCCTTGTCTGCCGAGCGGCGCGGCAGTACCTCTGATCATAGGCGCTCGAACACTGACGGCAGCAGTGGCCGCAGCGGCAGGTCCAGCCCGTGAATGCTCTCGCTGTGGCTGATGATCAGCAGCCCGCCCGGGCGCAGGTGCCCCAGCAGGCGTGGCAACAGCTTGGCCTTGTATGGCGGCGCCAGGTTCGCCAGCAGGTTGCGCAACAGGATGGCATCGAAGCTGCCAAGGTGAGCCGGCAAGGCACGGATCAAGTTGATCGCCTCGAAGCGTACCCGCTCACGCAGCGCAGACGCGATGCGCAGGCGCCCCGCCGTCTCGCCGACCCCGCACAGACAATGGCGGGCCAGCCAGCCTTCGGGGAAGTAGCGGGCCTGGGCGATGTCGTAGATGCCCGTGGCGGCGCGCGCCAGCAACTGAGGGTCGAAGTCGCTGGCCAGCACCTGCCAGCCCGGCAGCCGCGAGCTTTGCGCGGCGACCATGGCCAGGCTCCAGGCCTCCTCGCCGGTGGCACAGGCGGCGCTCCACAGGCGCGGCGGATGTTCCAGCGTGGCCAGCCAGTGGGCCAGGCATTCGAAGTGGCGGTGTTCACGGAAAAAATAACTGTCGCGGGCAACCAGCAGGCGCAGCAGGTGCTCGAGCTCGCCCGGGCCAGCGTGGCTGTCGAGCACTGCCAGGTACTGCTCGAACTGCGTCAGCCGCAGGGCCTTGAGCCGCTGGTGCAGGCGGGCAGCCACGCCGGTGCGGCGGTCATCGCCCAGGTGCACGCCGGTGGCTTGTTCGACCCGTTGGCGAATGTTCGCAAAACCGGCTTCGCTGAGCAGGGGCGGGCGGCGACCAGGCATCGGTCAGGTGTCCCTGGCCTGGGCCGAACAGATCGGATCGATGACGATCACGCGCATTCCCTGCGTCCTGTGCATGGTTTGAAGGGCGGATGATAACTAGTGGCTAGTAGCCTCCATATCGGGGTGGCCCTTAATCCCCTGGCGCAGGCAGCAACGAAAAGGCCCCGCCGGTGAGGGCGGGGCCTTAGGTGCCAGGCGTAAGGCTGGCGATCAGTCGCGCCAGTGACGCTTGTGCTTGCGGTGGCCGTAGTGGTGGCCACGGTCATAGTGGCGGCGGTCGTCGTCATAGCCACGACGGTAGCGACGCTCATGGCGCTCGTCTTCGTCGGCTTTGTTGCCCATGTAGTTACCCAGTGCGCCACCGGCGCCACCGCCGGCCGCGGCACCGATATAGCTACCGGTGGTGCCGCCCATGGAGCGACCGACCACGTTGCCGCCGGCCGCGCCCAGGGCACCACCGATGGCGGCTTCGCCACGCTGGCGCTTGTCCGCGCCCAGGGCACCGCCGGCTGCGCCACCCAGGCCGGCGCCAATGGCGCCGCCGGTGCTACCGCCGATGGAGTTGCCCACCACGGAGCCCAGTACCCCACCCAATGCGCCGCCAATGCCGGCCTCGGTGGTGCCGCCTGCCATGGCAACGCCGCTGAGCAAGCTGAAAGACAACAACAGAATCGAGGAGTACTTCTTCATCAAGAGAGCCTCAAGGGGATGACGAGGCGGAATGTGAGGCTCGGCGAATGGGCTTGCAACGGAAATCCGACGAGTAGCACGAGTTGTACACAATTCTCTAACTTATTGAATTATGTATGAAACTTTCACGATTTTCGGCGGTCTGAGGTATTTATGACCAAGCCCTGAGCCGTTGCGGACCAGGGCTTTTTTGTGGGTGGCGTTCAAGGGGCTTGGCGGTCCCTTGTAGGCGCGGCCTTGCGTCGCGAAAGGGCCGCGCAGCGGCCCCGGCCATCTACACGGCGCAGCTGAAATAGGCGGCGCAGTTGAAACTACGTGATGCAGCTGAAACTACGCGGCGCCGCTGAAATCTAGGGCCGCTGCGCGCCCCATCGCGACACAAGGCCGCTCCTACAGGGACCGTGCGTCTGGAGCACGGTTCAGACAATACGCCCGTCGTCCCGCGCACGCTCCAGCTTGATGGCGATGAACTTCGAAGTTGGCGTATGGCTGCCATCGCCGATGCTCTCCAGCGGCACCAGTGGGTTCACCTCTGGGTAATAGGCCGCCGCCTGCCCGGCCGGGATATCGAACGCCAGCAAGGTAAAGCCGTGTACCCGGCGCACATGCTCGTCGCCCCACAGCGAGACGATGTCGACCTTCTGCCCTGGCTGGAAGCCCAGGCGCACGATATCGGCCTCGTTGGCGAACAGCACGTCGCGCTGGCCGCGCACGCCGCGGTAGCGGTCGTCCATGCCGTAGATGGTGGTGTTGTACTGATCGTGCGAGCGCATCGACTGCAGGATCAGGTCGGGCACCTGGCCGCTGGCGCGCACGCGCTCATCGAGCAGGCTGTCGGGCAGCAGGTTGGCCTTGAAGTTGGCGCGGCCGCTGGCGGTCTTCCACTGGCGGCTGCCAGCGCTGTTGCCCAGGTAGAAGCCGCCTGGCAGTTCCAGGCGCTGGTTGAAGTCGGCAAAGCCCGGGATGGTGTCGGCGATCAGGTCGCGGATGCGTGCGTAGTCCGCCACCAGCCAGTGCCAGTCCACCGGCTGCTTGCCCAGGGTGGCGGCGGCGATGCCGGCCACCACCGCCGGCTCCGAGCGCATCTGCCGCGATAGCGGCTTGAGCTGGCCGTTGGAGGCGTGGACCATGCTGAACGAGTCTTCCACCGTCACCGCCTGCGGGCCTTCGCCCTGCAGGTCTATATCGGTGCGGCCCAGGCACGGCAGGATCAGTGCCTGCTTGCCGTGCACCAGGTGGCTGCGGTTGAGCTTGGTGCTGATGTGTACGGTCAGCTCGCAGTTGCGCAAGGCTTGGGCGGTGCGCTCGGTGTCCGGGGTGGCCTGGGCGAAGTTGCCGCCCAGGCCGATGAACACCTTGGCCCGGCCTTCGAGCATGGCGTGGATCGCCTCCACCGTGTTGTGGCCGTTGTGGCGGGGCACGGCAAAGCCGAAGCGCTGTTCCAAGGCATCGAGCAGGGCCACCGGTGGGCGCTCGTTGATGCCCATGGTGCGGTCGCCTTGCACGTTGCTGTGGCCACGTACCGGGCACAGGCCGGCACCTGGCACGCCGAGGTTGCCGCGCAGCAGCATGAGGTTGACGATTTCCTGGATGGTCGGCACCGAATGGCGGTGCTGGGTGATGCCCATGGCCCAGCACATGATCACCCGCTTGCCTTTGCAGTACATGCGCGCCGACAGCTCGATGTCGGCCAGGGCCAGGCCCGATTGCGCCACGATCTGTTCCCAGGGGGTGGCATCGACCACCGCCAGGTAGTCGTCCACGCCATGGCCGTGCTCGGCGATGAAGCCGTGGTCGAAGATCGCCGGCTCGCCCTTGGCCTGCGCTTCGCGCTCCCACTGCAGGAGGAACTTGGCCATGCCGCGCAGCAGCGCCATGTCGCCGCCCAGGGCCGGGCGGAAGAACGCGGTGTTGGTCGGGCGGTCGCTGTTGGTCAGCATCTCCAGCGGGTTCTGCGGGTGCTGGAAACGTTCCAGGCCGCGTTCTTTCAACGGGTTGACGCAGACCACCTGGGCGCCGCGCTTCACCGCGTCGCGCAGCGGATCGAGCATGCGCGGGTGGTTGGTGCCAGGGTTCTGGCCCCAGACGAAGATCGCGTCGGCGTGTTCGAAGTCATCGTAGGTGACGGTGCCCTTGCCCACGCCGACGCTCTGGCCCAGGGCCACGCCGCTGGCTTCGTGGCACATGTTCGAGCAGTCCGGGAAATTGTTGGTGCCGTAGGCGCGCACGAACAGCTGGTAGAGGTAGGCCGCCTCGTTGCTGGCCCGGCCCGAGGTGTAGAACTCGGCCTGGTCGGGGCTGGTCAGGTCGTTCAGGTGACGGGCGATCAGGGCGAAGGCCGCGTCCCACTCGATCGGCTGGTAGCGGTCGCTGAGCGGGTCGTAGACCATCGGCTCGGTCAGCCGGCCCTGGTACTCGAGCCAGTAGTCGCTCTGCGTGAGCAGCGCGCTGACGCTGTAGCGGGCGAAGAACGCCGCGTCGACGCGGCGCTTGGTGGCTTCCCAGTTGACCGCCTTGGCGCCGTTCTCGCAGAACTTGACCATGCCGCTCTCGGGCGAATCGCCCCAGGCGCAGCCGGGGCAATCGAAGCCGCCGTTCTGGTTGGTCTTGAGCAGGGCGCGGATGTTCTTCAGGGCGTTGTCGCTGCCGACCCAGGCCTTGGCCACGCTGCGCAATGCGCCCCAGCCGCCGGCGGGGCCGGGGTAGGGTTGGTAACGGGGGGAGGCGGCGGGGGCGTTGTCGGGCAGTTTTTCGTACGAGGTCACGGCTGTTGCTACTCCGCCGCTGGGCTGAAGACCCGCGGTGCGCTGTGTTTGGGCAGGTGGATGAGGTTGAGGTTGTGCTTGCGTGCCCATTGCAGGGCAAGTCCCGTGGGGGCCGAGAGGCTGACCAGGGTCTGGATGCCGGCGCGCAGGACCTTCTGGATCAGTTCCAGGCTGCAGCGGCTGGTGACGATGGCAAGGCCACCTTCGGTGTCGATGCGTTGGCGCAGCAGGGCGCCGATCAGCTTGTCCAGGGCGTTGTGCCGGCCGATATCCTCGCGACCCAGCAGCAGCTGGCCATCGCGGTCCATGAACAGCGCCGCGTGCACCGCGCCGCAATGTTGGCCGAGGGGCTGGAAGGCATCGATGCGCTGGCGCAGGTCGTTGAGCCAGTGCGCTGGTGGCAGCGGCGCACCGGGCAGCACCTTGAGTTCGGGCAGCGCCTGCTCCAAGGCTTCGACACCGCACAAGCCGCAGCCGCTGGTGCCAGCCAGCTGGCGGCGCTGGTCCTTGAGGTTCCAGAACGCGCGGCTGGAGATCTGCAGGTCGGCGTACAACGCCGAGCCGCTGCCGGAGAGCTTCACGTCGTAGATTTCATCGGTGCTGGCGACGATGCCGCTGCCGACGCTGAAGCCCACGGCGAAGTCTTCCAGGTCGGTGGGGCTGACCAGCATCACCGCCTGGTTGAGGCCGTTGTAGACGATGGCCAGGGCGACTTCCTCGGCCAACGGGGTGCTGTCGCGGCTTGCGTCGGACAGTTGCACGTAGTCGTAGGTGTTGCTGGCGGCGGGCAGGGCGAGGGGCGTGGACGCCGCGCAGACCGGTGGCTTGCTGTTCATCGGGGCGAATACCGGCTGGCAGTTTGACCCCACCAGCCTAGGCCTCTGGGCCGAGGGCGTCTAATCGCTAGCGTCTATTCCGTGATAGAGCGCGTCGATCAGTCGCAGGGCGGCGGGTTGGGCGATCCTGGCCTAGACTGCTGCTTCCATGGATTCATCATCAAGGAGCGCCACATGAGCCTGTTCAGTTTCGTGAAGGAAGCCGGCGAGAAGTTGATCGACCTGCTGACGCCGGGCAACGCCAATGCCGAGGAGCAGTTGAAGAAGCATGTCCAGGACATCGGCCTGGGCAACCCGAACATCTCCGCCACTGTAGAGGGCGACAAGGTGATCCTCAAGGGCGAGGTGAGCAGCCAGGAAGAGAAGGAGAAAATCATCCTGGCCGCGGGCAACATCGCCGGCGTGGCCTCGGTGGACGACCAGATCACCGTGACTGGACCGGTGGCTCAGGCGGCGCGGTTCGTCGAGGTTGAGAAGGGCGACACCCTCAGTGCCATCTCCAAGCGGGTGTATGGTGATGCGAACAAGTACCAGAAGATCTTCGAAGCGAACAAGCCGATGCTGAAGGACCCCAACAAGATCTATCCGGGGCAGGTGCTGCGTATTCCTGATTGATCGCATCGCGGGGCAAGCCCGCTCCCATGAGTGCTTCGTCGTGGGAGCGGGCCTGCCCCGCGATAGGGCCTATAGCCCAGTCAACAAATCCCGATAATCCTCGACCGCCGCAAACTCCTGGGTATCCCGCGGTTTGCCCTGACTATCCGGCTGACGCACCGCCAGCAAATGCCCGACGCCAAACTGCCGGGCACTGCGCAGGATCGCCAGGGTGTCGTCGATGAACAGGCTGCGCGCCGGGTCGAAGCCGATGTCCGCCTGCAATGCGTCCCAGAACTGCGGGCTCTCCTTCGGGTAGCCGTAGTCATGGGAGCTGATCAGCCGTTCGAAATACGGCGCCAGCTCGACCCGCTCCAGTTTCAGCGACAGCGAATCGCGGTGCGCATTGGTGATCATCACCACGCGCTTGCCTGCCTGACGAACGGCGGCCAGGAAAGTGTCAGCGTCGGGCTTGAGCGCGATCAACTCGGCGATCTCCTGTTTGAGCGCGCGAATCGGCAGGCGCAGCTCGCGGCTCCAGAAGTCCAGGCAGTACCAGTTGAGCGTGCCGGCGTGGCGCTCGAACAACGGTTGCAGCTCCATCTCGGCCATGGCCCGGCTCACGCCATGCAGCTCGGCATAGCGCTGGGGCAGGTGCTCCAGCCAGAAGCGGTTGTCGTAGTGCAGGTCGAGCAGGGTGCCGTCCATGTCCAGCAGGACGGTATCGATGGCGGACCAGGGAAGAACGGGCATGGGAAACTCTCGATCAGTCGGCAAGCCACGGTATAGTAACCCGTTCACGCCAAGGAGCCGCCCCATGCGCCAGAAACCCACCGTCCTCAATCGCGAGATTGTCGCCAGCAGCCGCCTGTTCCGTGTCGAAGCCGTGCAGTTGCGCTTCGCCAACGGTGCCGAGCGCACTTACGAGCGCCTGGTCGGGCGTGGCAACGGCTATGGCGCGGTGATGATCGTGGCCATGCTCGACGCCGAGCATGCGGTACTGGTGGAGGAGTACTGCGGCGGCACCGACGAATACGAACTGTCCCTGCCCAAGGGCCTGATCGAGCCGGGTGAAGACGTGCTGGCCGCCGCCGACCGCGAACTCAAGGAAGAGGCCGGGTTTGGCGCGCGCCAGCTGGAGCACCTGACCGAACTGTCGCTGTCGCCCGGCTACATGAGCCAGAAGATCCAGGTGGTGTTGGCCACCGACCTGTACGAAGAGCGCCTGGAGGGCGACGAGCCCGAGCCGATGCGGGTCGACAAGGTCAACCTGCGCGAACTGTCGGCCCTGGCCATGCACCCGCAGTTCACCGAGGGCCGGGCGCTGGCGGCGCTGTACCTGGCCCGTGACCTGCTGATCCAGCGTGGGGCGCTGAGCGTATGAGCGACCGGCAATTGATGCAGGGCGTGGTGCAACTTGCCTTGCGCGCGGGCGAGGCGATCCTGCCGTTCTGGCGCGCCGACGTGGCGGTGAGCAACAAGGCCGACGACTCGCCGGTGACCGCTGCCGACCTGGCGGCGCACCGGGTGATTGCCGATGGACTGCTGGCGTTGGCGCCCGAGATCCCTGTGCTGTCCGAAGAAGACTGCGACATCCCGCTGGCGACCCGTGAAAGCTGGCAACGCTGGTGGCTGGTCGATCCGCTGGACGGTACTAAGGAGTTCATCGCCGGCAGCGAGGAATTCACCGTCAACATCGCGCTGATCGAGCGCGGCGAAGTGGTGTTTGGCGTGGTGGCCATGCCGACCAGTGGCCGCTGTTACTACGGCGGTCGCGACCTGGGGGCTTGGCGTGGGGAGGGTAAAGGTGCCGCGCAGTCGATCCAGGTGCGCAACACGCCGCCAGCGCAGGGTCGCTTCACCGTGGTCGCCAGCCGCCGGCATTCCAGCCCGCAGCAGGAAGCCTTGCTGGCGGGGCTGGGGACTGCGGTGGGCGAGCTGGAACTGGCCAATATCGGTAGTTCGCTGAAGTTCTGCCTGCTCGCCGAAGGTGCCGCCGATTGCTATCCGCGCCTGGCGCCGACTTCGCAATGGGATACCGCTGCCGCGCAAGGGGTGCTGGAAGGCGCTGGCGGCGAGGTGATCGGGCTGGATGGATCGCCGTTGCGCTATCCGCCGCGCGAATCGTTGCTCAATCCGTTTTTCCTGGCGTTGCCTGGGGGAGCCGAGTGGCGCCTCGCGTTAGTTCGGTTGGCTGCTCAGATCAATAGCTGACATTGTCGGGGCCGCTTTGCGGCCCTTCGCCGGCAAGCCGGCTCCTACAGGGGTAACGTAGGAGCCGGCTTGCCGGCGAAGGGGGCTGTGAGGTCTCAACGGTGCAACACGTACTGCCCGCTGAACCTCACCGCAGGCTCATCACTCCCTTCGTTGCACACCAGCGTCTCCAGCGTCAGCCGCGCCCGCCCGCGACGCTGATACATCGCCAGGAACCGCGCCCAGGCCTTCTCGTCCGGCGCCGGGCAACGCGCCACGGCAGCCCCGGTGACCGGCAGCGGATAACTGATCTGCCCCTCCTGGATGACGATATGCCCGTCACCGATGCCCAGTTCGCGCAAGCGCAGGTGCAGCCAGCCCCACCCCACCAGCACCGCGCCACAGTACAGGCTGCCGCCGAACATGGTGCTCTTGTGATTGACGTTGGGCGCCAGCGGCAGTTGCAGGCGCAGGCAGTGCTGGTGCCAGTCGAGCACCTGCATGCCCATCTCGCGGGTCAGTGGGATATCGCCGTGCAGCACGGTTTGCAGGTACTGGCTATCGCTACTCATTGACGGTTGTCCTCCTGGTCGTCGTGCCCGCCGCTTGCGCCTTCGAAGCTCAGGCCATGCTTGCGCAGCTTGTCGTGCAAGGTCTTGCGCGGGATGCCGAGGGCTTCGGCGAGGCTGCGCATGGAGTTGTGCGGCTGGTTCAGCTCGGCGGCGATCAGCGCGCGCTCGAACTGCTCGACCTGTTCGCTGAGGTTGCCGCCGGGCACGGGCAGTGCAGTGCCGGCGCTGGTGCTCGGCACCTGGCCGTCGAGGGCCAGCTCCAGCCCCAGGGCGAAGCGCTCGGCGGCGTTCTGCAGTTCGCGCACGTTGCCCGGCCAGTCGTGGCGCAGCAACAGCGCGCGTTGCGCCGGTTGCAGGCTGTGCGGCGGCAGGCCGTGGCGTGTGCTGGCGGCGTCGGCGAAGTGCTGGAACAAGACCAGGATGTCGTCGCCGCGTTCGCGCAGTGCCGGGATGCGCAGTGGCGCGACGTTCAGGCGGTAGTACAGGTCGGCGCGGAAGCGCCCCTGGTCGGCGGCCTGGCGCAGGTCTTCCTTGGTCGCGGCGATGATGCGGATATCCAGTGGGATCAGCTGGTTGCCGCCGAGGCGCTCGACCACCCGCTCCTGCAGCAGGCGCAGCAGCTTGACCTGTACGTCGAGGCTCATGCTCTCGATCTCGTCGAGGAACAGCGTGCCGCCGTTGGCGAACTCGAACTTGCCGATGCGGCGCTTCTGCGCGCCAGTGAACGCCCCTGGCTCATGGCCGAACAGCTCGCTCTCGACCACCGACTCGGCCAGGGCGCCGGCGTTGATCGCCACGAACGGGCCGTCGCGGCGGCTCGACAGGTCATGCAGCGCGCGGGCCACCACCTCCTTGCCGGCACCGGTCTCGCCGAGAATCAGCACATCGGCGCGGGTTGCGGCCAGGGCGCCGATCTGCTCGCGCAGGCGCTGCATGCCCGGCGACTGGCCGACCAGGCGCGTGGCCAGTTGCTGGCGGTCGCTCAGGGCCAGGCGCAGGCTGCGGTTGTCCAGCACCAGGCGGCGCAGGGCCAGGGCCCGGCGGACGCTGTCGAGCAGGGCGTCGCTGGCGAAGGGTTTCTCGAGAAAATCATAGGCCCCGGCGCGCATCGCCTGCACCGCCAGCGGCACATCGCCGTGGCCGGTGATCAGCAGCACCGGCAACTCGTTGTCGCGGGCATGCAGTTGCTCGAGCAGTTGCAGGCCATCGATACCGGGCATGCGGATATCGCTGACCACCACCCCCGGCCAGTCCTGCTCGATGCGCGCGGCCAGGCCCTGGGCTTCGGCCAGCGCCACTACCTTGAGCCCGGCCAGGTCGAGGGTCTGGCTCAGCGCCTGGCGCAGGTGGGGGTCATCGTCGACCAGAATCACCTGGGCGCGGCTGTCGATCAGTGTCTCGGTCATGCCGAGGTGTCCTCCGAGGATTGCAGGTTGGCGCCGGGCTTGGCCACGCGCATGCGCAGGGTCAGCAGGGCGCCGCCTTCCGGGTGGTTGCCCAGCAGCAGTTCGCCGCCCAGTGCGTGCATCAGGCTTTCGCAGATGGCCAGCCCCAGCCCCAGGCCCTGGGTGCGGGTCTTGGTGGTGAAGAACGGCTCCTTGGCGTGCTCCAGGGCCTGGCGACTGAAGCCTGGGCCATTGTCGCGAATGTACAGGTAGACGCAGTCATCCTGGCGTTCGGCACTCAGCCACAGCTTGCGCGGGTTGGCTTTTTCGGTGAGGGCGTCGAGGGCATTGGCCAACAGGTTGCCAAGTACCTGGCGCAGCCGCGTTTCGCCGGCCTGCACCCACAACGTGGCCTCGGGCAGGTCGCGCACCAGCTCCACGGCCATGGCCCGGCGCCGTTTGGCCAGCAGTGCCAGGGCGTCGTCCAGCGCCGGTTGCAGGGCCACGCTTTCCGGGGCGTGCTGGTCGCGGCGGGCGAAGGCGCGCAGGTGGGTGATGATCGAGGCCATGCGCCCAGTCAGCTCGCCAATCAGCTTGAGGTTGCCGCGCACATCGTCGGTGCGTTGGTGGTCGAGGAGAATCTCGGCGTTCTCGGCGTAGCTGCGGATCGCCGCCAGCGGCTGGTTGAGCTCGTGGCTGATGCTCGCCGACATGGTGCCCAGCACCGACAGCTTGCCGGCCTGGACCAGTTCGTCCTGGGCGCGCACCAGCTCCTGCTGGGCATTCTCGCGTTCCAGCACGGCGCTTTTGAGCCGGGTGTTGAGGCCCTCCAGGTCGGCGGTGCGTTCGATCACGCGCTTTTCCAGCTCCTGGCGGGCGCGGGCTTCGAAGTCGATGCGGTCGATGTAGTGGCGTCGGCGCTGCATGACCAGGCCGGCCAGCAGCATGGTCACCAGCAATGCGCCGGCGCCGATGGCCATGACGGTCTGCACCGAGCGGTCCACCAGCTGGCGTGGGGCGAGGATGCTCACCTGCCAGCCGGTCTCCTGGATGTTGCGGGTCTGGATCAACCAGGCCTCAGGGTTCAGGCTCAGCGGTTGCGGGGCCTGGGTCGGGTAGGGCTGGATGGCGATGATCGCCTGGCGTTCGGCATCGCTCAGCGCGCGGGTGGCGCGAAAGCGCCAGTCCGGTCGCGAAGTGAGCACCACCACGCCGTTCTGGTCGGTCAGCAGCAATTGCTCCGGGGTGCGGCCCCACAGGGTTTCGGTGTGATCGAGGTCGACCTTGACCACCAGCACGCCGATCACCCGCTCACGGTCGTGCACGGCGGCGGCGAAGAAGTAGCCGCGCTTGGCCGAGGTGGTGCCTTGGCCGAAGAAGCGCCCCAGGCGGCCGTCCATGGCTTCTATGAAGTACGGGCGGAACGAGAAGTTGCGGCCGACGAAGCTGTCCGGCTTGTCCCAGTTGGAGGCCGCCAGGGTGTTGCCGCTGACGTCCATCAGGTACATCACCTCGGCGCCGGTCTGGTGGGCGATGTCCTTGAGCAGGCGGTTGGCGTTGGTCACCGACTCCAGGCGCAACGGGTCGGCCAGCACGCCGCGCAGCGCCGGCAGGTCACCGAGGATCTGCGGCAGGGTCTCGTAGCGGTGCAGGGTGCCGAGCAGGTTGGCCACGTAGAGGTCGAGGGTCTGGCGGTTCTGCGAGGCCAGTTCGTCCTGGTAGTAACGCTCCGCCAGGTGGTGCAGCGGCCAAAGCAGCGGTGCCAGGCACAGCGCCAGCAAGGCCAGGCTGCGCCAGCGCGGGCGGCGTGGAGGCGTGGGTCTTGGAATCATCGCGGTCATTGCGCCAGAAAAGTCTGGCGCAATTATGCGCTACTTCAGGCAGTCGATCAGCGCTTCGTGTTGCTGCCATGGGGCCTCGCGCCTGTCCATGGCGTGGACAGGGCAAGCCCAGGCGTTGGGCTGTGCAGCGAGGGTGACGCGCTGATTGTCCGCTGGCAGCTTGCCAAGCGGCCTGACTGATGGCGATATACAGGGAAAAAACGAGGCTTCCTGCATGTCCCTCTCGACCCTGCTCCAGCGTTCCAGCCTGCCTGCCCCCCTGCTTGGCGAGGCCCAGGCCCATGCCTTGTTGCGGGCGCACTACGATCTGCAAGGCAGCCTGCAGGCCTTGGGTAGCCAGCAGGACCTGAACCTGCGGGTCGACTGCGGGCAAGCGCGTTTTGTGCTCAAGGCCTGCCATGGCAGCTACGCCCAGGTGGAGCTGGAGGCCCAGCATGCGGCGCTGGAGTACCTGCGCGGGCAGGGGCTGCCGGTCCCGGCCGTGCGCCCGGCCAGCAATGGCGAGGGGCTGCTGGCGCTGGATATCGAGGGCCAGGCATTGCGGGTGCGACTGCTGGAATACCTCGACGGCGAGCCGCTGACGCGTCTGAAGCACTTGCCGTCGCGGGTGATCGCCGAGCTGGGCGCGCTGTGCGCCAAGGTCGACCTGGCGCTGGCCGGCTTCGACCACCCGGGCCTTGAGCGCACGCTGCAATGGGACCCGCGCCACGCCCAGGCATTGATCGGCCATTTGCTGCCGGCGGTGCAGGATGGCCAGCGCCGAGCCCGGGTCGAGCAGGTTGCACGTGAGGCCGCCGAACGTTTGCAACCGTTGCTCGATAAGTTGCCGATCCAGGCGGTGCACCTGGACATCACCGATGACAACGTGGTCTGGAGCCGGGACCAGGCGCGCCAGTGGCAAGTGCGGGGCGTGATCGATTTCGGCGATCTGCTGCGCACCTGGCGTATTGCCGACCTGTCGGTGACCTGCGCGGCCTTGCTGCACCATGCCGAAGGCGACCCACTACGGATCCTCCCGGCGGTCAGCGCCTACCAGGCGCTCAACCCGCTACAGGACGCCGAACTGCGGGCATTGTGGCCGCTGGTCCTGAACCGTGCCGCGGTACTGGTGCTCAGCAGCGAGCAACAATTGGCGATCGACCCCGGCAACCAGTACATCCGCGACAACATCGACCACGAGTGGGAAATCCTCGAGACCGCCTGCGCGGTGCCTGCCGAGTTGATGGAGGTGGCGATATTGCAGGCGGCGGGGCGTGGCCCTGATGCTGTGGATCTCAACGGTTGCGCCCGGTTGCTGCCGAGCCTGGTCGGGCACGCGGTAACCCGGGTCGACCTGGGCGTACTCAGCCCGCATTGCGAGGCCGGCAACTGGGAGCAACCCGGCTTCGACCAGCGCCTGCTCGCGGCCCAGCCCGGCCCGGCCTGTAGCCTGCATGGCCAATACCGGTTGTCGCAAACCCATATCGACCGCCCCGAAGAACCGGCCACCTGTGCCCTGGGGGTTGAGCTCAACCTGCCGCCCGGCACCGCCTTGCAGGCCCCCGCAGCTGGAACCTGGCAGCGCAGCGGCGATGGCCGTGGCTGCCTGCGCACGGCGCGCTGGAGCCTGTGGCTCAATGGCCTGGAAGCGGCGCCGGCCGATGGCCAGGCGTTGGCGAAGGGCCAGGCATTAGGCGCGACCTGTGGCTTCCTGAGTGTGCAGCTCTGCCTGGCGGCGGCGCTGCAACCGCCGTTCTTCACCACGCCATCGCGAGCCGCCGCCTGGCTGGCGCTATGCCCCTCGCCACGGGCGTTACTGGGCTTTGACTGCGACGCCGAGCCACTGGCCGACCCTCAGGCCCTGTTGGCACGCCGCGATGCCAGCTTCGCCCGCTCGCAGAAGCACTATTACGCCCAGCCGCCGCAGATCGAGCGCGGTTGGCGCAACTACCTGTTCGACATGCAGGGCCGCGCGTACCTGGACATGCTCAACAACGTCGCGGTGCTGGGCCACGGCCATCCGCGCATGGTCGCCGAATCGGCGCGCCAGTGGTCGCTGCTCAACACCAACTCGCGGTTTCACTACGCGGCCATCGCCGAGTTTGCCGAGCGCCTGCTGGAGATAGCTCCACCGGGCTTCGACCGGGTGTTCCTGGTCAACAGCGGCACCGAGGCCAACGACCTGGCGATCCGCCTGGCCTGGGCCTACAGCGGCGGGCGCGACCTGCTCAGCGTGCTGGAGGCCTACCACGGCTGGTCAGTGGCCACCGATGCGATTTCCACCTCCATCGCCGACAACCCCCAGGCCCTGGAGACCCGCCCGGACTGGGTGCACCCGGTGCAAGCGCCAAACACCTTCCGTGGCCGCTTCCGCGGGGCCGACAGCGCCGCCGACTACCTGCGCGATGTCGAGGCCAAGCTTGCCGACCTCGATGCCCGTGGCCGCCAGTTGGCCGGCATCATCTGCGAGCCGGTCTACGGTAATGCCGGAGGCATCTCGCTGCCGCCGGGCTACCTGCGCCAGGCCTATGCCCAGGTGCGCCAGCGTGGCGGCGTGTGCATCGCCGATGAGGTGCAGGTCGGTTACGGACGCCTCGGCGAGTACTTCTGGGGCTTCGAGGAGCAAGGCGTGGTGCCCGATATCATCACCATGGCCAAGGGCATGGGCAACGGCCAGCCACTGGGCGCGGTGATCACCCGTCGGGAGATCGCCGAGGCGCTGGAGGCCGAGGGCTATTTCTTCTCGTCCGCCGGCGGCAGTCCGGTCAGTTGCCGTATCGGTATCGCGGTGCTCGATGTGATGCGTGACGAAGGCCTGTGGGACAACGCCCGGGAAGTGGGGCGCCACTTCAAGGCGCGATTGCAGGCATTGGTCGATAAATATCCGCTGGCCGGCGCGGCCCATGGGTCGGGTTTCTACCTGGGGCTGGAGCTGGTGCGTGACCGCCAGACCCTGGAGCCTGCAACCGAGGAAACCATGCTCTTGTGCGATCGCCTGCGCGATCTGGGGATCTTCATGCAGCCGACCGGCGACCACCTGAACATTCTCAAGATCAAGCCGCCGATGTGCACCACGCGGGCGAGCGTGGACTACTTCGTCGACAGCGTGGAGCGGATCCTCAGCGAAGGCCTGTGATCTTTTGTCAGCCAGTCTGTTCGATTGTTATCGGTCAGACTGGCTTTATTTCGGCAAAATATTTTAACGAAAGCGCTTTAAAGTCGATATTTATCGGTTGTAATATCGAGCAAATGCCCTGCCGCCTATACTGGCGGGCCTGCACCTTATCCGCTCACCGACCGGGCGCCCCTGGCCCCGGGCCTTCGCAGAGGTTACCCATGAAGACCCTCAACTCGACCCCCCGCGCCGATGGTTTCCACATGCCCGCCGAGTGGGCCCCGCAGACCCAGGTGTGGATGGTCTGGCCGGAGCGCCCGGACAACTGGCGCCTGGGCGGCAAGCCCGCGCAGGCCGCGCATGTCACCCTGGCCAAGGCCATCGCCCGCTTCGAACCGGTGACCGTGGCGGTCTCCGCCGGGCAGTACGAGAACGCCCGGCGCCAGCTCGACCTGCCCAACATCCGTGTGGTCGAGATCAGCAACGACGACGCCTGGGTGCGTGACACCGGCCCGACCTTCGTGATCAACGACCAAGGCGAGGTGCGTGGCGTGGACTGGGGCTTCAACGCCTGGGGTGGCTTCGACGGTGGCCTGTACGCGCCATGGAACCGCGATGAAGAACTGGCGGCCAAGGTCATGGAGATGGAGCGCGTGCAGCGCTACCACACCGAAGGCTTCGTGCTCGAGGGCGGCTCGATTCATGTCGACGGCGAAGGCACCCTGATCACCACCGAGGAATGCCTGCTCAACCGCAACCGCAACCCGCACCTGAATCGCGAGCAGATCGAGGACATCCTGCGCGAGCACCTGGCGGTGCAGACCATCGTCTGGCTGCCGGATGGCCTGTACAACGACGAGACCGACGGCCACGTCGACAACTTCTGCTGTTACGTAAGCCCCGGCGAAGTGTTACTGGCCTGGACCGATGATCCCCAGGACCCCAACTATGCGCGCTGCCACGCCGCCTATGACGTGCTGAAAAACAGCCGCGACGCCAAGGGCCGCGAATTCGTGGTGCACAAGATGCCGATTCCCGGCCCGCTGTTCGCCACGGCCGAGGAATGCGCCGGTGTCGACCAGGTGGTCGGCAGCCAGGAGCGCGACCCGTCGGTGCGCCTGGCCGGTTCCTACGTGAACTTCCTGATCGTCAACGGCGGCATCATCGCCCCGAGCTTCGATGACCCGGCCGATGCCCAGGCCAGAGCGATCCTGGCCAAGGTGTTCCCGGACCACGAAGTGGTGATGATCCCAGGGCGCGAACTGCTGCTCGGTGGCGGCAATATCCACTGCCTCACCCAGCAGCAACCGGCACCGTTCAAGCGCTGATCTGCCTGGTGGCAAAGAGCCCGTCCGTCGACGGGCTTTTTTGTGGGCGACGACCGCTGGCGGGGTTAATGGCATAGCTTTTGTATTGGCTTTCCCCTGTGTTTCAGGAAGAGGAGAGGCACACCTTTCTGTCACAAACCTTACGTAAGTTAGCCGCTCACGGCCCCAGGGAGTGCGTGTTGAAATGAATGCAGCAAGTGAGTCGGCTTTGCGCCCACTGGCAGTGAATCACCGGTCGCTGAAGATGTTGGCGCAGTGGTTGAAACACCATGGAAGCAACCGGGTCAGGACGACCGACCCACGACGCCTGCTGGACGGGCGATATCCACAGGGCCTGATCAGCGACGCCGAGCTTGAAGCTCTGCTGGCTGTCTGGCACTGACCGGGAAGGATCCCGTTGCAATAAAAAACGCCACCGCGCAAGCGGTGGCGTTTCGTTTCTAGGCTGAGGTCCGCGTCCCGGCGACCAGCAGGCTGCGCAATCCGCCAGCCGCTGGGGGCCGCTGCTACAGGTTGGGTTGGGCCGATCAGAAGGTGTAGCTGCCGGTGACCACCAGGCTACGCGGGTCGCCAAACTGGATCTGCGAACCGCTGGTAGCCGAGCTGTAGTAGGTCTTGTCGGTGATGTTGCTCAGCGCCGCGCGTACATCCCAGTCATGGGTGCGGTAGCCAGCCAGGGCATCCCAGCGGCCATAGCCTGGCAGCACGATGCTGTTGGCGTTGTCGGCGTAGCGGTCGCCGACCAAGGTCAGGCCAGTCTCGGCGTACCAGCCCAGCTCCGGCTTCCAGGTCACGAACAGACTGGCGTTGCGCTTGGCCACATCGTTGATGCGGTTGCCTTCCTGGCCGTTGTTGTCCTTGACGATGGTGGCATCCTGCAGGCCGATACCGCCTCGTACGTACCAGTTGCCAACCACATTGCCAGTGGCGGTCAGCTCGATGCCGCGCGAGCGCTGCAGGCCGCTCAGCAGAATGATTTCCGGGTTCTGCGGGTCGCGGGTACGGCGGTTGTACAGTTCCAGTTCGTAGACGGCGAGGGTGGTGCTCAGGCGCTCATCGAACCACTCGCTCTTGACCCCAACCTCTTTCTGCCGGGTGAGCTCCGGATCGGTCTGGTTGGTATTGCCGGCAGCGCCAGGGGTGATGCCGATCAGGCCACCACCGACCGGGGAATAGCTCTTGCTCCAGGAGGCGTAGAAGGAGTGATCGCGCCAAGGCGTATAGATCACACCCACCCGTGGGCTGAAGCTAGTGTCCTTCTGTGTCTCGGCAATACCGCGCATCTTGTTGGTGGTTTCCACCTCGAAGCGGTCGAAGCGCCCGCCCAGCAGTACTTGCCACTGATCGTTCAGGCGGATCTGGTCCTGCAGGTACAAACCGGTGCTGTCGACATCGGTGACGTTGTTGCTGAACAGCTTCATCGTCCCGTTGTGTTGATTGCCCGCGGTGGAACCGCTGATCGGCGCGCCAGGCACACCGACGCCCTGGTCGAGGCGCGAATGGCGACGTTGTTCGCCGACCTCCAGGCCCACCAGCAGGGTGTGCTCCAGACCGTAGGTCTGCACATGCCCTTCGAGCTCCACGGTGTTGTAGATATTGCGCGTGCTCAGGTCCTGCAACCAGCGCTGGCGCCCGACCATGCCGGTCGAGGGGGTGTAGCCGGTGAGGTAGGTATTGTCGAAATCGCTCTCCAGCTTGAACAGGCTGAAGGTGTGGCGCAGTTGCCACTGGTCGTTGAGGTCGTAGTTCAGGCGCGAGCGCAGCGATTGCGCGCGGTCGTCGATGTAGTCGCGCTGGGTATCACCGTAGGTGGTCTTGCGGCTGACGTCGGCCGGGCGCCCGGTCAGCGGGTTGCCTGGGATGCCACGGTCCGGGGTGCGGTTGTAGCGGCTGTACTCGTATTGCACCAGCCAGTTCAGGTCGGGGTTCAGCTGCCAGCTCATGGACGGCGCGAACAACTGGCGGTGGTTGCCGTCGATGCCGTCGCGGAAGCTGTTCTTGTCCTCGTTGCCCAGGTTCAGGCGCAGGCTCAGGGTGTCGCTGGGGTCGGCGCTGAGGTCGGCGTACAGGCTACGCAGGTCCTGGCTGCCACCTTGGGCCTCGACGGTCGAGCGGCGGCCGTGTTCCGGGGCCTTGCTCACCCGGTTGACGATGCCGCCCTGGCTGCCACGGCCATACAGCACCGCCGCCGGGCCCTTGAGCACCTCGACCCGTTCGATGTTGTGCAGGTCGCGGGTGTACTGGCTATCGTCGCGCACGCCGTCCAGGTAGAAGTCGTTGCTGGCGTCGAAGCCGCGGATGCGCAGGCTGTCGAAGCGGGTGTCGGCGCTGCTGCTGACGTTGGGGATGCCCTCGAGCGCCTTGCCCAGGTTGCTGCTGCCGTAGTCCAGCACGTTGCGCGTCTTCACCGAGTCGATGGCCTGGGGCACGTAGCGTGCCGGGGTCGAGGTACGGGTCGCGGTGGTCACTTCGCGCACGCGTGGGTTGTCTTCCTCGCGGGTGCTGTCGGCGGTGACCGCGGTTTCCGGCAGGGTCGTGGTGGCGGCGTTGGCCAGGCCGGCGCTGCACAGCAGCGACAGGCCCAGGGTCAGGGGCGAAAGGCGGCAAGGGGCAAGCATTACGGGCGTCCGGGTTGGCTAGTGAGAAATTGGGCGCGAATGGTAATGCTTGCTATTTGCTATTGCTCGCCTATTTGTAAAGGCTTGTCTTTACATATGTATCAGTTTGTAACATTCGTTCGGGTGGTTTTTGCGAATTCTCCTATTCGCCTGCAAGTCCGGCTCCTACGCCGTGATGCATGCTTTTTGTAGGCGCTGGCCTTGCCAGCGAAGGGGTCAACGTCGCGCGATCCATATGACAGTTGTGCGTTTGTCGCCGGCTTTGCACAAAAGAGACAAATTTGCGCTGACCCACGGCAGATATGCATGGAAATGCACCAGCGCCGACCTGGTTTTTGGTTATATCAACCTGCATTTCACGATTTTTTGACATGTATAAGCAGGCAAGGCTAGGATTCGGCGTCTACGCCTGCTGGCCATGACTTGGCCATGCGGCTGCAAGGCCCGTTGCAGACCATCGACGGGCCTTCCGGCTTGGATCCGCATAGCGTCGAACCTACGAAGGGGCGTTGGTTCCTGGCGTTCTAATGCAGAGCGTTTTTGAATACTTAATAAGGAAAATAAACATGTTGAAAACCAGGATCAGCCTGGTCGCCCTGGCGATGATCGCCGCGACCCAGGCACAGGCCAATGAGCAGGCCGAAAGCAAGGGCTTCATCGAAGACAGCCACGCCAACGTCCTGCTGCGCAACGCCTACATCAACCGCGACAAGAAGCACAATACCGACGACCAGATCGAATGGGGCCAGGGCGTCATCGCCAACTTCTCCTCCGGTTTCACCCAGGGTACCGTCGGTGTCGGTGTCGATGCATTCGGCCTGTACGCGGTGCGTCTGGATGGCGGCAAGGGCCACAACGGTGGTGGCGGTGTCGACTTCTTCAAGCCACACAACACCAAGAACGCCGACGATAACGCCAGTGGTCCGCATGACCTGGCCCGTGGTGGCGCAGCCGTGAAGTTCCGCATCTCCAACACCGTGCTCAAGTACGGTGACCAGATGCCGACCCTGCCAGTGCTGCAGTACGACGATGGTCGTCTGCTGCCGGAAAGCTTCACCGGCACCCTCATCACTTCCAAGGAAATCAAAGGCCTGGAGCTGAACGCTGGCCGCTTCACCCAGGAAGCGCGCAAGAGTGCCGAACGCCGTGACGGCGGTGGCCTGAAGTCGATCAACGTGCTCGGCGGTAGCTACAAGTTCACCGACAACTTCACCGCGTCGCTGTATACCGCCGACAACGAAGACGTGATGAAGAAGCACTACCTGGGCATGAACTACGTCTACCCGATTGCGGCGGACCAGTCCCTGACCTTGGACTTCAATGGCTACAAGTCCAAGCTCGACAAGAAGCTCATCAATAAATTGGGCATGCGTGAGGGTGACCGGGACAACACCATCTGGAGCCTGGCGGCTACCTATGCGTACGGCCCTCACTCGGTGACCATCGCGCACCAGCGCAGCACTGGCGATACCGGCTACAACTACGGTGGTTACCAGAATGATCGTGGTTTCGGCGACGGTGGCTCGACCATCTACCTGGCCAACTCCTACTGGTCCGACTTCAACGCAGAAGACGAGCGTTCCTGGCAGATTGGCTACGGCCTGGACTTCGGCGCCTTCGGCGTGCCCGGCCTGACCTACAAGGTCGCCTACGTGCGTGGTGATAACATCAACACCCACGGCAATGGTGAAGGTAAAGAGCGCGAAATCTTCAACCAGCTGCGTTACGTCGTACAGGAAGGCCCAGCCAAGGACCTGTCGGTCAAGCTGCGTAGCTCCTTCCTGCGTACCTCGCGCAACGTCGCCGACTTCTACATGGACGACGGCAACGAAGTCCGCGTATTCGTCGAGTACCCGATCAGCATCTTCTGATCCTGATCCCGCGTCACCCGCAGCCCCGGCCTATGCCGGGGCTGTTTCTTTGCGGCGCGGAGCGATCGCTGCCTGCGCCGCCTCGCCCGTCTCCGGCGCAAAGCTGTCGCTGCGTGCCATCCGCCACATCCGCGCGTAGAACTCGCTGGCGATCGCGCCGCTGAGCAATTCCCCTGGCTTGAGGAAAGTGTGCAACTGCGAGAACAGGCTGATCTCGCTGGGGCTGATGCGTCGCGCCAGGTGCTTGGGCTTGAGTTCTGCGGGGTGATCCAGACCCGCGGCGGCGAGCATCTCGGCCAGGGCATGCAGGGTATTGCGGTGGAAGCTGGCGACCCGCTCGGCCTTTTCCGGCACCACCAGCGCGCGCTGGCGCAGCGGGTCCTGGGTGGCCACCCCGGTCGGGCACTTGTTGGTATGGCAGCTTTGCGACTGGATACAGCCGATGGCGAACATGAAGCCGCGCGCCGAGTTGACCCAGTCGGCGCCGATGGCCAGCACGCTGGCGATGTCGAAGGCGCTGACCAGCTTGCCCGCCGCGCCAATGCGCACGCGCTCGCGCAGGTTCAGCCCGACCAGGGTGTTGTGCACGAACATCAAGCCCTCGCGCAGCGGCACGCCGATGTTGTCGGAGAACTCCCGGGGCGCCGCGCCGGTGCCGCCTTCCTTGCCATCGACGACGATGAAGTCCGGGGTGATGCCGGTGGCCAGCATGGCCTTGGCGATGCCCATGAACTCCCACGGGTGGCCCAGGCAGAACTTGAAACCCACCGGTTTGCCGCCAGACAGCTCACGCAAGCGGGCGACGAACTGCAGCAACTCCAACGGCGTGCGGAAGGCGCTGTGCGCCGCTGGCGAGATACAGTCCTCGCCTTCACGTACACCGCGGGTCGCGGCAATCTCGGCACTGACCTTGTGCCCCGGCAGGATGCCGCCATGGCCCGGCTTGGCGCCCTGGCTGAGCTTGATCTCGATCATCTTCACCTGAGCGTCGCGGGCCTGGGTGGCGAAGCGCTCGGGGTCGAAGCGACCATCCTCGGTGCGGCAGCCGAAGTAGCCACTGCCGATTTCCCAGATCAGGTCGCCGCCGTGCTCGCGGTGATAGGGGCTGATGCTGCCTTCGCCGGTGTCGTGGGCGAAACGACCAAGGTGCGCGCCCTTGTTCAGCGCGGCGATGGCGTTGGCGCTGAGGGCGCCGAAGCTCATCGCCGAGATATTGAAGATCGACGCCGAGTACGGCTGGCCGCACTGCGGCCCGCCGATGCGGATGCGAAACGAGGCAGGGTCGGGCATCTGCACCGGCAGCATCGAATGGCTGATGAACTCGAAACCCGGCTTGTAGGCGTCGTTTAGCGTGCCGAAGGCCTTCTCGGCGCTTTCGTTCTTGGCCCGGGCGTAGACCAGCGAGCGCTGGGCGCGGGAGAACGGCAGCTTGTCGTCGTCGCCTTCGAGCAGGTACTGGCGGATCTCCGGGCGGATGGTTTCGATCAGGTAGCGGATATTGCCCAGGATCGGGTAGTTGCGGCGCACCGCGTGGTGCTGTTGGCGCAGATCGTTGAGGCCGACCAGGCTGAGCAGGGCGGTGATCACGGAGAGTGGCCAGAGCCAGTCGTGCTGGGCGAGGAAAGGCAGGCTGGCGAGGGTGAACAGCAGGCACAGGGCCAGGCAGGCGTAGCGGCTGGGGAACGAGTCTTTCATGGGGCCATCGCAGACAGGGTGACCGGCCTAGGATAGGCAAAGCGCAGCGGCGGAAAACCAGGCCGATTGGTAAAACACTATTACCTGGGGCCAAAGGGTTGTCGGTTTCGCGCCCTGTCGCGGGACAAGCCCGCACCCACGAGGCGCGTGGCGATGCTCATGGCGTGGGAGCGGGCTTGCCCCGCGATGAGTCCTTTGGCGTTACTGCTTGAACACCTGCTTCACCCGCCCGTCGATCTCGCCCTTGTCACCCTGGCCCGAGGCCTTGGCCTGCGGGCCGCCCCCCAGGTTCAGGTCGAGCTTGCCATCGGTATTGATGATCCCGTCCGCCGTCGCATGGATGTTGAACTGGGTGCAGCTGATATTGATGGTGCCGTCCGATTTCAGCTCGATCACGCTGTCGCCACAGACCAGGCGAATCTGGTCGCCGGCATCCATCACATAGTTGCCGTGCACGCTGTCGCGCTTGTCGCCGCCGACCAGCAGGATGTCGCGCTGGCGCACCGAGCGCAGGCGATCCTGGCCGATGGTCACGGTCTCGATCATGCCCACGGTCTTGACCCGGCTGATGCCCACCGACAACGTCTGGTTCTGCTCCACCACGCTGTCCATGTTGCGTTCGGCGTGCACGTACAGCTGTTCGGCACCCTTCTTGTCCTCCATGCGGATTTCATTGAAGTTGGCCGGGCTGCCGCCCTTGCTCGAACGGCTCTTCATGCCGCTTTGCGTGGCGCTGCCGGGCAGGTCGTAGGGCACTGTCTGCTCGGCGTTGTACACCCGCCCGGTGATGATCGGCCGGTCGGGGTCGCCTTCGAGGAAGCTGACGATCACCTCCTGGCCGATCCGCGGTACCTGGATCGAGCCCCAGTTCTTGCCCGCCGTGGCTTGCGACACGCGGATCCAGCACGAGCTGTTCTCGTTGGACTGGTCGTGGCGATCCCAGTGGAAGTGCACCTTGACCCGGCCGTACTGGTCGGTCCAGATCTCCTCGCCGGAGGGGCCTACCACCACGGCCGTCTGCGGGCCCTTGACGATCGGCCGCAGGGTGCTGCCCACCTGGCGGTAGCTCTGCTGCGCGTCGATGCAACTGAGGTTGCTCTCGAACTGCGCCGCGCCGCTGCCGCCGCCGCTCTCCAGGCGTTCCTGGTGCACGTAGTAGCGCGCGGCGACGATCAGGTACTCGCGGTTCTGGTCCTGGCGGCTGAAGTTGCTCAAGCTGAACAGGTCGCCGCTGCCCAGGCCACGGGCATTGCCGCGCAGCTCGACGCGCTCGTGCAGGCTCTGCAATGATTCCAGGCGGGTGCGGGCATAGTGCTCGCCGTCCTGGGTCTGCTCGTAGGCGCCGGGGTAGTCGTACAGTGGGTAGTCGCCGGCCTGGTGCGGGCGTGGCATCGCCGAGCGCACGTCGATGCGCGCGCTGGGGCGTTGGAAGTCGTAGTCGTTGAGCTCCAGGGAGCCCGGCTGGACTTCCTGGGCCAGGTGCCAGTCATTGATATGGTCGCGCTCGCGGTGCTGGCCGTCTGGTGGGTAGTAGGGCACGGTCTCGTAGCCGGGCACCTTCTGGTGCGCGCCGTAGGCGTCGGCGAGCACCAGCACGTGGCGCTCCTGTTCGTGGCGGAAGAAGTAGTAGATGCCTTCTTCCTCCATCAGCCGGCTGACGAAGTCGAAGCTGGTCTCACGATACTGCACGCAGTATTCGCGCTCGCGATAGTTGCGGCTCAGGGCGTCCTCGAAGTCCGAGAAGCCCAGGTCGCGGAACACCTGCTTGATGATCTGCGGCGCGCTCAGGTGCTGGAAGATCCGGCAGTCGCTGGTGCGGGTCAGCAACCACAGCCAGGGGCGCAGGGTGACCCGGTAGGCGGCGAACTGGCCCTGGTCCACCGACTGGCTGCAGCGGGCGACGATGCCGTGGAAGTGTCGCGAGCTGCCGACGCTCTGCTGCACGCTCAGGCTCATCGGTTTGCCCAGCAACTGGTTGAGGTCGATGGCCGGGTCGTCGCTGGTCAGCTGCAGCTCGAAGTCGAACAGGCGGCCAAGCTCCTCGCTGCCGCCCATCTCGGCAAGGATCAGTTTGTCCGGCCCCAGGGGGCTGTTGATTTGCGCCAGGCGCGTGAACTGCTTGAACAGCATGGTCGGTCCTGTCAGTCGGCGGCGCCGAAGTCATAGTGCAGGTCGTTGTCGCGGCGGCTGATGCTGACGCTGGCCAGCGGCTTGCCTTCGAACAGGCGGGTGAGGAACTCGCGGCTCATGTCCGGCAGCAGGCCGTTGGTGAGGATGGCATCGATCATGCGGCCACCGCTCTCGGTCTCGGTGCAGCGCGAGACGATCAGCTCGACCACGTCGTCGTCGTAGGCGAAGCCGACCTTGTGAGTGCCCTCCACGCGCTTGCGAATGCGCTCCAGCTGCAGGCGGGTGATGGCCTTGAGCATGGTGTCGCTGAGCGGGTAGTAGGGGATGGTCACCAGGCGGCCGAGCAGCGCCGGCGGGAAGATCTCCAGCAGCGGCTTGCGCAGCGAGGTGGCCACGGCTTCCGGGTCAGGCAGGGCCTGCGGGTCCTTGCAGGTGTTGGCGATCAGCTCGGTGCCGGCGTTGGTGGTGAGCAGGATCAGGGTGTTGCGAAAATCGATCTGGCGGCCCTCGCCGTCTTCCATCACGCCTTTGTCGAACACCTGGAAGAAGATCTCGTGCACATCGGGGTGGGCTTTTTCCACTTCGTCGAGCAGCACCACGCTGTAGGGCCGACGGCGCACGGCCTCGGTCAGCACGCCGCCCTCGCCGTAGCCGACGTAGCCGGGTGGGGCGCCCTTGAGGGTGGAGACGGTATGGGCTTCCTGGAACTCGCTCATGTTGATGGTGATCAGGTTCTGTTCACCGCCGTACATGGCCTCGGCCAGGGCCAGGGCGGTCTCGGTCTTGCCCACGCCGGAGGTGCCGGCGAGCATGAACACGCCAATTGGCTTGTTCGGATTGTCGAGGCCGGCGCGGGAGGTCTGGATGCGCTTGGCGATCATCTTCAGCGCGTGGTCCTGGCCGATGATGCGCTTGGCCAGGTGGCTGTCGAGGTTGAGCACGGTCTCGATCTCGTTGCGCGCCATGCGCCCCACCGGGATGCCGGTCCAGTCGGCGACCACCGAGGCCACCGCCTGGTAGTCCACGGTCGGCAGGATCAACGGGCTCTCGCCTTGCAGGGTGGTGAGGCGCTGTTGCAGGTCTATGAGCTTCTCGCGCAGTTCATGGCTGCCCTGCACGTCCACTTCCTGGTCGACCACGCCCACTTGCTCGCGCAGTTGCGCACGGGTGGCCAGCAGCTCGTCAACCAGGGCTTTCTCCTCGGCCCAGCGACTTTCCAGGCCGGTCAGGCGCTCGCGCTCCTCAGCCAGCAGGCTGTTGGCCTGGGCTTGGCGTTGCGCGGTGTTGACGCCGATGGCCGCTTCGCGGGCGATTATCTGCAATTCGACTTCCAGTGCCTCGATGCGCCGACGGCTGTCGTCCACCTCGGCCGGCACCGCGTGCAGGCTGATGGCCACGCGGGCGCAGGCGGTATCGAGCAGGCTCACCGACTTGTCGGGCAACTGACGCGCCGGGATGTAGCGGTGCGACAGCTTCACCGCGGCTTCCAGCGCCTCGTCGAGGATCTGCACCTGGTGGTGTTTCTCCATGGTCGAGGCCACGCCGCGCATCATCAACAGCGCCTTGGCTTCGCTCGGCTCGTCCACTTGCACCACCTGGAAGCGGCGGGTCAGGGCCGGGTCCTTCTCGATGTGCTTCTTGTACTCGGCCCAGGTGGTCGCCGCCACGGTGCGCAGGCTGCCACGGGCCAGGGCTGGCTTGAGCAGGTTGGCGGCGTCACCGGTGCCGGCGGCGCCACCGGCGCCGACCAGGGTGTGGGCTTCGTCGATGAACAGGATGATCGGCTTGGGCGAGGCCTGCACGTCTTCGATGACCTGGCGCAGGCGTTGTTCGAACTCGCCCTTCATGCTGGCGCCGGCCTGCAACAGGCCGACGTCCAGGCTGCGCAGCTCGACGTCCTTGAGCGCCGGCGGCACGTCGCCGGCGACGATGCGCAGGGCGAAGCCTTCGACCACGGCGGTCTTGCCGACGCCGGCCTCGCCGGTGAGGATCGGGTTGTTCTGGCGGCGGCGCATGAGGATGTCGACCAACTGGCGAATCTCCTCGTCACGGCCGACGATGGGATCGAGCTTGCCGCTGCGGGCCTGCTCGGTGAGGTCGACGGTGAAGCGCTTGAGCGCTTCCTGCTTGCCCATCGCCGCCGGCGCCACGGCACCGCTGGCCTCGCCCGGGGCGGCGGCGCTGAAGCCGTCGCTGGCGGCCAGGTTGTTTTCCGGCGAGTCGCCCACGTACTCGTCGAAGCGCTCGCTCAGGGCCTCGATCTTCAGCTTGGCGAACTCGCTGGACAGCCCCAGCAGCGCATTGCGCAGGCTCGGCGTCTTGAGGATGCCGACCAGCAGGTAGCCGGTGCGTACCTGGCTTTCGCCGAACATCAGGCTGCCGTAGACCCAGCCGCGCTCGACGGCTTCTTCCACTTGCGAGGACAGGTCGGTGATCGAGGTCGAGCCGCGCGGCAGGCGGTCGAGGGCATCGGTCAGGTCGCGGGCCAGGCGTGCCGGCTCGACGTTGAACTGGCGCACGATGCGGTGCAGGTCGCTGTCCTGAAGTTGCAGCAGTTGGTGCAGCCAGTGCGCCAGTTCGACATAGGGGTTGCCCCGCAGCTTGCAGAACACCGTGGCGGCCTCGATGGCCTTGTAGGCGACACTGTTGAGTTTGCCGAACAGCGCGGCGCGGCTGATTTCACCCATGGTCTTGACTCCTTGTTGGCGGGGCGTTGACCGGCTGGTCGGCGTAGTACCGAGCCAGCTTCAGGTCGCGAGCATCGTGCGATGGCCGGTCGAGCCAGGTGTCGAACCCCAGGCGTTGGCCGGCATTGAGTTGCAGCGCGGGCACTTCGCCCTGCGCGAGGATGAGGTTGAGGTCCCAGTCCAGTTCCTGGCCCAGGTACTCGGCGACCCAGGCGGCGAGCTCGACGAACGCTTGGCCGCCGGGCAGCAGCGCGTGGTATTGGTCGAGGGTCAGCGGGCCGAGGCACAGGCGGAACTTGTGTTGGCGGTCCCACACGTAGCGGCCCAGGCACAGGTCCACGCCCAGGCGGTTGGCGCGCACGCCGAGCTGGCTGCGCTCGGGCAGTTCCAGCCACTGGCCGACGTACTCCTCGAGCTTCACCGGCACGCCGAAGTAGCCCGCCAGGATGCTGCACAGGCCATCGGGGTAGCGGGTCTGCGCGGCCAGGTGACCGGACCAGTGCAGCTTGGCGGTGTCGGCCAGCGGCCCCTGGCCTTGCAGCTCCGGTTGGCCACGGCCGCTCAAGGCGGCCAGGCGCGCGGCCCAGTAGTCGTCGCCCGGGCGGTCGTGGCTGACCGTCGGCCGGGCCTCGGCCCAGGCGCGGTAGAACAGGCTCAACAGGCGGTGGTGGAAGATATCGAGAAAGCGCTTGCTGGTGGGGTCGGCATGGTTGCGCTGGCGCTCGCGCATGTACTCGGTCAGGTGGAGCGGCAGCGGGCCGTTGGGGCCGCCGAGGCCGAAGAAAAACTGCTCCAGGCGCGCCGGCTGGTCGTCCAGGGTGGTGACCGAGGCCAGCGTCGCCGGGGCGAAACCGCAGTCCAGGCGCTGGCCCAGGCGCACCGGTTCGTCGGCCAGGCGCAGCGAGTGGCCGAAGCGTGGCAGTTCCGGGTTCTGCGCCTCGAGGCGGCGCAGCGCCTGGAAGAAATCGTAGGCCCAGGGCTCGGCCTGCATGGCCTGTAGCGTGTTCACAGGGTCGGCCTGCGCCCGGGCTTGGCGGTCCAGCGCATGATCTCGCCGCGTTCGCTGGTGCGCAGCACGGTTTCGGTGAAGCTGTTGATCGACACGTAGCGGGTCAGGAAGCGTTCGAACACCGCGCCGAGCAGGAATACCCCGGTACCGCGGAAGGCGTTCTCGTCGAAGGTCAGGGTGATCTCCAGGCCGCGGCCGAAGACGATCGGCCCGGGCATCGGCAGGCGCCGGGTGCAGGGTTTGCTGCTGACCTCGCGCAGGCCGTCGATCTGCAGCAGCAGGGCGCTGTCCTGCGGGTCGCCGTACAGGCGCAGCAGTTCGCGCAGGGCGGCGGCGCCCTGGCCTTGTTCGGCCAGCGACAGGTAGTTCAGCGACAATTGGCTGATCAGGCGCCAGGCGCGATTATCGTGGGCATGGCTGGCCTTGGGCCGGCTGGGGCCGGCCAGGCAGCGCACGGCGGCGACCGGGGCGCTGTCGGCCAGGCTGAAGTCGCTGCGCCCGTCGCCGACGTTCATGAACAGCGGCAGGTCGCGGTTGCTGCACAAGGCGCTGATGCCCAGCTGGCGCAGATCATGGCGGTAGGGCGCTTGCTGGCCGTCGACCAGGCTGACGAAGGTCTCGCTGCCCATGTAGCTGGAGCGCGTGCCATTGCGCCGCTGTTCGCTGGACAGCACCCGTGGCTCGCGGCGGACGATGTAGTAGGCCTGGTCGCGGCCATAGCGCGATGGGTCGCGCACGGCATAGAACGGCAGGAACTCCTGGTCCGGGCCAGTGCCGTGGCCGCTGACTCGTTGCAACGAGTGAATCTCGAAATCGGTAGGCCGGGTGCGGTCGGCGATCACGTGGTGCTCATGCACCCGGTCGGTCAGGTGGATGCGGTCGACCCGGCGCGGGAACAGGTTGATCGCCGGGGTGCAGAACGGCACGAACTGGCTGGCGTCGACACTGCTTTCCAGGCTCTGCTCGAAGCGTTCGAACAGCACGATGATCTCCAGATCCTGGCCGTTGCAGCGTTTCACTGCTCGCTCCAGGCCGGCGAAATCGACGAACAGGAAGCGTTGCGGCAGGGCGAAGTATTCCTGCAACAGGCGATAGCCCTGGAATGCCTGGGGCACCACCGGCAGCGCCGCTTCGCGGTCGTCGAAGCCGCATGGCAGCAAGGCGTCCTCGACCGGTATGCGTTCGACCCACTCGGCGCCCGGCTGGCGCACGAACACCGCGCAGGCGCTGCCCAGCAGCTGCTCGTAGAGGCGGAACGGGGTTTCGTCGGCGCCGTTGAGGTACAGCGGCAGGTGGCTCAGCGGCAGGCTGGCGAACGGGATTTCGGCGCCGCTGCGCAGGCTCAGGCGCAGGCCGGCGCGGGCTTTCGGTTCGCTGGCGGCCAGGCGCCCGAGCACAGCGCCGGGGTTGCCGAAGTACTCGGCCCGGGCCACCTGCAAGGGCCACAGGGTGACGTCCTGGGTACTGCGAAACTCGCAGGGTGTCTGTGAGTTGCGTCCGAGATTGGCGCGCAGCACGCTGTCACGGGGTAGCTGGAATCCGGCGGCCAGCGAGCCTTCGTCGGGGTCGGTCTGCAATTGCACCACGGTCATCGACGGGGTCGGCGCCAGGTAGTGCGGGTAGGCGATTTCCAGCAGGTTGTGGGTGAAGGTCGGGTACTCGGCGTCGAGTTTGAGCTGCACCCGCGCGGTGAGGTAGGCGAAACCTTCGAGCAGGCGCTCGACATAAGGGTCGGCGCACTCGATCCCGGACAGCGTCAGGCGCCCGGCGATCTTCGGGTACTCCTTGGCGAACTCGGCGGCACCCTCGCGGATGTGCTGCAGCTCCTGGTTGTACAGCTCGAGCAGGCGCGGGTTCATGCGCGCCTCCGGCGCTCGGCGGGCGCCACCCGGACATGGCCGGACTCCAGGTCGACGTCGGTCTGCAGCAGCAACGGCAGCGCCGCCGGCTGGGCCCACAGGTCGCCTTCGATCTCGAAGCTCAGGGCGTTGGCGTTCATCTCGCCGGGGGCGGCCTGGGCGCGCACCTTGAGGGTATGGGCGAGAATGCGTGGCTCGTAGGTGGCGATGGCCTGGTGGATGATGCGCTCCA
This sequence comes from Pseudomonas sp. FG47, assembly GCF_057809115.1. Classification (NCBI taxonomy): domain Bacteria; kingdom Pseudomonadati; phylum Pseudomonadota; class Gammaproteobacteria; order Pseudomonadales; family Pseudomonadaceae; genus Pseudomonas; species Pseudomonas sp. FG47. The sequence goes on from NZ_JBMDJI010000001.1 coordinate 387,230, forward strand.
GGGCGTTCAGGTCGATGTTCGAGGCACTGTTGCCGGCCAGGGCCGGCAGGCCATAGTTGACCACCGAGGCGCCGGCGTGGGTGTTCAGGGTGTCGGTGCTGTCGAGCAAAGAGGTGGTGTTGAGCAGCCAGGCCAGGTCGCGCAGTACCGAGGCCTTGAGCTGCTGCAGGCTGAGCACGCGCTTGTCCGGGGCTTCCTGCGGGTTGCCCGGGTCGTCGTCGGTCAGGCGATCGAGCAGCGAGGGCTGCAGGCGGTCGCGGGTGGCGATTTCGGCTACCACTGGAACATCCCTGTGAACATTTTCTGGTCTTCGAAGCCGGTGTCGCACGAGGCGCTCGGCGCCGGCGTGGACGCCTCCAGGCCGGCCTGGGTCAGGCGCACGGCGCGCGAGGTCTTCAGGCATTCGCCCTTGAGCGTCGGATGCGGCTGCACGTGGGTGACCAGTATGATCGGCATGCCGTTGAACTGCTCGACCCTAGCCTTGCCGGCGCGGTCCGGGCTGAGGCTGCACGGCCACTGCATGTCCAGCGCCAGGCTTTGCTCGCCACGGCTGAGCACGCACTGGCCGGCACGCTCGGCGAGGGTCACGGGCTGGCCGTCGAGCGTGGCCTCGGTCAGCAGCTCGGCATCGGCGCAGGCGCTCAGGGCCAGCAGCAGGGCGCCTGCCAGTGCCGCGCGGCTCATGTCAGTTCCCAGAACCAGACCTGCTTGGACTGGTAGTTCTGGTCGGAGAAGCCCTTGGTCAGGCCGCGGTTCCACAGGTCGATATGGTCGCCCGTGCGGTTTTCCTGGCTTTGCCCGGCACGGGCGAAGCAGTCCTTGTAGAAGATGATCCCGGTCTTGGCTTTGAGCGTCTCGCGTTCCTGGGCGCTGCCGCCGATGCGCTGCGGGCGGCCGAGCTGGCGCTCCAGCCAGTTGGCTAGGGATTCGGCGCCACGGGCATGGCCATGGGCGCACTTGGGTTCGGTGTAGGTCGACTTGTTGACCTTCAGGCCCATCTCGCCATTGAGCGCGATGCTCATGCGGATGGCGCACTGATTGTCCCACGGGCCGTCGCAGGGCGAGGACACCTTTGGGTAGGCATTCCACAGGTTGATGAAAGAAGGCTTGGCCATAAGGTTCACCGTGAGCGGGTGAGACGTGGGAGGGGGCGTGCGCGCCGGGTGGGCCGCCGCGCACGCGGTCGATCAGATCTTGACGTTGGAGCGGATGTTCCAGCCGTACTTGATCGGGCCGCCTTCCTTGGTGCCGTCGGCTTTCTGCGGCTGGTAGTCGACGGTGACCTTGGCGAAGTTCAGGGTCACGTTCTCGGTCAGGCGGTCATCGCTGCCCGAGCCGCCGGTGCTCAGCGAGCTGATGATCACCTCTTCGAGGTTGATGATCAGGTACTCGACCTGGCTTTCACCGCCGGCCTTGCGCACGGTCAGCTTGACCTTGTCGATGTGCTTGCCGCTGGAGCAGTGGGCCATCAGGTTGGGGCTGGACTTGTCGATGTACTTGGTGATCGACAGGTCCTGGATGTTGACCTTGCCCGAGCCGCCGCCGCTGCCCAGGTGCATGTTGCCGGACTGGGACATGCCCCAGCTCCAGTTGAGCACGTCGATTTCGTCCTTGTGGGCCTTGTCGTGGGACTCGCCCTTGATGTCGCCGATCTTGATGAAAATATCTACAGCCATGATGTCCTCGGGATTTCGCGTCAGGTTGGCGGTTTGGTGCAGTTGGGGCTGCTGCGCAGCCCTTTCGCGACGCAAGGCCGCTCCTACAGAAGCTGCGTCGGTCTCTCACTCAGCACATGACACAGGCCCTCTGTGTAGGAGCGGCCTTGTGTCGCGAAAGGGCCGCAAAGCGGCCCCTGGGCTGTCAGGCCCCTTTGGCCGAAGGCAGCTTCGATACCAGGCGCAGCGACACGGTCAGCCCTTCGAGCTGGTAGTGCGGGCGCAGGTAGAAGCGCGAGTTGTAGTAACCCGGGTTGCCTTCGACGTCCTCGACCACTACTTCGGCGGCCGCCAGCGGGTGCTGGGCCTTGGTGGTCTCGGTGGAGTGCGCCGGGTCGCCGTCGACGTAGTTGAGGATCCAGTCCTGCAGCCAGCGCTGCATCTCGTCCTTTTCCTTGAACGAGCCGATCTTGTCGCGAACGATGCACTTCAGGTAATGGGCGAAGCGGCAGGTGGCGAACAGGTACGGCAGGCGCGCGGCCAGGTTGGCGTTGGCGGTGGCGTCCGGGTCGTCGTACTCGGCCGGCTTCTGCAGCGACTGCGCGCCGATGAAGGCGGCGAAGTCGGTGTTCTTCTTGTGCAGCAGCGGCATGAAGCCGTTCTTCGCCAGCTCCGCCTCGCGGCGGTCGGAAATGGCGATCTCGGTCGGGCACTTCATGTCCACGCCACCGTCGTCGGTGGGGAAGGTGTGCGCCGGCAGGCCCTGTACTTCACCGCCCGATTCCACGCCACGGATGCGCGAGCACCAGCCGTAGTGCTTGAACGAGCGGTTGATGTTCACCGCCATGGCATAGGCGGCGTTGGCCCAGGTGTACTTGCTGCTGTCGGCGCCGTCGGTGTCTTCCTCGAAGGCGAAGGCCTCGACCGGGTCGGTCTTGGCGCCGTAGGGCAGGCGCGCCAGGAAACGCGGCATGGTCAGGCCGATGTAGCGCGAGTCTTCCGATTCGCGCAGCGAGCGCCAGCCGGCGTATTCCGGGGTGGTGAAGATCTTGGTCAGGTCGCGCGGATTGGACAGCTCCTGCCACGAGCCCATGCCCATCACCGTCGGCGAGGCGGCGGAAATGAACGGCGCGTGCATCGAGGCGCAAACCTTGGACACCTCGCCCAGCAGCTCGACATCCGGCGGCGACTGGTCGAAGTAGTAGTCGCCCACCAGGCAGCCGTAAGGCTCGCCGCCGAACTGGCCGTATTCCTCTTCGTAGAGCTTCTTGAACACCGGGCTCTGGTCCCAGGCGGTGCCCTTGAATTTCTTCAGGGTCTTGTGCAGGTCGTTCTTCGAGATGTTGAGCACGCGGATCTTCAGCTGCTCGTCGCTCTCGGTGTTGTTGACCAGGTAGTGCAGGCCACGCCAGGCGCTTTCCAGTTTCTGGAAGTCGTCGTGGTGGATGATCTGGTTGACCTGGGCGGTGAGCTTGGCGTCGATGGCGGCGATGATCTGCTCGATCGAGCCGATGGCATCGTTGGACACCAGGTTGGTCTGCGCCAGGGCCTGCTCGGCCAGGGTGCGCACGGCGCTCTCCACGGCTTCCTTGGCCCGCTCGGTCTTGGGCTTGAACTCCTGCAGCAAGAGGCTGGCGAACTCGCTCGGGTCCTGGGTGGCCGCCTGTGGGGCCTGGCTGTCGCGCAACGGATCGGTCATGGTCGGTCTCCTCAGGCCTTCGGCTCGGTGTCGGCGGGTTTCGGCGCGCTGGCCAGGGCCTGGAGCAGGGCCGGGTCCTTGATGGCCTTGAGGATGATGTCCTCGGCGCCGGTCTTGCCGTCCATGTAGGTCAGCAGGTTGGCCAGCTGGGTACGGGCCTCGAGCAGCTGGTTGAGGGCGTCGACCTTGCGCGCCACGGCGGCGGGGCTGAAGTCGTCCATGCTCTCGAAGGTGATGTCCAGGCTCAGGTTGCCTTCACCGGTCAGCTCGTTGGGAACGTTGAACGCCACGCGCGGCTTCATGGCCTTCAGGCGCGAGTCGAAGTTATCGACATCGACCTCCAGGAACTTGCGGTCGGCCACTGCCGGCAGCGGCTCGGCGGGCTTGCCGGCAAGGTCGGAGAGCACGCCCATGACGAAGGGCAGCTGGACCTTCTTCTCGGCGCCGTACAGCTCGACGTCGTACTCGATCTGTACCCGCGGCGCACGGTTGCGCGCGATGAATTTCTGGGAGCTGTCTTTCGCCACGTTGTTCCTCCTGGTCGCCGGTAGGGCGGCTCTGCTTGTTGCGGGCGTCGGTGTTTAGGCGGCCGGAGCGACGTCAGTCGTGTTCCGGGCCGCGCAGGTTCTCGAATTGCGACATCCCGTCGGGGATCAGGTCGCGGACGATGGTCGCGAAATCGGCGTTGACCAGGTTCTTCGCCCGGCGCAGCAGCACCGGCAGCGGGCTCGAGGGCTCGTGGCGGGCGTAGTACTGGAGCAGGCGGTCAAGGCTTTGCAGCACGTCGTCGCGGCTGTTCACTTCGCCGGGGCGCGTGGCTGGGCGCGGCGCGGCGGCAGTGGCGCTGGCCGTGGGCTGCGGGTCGTGCTGGGGGCTCGGCGCAGTCTCGTCGGCGCTGGCGTCCAGCGGGGCCGCGGCACCTTCCGGGCTGTAGTCGGCGAGCACCTGCTGGACCTGACGCAGTGGCTGGCGCAGGGCGGACAGGTCGACGCCACTGGCCGAACCGACCTGGTCGTTGACCCGGCTTTCGATGCTGTCCAGCGCTTCGCGGGCCAGTTGCAGGGCCTGGCGGCATTGCGCGAGCTGCTCGGGGTCGGCGTCGCGCAGGGCGGCGCCCAGCTCCTCGGCGCTCAGTTGCTCGCTGGCGAAGTGCTGCACGCCGGCGGCATGCAGGGCGGCGCGCAGGGTCACCGGGCCGAAGGCGCGCGAACGCACCAGCACGGCGTCGCGCAGCAGGGCGATGTTGGTGTCGCAGGTGAGGCCGGCCAAGGCGTTGACCCGCACTGTGGGGTCGTTGTCGTCGGCGGCGTCCAGTTGCGGGTGCAGGTACAGCCAGTATTCGCCGAGCAGGTCGCGGATCAGCTCGAGGCTGGCGGCCAGGCCCGGCAGGCCGTGCAAGGCCAGGTTGGCCTGGACCAGGAAATGGGTGATACGCAGGTCCTTGCTGCGTTGCAACAGGGCGCTGCAGGACTGTTCGATGGCGCGCCACTGGGGCGGTTCGGCCGCTTGCACGGCGTCGCCCATCACACGCTCGGGGCGGCCCTGGGCATCGCGTTCCAGTTGCAGGAAATCGGCGTCGTATTCGAGATCGTCGCCACAGGGAAAGTCTGCGGAAACAGCGGCGAGCAGCAGCGGCGAGTTCACCAGAATTCGATCTCCATATCGGCCCTTGGCACGGGCTTCGTATACGCCAAGTTGCAACTGTGAACTGGCGCACAAACTTGTCAAAGAATGCGAAGTTGATATCAGTGTGATATCACTTTGGCACTCTCAAGTTGCGCATTTATGGTTTATTTCCAAATTGCTGTCAAGGTAAGCTACGCGCCGCGAGGGGGCGACTGTGAACCAGTTGGCAAGCCTTCGTGTCCATTGGTCAGGTGCCATCAAAGTGCCTTGCCGATAGGGTTTAATACGACCTTCCGGAATGAGGCTTCTCGGCGATAACCCAGCGTTCACACGGGGTTGGCCGGTTTGCTGGGTCGGGCTTGCACATCCACTCAAATGGATGGATAAGTGTTTCATATATATGCAAGGAGGCATGATGGCACTTTGCCTGACCATCACCAGTTACCACAAGATCACCCCAGGACAATGTCCGGAGAAGTTGCTGGAAACCGGTGCCATTACGGTGGGAAGAGCCACGGATAATGATTGGGTATTGCCCGATCCCGAGCGCCTTGTATCTTCGAAACATTGCGTCATCCAGTTCAAGGATGGCCGTTACTACCTGACCGACAACAGCACCAACGGCGTGGAGTTGGTACACGCCGGTATTCGCCTGCGCCGGGGTAACAGCGAACCGTTGATGGACGGCGAAGTTATTCGAATTGGCGATTACGAAATCCAGGCGCGCATCGATGCCGGCCTGGCCATTCCCCTGGGCGGGCAGCCCGAGGTACACAGCTTCGAGGCGTTGATGGCCAACCAGGTGGCGGCGCCGAGCGCGCCTATCGCCGGCGCGCCAGCGGCCTTCCTGCAAGGGGCGTCGAGCCACGACACCCTGCCGGACCTGTTCGATTTTCTTGGCCCGGCCAGCGTGGCGCCGGTGAGCCAGCCGGACCATGTGCCGGCCCAGCAGCACGATTTCCGTCCACCAACGCCTGTGGCGCCGCCGCCCGCGCCTGCCGCCGCGCCGGCTGCCCCAGGGGTGATTCCCGCCGACTGGGCGTTGTTCGATGACTCCCCGGCACCGGCACCCCAGGTAACGCCGGCCGCGCCGCCAGCCCCGGCGCCAGAGCCGCCCGCAGCGCCCGTCGCGGCCCCGCCCGCAGCGGTGGCGCCGGCCCCTGTGGCAGCGGCCCAGGCTGGCGCTGGCGATGCCTTGCTCCAGGCCTTCCTGCGCGGCGCCGGCATCGAGCACCTGCGCATCGACGCCGCCGATGCCGCCGCGCAGATGGAAGCCATCGGCCGCAGCTACCGCTTGATGGTCGAGGGCCTGATCGATGTACTGCGCGCGCGCAGCAGCCTCAAGGGCGAGTTCCGCATGCAGCAGACCAGCATCGCCCCGGTGCAGAACAACCCACTGAAGTTCGCCCCCAATGCCGACGAGGCGCTGCTGTTGCTGTTGCGCCACGCCAGCCAGGCATTCATGGCGCCGGACCAGGCGGTACGCGACAGCTTCGACGACCTGCGCGCGCACCAGCTGGCCGTGATGGCCGGGGTCGAGGCGGCGCTCAAGCACTTGTTGGCGCGCTTCGAGCCGGCGCGCCTGGAAGAGCGCCTGGCCCCTGCCGCCGGGTTGTCGAAGCTGTTCGGCGGTTCGCGCCAGGCCCATTGCTGGCAGCAGTTCACCACGCTGTACCAGCAGCTTTCCCGCGAGGCCGAGGACGATTTCCAGGACCTGTTCGGCCGCGAGTTCAGCCGCGCCTACCAGGCCCACAGCCAACGCATGCAACGCCCCTGAGGCAAACGCCGGGGCCAGGAAGAACACAACACGTCATGAGGACGAGGATGAGTGCAACAAGACTGATCGCAGCCCTGGCCATCGTGCTGCTCAGTGCCTGCAGCAAGGACACGCCGCTCGAAGCCGCCGCCCCCGCCGCGGCGCCGGCCACGGGCATCACCCTGTACTTCAGCGCCGCCGCCGGGCTCAACCCCGGCGCCGGTGGCATCCCGGCGCCGGTGCGGGTGCGCATCTTCGAGCTGAAGAACAGCGCCGCGTTCAGCCGCGCCGACTACTTCGCCCTGGCTGAGCGCGCCTCGGCGACCCTGGCCGCCGACCTGATCGACCAGGACGAAGTGCTGCTGCAACCTGGCGAGCAACTGCGCCTGGAACGCCCGCTCGACCCGGCCACCCGCCAGGTCGGCCTGGTGGTCGGCTACCGCGAGATCGACCAGGCCCAGTGGCGCAGCGTGCTGCCGGTGCCGCCCCGCGATTATCAGATCAGCCTCGATGTGCGCGCCGTGCGCAGCGCCGTGGCCACCCCACAACCTGAACCTGCCCGCTAGGCAATCGGAGTACTGCATGTCCTGGAACAATCGCGTGGTCTGGTCGGAAGGGATGTTCATCACGACCCAGCACTTCCAGCAGCACGACCGCTACCTGGAGCACTTCGTCGATACCCGCAGCCGGCCGTTGAGCGCCGCTGCCTGGGGCTTCTCCGAGCTGCTCGTCGACCAGGGCCTGCTGGCCCAGGGCAAGCTGGCGATTCTCAGTGCCCGTGGCCTGTTGCCCGACGGCACGCCGTTCGACATCCCCCGTGACGACCTGCCGCCGCCGCCGCTGGAGATTCCCGACGAGCTGCGCGATGGCGTGATCTACCTGGGCCTGCCGCTCAAGCGTGCCGGCGCCCGCGACACCGTCGACGACGGTGAAGCGCTGGGCGCTGCGCGCTACATCAGCCGGGTCAGCGAGGTGCGCGACGACAACGCGCCGTTCGAGAACCGCGCGCCCCTGGCCCTGGGCAGCCGCGCCCTGCGCCTGCTGCGCGGCGAGGATGGCTTGAGCGACTACGCCGCGCTCGGCGTGGTGCGGGTGCGCGAGAAGCGCGCCGACCGCGCCCTGGTGCTGGACGACAGCTACATCCCGCCGCTGCTCGACGTCACCGCCAATAACGCGTTGTCGGGTTTTCGCGGCGAGTTGCTGGGCCTGCTGCACCAGCGCGGCGAGGCCTTGGCCGGGCGCGTGGTGGCCTCGGCCAACGGCGGCGCTTCGGAGATAGCCGACTTCATGCTGCTGCAACTGGTCAACCGCGCCCAGCCGCTGGTCGAGCACCTAAACCAGCTGACCCCGCTGCACCCCGAGCGGCTGTACAGCGAGCTGGTGGCGCTGGCCGGCGAGTTCGCCACCTTCACCCGCGACGGACGTCGGCCCGAGGCCTTCCCGGTGTACCAGCACGACGACCTGGCGGCGACCTTCGCGCCGGTCATGGCGGCTCTGCGCGAGGCGCTGTCGATGCTGATCGACAGCAAGGCGGTGGCCATCCCGCTGGTCGAGAAGGCCTATGGCATCCACGTCGGCATGCTCGCCGACCGCAGCTTGCTCGACAGCGCCAGCTTCATCCTGGTGGTGCGCGCCGACGTGCCCAGCGAGACCCTGCGCAGCCGCTTCGGCCAGCAGAGCAAGATCGGCTCGGTGGAGCACATCCGCGACCTGGTCAACCTGCAACTGCCGGGTATCGGCCTGCTTCCGCTGCCCGTGGCGCCACGGCAGATTCCGTTCCACGCCGGTTCCACCTACTTCGAGCTCGACCGGGGCAGCGAACACTGGAAGCAGCTGCAGCATTCCGGTGGTTTTGCCTTCTACGTCGCCGGCGAATTCCCCGGCCTGAACCTGGCCTTCTGGGCGATTCGGGGGTGATGGCGTGATGTTTGAAGATGCTGGGACCGCGTTGCGGTCCTTTCGCGGCACAAGGCCGCTCCTACAGGGGAGCGCGAACGCCTGTAGGAGCGGCCTTGTGCCGCGAAAGGGCCGCAACGCGGCCCCCGATGCCACCCCCTATCCAAGGAACGGAGACTAAGCCGCGATGCAACCAGACGATCCGCAGGCCTTCGACCGCACCCAGTTCATGCCGCGCCCCGGTGGCCGTGGCCCGCAACCGGCCACGCCAACCCCCGCTACGCCACCGCCAGCGCTGAACGTGCCCGCCGAGCCGCTGGCCGCCGGCCAGGCCGAGGGCCTCAACCCGCTGGAGCAGGCGGCCGGTCCCTTGCTGGCGCTGCTCACGCGCCTGCGCAACACCATCGCCCACCCGGCGCCGGCCAGCCTGCGCGCGCAACTGCTGGCCTACCTGCGCCAGTTCGAAGAACGCGCCGAAGCCGCAGGGGTGCCGCGCAACGAGGTGCTGCTGGCGCGCTATGCGCTGTGCACCGCCCTCGACGAGGCCGTGCTCAGCACCCCCTGGGGCAGCGCCAGCGACTGGGGCAAGCAGAGCCTGCTGATCACCGTGCACAACGAGGCCTGGGGTGGCGAGAAGGTGTTCCAGCTGATGGAACACTGCCTGCAAAGCCCACGCGAGCGTCTGCACCTGCTGGAGCTGCTGTACTTGTGCACCAGCCTCGGCTTCGAAGGCCGCTACCGGGTGATGAACGGTGGTCGCGCCCAGCTCGAGGCCCTGCGCGAGCGCACCGCCGCGACCATCCGCAGCGCCCGTGGCGAGATCGAGCGTGAGCTGTCGCCGCACTGGCGCGGTGTCAGCGTGGCCCGCGACCGCCTGGCGCAGTTCGTGCCGCCCTGGGTCGGCCTGGCGGTGGCCCTGGCGCTGCTGTTGCTGGTGCTGTTCGGCCTGCGCCTGAAGCTGGCCGCCGATGCCGAGCCGGTGTTCCGCGGCATCCACGCCCTGGGTGAGATCCCGGTGCAGGCCATGGACCGCCCGGTGGTGCAGCCCAAGCCCGTGGAGCGTCCGCGCCTGGCCGGTTTCCTCGCCGAAGACATCAAGGCCGGGCGAGTCGCCGTGGAGGACGCGGTGGACCGTTCGGTGGTGACCATCCGTGGCGACGAACTGTTCGCCTCGGCCAGCGCCAGCATCAAGGGTGACTTCGAGCCGTTGATGCTGCGCATCGCCGAGGCCGTGGCGAAAGTGAAAGGCAACGTGAAAGTCACTGGCCACAGCGACAACCAGCGCATCGCCACGCTGCGCTTCCCGTCCAACTGGGCGCTGTCCCAGGCCCGCGCCGAGGAGGTCAAGGACATCCTCGCCGCCCGTACCGGCCAGCCTGGGCGCTTCACCGCGCAGGGCCTGAGCGACACCGAGCCGCTGGCGTCGAACGACAGCGCGCAGGGCCGGGCGAAGAATCGCCGGGTAGAAATCACCGTTCTGGCGGAGGGCGTCGAGTGAAGGCGTTTTTCAGTTTTGTCATTCGCTGGGTGATCCCGCTGCTGGGCCTGCTGGCCCTGAGCCTGATCATCTGGTTCGTCGGCCCATTGCTGGATGTGCTGGCGCCGGTCACGCCGCGCGTGGTGCTGATCTTCCTGCTGTTCGCGGCGTGGATCGCCTACCGTGTATGGCGCATCGTCCAGGCCCGTCGGCAGGCGGCGAAAGTCATGGAAAGCCTGGCCGCCGAAACCGCGCCGGACCCTGCCAGGGCCGCCACCGCCGAGGAGCTGGCGACCCTGCGCCAGCGCATGGACGAGGCCCTGGTGCTGTTGAAGAAGGCGCGCCTGGGCGGTGACGAGCGGCGCAACCTGTACGAGCTGCCCTGGTACGTGATCATCGGCCCGCCCGGTTCGGGCAAGACCACCGCGCTGGTCAACTCCGGCCTGCACTTCCCGCTGGCGGCGCAGATGGGCGAGGGCGCCATTCGCGGCGTGGGTGGCACGCGCAATTGCGACTGGTGGTTCACCGACCAGGCGGTGCTGCTCGACACCGCCGGGCGCTATACCACCCAGGACAGCCATGCCCAGGTGGACAAGGCCGCCTGGCTGGGCTTCCTCGACCTGCTCAAGAGCCAGCGCTCGCGCCGCCCGATCGACGGCGCGTTCATCGCCATCAGCCTGTCCGACCTGCTGCTGGGCAGCGAGGCCGAGCGCGCCGCCCACGCGGTGGCCATCCGCAAGCGCATCCAGGAGCTGTACAGCCAGCTGGGCGTGCGCTTCCCGATCTACCTGATGCTGACCAAGCTCGACCTGGTGCCGGGCTTCATGGAGTTCTTCGACAACCTGAGCAAGGAAGAGCGGGCCCAGGTGTGGGGCATGACCTTCGCCCTGGATGACGGCCAGCAGGGCGATGGCCCGCTGGCCCGGTTCGGCAGCGAGTTCGGCTTGCTGGAACAGCGCTTGAACCAGCGCCTGGTCGAGCGCCTGCAACAGGAGCGCGACCCGGCGCGGCGCGACCTGGTGTACGGTTTCGTCCAGCAGTTCGCCGCCCTGCGCGGCAACCTCACCAGCTTCCTCGACGGTATCTTCAAGCCCAATGCCTTCGAAGAACGCGCGCTGTTGCGCGGTGTGTACTTCACCAGCGGCACCCAGGAGGGCAGCCCGATCGACCGCCTGATCGGCAGCATGGCCCAGAGCATGGGCCTGGACCGCGCGCACCTGGCGCGCCAGAGCGGCAGCGGGCGCAGCTACTTCATCGAGAAGCTGTTCAGCGCGGTGGCCTTCGCCGAGCGCGGCCTGGTTGGCAGCAACCCCAAGGTCGAGCAGCGGCGCAAATGGATCGCCCGTGGCGCCCTGGCCCTGAGCGTGGCCCTGGTGCTGGTGGTCGGCACCCTGTGGACCCTGAGCTACCGCGCCAACCAGCAATATATCGCCGAGGTCGACAGCCGCCTCAAGCCGTTGGGCAAGAGCGTGCAGGAGCTGAGCCCGGCGCAGCGCAACGTGGTCGAGGTGCTGCCGCTGCTCAATGCCGTGCGCCGGCTGGCCGACGATCCACCGGGCTGGGCCGAGGGCCTGGGCTTGTACCAGGGCGACATGCTCGAAGGTGAGTCCGACAGCGTCTACCGCAAGTTGCTGATCGCCATCTTCGCCCCGCGCCTGGTCACCCGCATCGAGGAGCAGCTGTACGCCGGTGGCCCGTCCGACTACCTGTACGAAGGGCTCAAGGCCTACCTGATGCTGGCTGACGGCGAGCACTACGACCCTGAGTTCATCAAGGCCTGGATCACCCTCGACTGGGAACGCAGCCTGCCCCGCGACCTGGCCCCGGATTTGCGACAGGCCCTGTCGCAGCACCTGGCGGCGCTGTTCGACAAGCGTCCACCCAATGCCCGCCTCGACCAACGCCTGATCGACGACACCCGTCGCCAGTTGCAGCAACTGCCGGTGGCCCAGCGGGTCTACGACCGGGTCAAACGGCAGAAACTGCCGGCTGGGGTCAGCGACTTCCGGGTCAGCGATGCCGCCGGGCGCGACGCCGCCCTGGTGTTTCGCTTCAAGAACGGCAAGCCACTGAGCGAGCCGTTGCCGGGTATCTTCACCGTCGAGGGCTACCGCAAGGCCTTCCTCGCCGCCAGCCTGGCCCACAGCGAGACCCTGGCCGAAGAGCGCTGGGTGCTCGGCCGCGAGGCCAGCGAAGCGGGCGATGCCAAGCGCCTGGCCGACGATGTGCTGCAGCTGTATTACCAGGACTACATCCGCAACTGGGACGCGCTGCTGGCCGACCTGGACTTCGTGCCCATCACCAGCGTCGGCCAGGCGGCCGATGTGCTGCGGGTGCTGTCCGGGCCGACTTCGCCGATGAAAAAGCTGCTGCAGTCGGTGGCCAAGGAAACCAACCTGGCCCAGCCGACCACCCTCGACAAGGTCCAGGCCAAGGCCGAGCAGGCCGGCGTCGATCAGTTGCGCCAGCGCCTCGGCGGCCTGCTGGGCGATGCGCCGCTGCCCAGCGACAACCCCGCCGCCCGTGAGGTCGACCCGGTGACCGCGCACTTCGCCGAACTGGCCGCCCTGGTTGACACCGGCGAAGGCCAGCCGGCGGCCATCGATGGCCTGCTCACCGACCTCAACGCCCTGTACGTGCAAGTCAGCGCCATGGTCGGCGCCAGCGGCGACGCGCTGCTGGGCGAGGCCAAGAACCAGGCCCAGGCCGCGGCGCAGCGGGTCGCCCTGGGCGCCGCGCGCCAGCCCAAGGTGGTGCAGAACCTGGTGGGCTCGGTGCTTGGCTCGACCCACAACCTGGTCATGGGCGGTGTGCGCAACCAGCTCAACGCCGCCTGGGCCAGCGAAGTGGTCAGCGTCTACCGCCAGTCCCTCAGCGGGCGCTACCCGCTGGTAGCGGGTAGCGCGCGCGACGCCACGCTGGAAGATTTCGGCCAGTTCTTTGGCGTTGGCGGGGTAATGGACAACTACTTCCGCAAGTACCTGCAACCCTACGTCAACACCTCCAGCACGCCCTGGAGCTGGCAGCCGGGCGCGGCGCAGAAGCTGGGGATCAGCAGCAACGTGCTGTACACCTTCCAGCGCGCGGCGAGCATCCGCGATGCGTTCTTCCGCAACAGCAACGGCGTGCAGCCGGGGGTGCGCTTCGAGCTCAAGCCGGTGGCGATGGATGCCACCATCACCCAGTTCCTGCTCGACCTCGACGGCCAGCAGGTCAGCTACGACCACGGGCCGAGCCGGCCAGTGGCGTTGCAGTGGCCCAACCCCAACAGCATCGGCGTGGTGCGCCTGTCGATCTCGCCACCTTCGGCCGCTGGCCGCTCCGGGCTGACCGTGGAAGGGCCCTGGGCCTGGTTCCGCCTGCTCGACCAGTCCGACCTGGTGGCCGGCAGTTCGCCGGAGCGCTTCAACCTGCGCCTGCGCGTCGATGGCGCCAGCGTGTCTTACGAGCTGCGTGCCAGCAGCGCCTTCAACCCGTTCCGCAGCCGAGTGCTCAGCGGTTTCAGCCTGCCGGAGCATCTGTGAGCGACCTGGGTTTCTACGGAAAGCTGGCCAGCCGCGGCGACTTCGTCAGCCGTGGCCTGCCACAAGGTTTCATCCAGCCCTGGGACCAGTGGCTGGCGGCGGGGTTGCAGGCCAGCCAGCAGGCGCTGGGCGAGCGTTGGCTCGAGGCTTACCTGGTCAGCCCCTTGTGGCGGTTTGCCCTGGCGCCGGGTGTGTGTGGGCCGGATGCGGTGGTTGGGGTATTGATGCCGAGCATCGACCGGGTCGGGCGGTATTTTCCGTTGACCGTGGCCCAGGTGCTGGAGCCGGGGCAGCCGTTGGCGCCTGTGGTGGCCGGGGATGACCAATGGTTTGAAGCGGTTGAGGCTGCTTTGTTGGCGACCCTTGAGCCAGGTGCTGCCTTTGAGCGTTTTGAGGCGGCTTTGCCGCCTTTTCACGGCACCAGGCCGCTCCTACAGGGGCCGCGTGTGGCTGTGGGTGGTTTGCAGCGGTTGGATGCGACCACCCCGCAAGGGCGTGCACTGGCCTTGGCCGAATGCGCCTGCGAGGGCATGAGCCTGTGGTGGGGCAGGGGCTCTGAGCGTATCGCCCCGGGCTTGATGCGCTGCGCGGGCTTGCCGCGCAGCGAGGATTTCGCCGGGTTTCTTTTGGGTAGCGAGGCAGCGCACGCATGACCGACCTGCAATACACCGCGGCCAGCTACAGCCATGTCGGCATGGTGCGCAAGATCAACGAGGACGCTTGCCTGGAACTGACCTGGGCCGGCCTGTGGGCGGTGGCCGATGGCATGGGCGGCCATGCCGCCGGCGACTACGTCAGCAGCCTGGCGGTCGATAGCCTGCGCAGCCTGCCGAGGCTCGATTCACTGGACGACTTTGCCGGCGAAGTGCGCGACGGTCTCGCCTGGGTCAATGGCATCGTGCGCGAGGAAACCGCGCGCCGTGGCGTGGCGATGATGGGCAGTACCGTGGTGGTGCTGGCCGCCCGAGGCGACCAGGCCATCGGCCTGTGGGCCGGCGACAGCCGCCTGTACCGCCTGCGCGACGGCCGTATCGAGCGCCTGAGCCACGACCACAGCTACGTCCAGGAGCTGCAGGACAGCGGCCTGCTCAACGAAGCCGAAGCCCGTGTGCATCCTCGCGGCAACATCGTCACCCGCGCCATCGGCGTCGAGGACCACATCGAGCTGCAGGCCGTCGCCTTGCAAGTGCAGCCCGGCGACACCTACCTGTTGTGCAGCGACGGCTTGAACAAGACCGCCGAGGACCACGAGATCGCTGAGGTGCTCGGTCACGCCGACCCCTACGAAGTGGTGCGCAGCCTGGTGCACCTGGGCTTGACCCGGGGCGCCCCCGACAACATCACCGCCGTGGTCGTGAAGGCGAGCTGAAGACACCATGAATATGCAGATCCCCGGATTCGACATCGACCGCGAGCTTGGCCAGGGCGCCATGGCCAGCGTGTACCTGGCCACCCAGCGCTCGCTCGAGCGCAAGGTGGCGCTGAAGATCATGGCGGCGAGCCTGGCCGCCGACCCGACCTTCTGCGAGCGCTTCCTGCGCGAGGGCCGCACCCTGGCGCGGCTGGCGCATCCGAACATCGCCACCATCCACGACATCGGCAATGTCGGCGAGCTGTACTACATGGCCATGGAGTACCTGCCCAGCGGTACGCTCAAGGAGCGCATCGGCGAAGGTCTCTCGCCTGAACAGGGGCTGGTCTACGTGCGCCAGATCGCCCAGGCGCTGGGCTACGCCCATGCCCAGGGCCTGGTGCACCGCGACGTCAAACCGGCCAACATCCTGTTCCGCGCCGATGGCACCGCGGTGCTGTCGGACTTCGGCATCGCCAAGTCGCTGGACGACCGCACCCAGTTCACCCAGGCCGGTTTCGCCGTCGGCACGCCGAGCTACATGAGCCCCGAGCAGGCCCGTGGCATGGAGATCGACGGGCGCGCCGACCTGTATGCGCTGGGCGTGGTGCTGTACGAGATCCTGGTCGGCAAGCTGCCGTACAACGGCACCGATGCGCTGTCCACGGCGCTGGCGCACCTGACCGAGCCGTTGCCGGAGCTGCCGATCGAGCACGGTCGCTACCAGGACATCCTGCGTGGCCTGCTGGCCAAGGACCCCAACGAGCGCTTTGCCGATGCCGCGGCCTTGCTCGCCGCGCTGGATCGCCTGGCGCTGCCGGCAGCGGTGGATGAGCGCGACAGCACGGTGGTTCGCCCGCTGGTGGTAACGCCAGCGCTGGCGCCAGAGCCTGTGTCCATCGAAATCCCCAGCGCCGTGGCCGCGCCTGCGCCGCGCCCCGAGCCCAAGTCCAAGCCAGAGCCCAGGCCACAGCCCGCGCCGCTGGTGAAATCCGCCTCGAACAAACCCGCCAAGGCGGTACTGGCCGTGGCCATCGCGGCGGCCCTGGGCCTGGGTGGCGCGTTCTTCTGGTTGCTCGGTGGCAGCGACGAGCCGGCGCTCGAGCCGCCGCTGGCGCAGGCCCCGGTGGACACCGCCGCCCCCGCCCAGCCAACGCTGCAAGCGGTAGCGCCCGACGACGATGGCCGCCCGTTGCTGATGCCTGGCAAGAAGACCCTGTTCCAGCGGGTGCTGACCAAGCCCGACGCACAACTGCAGGCCCAGCCCGGCGATGCCTCGGGTGAGAAGCTGCCGGCGTTTTCCGTGTTGTACGTGTATCAGCGCAAGGACGTGGCGGGCAAAGCCTGGTTGCAGGTGGGCGCCGCCAGCGATGGCCAGCGCGACGGCTGGTTGCCGGCCGAGCAGACCAGCGACTGGAAGCAGAGCCTGGTGCTCAAGTTCACCGAACGCTCGGGCCGCGCGCCGGTGATGTTCATGCGCCAGGTGGACGATGTGCAGCACCTGCTCGACGACACCGCCAAGGCCCGCGACAGCTTGCTCAAGGCGCAGAACAGCCCCGACCAGGTGCCGCAGGTGATGGCCCTGGAGCCGACGGCCAGCGCCGTGCCGCAGAACCAGTTCTACCTGATGCCGATCTTCGACTACCGCGAGAGCTTCGATGCCGATGGCCAGCCGGTGCAGTTGCTCAACATTGCCTCCATCGACCCTGGCGCCAGTGCCCGCGACAGCGCGCCCAAGGCGGCTGGCGTGGCAGCGGTGGGCGAGCAAGGTTTCCGCACCGGTATCGTGTTGGTGGTGGACACCTCGGTGTCGATGCAGCCCTACATCGACCGCGTGCGCCAGGTGGTCAGCGAGCTGCAGCAGCAACTGGCCGCCCGTGGCGAACTGGACAGCGTCAGCTTCGGCCTGGTGGGCTTTCGCAACAGCGTCAAGCGCACCCCCGGCCTCGATTACCTGAGCAAGACCCTGGTCAGCCTGGAGGAGGGCCGCGACCCGGCACGCTTCCTCAAGGCGGCATCCCAGGTCAAGGCCACCAGCGTTTCCAGCCACTCGTTCAACGAAGACGCCTTCGCCGGCGTGATGCAGGCGGTCGAAGGCATGGACTGGTCCGGCTACGGTGGGCGCATCATCCTGTTGGTCAGCGATGCCGGCGCGCTGCGCAAGAACGACCCGTTCAGCAGCACCCAGATGAACGAAGCCGAAGTGCGCCAGGCGGCGCTGAGCAAGCAGATCAAGATCTACGCCCTGCACCTGCTGACCCCGGCCGGGGTGAAGAACCATGGCGCGGCGCAGGCCCAGTACCGGGTGCTCACCGCCGACAGCAACCCGCAGATTGGCGACCTCTATGTGGGCGTGCCGGGCGGCGAAGTGGGTGTGTTCGGCGAGCGTGTGCGCGAGATTGGCTCGACCTTCGCCGAGCTGGTGCACCAGGTGCGCAACCAGCAACCGCAGGCGGTGCCGCTGCTGACTTCGGCCTCGGGCCTGACGGCCAAGTCCCAGGCCATCGGCTATGCCATGCACATGGACTTCCTCGGCCGGCACGGCGCCAGCCAGGCGCCGCAACTGGTCAGCGCCTGGACCGCCGATCGCGACCTGACCAACCCGGCGCTGCCGACCCTGCAGGTGTGCGTGATGCTGACCAAGCTGCAGCTCAACGACCTGCAGCAGTCGCTCAAGCTGATCGTCGACGCCGCGCGCAAGACCCGCAGTTCGCCGGGGGATTTCTTCAACGAGATCGCCAGCGCCAGCGCCTACATGAGCCGCGATCCCGGCGCCCTGCGCAAGGGCGCCAACCTGGCCCAGGGCGGCGTGCTCGGTGAATATCTCGATGGCCTGCCGTACCGCAGCAAGTCCCTGGCGATGACCCAGGACCTGTGGTTGTCGCTGTCGGTGGCCGAGCAGGAGGACTTCATCGACGAGCTCGACTCGAAGATCCGCCTGTACGAAACCTTCCACAACGACATGGCCAACTGGGTGCGCTTCGGCAAGGCCGAGCCGGGCGACGCCTTGTACCGTGTGCCGCTGTCGACGCTGCCGTGATGATTCGCCTGGACGGGGTGCGCAAGACGCGCGGGCAGGGCGCCCAGCGTTACAGCCTGCAGGTCGACCAGCTGCACCTGGCGGCGGGTGAGCGGGTGGCGTTGGTCGGCCCCAGCGGCTGTGGCAAGAGCACCTTGCTCGACCTGCTGGCGCTGGTGCTGGCGCCGGATGCGGCGGCAGGCTTTTGCGTCGGCGGCGTGGACGTGGCCGGGCTGTGGCGCGAACGCCAGCTCGACCGCCTGGCGGCGTTGCGCAGCCGCCATCTGGGTTATGTGTTGCAGGCCGGTGGATTGCTGGGCTTTCTCGATGTGCGTGGCAATATCCGCCTGCCACGGCAATTGCTCGGGCTGGGCGATGACGGCAGCGTCGAACGCCTGGCCGAGGCGTTGGATGTGCACGACCAGTTGGCCAAGAAACCGGCCACGTTGTCCCTCGGCCAGCGCCAGCGGGTCAGTTGCGCCCGTGCCCTGGCCCATGGCCCGGCCTTGTTGTTGGCCGATGAGCCGACCGCCGCGCTGGACCCGGTGAACGCCGAACGGGTCATGCAACTGCTGTTGCGCGAGGCCGATGCACGCCAGGTCACCTGCGTGGTCGCCACTCATGATGAAAACCTGGCCCGCGCGGCGGGCTTGAGCCTGCTGCGCATGAGCTGCCAGCGCGATGTCGACGGTGGCGTCACCGCGACCTTGGCGAGGGCCGCCTGATGCGCCCGTTGCTGATCGCCGGGCTGGCCTGGCAGGACTACCGCAACGATGCGCGGCTGTCGGCCTGTGGCGTGCTGGCGCTGGTGGCGGTGATCGCGCCGTTGCTGGTGCTGTTCGGCCTGAAGTTCGGCCTGGTCGGCAGCCTGACCGAGCGCCTGCAGCGTGATCCGGGCGTGCGCGAGATCATTCCGTTGGGCGGTGGACGCTTTCGCGGCGAGTTCATCGAGGAACTGGCACAACGCCCGGGAGTGGCCTTCGTCATCCCCCGGACCCGGCAGATCGCCGCCACCGCCGAACTGCTGCTGCCCGCCCACGGACGTGGCCTGATGGTCGAGATGCTGCCCAGCGCCGAGGGCGATCCCTTGCTGGCCCAGGTCGCTCCCCCGTCGGGGCTGCAACAGGTGGTGCTGAGCTTTACCGCTGCGCAAAAGCTTGGCGCCAGGGCCGGAGACGAGCTGCAGGCCAGCTTCAGCCGCCAGCAGGCCGGGCAGATGCAATGGCGGCAGACGCGCCTGCAGGTCCTCAGCGTGTTACCCCTGGCCGCGTTCGAGCGCGATGGCCTGTTCGCATCGTTGCAGTTGCTCGAGGCAGTCGAGGACTACCGTGATGGCCGCGCGGTGCCGGCACTGGATTGGCAGGGCGAGGCGCAGGGCTCCGTGGCGCAGCGGGTTTACCCGGCGTTCCGCCTGTACGCCCGTGAGCTGACCGACGTCGAGCCACTGCGCCAGTTCTTCGCCGAACGCAAGCTGCTGGTGTCGACCCAGGCCACGCAGATCGCCCAGGTGCAGTCGCTCAGCCGCAACCTCGACCTGGTGTTCTGGATCATCGCCAGCCTGGCCGTGGCCGGGGCGGTGGCGGCCATCGCCGCGGGCGCGGTGGCGGCGGTGGAGCGCAAGCAACGCGAACTGGCGGTGCTGCGCCTGCTGGGCTTCGGCACCGCCGCGCTGCTGTTGTTCGTGATGCTCCAGGCGCTGTACGGCGGGCTGTTCGCCGCCGCCCTGGCGGGCCTGCTGTACCTGTTGGCCGAGCACGGCCTGAACCGACTTTTCATGCAGGTGCCCGGCGAATTCGCCAGCCACCTGTTACCCATGCACTACCTCGTTGCGCTGTGCGCCGTGCTGCTGGCCAGCACTGCCGCCGCCGCCCTCGGCGGCTGGCGGGTGGCGCGCATCGAGGCTTGCCAAGGAATCCGTGATGTCTGACCGCCGCCTCGGGGCCGCTGCCCTGATCCTCACCGCACTGAGCCTGGGCGCCTGTTCCCAGGCCGATGGCGACGACAAGGCCAAGCCGGTCGCCCAGTCCCAGGCTGGGAGTGAGAGCAAGCTTGATAACCCCAAGCCGCTGCCGGGCGATGTCAGCCTGCCGCTGCCCTGTGGCGGCGAGCTGGTTTTGCGCAGTGTCTACGTGCTGGCCCAGGGCAGCCTCGACGACCGTGAGGTCAACCTCGGCTACCCGTTCAGCGAAGGCGAGGCCGGCTACAAGCAGTCGTTCATCTCGGGCTACCGACGCGACTTCATCAATGGCCAGTTCAGCCTGCAGGACTTGGCGCCGCAGTGGCAGAAGGCCGTTGGCCCGACCTTGCCGAAGGTCGACAAAGGCAGCCCGCTGACGCCGATGATGTACTTCATCGGCAAGTACGAGGTTACCGCGCGCCAGTATGCCCAGGTGATGGCCCAGGCGCAGTCGCTGGCCAGCGGCGAGGCTGCCCCGGCCTGTGACGCGAGCAACGATGCGGCGGGGCGTCTGCCCAAGGTCAAGTTGTCGCGCTTCGAGGCCGAGCGCTTCGCCGCGGTGTACAGCGCCTGGCTGATGAAGCATCACCGCGACCTGCTGCCGGTCAGTGGCCGTGGCAGCAAGGCCGAGGATGGCGGCACGGGCTTCGTGCGCCTGCCCACCGAAGTCGAGTGGGAGTTCGCTGCCCGTGGTGGTTCGGCGGTCAGCCGCCAGGAGCTGGAAGGGCGTCTGTTCCCGCGCAAGGTCGAGGGCGCCGACAGCGAGGGGCCGCTGGGCGATTTCGCGGTGTTCAACCAGGTGGCCGGCGGCACCGGCCAGGCGGCGCGGCTGATGCCGATCGGCAGCAAACAACCCAACCCGCTGGGCCTGTTCGATGTGATCGGCAACGCCGCCGAGATGGTCCAGGAGTCGTTCCAGCTGGTGCATGCCGGCCGCCTGCAAGGCGCCTACGGCGGCTTTGTGGTCAAGGGCGGCAACTACCTCGAAGGCGAGGGCACGCTGTTCACCGGCATGCGCCGCGAGTACCCGCTGTTCGGCGCCGATGGCACCGAGCAGCGCAACGAGACCACCGGTTTCCGGGTCGCCATCGGCGCCTTGTCGGCGCCGCGCTCGCGCTACCAGGAGCTGTTCGAGCAGTGGCAGAAGGAAGGCCGCCTGGCCAGCCTGACCGATGACATCGACGCCGCCCAGGACCCGACCAAGCGCCTGGACAGCATCATCGCCGCCGCCAGTGACCCACGCCAGCAAGCCGAGCTGGGGCTGGTCAACGAAGAGCTCAAGCGCAATGTCTCGCTGATCGCCCGCCAGCGCGAGGAAGCCGCCGGCAACCTGATCCAGTCCGCCGCCTTGGTGGCCGAGACCGTCAACAACTACAACATCCGCCTGACCAACCTGCAGAACACCCAGGCCAAGGCCGAGGCTGCCGGCGACCAGACCAGCGCGCGCATGTACGGCGCGGCCATCGCCAATGGCCGCGCGGCCCTCGACGGCGCCGTGGCGATCTACATCGACAACCTGGCCAGTGGCACGCGCTACACCGATGCGGTGATCCAGGCGCAGTTCCAGCGGGTCAAGGAAGAACTCAATCGCAAGCCGGTCCTGGGCAACAGCCTGGTGACCCGCGCCACCCTGTTCGTCCGCCACGTCGGGGAGTACCGCCAGAACCGGCGGGCCGATCCGGCGACGATCCTCAAGGAGCTGCTGGCATCGGCCGCCCCGCGACCCTAAGGACAGCTTCCGTAGAAAGGACTCCCGGGCGGCAGACGCCCCCGGTTACCGAGAAACCCAAGAAGAGAAACCAGACCATGTTCACCCGCAAACCCCTGATCACCGCATCCCAGGCCCGTACCGCGCTGCTGCTGGCCGCCGGTTTCAGCACCGTGCTGCTGAGCGGTTGCGCCAGTTCGCCGGCGTCCAAGGTCGGCGCCACGACCAAGGTCGAGTACTACCCCAACTGCTACGAGCCGGTGCAGCACCTGCGCTCCACCGACGGTGACATGACCCGCTCGGTCACCACCGGCGCGCTGCTCGGCGCGGTCGGCGGTGCCTTGACCGGCGCCCTGGTCGACAAGGAAAACCGCGGCCGCAACGCCGCCATCGGCGCCGCCGGTGGTGCCCTGGTCGGCGGCGCGGCTGGCTACTACACCGAGCGTCAGAAGCAGATCAGCGACGACAAGCAGCGCATTGCCTCCTACGCCGCCGACATCGACAAGAGCGCTGCCGACCTGGACCGCACCACCGCCTACGCCAAGTCGTCGCAAAGCTGCTACCAGCGCGAGTTCGCCAGCCTGATCCAGAACCGCAAGTCGGGCCGCATCAACGACACCGAGGGCCGCAAGCGCCTGGCCGAGATCGTCGCCGGCCTGCAGGAGTCGAACAACCTGCTGACCACGGTCAACGGCCGTCTTGGTGAGAACCTCAACAACTACACCCAGGCCTACGAGCAGGACCTCAAGCAAGTGGGCGTACAGCGCACCGAAGTGGTGGCCGTGGCCGAGCCGCCGAAGGTGGCAACCACCGGCAAGAAGAAGGACGTTAAAAAGGTTCAGCCGGCCAAGACCAACACCAAGGTGCCACAGGAAGCGGTAGCCACCGAGAAGACCCTGCAGAACGCCAACGGCAAGAAGACCGAGGCCCAGCAAGTGGCCAAGGCCGGCGCCGACCAGGTCAACGCCATGTGCCGCAACCCGGACATGGGTGACTGGGCGCCGGTGCCTTGCCCTAACGTCTGATACCGCGGCCGCGTCGGCAAGCCGGCTCCCACATCCTCCGCGCGGAACATGTAGGAGCCAGCTTTGCTGGCGAACCAGGCGGCGCGGTGGCTGGCACCGGCTATGCCGGTGTTCGCGGCTGAAGCGCTCCCGCAGGGATCGCGCCGGATTGAGAAATCTCGGTGCCAGCGGCCTGCGCTGTTTCTGTGGGAGCAGCTGTGCGCCGATGCGACTTGCCCTGAAGGCCCTGATCTTTGTGTAAGGAAACCGATTCGTGACAGACCTGCTTTCCACCCGCCTGGGCAACACCTCGCAATTCATGGCGCGTCAGCGCATCCAGGGGCGGATCAACCTGCCGCAGATGTTCGCCGCCATCGATGCCGACCCACGGATTGTCGGGGCGGGCGTGGTGTACATCGACGCCGACTACAACGTCATCACCTTGCGTGAGTTCCAGCCGATCTGCAGCATCCGCCCCAAGCGCGTGATCCTGCGCGAGATCAAGAAGTACCAGACCCCCGACCAGTACACCCAGCAGTTGCAGCACAACCCGCGTGAGTCGCGGGTGGTCAAGGAGGCGGTCAACACCACGCTCTCCTGCGCAGGTGCCGTGATTGGCTGGTTCGTGGTGTTCAGTGGCACCATTGCCGCGCCGTTTTCCGGAGGTACCAGCCTGGTGCTGACCTATGTCGGTGGCGCCGCAGCCACTGCCAGCAGCCTGCAATGCGGCATCGGTGTGATGCGCACGGTGCGTGAAGTGACCAACCCGGCGGCAAACGATGCCCTCGATGAAAGCCAGTGGTATCAAGCCGCCTCGAAGGTACTTGATGGTGTTTCGCTGCTGGGTGTCGGTGCGTCGGGCCTGACCACGTTGAAGTACCTGCAAGTGCACAAGGCCGCTACGGGCCGTAGCTGGCTGGAGTTGTCCAGGACCCTCAGCCGTCAGCAGCGCAAGGCGCTGACCGATGAACTGCTGTCGATCAAGCACCCGAGCCTGACGGCCAAGCAGATCAAGTTGCAGCAGGCGGCTGGGACCATGACCAAGCGCTACACGCCGACCGAGATCAGCCATGCCACGCAGACCCTGATGCGCGACTCGCTCGGCGCCACCTTGGGACTGGCGGGCAGTGCGACGGTACAGAGCATCGCCGTGGGGTTATACGAGGAAATCGAATGAAGATGACGCCGGCAGAGTTCCAGGCTTTCATGCGTCGTTACTTCGCGATGTTCTTGCTGGGCTTTTTCATGTGCCTGATATCGGCGGCGTTGTCATCGACCCTGTGGATCGACAGCCATTGGCGTCATCACCCGGACAACCCCTCGTACACCCTGCTGGCCAGTGCCGTTTCCACTTTGTTGTTGTGTACCGGGCATTTGGCGATGGTCCGTGGCTTTACCTGGGCCATGTGGTTGGTCCTGCCCGTGCCGGCAGTGGCCTTGTTGATGACGCTGAGCTTGTTCGGCAGCGGTTTGAATGCCCTGATGCTGGCGATCATGCTGGTGCTTGCTCTGCTCGCGCTGCTGGTCTTCAACAGTGGCCGCCATCGGGAAATGCGCCAGCGCCTGATAGAGCTGCGTCAGCTGAGGCGCTGACGCATGACGTATCAGATGCAACTCAAGGACTTTCTCCGACGCTACTTCGGCGTGTTCATCGCTGCGTTTTTCGCCTCGATCATCGCCGTTGCCTGGACCTTCGCCCTGGCCTGGAGCACCTACTGCCGTAATTGTGCGCAGGATGGCCTGTTCCCCCTGGGCCTTTATGGCCTGTTTGCGTTGTTCGCCCTGGGCCATGGCGCCGTGGTGCGTGGGCGGGCCTGGGGTACCTGGCTGATCGCCGGCATGTGCATCGCGTGCATGCTGATCACCTTGCCCACCTATGGCCACAGACCGAACTTGTTCATCTACACCGGCAGCCTGCTGGCGGCATTGGTGGCCTTGCTGCTGCTCAACAGCCAGCGCTATCAAGAGATGCGCAAGCGGCTGGCGGAGTATCGCCAGCAGCGGCGCCAGGCGCGTCGCTAGGGGCGGCAAGATCCCGCATTACTTCTCTGCTCCCGCCTCTGGCTCCCATCACCATACTTGCCCACGGATCGCCCGCTCGTCGCCGCAGTGGGTATGGTGTTGATAATGTCGGGTTGGTGGTTATACTAACCACCAATCGGCCAGCCCAAGGAATGGGTTCATGAACAGCCGTGAAATGATTTCGGTGATCGAGGCGGATGGTTGGTACCTGGTGCGTTGCAAAGGCAGCCACCATCACTTCAAGCACCCTGACAAACCTGGGCTGGTAACCATCCCGCATCCGAAGAAGGACCTGCTGCCCGCCACCGCGGCCAGCATCCTGCGCCAGGCGCGGATCGTCTACGCCAGCTGACGAGGAGGCTTAATCCCATGTTGTTTCCCATCGCCATCCTTCCCGGTGACGACCAGTACGCCTGGGGCGTTGAAGTGCCGGACATCCCTGGCTGCTTTTCGGCGGGTGAAGACCTCGACAACGCCATCGCCATGGCCCGCGAGGCGATCGAGGGCCATCTCGAGCTGCTCGCCCAGGACCAGCAGGAGATCCCCAAGGCCGGCAAGGTCGCCGCGCATGCGGCCAATCCGGCCTACGCCGGCTGCACCTGGGCGTTGATCGATATCGATATCACCCGCTACCTGGGCAAGGCCGAGAAGCTCAACATCACCCTGCCGGCCTACTTGCTCACCCGCATCGACAGCTACGTGCAGAACCACCCCGAACACAAGAGCCGCTCGGGCTTCCTGGCCGAGGCGGCGCTGAAGATCCTCCAGGGCGAGGGCAAGTAGTCAGGCCGGGCCACCGGCGGGCAGGCGCACGCTGACTCGCAGCCCACCGTCTGCGCGGTTGCGCAGCAGCAGTTCACCGCCATGGCTGGCGGCGATGCGTTGGGCAATGCTCAGCCCCAGGCCGTAACCGCCGGAGGCCTGGTTGCGCGAGCCTTCGCCACGCACGAACGGGTCGGTGACGGTCGCCAGCAAGCCCGGCGCGATACCGGGGCCGCGGTCGTCGACGTGGATGCACAGCTCATGGCCGGTGCTTTCCAGGGTGACCGACACATCCTGGGCATAACGCAGGGCATTGACCAGCAGGTTCTGCAGGCAACGCTGCAGCAGCAGGGCGTCGCCCCGTGCCTGGCCCGCCTGGCCATGAATGGGCAAGGGTTCCTCGATGCTGGCAAGGTCGGCGCACAGCCGCGCCACCAGGCGGTCGAGATCGACCTGCTGCAGGTTCTGCTGCTCGCCCGCGCGCAGGTAGTCGAGCACCTGGCCGATCATGCCGTCCATCTGCGCGATATTGTGGCGCAGGCGCTCCTTGTGTTCGCCGTCCTCCAGCCGTTCCAGGCGCAGGCGCATGCGTGTCAGCGGGGTGCGCAGGTCGTGGGAAACGGCGGCGAGGAAGTAGGCCTTGTCGTTGACCATGCCGATCAGCCGTTGCTGCATGGCATTGAAGGCCTGGGCGGCCTGGCGCACTTCTTCCGGGCCATCCAGCGGCAGTGGCGGCTGTTCGAGGTTGTGGCCCAAGCCCCGGGCAGCATCGGCCAGGCGGCGCAACGGGCGCAGGCACAAGCGCACCGCCAGCAGGCACACCAGCAGCACGGCGACGATGCGCAAGGCATAGACCCGCAACAGATAGTCGCTGATCAGCACCCAGGCCGACTCGCCGCTCCAGCCCTGCAGCTCCTGGCCATCGATGGTCAGCCAGTGGCCGTCGGCCAGGGGCACGGCGAATTCCAGGTGGGCCTGGGCGGTGCGCAGGCCGAACAGGCTACGCCAGACGATTGGCTGGCCCTGTTCGTCGCTGAGCTGCACCTTGAGCAAGCGGACCTGAGGGTCGCGGCCCAGTTCGTAGGCCAGTGCCTGGTGCAGCAGCAGCTCGATCCGTCGATGGCCGCGGCGCTCGTCATGCTCGGCTGGCGGTACGGCTTCGGCGCAACGCACCTGGTAGTGACGAGGCAGCGCGAGCGCCGCGCCGTGGCAGTCGGCCTGGGCGATCAACGGCGCGCTGCGCGCCGCGATCAGCCGCACCGGCGCTTCCAGCACCTGGGCGAAACGCACGTCGAACCAGATGCTGCTGGACAGCAACTGGATCACCAGGGTGCCGCTGATCATGATCAGCAGCAACTGGCCGAACAGTGTGCGTGGCCACAGCCGTCGGAGCCAGCGCACCTCAGGCACCCAGGGCTTCGCGGGCCAGGCTCAGCAGGTAGCCTTCGTTGCGGATGGTGAGGATTTGCGCGCCCTGGCTGGAGGCGCGGCGCAATTGCTGGCGCAGGCGGCTGATGCACATGTCCACCGAACGGTCGTCGGGTAAATGCTCGCGGCCGAACGCGCTGCGCGTCAGTTGATCGCGCGAGACCACGCGGTTATTGGCCTCGAGCAGTTCGCGCAAGACCCGGTAGTCGGAGCGGGGCAGGGTCAGCGCCTGGCCGTCGGGGAGGGTGAGCAGGCGCTTGACGTGATCGAGGCGAAAGCCGGCGAACCGCTGGGGCTCCACCGCGGGCTCTTCCGACGCGGCCTCCAGGCGTTGCGGGCGGCGCAGCACGGCCTTGATCCGCGCCACCAGCTCACGTGGCTCGAAGGGCTTGGCCAGGTAATCGTCGGCACCCACCTCAAGGCCGATGATGCGGTCCAGGGTGCTGCCCTTGGCCGACAACATGATCACCGCCAGGCCGGGCTGGGCCTGCAACTGCCGGCACAGGCTCAGGCCGTCCTCGCCGGGCAGCATCAGGTCCAGCACCACCAGGTCCACGGCATGGCGCGCCAACTGCGCGCGCATCTGCTCGCCGTCGGCGGCGGCCAGGGCCTGGTAACCGGCATCGGCCAGGTAATCGCAGAGAAGTTCGCGAATCTCGTCGTCATCGTCGACGACCAGCAAGGTCGTGCTCATGGTGCGGGGGTACCTGTGCAAGGGAGCGCTTGGCCGCTCATTACGTTCGATTACATCCCCGTACATGCCATCCATGGAGCCGAAGGGGCGGATGCCTAGAATCGTAACAAAAAATCATCTGCGAATACGAAGCCTTCCCAAATGGTACGACAGAGCATCATGACCGACGCATACCCCGTTCTCCGAGGCGGCAGTCGCCTCACCCCGCTTGCCTTCTTCGTTGCCCTTGGGCTGTCATCCACCGCCACGGCTGCCAACCAGGCCGTGGAGCTGGATGCCACCACCATCGACAGCAGCGCCTTGCCGCTGGCCGACGACAGCGGCCAGATCGGCTACACCGTCGAAAGCACCCGCAGCTCGACCGGGCTGAAGCTGACGCCGCGCCAGACCCCGCAGTCAGTCACCAGCATCAACCGCCAGCAGATGGACGACCGCGACATCCACACCATCGAACAGGCCCTGGACACCACGCCCGGGGTGAGCATGAGCAAGATGGAAGTGGGTGGGCGCACCGACTTCCGCGCCCGCGGCTATTCGATCAGCAACTGGAAGATCGACGGCTTGCAGTTCCCCGGCGGCTCGGACTTCAGTGGCGGCGGCAACGCCCTGAACATGGACCTGTACGAGCGCATCGATATCGTGCGCGGCGCCAACGG
Source organism: Pseudomonas sp. FG47 (assembly GCF_057809115.1). Classification (NCBI taxonomy): domain Bacteria; kingdom Pseudomonadati; phylum Pseudomonadota; class Gammaproteobacteria; order Pseudomonadales; family Pseudomonadaceae; genus Pseudomonas; species Pseudomonas sp. FG47. Next base: position 415,464 of record NZ_JBMDJI010000001.1, read on the forward strand.
CCTGCTCGGCGGTACCGGCGACCCGTCGGCCACCGTCAACCTGATCCGCAAGGCGCCGGGCAAGACCTTCGGCGGCAGCGCCTATGCCACCTACGGCAGTTGGGACAAGCGCCGCCTGGGCGCCGACCTGAACCTGCCGCTGAGCGAGGACGGTCGCCTGCGCTCGCGTTTCGTCATGACCCAGCAGGACGCCAACTCGTTCCGCGACAACCAGTCCGAGCGCTCCCGCGCGGCCCTGGCCAACTTCGAGTTCGACCTGGACGACGCCACCACCCTCGGCGCTGGCTACCAGTACGAATACAACAAGGTGGTCGGTGGCGGCTGGGGCGCCAACATCCCGATCTGGTACGGCGACGGCAGCAAGACCGACCTGCCGCGCAGCACCAACCTGGTGCCGAGCTGGAGCTTCGGCGAATACATCACCCGCACCACCTTCGGCTCGCTGGCCCACCGCTTCGACAACGACTGGAGCCTGGACCTCAAGGTCGCCCAGAGCAGCGGCGAGGCCCTCAACCATCGCGGCCTGGCCAAGGTCAACTCAGCTGGCCGTGGCGTCTACGGCGGCTATTGGGACCAGGATGGCAGCGGCGCGGTGCTCAACGGCCTGCACAGCTCCACCGACACCACCCAGCAATCGGCGCAGATCGACCTGTCCGGCCCGTTCCAACTGCTCGGCCGCACCCACCAGGCGATGGTCGGCTACAACGACAGCCGCACCGTGGCCTGGTCGCCGCAGTACAGCTGCAGCATGGTCGGTGGCGGCAAGACGGTGAACAGCGGCGTCGGTTGCCAGTTCCGCGCCAACAACGGCCTGGGCCTGAGCAACTGGCTCGACGGCGTGGATGACGACTATGCCATGCTGGCCTCGAGAACCGGCCTGCACAGCAAGACCACCACCCGCCTGCAAGGGATGTATGCCGCCACCCGCCTGAGCCTCAGCGACCCGCTGTCGGTGATCCTCGGCGTGCGCAGCACCGACTACTCGGCCACCGCCCGCAACGTCAGCGGCGTGCGCAGCAACCAGCAGAACAATGGCATCGTCACCCCCTACATGGGCGTGGTCTACGACCTGAACGACACCTACTCGCTGTACGCCAGCTACACCGATATCTTCAACCCGCAGACCGAAGAGACCGCCAGCGGCAGCAAGGTCGAGCCAATCCGTGGGCAGAGCTACGAGAGCGGCATCAAGGGTGAATGGTTCGATGGCCGCCTGAACGCCTCCGCCGCCTACTTTCGCACCAAGCAGGAAAACAAGGCGGTCATGGACGGCGACCTGCTGACCCCGACCGGCGCCACCGCCTACAAGGCTGGTTCCGGCCAGGAAACCGACGGTATCGACCTGGAAGTGGCCGGCGCCCTGAGCCCCAACTGGAATGTCTACGCCGGCTATACCTACCTGCACTTCCGACGCCTGGACAGCGACGGGCGCAGCGACCCGTCGCACCTGTTCAAGGCCTCGACCACCTATCGCCTGTCCGGCCCGCTGGAGCGCCTGACCCTGGGCGCTGGCGTTACCGCGCAGAGCAACATCCGCGCGATCTCCTCGCCGGCCGGCCAGCCGAGCAACGGCGTGAGCCGCAGTGCCAGCGATGTGAACTGGTCGGGCTATGCCATCTGGAACGCCATGGCCAAGTACCAGCTCACCGACGACACCAGCGTCAGCCTCAACGCCAACAACCTGTTCGACAAGCACTACTACACCCGCTACGGGTTCTATGCCGGGGCGATCTACGGCGATCCGCGTAATCTGGCGTTGACGGTGAGCACGGCGTTTTGAGCGCTGTTGGCTGGGAGATCCTGCGCTAGAGCTATCGGCTGATCCAGCCGCTCATCAAGCTGATCCCAATCCTCGCCGAACAGCTCCACCGGGTGCATGGTCCGCTCCGCGCCATTGCCGCAGGCCAGCGCCTTGGCCGGGCAGTACAGGTCGCAGCCCCAGCAGATCCGTTCCGGGTGGCTGGGGTTGCTGGGAAATTTCTTGGCCATGGTCTCCCTCCATGAAGTGGGTGCCTGCGCTCAGGCTATGCCGCGCATGGCCAAGGGGCTTGACCGGGGTCAATGCCGCTAGCGGATCGGCCCCGGTGCTTCCAGCTGGCTCATCAGGTCGTCGTTCCACTGGCCCTCGACCTGCACATGCGCCGCCGCGCCGAGCATCACCGCCTCGATCAGGTTGTGGTTGAGGTAGGTGTACAACCCAGGCTGGCGGAAGGTGTATAACGCCGCCCCCGCCGCGCCACCAGGGATGAACCAGGTTTCCAGGTTGCGTTGCGGCGGGTTGGCGAACTTGCCCGCCGCCCACACATAGTCGCCATGGCCGCCGATCAAGTGCGGGCGGGTGTCGCGGTTGGCCTGGGAATGGACGATCAGCACCGTCTCGCCAACCTTGGCGGTCAGCGCCTGCTTGCCGGTCAGCGCGCCGACGCTGCCGTTGAACACCACATGGCTGGGCACCAGGCCCTTCATCAACTGGCTCATGTCGCCGAAGCTGGCCATGGGGTTGGCGTAGCGCTTGTACTTGCCGTCCTTGTCGCGGGGGATGTAGTAGTCCTGCTCGCCGATGTACCACACCTTGTCGTACTTCAGCGCCCGGCCCTCGGCATCCTTCAGGCCATCGCGCGGCAGCACCATGATCGCCCCGTTCATGCCGCACACCACATGCCAGGGAATCATCGCCCCGCCCGGCGCGCAGTGGTACACGAACACCCCGGCACGGTCGGCCTTGAAGCGCAGCTTCACCTGCTCGCCGGGCTTCACATGGGTCAGCTCGCCGCCGCCCAGGGCGCCGGTGGCGGCGTGGAAATCGATGTTGTGCATCATGCTGTTGCTGGCCGGGTTGACCAGGGTGAGCTCCACATAGTCGCCTTCGTGGACCACCAGCAACGGCCCCGGCACCGAGCCATTGAAGGTCATGGCATGGATGTAGGCACCGGCCGTGTCGATGGCCAGCTCTTTTTCCTCGATGACCATGCGGAACTCGACGATCCGCGGCTTGCCCGGCGCCCGTTGGCTGTGGGCATGCACCTGCGGCGGCGGCACCAGCTCGACGCTGACCCGCTCCAGCTTGGCCAGGTCCATGGCGGGGCCGGTGCTGGCAGCGGGGGCGGCGGTTGCGGCCTGGCCCAGGCCAGCGCCGAGCACCGAGGTGCCGACGCCCAGCAACACACTGCCGGCGAGTATGCCACGCCGGGTCAGGGCAACGCCTTCTTGCTCACTCATGGGGCTTCTCCTTAAGTTGACGGAATCGTCGGGCACAGGAATAGCCGCTTTGAAAGTAGGGTTTATTGAGCGAAAACAAGAAGTGGGTGGGGTGGGCGATGTGTCGCAGGGGGGCGGGAGAGCTGAAACGAAAAAGCGTCGATGGAGGGCGAGGCTTTTGGGAGGGCACCAGGAGTCGAAAAATACTATAACTAACTGATTTTTATGTATTTTAACTATCTTGGATCACTATCATATCTCTAAAACTATCCTTTTTCCCTCTTCAGAGCCATCTAGATACAAGAAGAGTTGAGCTGAGACACGATTGTTCTGAAGGCATGGCAGCCTTTCGACCCCTTCATTAACCTGTGAGGGGAGACCTGCTTCTGTTCCACTATATCCTCGCAGTACCCAGCAGCATCTGGGCTGTGTCTGGTGGTGGGCGTGGCAGTGTCGTGCGTTTTCGCTGTGAGCGAAAATATTTTTTGACTAGCCCATTATGTTCTGCCAAGATGATTTTGCGGTCGATGATTTCTCGATTGTTTGTAGGTGCTAAGGCACTGTGGGGGTTGATTTTGAACCTCTAAATTTTGGGCCGGGCGTGTGCGGTCGCTACCGTGCGCGTATGTGGTGCGGTCTTGTAGGCTTCGTCGAGACGTCGAAGCCTGGTGATTTCAGCGAGGGGGAAAAATACAGTTCAAACATCGGTCATTTGGCTTGTAAAGGTTGCATCGAGAGGTCGGTTCCACATGTTGTGGGCTGGCGCAAACCCTTACAGGAGCATTCAATATGCAACCACGTGACGAGAAAACCGAAGAACTGTACCTGGTGAAACGGAAGAGAAAGCAGCGTTTGAGGTTGCTCAAAACCTGCTTTGGTGTGATTAAGATTCTTGTGCCGCTACTGTCGATGATTGACAGGAATTGGACGAAGATCATCGCATTCTTCCATGAGTAGCCTACCCCGCTGGTGTCACACTCATCAAAGGTGTGCAAAATGTTAGGTAAAGCACTTAAGCTAATTCGTTCTTACTACGACTTGTCTCAAACAGAGTTGTGCTCTCGGTTGGGAGTATCAAACTCTCACTTGTCCGAGATCGAGTCTGGAAAGAAGCAGCCATCTATTGAGTTGCTCAAAAAATATAGCGAATACTTTGATATACCGCTATCTTCAATTTTATTTTTTTCTGAGAATATCGATTCTCCTCGAGCTACTGATAATCTGCGTTTCGGCTTGGCGAAAACTATTATTTCGTTACTTGAATGGAATGAGGATCGAAATGCAGCTAAAGAAAAGTACAAGGAAAAAACGAAAGCCCGATAATGAACTTCCAATTCACCAGTGTGGTTTATATAAAGTAGGCTCGCCGAGGCGGCTGGCTGAATTGCTAAAGATTAGTGCAATCGAGCTTGAAGAGTTACTTGAGTCACAAAATAACTACAAAATATTCACCAAGGTTTTGGCTCCGAATCCATTTACTGGGAAGTCTCGAAAAAAACGGGCCGTTCAAGAGCCTAAGTATCGACTCCGGAAACTACACGAGAGGATATTGTTTATACTTCGTCGTGTCCAATATCCTGACTACGTTCAAGGCGGAGTAAAGCACCGTTCGTACCAAACGAACGCAGCTATTCATCTTGGAGCTCGACAAACAGCGACATTTGATCTGAAAGATTTTTATGGATCTACCCGCTACTGTCTTGTGCACGACTTCTTTCTTAATGTTATGTGCTGTCCAACTGATATTGCGGGAAGACTTGCCTCGCTGACAACTTGGAACGGCGTAATGCCGACCGGAAGCCCACTCAGTCCTCTTCTTTCATTTTGGGCAGCTAAAGGCCTGTTTGATAAGTGTGAGGAGCTGGCGGTAAAGTATGGATTGAATTTTACCTGTTATATTGATGATCTAACTTTTTCAGGGGGTCAGATTTCTGGAGGCTTTCAAGCCGAACTAAAAATTCTCGCCAGTCGCTTTGGCTATGAAATAGCAAAAGAGAAAACCAAGATTTTTCGCTTTGGAGTGCCAGCCCATATCACCGGTGTTATTTCACATAAAGCTAGGCTTTCTGTTCCACATTCGAGATTGAAAGGTGTCCGTAAAATTCAAGACGCTATTGATGGGAGAGGGGCTGCTTATGGTTTTACTGCGGTGCAACTCAAGCAGAAGTTGGCAGGAGCAATTAATGAAGCAGCTTCAATTGATGCAGTGAAATATGAAAAATGGGCATTTTATAGTCGTAAAGATATTGAGGGTGATCTTGGTTAGTGGCTGATCTAAGCGCTGTAACTCGGCTAGGGCAAGTGTTCAGGATTTTGCGTTAAGCCGCGCTGGTTTTAGAAGATGCCATGGAGCGAAAAAGTCAGTATGTATGGCGTACAGTCGGAAGGGCTTGTTTCTGCAGTCTTACCTTGTCAACCATGCTATAAATAAAATATGTCGAAGTGGCTATGCTAATTATGGAATACATGTTTTTTGCGGTTTTGTCCTTGCTTGCGACCTGCGTGGTTATTTTTTTTAAAACGCTTTATAAGGAGAAGGCTAAAAACAGAGCGTTGATCGAAGATGCTGGGCGTATCGAGGAAGAAAAACAGAGAGTTATACATGAATATACCTTAGAGACAGAGAGAGTTAAACAAGCTCACGCTAAAGAAATAGAAGGTCTTAAGCAGCAGAGTGCTGAAAGGCTTGATAAGCAAAAAAGAGATCATGAAATTGATGTGCAGAAGCGGAAGTATAAGTATGAAAGCAAAAGTCGCGAATATCACAGGTTTATGGATGAAATTGATGCGTTTCGAGGACTTAATATTGAAATTATTGAGAAAGAACTATTGCCGATGATCTCCGCATGCTTCGCAAGTGACTTAGGTGTTTCGAGTCAATTGTTTGTAGATGCTAATAATAAAGCTACGAGTATCATCGGTTCTGTCAGGGCCCAGGAAGCTAAGCTTTTTGCTCAGATTAATGGTGTGAAGTTAAATGCAAGTCAAGAGATTCTTGACCTGTTGGATGAGCTTCGAACAAACATAAGTCAGTCAAAGTTGTACCTTGAAAAAATGGTTGGGTATGTTTTTAGTGAAGATTTTAGGCGTACTAAGCGAATTCCTGCTGAGGTTAGTAATTATGCTCTCGGGCTTAATGAGCGTACAGTGGAATTGAATAAAAAGCTTCTTGCAGCACTCAAGGCGGACCTTGATACCCTTTAGACAGTGCGAGCTGGAGGAATGGGAGTATACCCCAAAAAATTTGGTGATCTTGGCTTGTCGCTTAGAGAAAAGATCGATTGTCTCTTTAGGTGCGATAGTGATAGTAGTGACTGTACCGTAGCTGGGGATTAGCTAAAGATTGAATTTCCATGTTTTTTCCAAGCGCTGAGCGATTAGGTGGACAGTCAGCAAATAGTAATATCGAGTGGCCTTGCTGTGACGATTCAGACGATGTTCGAGGAACCAGGTCACATGCTTCTTCTGCCAAGCCCACGGTGTATCTCGTTGCCAGCGTTTTGCAATTTCCACTTGGATGATTTTCGCTTGGCGCAAATGTCGCTTCTGGGTTGCATGCGAACCCGTCAGCATCGCAGACATGAATAGTTCTATATCGAATGGCTTGCTCATGTCCGTCCTCCAATATAGGCCGCGACCACATCGATTCGACCGTGCCCCAACTCATAGCTGATTTGCCTCCGGGCCTCACGATCAAGGTTCCGATCTACCTGGCAACATTGGCCGCCGTTGATAGGCGCGCGGTGTCGGGTGATTTGCTCGTATCGCTCGCATGCGTACGCCTCCCGTAGTTCATGGAAGCCTTTGAGGTTGTGTGCATGCAGGATGTCCCGCGCAGGGCGAGTGATTACTTGCAGAAGATTCAGGTAACTTTCGTGTGGCGCAATCAGGTTGCGGCTACCCGCAGGCGACACCTGCCGTGCAAATCCAAGTGCCTGTTGAACATGGTGGTCCACCGCAATCCATCGTGGCGCTGAGGCGCCGGCGCGGCCACCTTTGGTGCCATCCTGAATGTTGATCCTGCCTAGGGCGTTAGCATCTCGGCTAAGCCGTGGCAGGTCAGCCAAGATGGCCTCTCGCAAGCGCATACCGGTGGCTCGCGCCAACAGAACGATCGCAGCGGCTCGTAAATGATGACGATTGCAAAGCGCATCAACGATCTGTTTAACCTGTTCGCGGTCTTGGCCCTGCGGCACTGAATGTCGGACCCCGATGCGCTGCATACCCAATGCCTTGCTCGGACTTGGCAACTTCAGGTAATGATCACCGCGAAGCGCCGCCATGGTCCTGTTAACGCTGGATAGCCGATTTTGTGCGGTGCTGACGGCAAGGTCACCGCGCCTAACCATGTCGCGCAGATACGCCGCATAGCCCGCCAATACCTTCCGATCAATCTGCCGCGCATCGTTGATACCCGGTCCCTGTTCGGAGCGGCACCACTTCACGAATGCCTGCCACCGATCACAGTGTGCCTTGACCGTGCCGTAGTGGCCGCCGCCGAACATGTCTTTCAACGCCTGCGGCCCTGCGTAGCTCAGTTGCCTGCCGTAACCGAAATTGCGGCCATCGCGTCTACCTACCAACGCCATGTTGATCACCTCATCTACCGTTCTCCGATCCTCGCCCCACGTCATCCCGCCAAGAATGTTGAGTGTTATCAGGGATCAAGGCCCCTGCGACCTGTGGGGATGTCCTCTAACGTGGGACTGGCGGCTCCTTACGTCCGGGAGCAAGGGCATCTCATGATCTGGCCTCCTGAGCACCGTTACCGGCGGGCGGGCGGAGGCTGCATTGGCTGACGAGACCAGTGCCGCGAGATCCTGAGCCGGGAGAACGCAGCGGTGCGATGGCCGGGGCATGCCTGACTGTCAGTCAGGTGCAGTCCATTCCTTGGTCTGCGGCACCATCATCTACAGCGCTGTTGCTGGTGACATCGGCGTTTGTCACGCCGATTGTCACGAGTGAAGTTGCCGCAAAGCCAAATGCGATGGGGGCTGCAGCAGTGTTAGACGCGCCCGTCTCTTTCCAGGAGAAAGAGACGGGCGCAGGTTGGCGCACGCGAAATGGCCAAGCGGATAGGTTGCTGCTGAGCAGATGGGTAGGGTGGTTGCCGCAGGGGCAACGATATTGAGTTGGCATCCATCACATGGGTAGTGACCGTACGAGCTGCCGGACGCGAATCGTACTTGCGGGTGAACCACCGCGGGAGCGGCGTGACTTTTAAGGTTCGGGCCACCTGGGGTGCTGTCATCGACAGCGCTTGCGACTCCCGGTCTACGCTTGTGAACAATATTCGTCAAGCAGCGTGATATCAGGGATTTAGCGCCTGTGGATAAAACTATCCCCCGGTGGACATCAGTGGTTTTCCACAGACGTAAGCTGTGCCAGCAGTTTTTTTCTTAGGTATGGTCCTTTTAAACGGGGCGGCTTTGCAGCCCCGTTTGAAAGGACCCGCGCGGAGGAGCTTCATGCGGTGCTGTGGGTAACTTCACAGCAAGTTGAGGCGGTGGCGCGGCGGGTTACTCGGTCCTCTTGGCACTGCGAAGGCGCGTGACGTTCTCCCCTGACTGATTGGCGAACTCATGCGGGGTGACATGCTCCTCACGGTTTGCCTCTAGAAACCGGCTCCACCAAGTCATGATCATCCGGCGCTCTTCGAGGAACTCGGCCTTGTGGGTATAGGCGGCGCGCACGTTGTTGCGTTCCTTGTGGCTCATCTGCCGCTCGATAGCTGTCTCCGACCACAGCCCGGACTCGACTAGCGCACTGCACGCCATGGCCCGGAACCCGTGGCCGCAGATATCCACCTTGGTGTCGTAGCCCATCGTCCTGAGCGCGGCATTCACCGTGTTCTCGGACATCGGTTTCCACGGTTTGGCATCCCCCGCGAACACCAGCTCGAACTTGCCGGTGATCGCGTGGATCTGCTCAAGCAAGGCCACTGCCTGCGGCGATAAGGGTACAACGTGAATGTCCCCGGCCATCTTCGTACCCCTTGTGGAAAACGGCACGCCGTCCAGCGCCGGGCGGGTGTCGGGAATCTCCCAGATTCCGCGCTTGAGGTCGAACTCGTTCCAACGGGTGAAACGCAGTTCGCTGGAGCGTACGAATACATGTAACGACAGCATCACCGTGAGGCGCGTGAGCGGGCGACCTCTGTAGTCCTCGATGCATGCCAGTAGCTCTGGCAGCCGCGATAAGGGTAGTGCGGGTCGGTGAGTTACCCGTGGTGTCTTGATCGAGCCATCGAGGTCATGAGCCGGGTTCGCCGTAATCAGTCGCAGCCGTTTGGCTTCACGCATGATGCTTTGCAGGTAGTTCTTGATCCTGAGCGCCACGTCGATGGTGCCGCGCTTCGTCACAGCCTCCAGTGGCTGCATGAGGTCGTGGGTGTCCAACTCAACGATTGCCCTGGCACCTAACAAAGGGAATACGTGAGTCTTCAACCGGCTGAGCACAGTCTTGGCGTGGCCGGGAGCCCACTTGGGCACCATGCTGGCGTGCCAGTCGAGCGCAACGCTTTCGAAGGTGCGGCCATTGATCACGGCTTGGGTCTTTGTTTGCTGCTTGTAATGGATGGGATCTATGCCGTTGGCGAGCTGCTGCTTGATCTCGAAGCGCTTGCGGCGTGCGTCGCCAAGCCCGACCACCGGATAGCTGCCGAGGGCGGTCAGGCCTTCGCGACCATCGGGTTTCACGTATCTGAGCCGCCAGCCTTTGCGGCCGTTGGGTTGCACAAGGAGGTAAAGACCGTCGCCGTCGAAGAGCTTGTACTCGCGCTCTCTGGGCTTTGCGGTGCGACAGGTGGTGTCTGTGAGCGGGGCAGTGGTGCGGGCCATAAGGGTAGTCTCCGATATAGAAACGGACCTCTATCCTTAAAACTACCCTTATTAGCGCTGGCTCCCCTCGGAATCCGACGGAACGCCAAAACGAAAAACCCGCCAGAAGGCGGGTTTTCCGGGGGTTCCAGAGATTTTGAAAGCTTTCTATGGAACCTTGAATGGTGCCGGCACCAGGAATCGAACCCGGGACCTACTGATTACAAGTCAGTTGCTCTACCATCTGAGCTATACCGGCACAGGGGCGTCATTATAGCGATGGATTCGCGGCTGTAAACCACTTCCTCGCATCCATCGCACAATCCCCTAAGTCACCGCGCAGAAAGGAGAATTTTCTTACCAGCCGCGGTGCATGGAGTTGACGCCTGGCTCCATTTTGCCGGGGTTGAAAATCAGCTTGCTGTTGTCGCAGCCGCGCTTGCGGCAGCTGCCGTCGGCCTTGTGCAGCGGCAGGCCGCGGTCGCCGCCCAGTTGCATGCCGGGCATGTTCCAGTCCAGTGGCGCTGGCTTGCTGGCCGGGAAGTCGTTGGCGCAGCCGGTCATGGCCAGGAGGGCGGTCAGCAGGGCGAGGGATTTCACGTGTTTCACGATGTTCGAGTCCGTTCCGGGTTCAGTCTTTGATCAAAATGCGCTGGATGGTGCCGCCGCAGGCCATGTAGCAGGAGTCGTAATCAGACCCGCAACTGTAGCTGCTGCCCGTGTTGAACGGGTAGCTCGGGTAGTGGCAACTGTGACGCGCTTCTTTTTTGCTCTTGCCTTTCTGGCAGTACTCGTAGGTGCGCATCTCGGCCTGGTACAGCGCGCGTTCGCTGTTTTCCTGCAAGCGGGCCATCTGCTTGCAGTGGTTGCGCTCCATCGAGCAGCTGTTGATGCAGTTCATGCCATGCGCGCTGGGCGGTGGCGAGTATCTATAGGTGTAGCTCGGGCCGCAGCCGGTGAGGGCCAGGGCCAGGCAGGCCAGTACCAGGGCGGCCAGGCCATTGTGCAAAAGTGCCATGGGTGTTGCAGTCCTTGATCATTCGTCGCTGAACTCCAGCAGATCGCCAGGCTGGCAGTTCAGGGCGCGACACAGCTTCTCCAGGGTCTCGATCTTGAAACCCTTGATCTTGCCGTTCTTCAGCAGCGACAGGTTTGCTTCCGTGATGCCGATGATTTCCGCCAGGTCCTTGGAACGCATCTTGTTCCGGGCCATGACGACGTCGAGGCGGATGATTATCGGCATAGGAGGCGGTTAGACATAACAGTTGTGTTCATCGCTGATGGTCTTGGCGTCACGCATGAGCAGCGAGAAGGCACACAGCAGGATGCCTTTCATGATCTCGTAGACAGCCTGCGATGATACACCGATCGAGACGTTGAAGCTTCTCTCGCCGGCCGGCAGGTCGATGGCCAGCGCCAGGCCTTGCAGGGTGTAGGTCACCGGCCACAGCAATGGCGTGCCAATGCACAGCAGGCCGACCCACCACAGCATCTTGATGTTGGCCGAGGTCCAGGTCTGGCCGCGGGACAGGCGGTGGAAGAACAGGCCGGTCAAGCCCAGGGCGGTGACCGATATGAATGTGGGGATCATCTCGACTGCCAGCACCAGGCTGATCGCCAGGGTCGATGCCTGATAGCCGGGCTCCAGCAGCAAGGGCATGTGCTCGCCGTGGATTTGCAGATAGGCCGCCTGCATGTCCGGGTAATCGAAAATGCACAGCAGTGGTGTGGCGAGCAGTTCGAGTGCGGCGGTGGTCCAGGCCATATAAGCGGCGAATACGCCGATGGCCCGTAGGCGCGAACGCGCATAGGCCACGGATCTACTGTTCATGGGGTGCCTCCGTACAGTGATGAACGGGGCGGATTATTCTTGATAAATTATCGTAAAACAATAATTAATTCTTGATCTGTGACAATGGCGACGCTTTGTCGCAGGGCGGGGCCGTGGCGCTGGGCGCCGAGGGCATGGCGGTGTCGCGCGAGCATGGCAGCAGGCCTGCTCCCTGCTTGCGCAACCTGCGGCTGCGCAAGCGCGGGCTGCCGACGAAGCCGGGCGGGGAATATAATTTACGAAGCTTTCAGCAAGCTTTAAGGGAGATTTTCTGAAAGACGCAATGCAGGCGCGAGAAATTATTAGTCTCTAGCTATCGTTTTGACTTAATCGATCACCTGAGCTAATCTTGTGTTCATTATGTTGAACAGTAAAGCTTTCAAGCTCCTCGCTTCTTCCCGCCTGGTTTCTCGTGAACGTCACTGGACCGGCGACCTCTAGCGCCACCCTCCCTCTGCAGCCGTAAACATTTCTTTCTGCCGGTGCCTGTGCGCCCGGTCGCTGTCGCCCATGGGAGGGCATCATGCGTTCCTGGATCTATCTGAGCGTCGCCATCACCGCCGAGGTGATCGGCACGGCGTCGATGAAATTCGCCGCCACGCATTTCCCCGTGATGGGTTATGTCGTCATGTACGGCATGATCTGCCTGTCGTATTTCTTCCTCGCCCTGGCGGTCAAGCGTGTGCCGGTGGGTGTGGCCTACGCGTTGTGGGAGGGTATCGGCATTGTCCTGATTACCCTGGTCAGCGTGCTGTGGCTGGGCGAAAGCCTGGGCTGGACCAAGGCCCTGGGGCTGGCGGTGATGATCGCCGGCATCCTGTTGGTAAAAGCCGGTACCCGCAGCAAACCGACCACGGCTGAAGGGGAGGCACTGCCATGCTGATGCCATTCGCCTGGCTGGCCCTGGCCATCGTGCTGGAAGTGCTGGCCAACCTGCTGCTCAAGTACTCCGACGGTTTTCGCCGCAAAGGGCTGGGCGTGGCCTCGATCATCGCCGTGCTGGCGGCCTTTACCGCCCTGGCCCAGGCTGTGCAGGACATCGAGCTGTCGCTGGCCTACGCCATCTGGGGTGGCTTCGGCATTCTCGCCACCGTGGCCATGGGTTGGGCGTTGTTCGGCCAGCGTTTGGCCGGGCGTGGCTGGCTCGGTTTGGTGCTGTTGCTGGTGGGCATGAGCCTCTTGAAACTGGCGTGAAAACAGCTCTGGCGAAAACGCTTATGCACAAGAGGCATTTGCCGGTTGCGCGAAAGGCATGCCGACTGGCGTGACCACCGGTCTTTGCGCAAAGGCCTGTTTTTGTTGGTTTTCAGCATTTCAACGGAATAAGCAAAGCGCCGCAAATAGCCCCGGGATCCAAGATTTCGTGATTTTCATCACAAGCTTGTTCACAGACTTATCCACAGGTTTTCAAGCGTTGTGCGGCTATCCGTCGCGTTCGCCTAGCACCAGCAGGTTGCGTGGGGTCAGGGGGTAGTCGCAGAACAACCCGACATTGACTGCGTAGCCTTGTTCTTCAAGGTACAAGGCACGGTCGAGCACCAGCCATATCTCCAGCGGTCGGCGGAACAAGTTGCGCACCAGCTCCAGGTTGCGCACCACGGCCAGGCGCTGCCAGCCGGCGGCTTCCAGGGCTGCCCAGTCGGGCTCGCCGAGCAGCGGTACCTGGCGCAGCTCGGCGAGGTCGCGACAGTACTGCTCGAACGGTTTCTCCAACCAGCTGATGGCCAGCGAGGGGGTCGACAGGTAATCGTCGGTCCCGCGTTGCGCGCGTTGCAACAGGTCGAAGCCCAGGCGCCGCGCCATGGAGGCGTCGCGCTGGCGACGGACTCGGGCGCTGGAGGTGACGGCTTCGCTGAGTGGCAGGCCCAGGTCGGCCGCCGACAGGTGCAATGACGATTGCTGGGCGGCTGTGGACAGCGGCTGGTAGCTGTTGCCCTGGATGCGGTTGTAGCAGCACGGGGCGATCGCCACTTGCCGGCAGCCTTGCTGGCTGGCCAGTTGCAGCAGGCGTACATGCAAATCGCCACAGGCGTGCAGGGCCACCGCGCTCTTGTCCTGGTCCAGGTGCCGCGCGCTGTCGGCTGCCAGCACGTCCTGGCGCAGATGGCGAGCGGGCAGGTGGTGGTGATCACTCAGGGCCTGGCCGGCGGCGACCAGTTCGCCGTCGTGCTCCAGGCAGGTCAGGTGCTGGCCGGGTTGCAGCAGGCGGCGGCCCAGGTGGCCCTTGCCCGAGCACCAATCGAGCCAGTGGCGCGGGGGCTGGCTGAAGGCCAGGCGCCGAGTGAAGGCTTCGATCTGCTGCCATTTGCGGCCAGGGACGTTGACGTCCAGGCGGTGGCCGGCTGGATGCAGGCCGGCATCGGGCAGTTCGCCGACGGCGGACAACTGCAAGGCCTGGGCGGCCAGCTGCGGGAAGGGTGCCGGGGCTGGCAATTGCTCAAGGTGTTGTTGGGCGGCTTCGGCCTGCTCCAGGGTGCGGTTGCGCAGCCAGGTGGCGAGCTCGGGGTGCTGGGCTTCCCAGTCCAGGCGCAACTGGGTGAAGGGGCGTGGGCGCCACAGCTGCTGGTGCTGGGTCAGGAAGTGGTCGAGGGCCTGGAAGCGCTCGATGAGCTGCTGGCCTTGGAGATGGGAAGTGGTTTGCATGCGAGCACCGCGGCGCTATCGAGAGGGAGCGCGGTGCGCTCCATCGCGACACAAGGCCGCTCCTACAGGGCATTGCGTCCCGCCTGTAGGAGCGGCCTTGTGCCGCGATGGGGCGCGCAGCGGCCCCGGGTTCACTGTCTTACTTATCGCCCCTGGCAGGCATCCACGCGCAACCAGCGCTCCAGCAGCTTGAAGCCCTGGACCAGGCCGAACGAGATCACCAGGTAGAACACGCCCGCGGCGAAGAAGATCTCCACCGGCAGGTAGGTGCGCGCGATGATGGTCCGCGCCATGCCGGTCAGCTCCAGCAGCGTCACGGTACTGGCCAGGGCGCTGGCCTTGAGCATCAGGATCACTTCGTTGCTGTAGGCCGGCAGGCCGATGCGCGCGGCGCGCGGCAGCATGATGTAGAACAGCGTCTTGGCGCGCGACATGCCCAGTGCCCGGGCCGCCTCGATCTCACCCTTGGGGATCGCCTGCAGCGCGCCACGCAGGATCTCGGCGATGTAGGCGGCGGTGTGCAGGGTCATGGTCAGCACCGTGCACCAGAACGGGTCGCGTAGGTACGGCCATAGCGAGCTGTCGCGCACCAGGTCGAACTGCGCCAGGCCGTAGTACACCAGGAACAGCTGTACCAACAGCGGCGTGCCACGGAAGAAGAAGATGTAGCCGTAGGGCAGGGCGCGCACGTACCAGTGGCGCGAGGAGCGGGCGATCCCCAGCGGGATGGCCAGGATCAGCCCGGCGATCACGGCGATGGCCACCAGCTCCAGGGTCAGGGTCGCGCCCTGGGCCAGGCGTGGCAGCCACTTGATGATGACTTCCCAGTTCATTTATTCAGCCCTCACGAAGCCGCGAGCGGCGCGCTTTTCCAGGAAGTGCATGCCGGTCATGGCAATCACCGTCAGGCCCAGGTAGATACAGGCGGCCACGGCGTAGAAGGTGAAGGGTTCCTTGGTCACGGTCACGCCGATCTGCGCGTGGCGCATGATTTCTTCAAGGCCGATCACCGACACCAGCGCGGTGTCCTTCATCAGGATCATGAACAGGTTGCCCAGGCCCGGCAGGGCCACGCGCCACATCTGCGGCAGGATGATCCGCGACAGGATGCGGCCCTTGGACAGGCCCAGGGCCAGCCCCGCCTCACGGTGGCCCTTGGGGATGGCCAGGATCGCGCCACGGAACACTTCCGTGGCGTAGGCGCCGAAGCACAGGCCCAGGGCGATGACGCCGGCGGCGAAGGCGCTGAGCTCCAGGCCCGGCATGTTCAGGGCTTCGCCCAGGCTGTTCATCAGCCCGACGGTGCCGAAGTAGATGAGCAGCACCCAAAGCAGTTCAGGTACGCCGCGCACCAGCGTGGAATAGAAGCCGCCAAGCCATTGCAGCGGCTTGACCGACGAGGTCTTGGCCAGGGCGCCGAGCAGGCCCAGGACCAGCCCCAGCAGCAAGGCGCAGAGCGCCAGTTTTACGGTCATCAGGGTGCCGGCCATCATGGCCGGGCCGAATCCGTGCAGGTCGATATTCATGGGTAAGTTTGTTCAAGGGACAGGCATCGCCAGGGCGACGATGCCTGTCGGGGCGAATCAATAGATGCTGAACGGGAAATACTTGTCGTTGATCTTCTTGTAGGTACCGTCGGCGACGATTTCCTTCAGCGCAGCATTGAGCTTGTTACGCAGCTCGTTGTCGCCCTTGCGTACCGCGATGCCGACCTTGTCGCTCTCGTTCACCGGGTCGCCCTTGAACTCGTAGTTCTTGCCGGCTTCGGATTTCAGCCAGTCGTAGTTGGCGTACTTGTCGGCGAGGATGGCATCGACGCGGCCCGAGGTGAGGTCGAGGTAGGCATTTTCCTGGCCGTCATACAGGTTGACCTTGAACTCGCCGTCCATGCCGCCGTTATCGTCCAGCCAGGTAGCCGCCTGGGTGGCGCGCTGGGTGCCGATGGTCTTGCCCTTGAGCGAAGCGCGGTCGGTCTTGAAGTCGACGTTTTTCGGCGCGATGAACTGCTGCTTGTTCGAGTAGTAGGGGTCGGTGAAGTCAACGGCCTGCTTGCGCTCGTCGGTGATCGACAGCGAGGAGATGATGAAATCGGACTTCTTGGCGTTCAGCGCCGGGATGATGCCGTCCCAGTCGGAGACGGCCACTTCGCATTCGACCTTCATCTTGGCGCACAGGGCGTCGCCGATGTCCTTGTCGAAGCCGACCACCTGGCCGCTGGCATCTTTGTTGTTGAACGGCGGGTAGGCCGCCTCGATGCCCATTTTCAGCTTTTCGGCTGCCATGGCATTGGCCGAGAACACCAGGGTGGCGGCAGCGGCCAGGAGGAATTTCTTGTAGGTCTGCATTCGTGTTGCTCCGTTAGCGGTGGCTGGACATGAATTGCTTGCAACGCGCCGAGGTCGGGTTTTCGAAGACCTGTTGCGGCGATCCCTGCTCTTCGACCAGGCCCTGGTGCAGGAAGACCACTTCGCTGGACACCTGGCGGGCAAAGTTCATCTCGTGCGTCACCAGCAGCATGGTACGGCCTTCTTCGGCCAATGCGCGGATGACGTTAAGCACTTCCTGGACCATTTCCGGATCGAGCGCCGAGGTTGGTTCGTCGAACAGGATGACCTTGGGCTTCATGGCCAGGGTACGGGCGATGGCGGCGCGCTGTTGCTGGCCGCCGGAAAGCTGTGCGGGGTAGCTGTGGCGCTTGTCGAAGATGCCGACCTTGTTCAGCAGGGCCTCGGCATGCTCGATGGCCTCGGCCTTGCTCTGGCCGAGCACACGACGTGGCGCCTCGATGATGTTGTCGAGGATCGACATGTGCGGCCACAGGTTGAAGTTCTGGAAGACGAAGCCGATCTCGCTGCGCAGGCGGTTGATCTGGCGGTTGTCGGCGGCGACCAGGTCGCCGTTTTTCTGCGCCTTGAGCTTGAGCGCCTCGCCGGCGACGAGGATCTCGCCCTGGTGCGGGTTCTCCAGCAGGTTGATGCAGCGCAGCAAGGTGGACTTGCCGGAGCCGGACGACCCCAGGATGGAAATCACGTCACCGTCGCGCGCGGTCAGCGAAATGCCCTTGAGAATTTCCTGCTCGCCATAGCGTTTGTGCAGGTTGCGGATTTCCAGCGCGGGCGTGGCCTGGGCCATGTGCGGTCCTCATGTATACGGGTGCGTTCCCAGCTGTTGGCGGCCTTCCTGGCGAGCGCCAAGCTAGCATAGCGGCGCAACGACGGCCAACGGGGTCGCGAGGGGCTCTGGTCGCTGGTGGGACAGTTTGTCGCATCGCTGCAGTGGACTGTCGCCAGGATATCCGCAAGGGCGTTTGCCCAGCACCGGAGCCTTGATGAAAAAAGGCGCGATGGTGCCAGTTTTGGC
This sequence comes from Pseudomonas sp. FG47, assembly GCF_057809115.1. Lineage (NCBI taxonomy): Bacteria > Pseudomonadati > Pseudomonadota > Gammaproteobacteria > Pseudomonadales > Pseudomonadaceae > Pseudomonas > Pseudomonas sp. FG47. Next base: position 433,314 of record NZ_JBMDJI010000001.1, read on the forward strand.
CCGCTCTGGGAAGCCGTTTTTGGCCGGGTGGTACTGCTTTGCCGGTTATCCTTGGGCTGGGTTGCGCCGCTGGGTTGCTCTTTTTCTGCTCATCATTTGTGCAAAGGTGTTACCGGGGAGCGCCTTTGGTGCGTTTGTAAGTGAGTATTTCAGTAATCTGCACTTGGCACGGCAATTTGATGGCCTTTCGGTCAAGCCTTGGCACTATGCCCTGCAAGCCGCGCCGTTATTGGCCGCTGAAGCATTTCAGACGAAAGCGATTCTCACCTGGCCCAGTTATTGCCATCTGGAAACCACTGAATGCAGCGTTGCCCACTTTCATCCCGGGCGTGCTGGCAGTCATTCGTGTAGTCCACCTCCTTACAAAGGTAGTTTTATGAGCGGTAACAATTCCAATGACCTCGCTCAGGGGCTCAAGCAACGGCATGTGACCATGCTGTCCATTGCCGGTGTGATCGGCGCCGGCCTGTTCGTCGGCTCCGGCCACGCCATCGCTGCTGCCGGCCCGGCCGTGCTGCTGGCCTACGCCGCCGCCGGAACCCTGGTGGTACTGGTGATGCGCATGCTCGGTGAAATGGCGGTCGCCTCGCCGGACACCGGCTCGTTCTCCACCTATGCCGACCGCGCCATCGGGCGCTGGGCCGGTTTCACCATCGGCTGGCTGTACTGGTGGTTCTGGGTCCTGGTGATCCCGCTCGAAGCCAACGCCGCCGCGGCCATTTTGCATGCCTGGTTCCCGTCGGTGGACCTGTGGGCATTCTCCCTGATCATTACCCTGGCGCTGACCATCACCAACCTGTTCAGCGTGAAGAACTACGGTGAGTTCGAGTTCTGGTTCGCCCTGCTCAAGGTGCTGGCGATCATCGGCTTCATCGTCGTCGGTTGCGCGGCCATGTTCGGCATGGTGCCGAGCAGCCAGGTCAGCGGCGTCAGCCACCTGTTCGACACCCAGGGCTTCATGCCCAATGGTCTGGGCGCCGTGCTGGCGGCCATGCTGACCACCATGTTCTCGTTCATGGGCACCGAGATCGTCACCATCGCCGCCGCCGAATCGAAGGACCCAGGCAAGCAGATCAGCCGGGCCACCAACTCGGTGATCTGGCGGATCTGCCTGTTCTACCTGGTGTCGATCTTCCTGGTGGTGGCCATGGTGCCGTGGAACGACCCGACCCTGGCGGAAAAAGGCTCCTACCAGACCGTGCTGAGCCTGATCGGCGTGCCGAACGCCAAGCTGATCGTCGACATCGTCGTGCTGATCGCCGTGACCAGCTGCCTGAACTCGGCGCTGTACACCTCCTCGCGCATGTTGTTCTCCCTGAGCAAGCGTGGCGACGCCCCGGCCATTGCCCAGCGCACCACCAAGGCCGGCACCCCGCACTGGGCGGTGCTGTTGTCCACCGCCGCGGCCTTCCTGTGCGTGTTCGCCAACTTCCTGGCCCCGGCCGAGGTATTCGAGTTCCTGCTGGCCAGCTCCGGCGCTATCGCCCTGCTGGTGTACCTGGTGATCGCCGTGTCGCAGCTGCGCATGCGCGCCCAGCGTGAAGCCAAGGGCGAGAAGATCTCGTTCAAGATGTGGATGTTCCCGGGCCTGACCTGGGCGACCATCGCCTTCATCGTCGCCGTGCTGGTGGTGATGGCCCTGCGTGAGGATCACCGTGCCGAGATCATCGCCACGGCCATTCTCAGCATCGGCGTGGTAGCCGCCGGCTTGTTGGTGCACCGCAAGCGTGGCACTGCCGCGCGGGTGGCGCTGGATAGCTGATCTGCTGGTTGAATGAAAAGGCCGCGCCCTGTGAGGGGCGCGGCCTTTTTGTTTGCCTGGGCGGGCCTTGTTCGCCGGCAAGCCGGCTCCTACGCGGCGCGTGTGTAGGAGCCGGCTTGCTGGCGAACAGGGCCCGGAAGGTCAGCCGAACTGCTTCTGCTGTTGCTGCTGCTTGGCCACCACTTCCGAGGCAGTAACGTAGGCATCCTGGAACTCGTCGCTCTCCAGCCAGGCCATGGTCGCGTCCTCGTCGGCGCCGTCGAGCCATTTGCGGTAGGCGGTGAACACCATGACGATGTAGTCGGTGGCGTGTTCTTCCTTGTGGCCCTTGAGTACCAGTGCCAGCAATGGGTCGACCAGGAACACCGAGATCATTGGCACCAGGCCGTTTTCCTGGGCTTCCTTCATCTTGTCGAACAGGCTGTTGTAGCTGCCCGATTCCATGGCCTTGTTGAACACCTGCTCGACGCTGGCGCTGTCGCCGGCGCTGGTCTTGACCGCCTGGCCGCTGCGCACCATGCGGTTTTGCTTGGCCTTGGTGGCGGCGCGCTTGGCGCGTTTCTGTTGTTTGCTGTTGGTGGCCATGGGCGGCAGGTCCTTGGGGTAACGGGTAAAGGCGCGTATTGAAGCGTAGTTGCCAGGGAAACCCAAGGGGGATTCGAGATCGCCGGGGGCGCCATGCGCCCCTTTCTCGACACAAGGCCGCTCCTACAGGCGATCGCGTAACCTCTGTAGGAGCGGCCTTGTGTCGCGAAAGGGCTGCGCAGCAGCCCCTGGGGCTTAACTGACCAGCACCGCCGGCTCGTCTTCCTCGAACCCTCGCGAGGCGCGCCCGACCAGCAACGCATCCGGCGCATGCGCCACGCTGTGGTCCTTGCCTGGATAATCCAGCGAATGCAGGAAGTAGCGGATGCAGTTGATCCGCGCGCGCTTCTTGTCATCCGATTTGATCACCGTCCACGGCGCATCGGCGGTGTCGGTGTGGAAGAACATCGCCTCCTTGGCCGCGGTGTAGTCCTCCCACTTGTCCAGCGACTTGATGTCGATGGGCGAGAGCTTCCAGTGCTTGAGCGGGTCGTCGCGCCGCGAGATGAAGCGGCGCAGCTGTTCCTCGCGGTTGACCGAGAACCAGAACTTGAACAGCAGGATGCCGCTATTGCACAGCATGCGCTCGAGGTCCGGCGCCTGGCGCATGAATTCCAGGTATTGCAGCGGGGTGCAGAAGTCCATGACCTTCTCGACCCCGGCGCGGTTGTACCAGGAGCGGTCGAAGAACACCATTTCACCGGCGGTGGGCAGGTGCTGCACATAACGCTGGAAGTACCACTGGCCCTTTTCCTGCTCGGAAGGCTTCTCCAGGGCGACGATGCGCGCGCCGCGCGGGTTCAGGTGTTCCATGAAGCGCTTGATGGTGCCGCCCTTGCCCGCAGCATCGCGGCCCTCGAACAGCACGACGATGCGCTGGCCGGTCTCCTTCACCCAGTTCTGCACCTTGAGCAGCTCGATCTGCAGCTCGTGCTTGGCCTTCTCGTAGTCCTGGCGGCGCATGCGCGTGCGGTACGGGTAGTTGGCCGGCAGGCGCGCCGAGGTGCTGTCCTCGCTGCTGCCCTTGCGCGCGTTGGCCACTTCCAGGGCGGCGGGTTGCTGGCTTACCTGGGTGATGGTCTCTGGCGCGGCGGTGCTGGCGGCGGGCTTGCGCTGGCGTGGGCGGCGCGTGCGCGGAACGGGTTTGACGCTGCTGGCGCTGTCGCTTGGCGACGGCAGGGGGAGGGTGGCGGATTCTTCGCTCATGGAGGTCCTTGCGGGGTCGTTCGAATGTCCACCTGTCATCCTAGGAGCGCAGGGCGGGTGGCTTTTTGATATCGATCAACCGCGGGTGAAGGAGCGTGAGACAAAAATCGCAGGCAACAAAAAACCCGCACTAGGCGGGTTTCTTGTGTCGCTTCGGGTAACTTTGCAACCACCAGAAGCTGAAGGTGGTGCCCAGAGACGGAGTCGAACCGCCGACACGAGGATTTTCAATCCTCTGCTCTACCGACTGAGCTATCTGGGCGACGGGGTGAATTAAATAGATTTTCTCAGAGGCCGTCAACGACTTTTTTCAAAAAAATTTAAATTAATTCCGTCGCTTACGATTTTTGAGGTCAATTCGAGGGTGGCACGTAGCCTTCGGCCTGTGCGTAATCCTCGCCGGCGAAGAACTTGTCCATCTCGGCCTGGATGAACTTGCGGTCCTCGGCGTTCATCATGTTCAGGCGCTTCTCGTTGATCAGCATGGTCTGGTGGTCCTGCCACTCCTTCCAGGCCTTCTGCGAGATGTGCTCGAAGATGTCCTGGCCCTTGGCGCCCGGGTAAGGCGGGCGGTCCAGGCCTGGGAGTTCTTCGTTGTACTTGCGGCACTTCACGGTGCGGGTCATGGCTTGTCTCCTGCAATCAGTTCGTCGGCCGCGCGTTGCAGCAGCTTCTTGACCGGGGCGGCGAGGCCCAGGCGCGGCGGGGTGGCGAGGTTATACCAGAGCCAGTCGGGCTCGGCCACGTGCGCGCCGACGGGGTCGACACGCACCAGCCAGGGTTCGATCGCCAGCTGGAAGTGGCTAAAGGTGTGGGTCAGGCCTGCCAGGGCCTGGCGGTCGTTCAGGCGCAGCCCGTGCTGGTAGGCGAGGTCGTCGAGCTGTTCGAGGTTGTCCAGCTCCGGCAGGCTCCACAAGCCGCCCCACAGGCCGGTGGAGGGCCGGCGGTAAAGCAGGATCGCGCCTTCGTGGTTGGTCAGCAGCGGCATCAGCGTCTTGCGCTGGGGCAAGGCCTTGCGCGGCTTGGGCTCGGGGTAGCGGGTCTCTTCGCCGTGCAGGTGCGCCTCGCAGCCGCGCTGCAACGGGCAGATCAGGCAGCTGGGCTTGCTACGGGTGCACAGCGTCGCGCCCATGTCCATCATCGCCTGGGTGAAGTGGTTGACCCGGGTCATCGGGGTGAAGCGCTCGGCGCTGGCCCATAGCTGGTTGGCCACCTTAGGCTCGCCGGGGTAGCCGGCCTGGGCGGTGAAGCGGGCCAGCACGCGCTTGACGTTGCCGTCGAGGATCGGCGCGCGAATGCCCATGCTGATGCTGGCGATGGCGCCTGCGGTAGAGCGGCCGATGCCGGGCAGCTCGGTGAGCTGCTCGACGCTGCGCGGGAACTCGCCACCATGCTGCTCGACGACGATCTTCGCGGCCTTTTGCAGGTTACGCGCGCGGGTGTAGTAGCCCAGGCCCGTCCACAGGTGCAGCACCTCGTCCTCCGGCGCCTCGGCCAGCGCCTGCACGGTGGGCAGGGCTTGCATGAAGCGGTCGAAGTAGTTGAGCACGGTGCTGACCTGGGTCTGCTGCAACATGATTTCGGAGACCCACACCCGATACGGGGTGATGCCCTGTTGCCAGGGCAGGTCATGGCGGCCGTGCTGGTCGTACCAATCCAGCACGGCGCTGGAGAACTGCTGAGGGCTCATCGTTTGAACAGCCCCTTCAGCGCGTCCTTGAGTTCCGGGCTGACCTTGTCGCCGAGTTTTTCTTCAAGCTTCTGGTCGATCTTGTCTTTCAGGCGGTTGCCGGCCAGCTTGGCGGCGACCTTGCCCAGGCCGTCCTGGTCCAGGCGACAGGCCTTGGCGCCGAGCTCCAGCGGGCCGCGGCAGCGCAGCGGCACTTCGACGCCGACATAGCGTTCGTTGACCTGGCAGGCCGGGTCGGGCATGGCGCGCTGGTCGCCTTCGACGACCACGCCGACGTTGTAGTCCATGCCCAGCACGCGCAGGTCTAGGTCGCCGTGGCCGTTGACGGTCAGGCCCGGAATACGCGCCTTGAGGTCCGGGTTGCTGGCCACGCCGTTGCGGATCACCAGGCTGCCGCGCAGCTCCTGGAACGGCGTGTCCTTGCCACGCGGCTCGCCGCTGAGCTGCTTGCGGTTGAGGGTGGCGATGGCCTGGCACAGTTGCTGCTCCAGGTTGGCATTGACCAGCACACCGTCGTTGATGGTGAAGCTGGCGTTGCCATTGAGGGTGTCGACCAGCGCCTTCTGGCTGTTACCGGTGGCGGTGAGGTCGCTGTTCAGGGTCAGCAGGCCCTTGACCGGCGGCGGCTGGTCCGGGCTTTCGCGCTTGATGAAGTGCTCAACCGGCACGCGGTTGATCTTGGTGTTGATGCCGAGCTGCGGCACGGCCGGACGCACGTCGACGCTGCCCTTGGCTTCGAAGGTGCCGTTGTACAGGCCGCCGCGCAAGGTCTGCAGGGTCAGCAGGCCGCCTTGGCCACTGGCGTTGAGCTGGGCATCGCTGATCGGCAGCTTGTTCAGGGTCAGCGCGCCGAAGGCCAGCTCGGCCTGCAGGTCGAGGGCGCGCAGGCGGTCGACTGGCAGCAGCTTGTCGGTGCTCCAGGCGACCTGGGTCGGGGCGTTGGGCAGCGGCGTGGAGCCGGCGCCGGCCACCGCCGTGGCCTCTTGTTGCTTGACCTCGGCCTGGCGCGCGGCGCTGGCGCCCTTGGCTTGTTCGCTCTTGGCCGGCAGGTAGCGGTCGGCGTCGAAGGTGTCGCCCTTCAGGCGCACGCGCAGGGCCTGCTTGGCGAAGTCTTCCACGGCCACGCGGCCGCTGAAGGTACTGTCATCCAGCTTCACCGCCAGGTCTTCGAGGGCCAGGCTGTTCACCGTGCCTTGCAGGCGCGTGACCAACTCCAGCTTCTTGAACGCGGCTGGGTCGGCGGTGGCCGGCAGCGGGTGGCCGATGCCATCGAGGAAGGTGCGCAGGTCGAACTGGGCGATGGACAGGCCGCCGCTGACCTGCGGCGTCTTGTCGAGGTCGCGCAGGTTCAGCTCGCCCAGGGCGCGCAGCTGGTTGGCCGAGACCTTCAGGCCGCTCCACGAGGCGACGTTGGCGGCCAGGTCCACCAGCACCTGGCCTTGGGCGGCGAAGGTCATGGTCTTGCCGGCCAGCGGCTCGCCCGAGGTTTCGCCAGACAGGCGCATGTCCTCGAGGTTGTAGCGCTTGAGCTTGCGATCGAAGCGCAGCTCGCCGGTCAGCTCGGTTCGTGCCTTGAGGTTTGGCTGGCTGGCGCTGAGGAAGGCGCTGGCCTTGAGCGGGATGTTGGCGCCTTCGTGGACCGGCCCGGTGCTCAGCTGGATGCTTTCGGCGCTGTAGCTCTGGCCGGCTTTCTCGTCGGTGTACTGCACCCGGGCGTTGTTCACGGTCAGGCTGTCGATGTCGAGCTTGACCGCGCGCTCGCTGGTAGCAGGCTTGGCCGCTTCGCTGGCTGGCGTTTCACCTGGCGTGGCGGCTGGCGCGCTGGCCTCGGTCGGGTCGGGCAGCGGCTTGCCGATGTCCTCCCAGTTGCCATGGCCGTTGGCGTCGCGGGTGAGAGTCAGGTTCAGGCCTTCGACGCGCACGTCGCTCATTTGCACTTCGCGGCGCAGCAGGGGCAGCACGCGCACGGAGAGCCCGAGCATCTGCAGGTCGGCGAAGGGCACCTTGGGGTTGTTCAACGTGGCGATGCTCGCCTCGTGCAACTCCAGGCCCAGCCAGGGGAACAGGCTCCAGCCGATGTCGCCGTTGAGGGTCAGCTCGACGTGGGCCTTGTCACGGGCCAACTGGCGGATTTCGTCTTTGTAGTCGTTGGGATCGAAGAGGTGGCTCAGGGCGAAGCCCAGCGCCACGATGATCAGCAACAACCCGAGAAGCCCCAGCCCCAGGATTTTGCCGAACGCTTTCATGGGCGAGTCCTTGTAGTCCGAAAGTGAAATTCAGCGGCGAGTATAGCGCCGTGGCGCCTGGCTCTGCGCATTCGACGTTTCGACCGTGCGTGGGTGGACCGGTTCGCCGGCAACCCCGCTCCTGCCGAACCCCCTAGGAGCCGGCTTGTCGGCGAACCCGGTTGCAATACCGTTTCAGTTGTCGAAAAAAACACGATATCAGATTGCTTTCATGTCACCGCCTGCTGGTAATCTTGCGCCGCCCGTGGAGCCCCCGCGACCCATTGTCGCGGGCGATGCCGCAAACGGCCGGGCTGCCTTGCGTGCAGCCAATTACAGAGCCGTCCACGCGCATAGCCCACCTACAAAAGGAACAATCCATGAATAGCAGTATCACGGCGGGGGCAGTGGCGAGTGCGCCAGGCTTCCTGTCGAAGGAGCGCATCATCGCCCGCCCGGGCTTCAACCGCTGGCTGGTGCCGCCGGCGGCCCTGGCCATCCACCTGTGCATCGGCATGGCCTATGGTTTCTCGGTGTTCTGGTTGCCGCTGTCCCAGGCCCTGGGCGTCAGCGCGCCGGTAGCCTGCGCCGCCGACATGGGCTTCGTCGCCCGCCTGTTCAGCGCCGAGTGCGACTGGCCGATCTCCATGCTCAGCTGGATCTACACCCTGTTCTTCGTGTTCCTCGGCTGCTCGGCCGCGGTGCTCGGCGGCTGGCTGGAGCACGCCGGCCCGCGCAAGGCCGGGCTGGTTTCGGCGCTGTGCTGGTGCGGCGGCCTGCTGATCTCGGCGATCGGCGTGAAGACCCACCAGCTGTGGCTGATGTGGCTGGGCTCGGGGGTGATCGGGGGGATCGGCCTGGGCCTGGGCTACATCTCGCCGGTGTCGACCTTGATCAAGTGGTTCCCGGACAAGCGCGGCATGGCCACTGGCATGGCGATCATGGGCTTTGGTGGTGGCGCCATGGTGGGCGCTCCATTGGCCACCGCGCTCATGGGCCACTTCGGCAGCAGCACCGAGGTGGGGGTATGGCAGAGCTTCGTCGCCATGGCCGCGATCTACTTTGTGTTCATGACCGCCGGCGCCCTGGCCTACCGCGTGCCGCCGACCGGCTGGAAGCCTGAAGGCTGGACGCCGCCGGCGAAAAAGGCCAACGCCATGGTCACCGACCGCCACGTGCATGTCAGCGTGGCCTGGAAGACCCCGCAGTTCGCCTTGGTGTGGCTGGTGCTGTGCCTGAATGTCTCGGCCGGCATCGGCATCCTTGGCATGGCCTCGCCGCTGCTGCAGGAAGTGTTCGCCGGCAAGCTGCTGGGCAACGAGCTGACCTTCAGTGAGCTGAGTGCCGCGCAGTTGGCGCAAATTGCCGCCATCGCCGCTGGTTTCACCGGCCTGCTGAGCCTGTTCAACATCGGCGGGCGGTTCTTCTGGGCGTCGTGCTCGGACTACATCGGCCGCAAGAACACCTACTTCGTGTTCTTCGCCTTGGGCGTGGGGCTCTACGGCCTGATTCCGAACCTTGGGCACCTGGGCAACGTGGCGCTGTTCGTCGCGGCGTTCTGCATCATCCTGTCGATGTACGGCGGCGGCTTCTCGACGGTGCCGGCCTACCTGGCGGACCTGTTCGGCACGCAGATGGTCGGCGCGATCCATGGTCGCCTGCTGACCGCCTGGGCCGCTGCCGGCGTGCTCGGCCCGGTGCTGATCACCTACCTGCGCGAGGCGCAACTGGCGGCGGGCGTGGAGCGCGCCGCGGCCTACGACATGACCTTGTACATCCTCGCCGGCCTGCTGGTGCTGGGCTTTGTCTGCAACCTGCTGGTGCGGCCGGTGGCGGACAAGTACTTCATGACCGACGCCGAGCTGGCGGCCGAGCGGGCGCTGAGCCATGACAAGGGCGCCGACTCGGCGCGCGCGCTGGAGTGGCATGCGGCGCCGGGCAGCCTGCCGCTGGTGCTGCTGGCCTGGGCGGTGGTGGTGATTCCGCTGGCCTGGGGGGTGTGGGTTACCTTGCAGAAGACGGCTGTCCTGTTTCATTGATTGACAGCGCAGGTTCGCCGGCAAGCCGGCTCCTACGGGGTGATGCAATGCTCGTAGGAGCCGGCTTGCCGGCGAACTGCCGGTTGTATAGACCTGTAGCACTGTCCCACCCCCGTAATTGCTAGCCCTGCCATATGTCATCCGCGTTTCAAGCCGGCGCGTTCTGGGCCTATAATGGAGCCCTTTTCGCCTAATGATTTTGCGGAGCTGGTGATGGTCGAACGTAAGGCTTCCGTCGAGCGCAATACCCTGGAGACCCAGGTCAAGTGCTCGATCAACCTCGATGGCAGTGGCAAGGCCCGATTCGAAATCGGTGTGCCTTTCCTTGAACACATGCTGGACCAGATCGCCCGCCATGGGCTGATCGATCTGGATATCGAGTGCAAGGGCGACCTGCATATCGACGATCACCATACCGTCGAGGACGTCGGCATCACCCTGGGCATGGCGTTCGCCCAGGCCATCGGCGACAAGAAAGGCATCTTCCGCTACGGCCACGCCTACGTGCCGCTGGACGAAGCGCTGTCGCGGGTGGTCATCGACTTTTCCGGCCGCCCTGGCCTGCAGATGCACGTGCCCTACACCCGTGCCACCGTGGGCGGCTTCGATGTCGACTTGTTCCAGGAGTTCTTCCAGGGCTTCGTCAACCATGCCCTGGTGACCCTGCACATCGACAACCTGCGTGGCCACAACACCCACCACCAGATCGAAACCGTGTTCAAGGCGTTCGGCCGCGCGCTGCGCATGGCCATTACCCTCGACGAGCGCATGGCCGGGCAGATGCCGTCCACCAAAGGGTGCCTGTAAATGCAGACGGTAGCCGTAATCGACTATGGCATGGGCAACCTGCACTCGGTGGCCAAGGCCCTGGAGCATGTAGGCGCCGGCAAGGTGCTGGTGACCAGTGACGCCGCGGTGATTCGCGAAGCCGACCGCGTGGTGTTCCCCGGCGTTGGCGCGATCCGCGACTGCATGGCCGAGATCCGCCGCCTGGGCTTCGACAGCCTGGTCCGCGAAGTCAGCCAGGACCGTCCGTTCCTCGGCATTTGCGTGGGCATGCAGGCGCTGCTCGAGCACAGCGAGGAAAACGACGGCGTCGACTGCATCGGCCTGTTCCCCGGCCAGGTGCGCTTCTTCGGCAAGGACCTGAAGGAAGACGGCGAGCACCTGAAAGTGCCGCACATGGGTTGGAACGAAGTCAGCCAGACCAACGACCACCCGCTGTGGCATGACATTCCGGACCGCGCGCGTTTTTATTTCGTGCACAGCTACTACATCAATGCCGGCAAGCCGAGCCAGGTGGTCGGTCGCGGCCACTATGGCGTCGATTTCGCCGCCGCGCTGGCCGAGGGCTCGCGCTTTGCCGTGCAGTTCCACCCGGAGAAGAGCCACACCCATGGCCTGCAGTTGCTGCAGAACTTCGTGGCCTGGGACGGACGCTGGTAAATGAGCAGAGCGAAGACCAAGGCCCCGAGCATCACCCTGGCCCCCGAGCAGGAGCGCGAGGCGCTCGACACCCTCAAGCGCTTTCTCGAAGACCGCTTCGAGCTGCAACTGGGGTCGTTCGAGGTGGCCGAGGTCCTCGAGCTGTTCAGCAAAGAGATTGCACCTCACTACTACAACAGGGCGATTAGCGATGTTCAGCTGCACCTCAAGGAGCGGTTCGAGAGCATCGAAAGCGACCTGTGGGCGCTCGAGAAGCCCTGAATTCCAACGATTAGACAGGTTCCTCACATGCTGATTATTCCCGCTATCGATCTCAAGGACGGTGCCTGCGTGCGTCTGCGCCAAGGCCGCATGGAAGACTCCACGGTATTCTCCGACGACCCGGTGAGCATGGCCGCCAAATGGGTCGAGGGTGGCTGCCGCCGCCTGCACCTGGTCGACCTCAACGGCGCCTTCGAAGGCCAGCCGGTCAATGGCGAGGTGGTCACCGCCATCGCCAAGCGTTATCCGAACCTGCCGATCCAGATCGGCGGCGGCATTCGCTCGCTGGAAACCATCGAGCACTACGTCAAGGCCGGCGTCAGCCACGTGATCATCGGCACCAAGGCGGTCAAGCAGCCTGAGTTCGTCGCCGAGGCGTGCAAGGCCTTCCCGGGCAAGATCATCGTCGGCCTGGACGCCAAGGACGGCTTCGTCGCCACCGACGGCTGGGCCGAAGTCAGCTCGGTGCAGGTCATTGACCTGGCCAAGCGCTTCGAGGCTGATGGCGTCTCCTCGATCGTCTACACCGACATCGCCAAGGACGGCATGATGCAAGGCTGCAACGTGCCCTTCACCAAGGCCCTGGCCGAAGCCACCCGCATCCCGGTGATCGCCTCGGGCGGCATCCACAACCTGGGCGACATCAAGGCCCTGCTGGACGCCAAGGCCCCGGGCATCATCGGCGCCATCACCGGCCGTGCCATCTACGAAGGCACCCTCGACGTCGCCGAGGCCCAGGCCTTCTGCGACAACTACCAAGGCTGAGGAGCGACCATGGCACTGGCCAAGCGCATCATCCCTTGCCTGGACGTGGACAACGGCCGGGTGGTCAAGGGCGTCAAGTTCGAGAACATCCGCGATGCCGGCGACCCGGTGGAAATCGCCCGGCGCTACAACGAGCAAGGTGCCGACGAGATCACCTTCCTCGACATCACCGCCAGCGTCGATGGCCGTGACACCACCCTGCATACCGTCGAGCGCATGGCCAGCCAGGTGTTCATCCCGCTGACCGTGGGCGGTGGCGTGCGCACCGTGCAGGACATCCGCAACCTGCTCAACGCCGGTGCCGACAAGGTGTCGATCAACACCGCCGCGGTGTTCAACCCAGAGTTCGTGGGCGAGGCGGCGGACCGTTTCGGTTCGCAGTGCATCGTGGTTGCCATCGATGCCAAGAAGGTGTCCGGCCCGGGCGAAACGCCGCGTTGGGAAATCTTCACCCACGGTGGGCGCAAGCCTACCGGGCTGGATGCGGTGGAGTGGGCGAAGAAGATGGAAGGCCTGGGGGCTGGCGAGATCCTGCTGACCAGCATGGACCAGGATGGCATGAAGAATGGCTTCGACCTGGGGGTTACCCGGGCCATCAGCGATGCGCTGGGGATCCCGGTGATCGCCTCGGGTGGCGTGGGTAACCTGCAGCACCTGGCCGATGGCATCCTGGAAGGGCATGCCAGCGCGGTGCTGGCGGCCAGTATCTTCCACTTTGGCGAGTACACGGTGCCTGAGGCCAAGGCCTACATGGCTTCGCGTGGGATCGTCGTGCGCTGACAGATCGCCGGGAGGGCTTCGCCCTCCTATCGCGGCACAAGGCCGCTCCTACAGGGATACGCGTTCCCCTGTAGGAGCGGCCTTGTGCCGCGAAAGGGCCGCAAAGCGGCCCCAATTGCATCACCCGTGATTCTTGCCGAGCAACGCGTGATACAGCTCGGTATCCCCAAGAATCCCCACCACCTTGTCGTTATCCTGCAGCACCAGCTTGTTGCCAGTGTGATAACGAATCTGCAGCGCTTCGCGCATGCCGATATTGGCGTTGACCAGGGTTGGCCGCCGATCGAGCAATTCCACATCCTGCCCCGGTGCCCAGTTTTGCAGGTCCAGGCCGTTCTGGCCCTGACGCGCGCGCTTGATCGAACCGCCTTCGCCCAAGTCCAGCCAGGAATCGATGCCCGGGTCGATGCACACCGAGCCGTTGACCCGCTTGCAGTTGTCCAGGCTGCGCATCAGGCTGCGCCCACACAGCACGTTGAGCGGGTTGGTATGGGCGACGAAGGTGCGCACGTACTCGTCGGCCGGGTTGAGCACGATCTCTTCCGGCTTGCTGTACTGGATGATCCGCCCGTCTTTCATGATGGCGATGCGGCTGCCCAGCTTGAGGGCTTCGTCCAGGTCATGGCTGACGAACACGATGGTCTTGCTGAGCTTGGCCTGCAGGCCAAGCAGCTCATCTTGCAGGCCCTGGCGAATCAGCGGGTCGAGGGCTGAGAAGGGTTCGTCCATCAACAGGATGTCGGCATCCATCGCCAGTGCCCGGGCCAGGCCAACACGCTGCTGCATGCCGCCGGACAGCTCATCCGGCTTTTTATTGCGCCACTGGGTCAGGCCCACCAGTTCGAGCTTCTCGTCGACCAGCTTGCGCCGTTCCTTTTCCGGGCGGCCCTGCATTTCCAGGCCGAAGCTGATGTTCTCGCGCACCGTCAGCCAGGGCATCAGGGCGAACTTCTGGAACACCATGGCGATGCGCTTGGTGCGCATCATCTTCAGCTCCGCCGGGGTGCAGTGGGCGATGTCGATGTGCTTGCCTTCATGCTCGACGAACAGCTTGCCGCGGCTCACGGTGTTGAGGCCGTTGATGCAGCGCAGCAGGCTCGACTTGCCCGAGCCGGACAGGCCCATCAGCACGCAGATCTCGCCTTTCTTGATATCCAGGTTGGCCTTCTCGACGCCGACCACCAGGCCGGTCTGCTTGAGGATCTCTTCGCGAGTCCTGCCCTGGTCGAGCAGCGCCAGCGCTTCGCGCGGCTTGCTGGAGAAAATGACGTCGACGTCTTCGAAACGAATGATGCTCATGCCTCACCCCTTACCGGCAGCTCCGGTTGCTTGCAGATTCGGTCGAGCATGATCGCCAGCAGCACGATGGCCAGGCCTGCCTCGAAGCCCAGGGATATGTCGGCGGTGTTCAGGGCATTGACCACCGGTTTGCCCAGGCCGTCGGCGCCGACCAGGGCGGCGATCACCACCATCGACAACGACAGCATGATGCACTGGGTCACGCCGGCGGCGATGCTCGGCATGGCGTGGGGCAGTTCGATGCGGGTCAGCAACTGGCGGCGCGAGCAGCCGAAGGCCTTGCCGGCGTCCAGCAGCTCCTGCGGCACGTCACAGATACCCAGGTAGGTGAGGCGGATGGGCGCGGCGATGGCGAACACCACGGTGGAGATCAGCCCGGGTACCACGCCCAGGCCGAACAGGGTCAGGGTGGGGATCAGGTAGACGAAGGTGGGCACGGTTTGCATCAGGTCCAATACCGGGCGCATGGCTGTGTAGAACATTGGCTTGTGCGCGGCGGCGATGCCCAGCGGCACGCCGATGACCACGCAGACCACCGTGGCGAAGGTGACCTGCGCCAGGGTTTCCATGGTTTCCTGCCAGTAGCCCAGGTTGAGAATGAGCAGGAACGACAGGGCGACGAAGACGGTAAGCGCCCATTTGCGCTGGATCAGGTGCGCCAGGGCGGCGAACAGGGCGATGAGCACGAACGGGTTGAACCAGGTCAGGGCACTGGTAACGCCATGGATCATGAATTCCAGGCCTTGGGCGATGGCGTCGAAGTAGCTGGCGCCGTTCTGGGTCAACCATTCGACGAATGAGGCGATGTACTGCCCCAGGGGTATTTTCTGATCGATAAGCATGATAGCGAGCTTCCACCTGCAAAGATTGAAATCAGTCCGGGGCGGCACGGTCCCGCCCCGAGATAGCGCTATTGCATAAGTCGTTATTGCGCCAGCTTGGCCTTGGCCGCCTCAAGGCCGGGCTTGCCATCCACGGTGGTCACGCCGGCCAGCCAGGTATCGAGCTTGCCGGGGTTGTCTTTGAGCCACTTCTTCGCGGCCGCCTCGGGTTTCATCTTGTCGTCCAGGACATAGCCCATCATGGTGCTTTCATCCTTGAGCTCGAACGACAGGTTCTTCAACAGCTGGCCAACGTTGCCGCATTCCTGTGCGTAGCCCTTGCGGGTGTTGGTCAGCACGGTGGCCTTGCCGAAGTCGGGACCGAAATAGGCATCTCCACCGGTCAGGTACTGCATCTTGAAGCGGGTGTTCATCGGGTGCGGTTCCCAGCCGAGGAAGACGATCGCGTCTTCACGCTTCTGCGCCCGGTCGACCTGCGCCAGCATGCCCGCCTCGCTGGACTGCACGATCTGGAAGCCGGCGTCCTTCAGGCCGAAGGCGTTGTCGTCGATCATCTTCTGGATGGTGCGGTTGCCATCGTTGCCCGGTTCGATGCCGTAGATCTTGCCCTTGAGCTGCTGCTTGAACTTGGGAATGTCGGCGAAGTCTTTCAGGCCCTTGTCATACAAGGCCTGGGGCACGGCCAGGGTGTACTTGGCGTTTTCCAGGTTGGCGCGCAGGGTCTCGACGGTGCCGGCATCGCGGTACTGCTTGATGTCGTTCTCCATGGTCGGCATCCAGTTGCCGAGAAACACGTCCAGGTCCTTGCCGGTGGCCAGCGACTTGTAGGTCACCGGTACCGAGATCATGGTGGTGTGGGTCTTGTAGCCCAGGGCCTCGAGCACGACGCTGGTGGTCGCGGTGGTCACCGTGATGTCGGTCCAGCCGACATCGGAAAAACGTACCGTCTGGCATTGCTCGGGTTCTGCCGCCTGGGCCAGCAGCGCAGTGGATAGCAACGCAGCCAGCAACAGCGAGGGTGAAGCTTTCATAGGTGGACTCCTGTGATTTTATCTTCGGGTTCGCGAGGGCCGTCGGTGCGTTCTGTGGCGCCGATCGACCAGGCCTGCAGAGGGCAGGATGCGAGGCCGTGCAATACGAGTCGCTTTCGATAATCCTCCAGCGTCGGGCAATCGCCTACTGGTGGCGTCGTATCCAGTACAGGACGGGTCGCATCCAGTACGGACGATGTCGCAACTGGGTTTTTCCACCCCCACCCCTGGGTTTTTGCGGCGTCCGGCCACTGGAAAACGGCGCGCGCAGCAGCGGATCAGCAGCGGCGCTGGTGGACAAAAGTACGTCGGTTGCAGACGGCGAGGGGCTGGGCAAAAGCCCGATGATGCGAGCATTCCGAGGCGGCTCGACGATTCAGCCTAGCAGTTGCGCAAGGTGTCGTATGGCGCGTCCAGACAAGCCCAGCAAGAGGTGATCCGACAATGGCCATCAGCGTGTTCGACCTGTTCAAGATCGGTGTCGGGCCTTCCAGCTCGCACACCGTCGGCCCCATGCGCGCCGGCGCGCTGTTCGTCCAGGGGCTGCGCCAACGCGGCGAGCTGGAGCAGGTGCGGCGCATCGAGGTGCGGCTGTATGGCTCGCTGTCGGCCACCGGCGTCGGCCATGGCACCGACAGCGCCACGATCATGGGCCTGATGGGCGAGTGGCCCGACGCCATCGACCCGGCGCAGATCACCCCACGTATCGCCGACCTGCGCGAAACCAACGTGCTCAAGCTCGACAACCGCCTGCCCATCGACTTTGTCTGGGCCCGCGACATGCTGCTGTTGGACGAGAACCTGCCGTATCACCCCAACGCCATGACCCTGATCGCCCAAGGCCAGGGCGGCGAATTGCACCGCGACACCTACTATTCGGTGGGCGGCGGCTTCGTCGTCGATGCCGCCCAGGCCGCCAGCGGCGTGCTGGATGCCGACCAGACCGTGCTGCCCTACGATTTCAACAGCGCCGCCGAACTGCTGCGCTTGTGCAGGCAAAACGACCTGAGCGTGTCGCAATTGATGCTGGCCAACGAAAAGGTCTGGCGCAGCGAAGACGAGATCCGCGCCGGTTTGCTCAAGCTGTGGCAGGCCATGCAGGAATGCGTGAACAACGGCCTCAAGCACGAAGGCATCCTGCCCGGTGGGCTCAATGTGCGGCGCCGCGCCGCCCGCCTGCACCGCAGCCTGCAAGAGCTGGGCAAGCCCAACGTGATCGGCTCGACCATGAGCGCCATGGAGTGGGTCAACCTGTTCGCCCTGGCGGTCAACGAGGAAAACGCCGCCGGTGGGCGCATGGTCACCGCGCCCACCAATGGCGCGGCCGGGATCATCCCGGCGGTGCTGCATTACTACATGCGCTTTTCCGATGCGGTGGACGAGTCCAACGTGGTGGACTTCTTTCTTGGCGCGGCGGCGGTGGGCATCTTGTGCAAGAAGAACGCCTCGATCTCCGGCGCCGAGGTCGGCTGCCAGGGCGAGGTCGGTTCGGCCTGCGCCATGGCCGCCGCCGGCCTGGCCCAGGTGCTCGGGGCTACCCCGGCGCAACTGGAGAACGCCGCCGAGATTGCCCTGGAGCACAATCTTGGCCTCACCTGCGACCCGGTCGGCGGGCTGGTGCAGGTGCCGTGCATCGAGCGCAACGCCATCGCCGCGGTGAAGGCGATCAACGCCGTGCAGATGGCCCTGCGTGGCGACGGCGAGCACTTCATCTCCCTCGACCAGGTGATCCGCACCATGCGCGACACCGGCGCCGACATGCACGACAAGTACAAAGAGACCTCCCGCGGCGGCCTGGCGGTCAGCGTCATCGAGTGTTGATGCGCCGTTCTGGCCCAATCGTGACCGTTGCGCCACATTCTGGCGCAGCGGTGCCGCTGACCGACCGTCGGCTGTCGTTACCAGTAGCGTCGTTGTCGGTGACACTCAAGTCTGTCGCTTCTGGGCAACCTTCCCATAAGTGCTACCGAACTGCTCAGCAGCAAAACGCAGAGGCGCTGGTGCGCTGTTTTGCGTGGCAATACCCACTCGATGAAAAAGGCTCTGGCGGCAACAGGATGAGGTCGTTTTTGGGTTTTTTTGGATGACCGTTCAATTTCAGGCACGGCGTTTGCGTCGAGATTGACAAAGCCCTTGCATCCGAACGGGGGCGCTAACAAGAAACCCGTGCTCGCCTGAAGCACACCCTGCATTGTGTGAGGAGAAATCGCGATGACGTCGTACACCTCCGGGAACCCAACCCAGAACCGCACAGCCCCCCAGTCCATCGGCTTTCTCCTGCTGGACAACTTCACCCTGATTTCCCTGGCCTCGGCGGTCGAGCCGCTGCGCATGGCCAACCAGCTGTCCGGCCGCGAGCTGTACCGCTGGCATACCTTGACCGTCGACGGTGGCCAGGTCTGGGCCAGCGACGGCTTGCAGATCACCCCAGACGCCGCCATGCACAGCGCCCCGCCGATCGACACGGTGATCGTCTGTGGCGGCGTTGGCATCCAGCGCACCGTCACCCGCGAGCATGTCACCTGGCTGCAAGCCCAGGCTCGCCAGTCGCGCCGCCTGGGCGCGGTGTGCACCGGCAGCTGGGCGCTGGCCTGTGCCGGGTTGCTCGACGGCTTCGATTGCAGCGTGCACTGGGAATGCCTGGCGGCGATGCAGGAAGCCTACCCGCGGGTGAACATGAGCACCCGCCTGTTCACCCTCGACCGCAACCGCTTCACCAGCTCCGGCGGCACCGCGCCGCTGGACATGATGCTGCACCTGATCAGCCGTGATCATGGCCGCGAGCTGTCGGCGGCGATCTCCGAGATGTTCGTCTACGAACGCATCCGCAACGAGCAGGACCACCAGCGCGTGCCGCTCAAGCACATGCTCGGCACCAACCAGCCGAAGTTGCAGGAAATCGTCGCGTTGATGGAGGCCAACCTGGAAGAGCCGATCGACCTGGACGAACTGGCGGTGTACGTGTCGGTGTCGCGACGCCAGCTCGAGCGCCTGTTCCAGAAGTACCTGCACTGCTCGCCGTCGCGCTATTACCTGAAGCTGCGCCTGATCCGCGCGCGGCAACTGCTCAAGCAGACGCCGATGTCGATCATCGAGGTGGCGTCGGTGTGCGGGTTCGTCTCCACGCCGCACTTCTCCAAGTGCTACCGCGAGTACTTCGGCATTCCGCCACGTGATGAGCGGGTGGGCTCGAACACCACCCAGCAAGTGGCGATGATGCCGATTCCCCAGGCCATGGCCTTGTCGCCGCACAGCGGGCCGATGGCGGCGCTGAGCCAGGCGCGCAACGAGTCGACCTTTGCCAGCGTAAGGCTTTAGGTCCATTCGCCGGCAAGGCCGGCTCCTACAGGTATGCGCCGCCCTTTAAACCGACCGGGCAACTGTAGGAGCCGGCCTTGCCGGCGAAAAGGATCAAGAGGGACGAAAGCTCAGGCGCGCCTGTTGAACTGCGCCAGTGCCGGCAGCAGCTGCTTGTCGATGGCCTGGCGCACCGCCGGCAGGATCGTCGCGCTACCGGTGTACATCTGCTCCACCATGCCCTTGAGTGCCCGCGCGTTGGGCTCGGTCAGGCCCCGCACCACCACCTCGCAGGCCTGCTCGGCACTGGCGCCGGCTGGAATATCGAAACCCCGCGAGCGCAATTGGCCCAGCAGGTCGTCCTGGTCGATCAGATCTGCATGCATCATGGCTGTTGTCCTTCGCTTGTGTTGTTTGCGACCGATTCTGTGACCGCCAGGGACAGACCGGCAAGGGCAGATTGTCACGATGGCCGCTTTGGCTAAGAACAGGTCGTTTACGGCTAAATCGACAGGTGGGGAAGGCCGCACACTGAGGTCATTCACGGCACCGAGGGTTTGGTCACCCTCCTGCGCGCCCAGTGGATGTTGCTCGCTCTTGGCCCCGGATGCTCACGGCTTTCCGGGGTTGTTTTTTGTGGGGGGGGAAGCGGCTGGTTCCTACACTTACCTGGGGTGTTCAGGCAGCTGCAAGGTGCGCCCGATGAATTGAGGGGCTGGCAGATCACGCTGATCCTGCGCCAATGCCTGCAGCAATTGCACACTGCTTTCCCCGAACGGCGCCGACCGCGGCCCCGCCAGGTCCACATGCAGCAGCATCTGTTCACTGGCCGCCAATGCCTCGTCGAACCCCTCCCGGTGCAGGCTGTGGTACAGGTGCAGGCGCTTCTTGTCGAAGCCGATGATCTGCGTCTGCACCCATGCCTCGGTATCGAGCTTCACCTCGTGCAGGTAGTTGATATGCGCCTCCAGGGTGAACAGCGAATGCCCGCTCTGGCCTCGCGCATCGGCATCCAGGCCGATGCGCTCCATCAGCGCATCGGTGGCGTAGCTGAAGATCAGCAGGTAGTAGGCGTCGCGCAGGTGGCCGTTGTAGTCGACCCAGTCCGGCAGCACCCGGGTGCGGTAGGTGATCAGTGCGGGCATCGTCGTCTCCTTTAGTCGCCGAAGGCCATGCCATGGCTGGCCTTGCTGGCGCGTACCGCCTCCAGCACCGCCAGCAGGGTGTCGTCACGATAGCGCTCCAGCGCGGCGATGCTGCGCTCGCCCAGTTGCCCGGCGGTTCCTTCGACCACATCGTCGATCAGCTTGTCGGTCAGCTCCGGCGCCGGCAGGTAGGTCCAGGGTAGCTTCAGCGCTGGGCCGAACTGGGCCATGAAGTGACGCATGCCGGCGTCGCCGCCGGCCAGGGTGTAGGTGAGGAAGGTGCCCATGAACGACCAGCGCAAGCCTGCGCCGAAGCGGATTGCATCGTCGATCTCGCCGGTGCTCGCGACCCCGTCGTTGACCAGGTGCAGGGCCTCGCGCCAGAGCGCTTCGAGCAAGCGGTCGGCAATGAAGCCGGGAACTTCCTTGCGCACATGCAGCGGGCGCATGCCCAGGGCGGTGTAGATGGCTTTCGCCGCTTCGATGGCGTCTGGGGCGGTGCGATTACCGCCGACGATCTCCACCAGCGGCAGCAGGTAAACCGGGTTGAACGGGTGGCCGACCAGGCAGCGCTCGGGGTGGGTGGCCGACTCGTAGAACTCGCTGGGCAACAGGCCCGAGGTGCTGGAGCCGATGATGGCGTTGGGCTTGGCCGCGGCGCTTATCTTCGCGTGCAGGTCGAGCTTGAGGTCCAGGCGTTCGGGTGCGCTTTCCTGGATGAAATCGGCGTCGCGCACGCACTCCTCGATGGTGGCGACGAAGGTCAGGCGCTGCTGCGCGGCGCCGGGCGCCAGGCCCTGTTTCTGCAGGGCTGGCCAGGCGTTGGCGATGCGTTTGCGCAGGGCTGCTTCGGCGCCGGGCGCCGGGTCCCAGGCGATCACGTCCAGGCCGTGGGCCAGGGCGCGAGCGACCCAGCCGCTGCCGATCACGCCGCTACCCAGGGCAGCGAAGGTCTTGATCTCGGTGATGAAAGGCATGTCGAACTCCAGGGCATCTGATTGGGCGGTGGCTGGCACCGGCTTTGCCGGCTCCTACAGGGGTTAGCGGCGCTTGAGATTCATTTTTTCCCGGCCTTGTGCCGGGCTGAGCACGCGACCACCCATGCGGGTGATGATCTCGGCGGCGCGTTCGACCAGCTGGCCGTTGCTGGCCAGCACGCCGCGGTCCAGGTAGAGGTTGTCTTCCAGCCCCACCCGCACGTTGCCACCGAGCAGCACCGCCTGGGCGGCCATGGGCATCTGCATGCGGCCGATGCCGAAGCCGGCCCAGGTGACGTTGGCTGGCAGGTTGTCGACCATGGCCTTCATGGTGGTGGTGTCGGCCGGGGCGCCCCACGGGATGCCCAGGCACAGCTGGAACAGTGGGTCTTCGAGCAGGCCTTCGTTGATCATCTGCTTGGCGAACCACAGGTGGCCGGTGTCGAAGATCTCCAGCTCCGCCTTCACGCCCAGTTCGGTGATGCGCTTGGCGCCGGCACGCAGCTGCGCCGGGGTGGAGACATAGATGGCGTTGCCGTCGCCGAAGTTGAGGGTGCCGCAGTCCAGGGTGCAGATCTCCGGCAGCAGCGCTTCGACATGGGCCAGGCGCTCCAGCGGGCCGATCAGGTCGGTGCCGGCGCCGAACTCCATGGGGGTTTCTCCGGGGCCGATCTCCAAGTCGCCACCCATGCCGGCGGTGAGGTTGACGATGATGTCGACGTCGGCCTCGCGGATGCGCTCCATCACTTCGCGGTAGAGCTTGACGTCGCGGCTGAAACGGCCGGTTTCTGGGTCACGGACGTGGCAGTGGACCACGGTGGCGCCGGCCTTGGCGGCTTCGACGGCGGATTCGGCGATCTGTTTCGGGGTGACCGGGACCAGGTGGCTCTTGGCTACGGTGTCGCCGGCGCCGGTGAGGGCGCAGGTGATGATGACGTCATGGTTCATGGCGGGTTCCTGGTAATGATTTGGGCGATAGATTTTTGTAGGAGCGGGTAGACCTGTCAGTTGGCGGTGAGCTTGAGGTTGTCCGCGGCTGGCTTGCCGTCGAAGGTCGTAACCCCTTCAAGCCAGCGCGCCTGGTCCTCGGGGTGGTCCTTGAGCCACTGGCGGGCGGACTCCAGGGCGTCCTTGTGATCGAGCAGCGGCTGCATCATCCGGCTCTCGTCTTCGGCGCTGAAATTCAGGTTGGCCAGCAGGCGGCTGGCATTGGGGCAGCGCTGGGCGTAGTCCGGCGCGGTCACGGTCCACACCGTGGCGCGGCCTTCGTCCGGGCCGAGGGCGTCCTGACTGTCGCCCAGGTAGACCATGTCGATGTTCACGTTCATTGGGTGCGGCGTCCAACCGAAGAACACCACCGCTTCCTGGCGCCGCACCGCGCGATCCACCGCGGCGAGCATGCCGGCCTCGCTGGATTCGACCAGCTGGAACTTGCCCAGGCCGAACTGGTTCTTGGCGATCATCGCCTTGATCTGGGTGTTGGCGCCGGAGCCGGGTTCGATGCCATAGATCTTGCTGCCCAGCTCCTTGGCGAACCTATGGATATCGGCGAAGTTCTTCAGGCCCTTGTCGGCCAGGTACTTCGGCACCGCCAGGGTGGCGCGGGCGTCTTCCAGGCTGGGCTTGTCGAGGACCTTGACCTGCTTGGCCTCGACGAACGGGGTGATGGTCTGGGTCATGATCGGGTTCCAGTACCCAAGGAACAGGTCCAGGCGCTTGTCGCGGATACCAGCGAAGATGATCTGTTGCGAGGCGCTGGTCTGCTTGGTCTGGTAGCCCAGGCCGTCGAGCAGCACCTGGGCCATGGCGCTGGTGGCAATGACGTCGGTCCAGTTGACCACGCCCAGGCGCACATTTTTGCAGGCCGCAGGCTCGGCGGCGAAAAGCGGGGTTGCAGCGATGCTGGTCAGGGCGAGGGTGGTCAGGCTGCGGCGGATCAAGCGATGCATGGTGGCTCTCCATCGGCAGGGCGTTTTTTATTGTGGGTCGGTGCGTTTTTCAAACAGTTGCACCGTGTGAACACGCTACGCTGCCATCAGGGTGGAAAATCGCACCCTGGCGACCAACACTTGTACGCAGGCGACCCTCTTCAGCCGTGGAGCATGCAATGGCGCAATTGATTCATTTCCTGCTGTTGCCCGGCTTTTCGGCAATGGGTTTCATCAGCGCCCTGGAGCCGCTGCGGGTGGCCAACCGTTTCAAGGGCCCTTCGTACCGCTGGCGGGTATTGAGCCTGGATGGCGGCGCGGTATTGGCCAGCAACGGCATGTCGGTGAACGCCGATGCTGCGCTGGGCAGCGGCGAGTCGGGCGGGGTGCTGCTGATCGTCGCCGGCTTCGAGCCGCTGGCCTGCTATGGGCCGCGCTTGCAGCAGGCGCTGCGCCGGCTCGACCATGAAGGGGTGACCCTGGGCGGTATCGATACCGGCCCGGTAGTGCTGGCAGAGGCCGGCCTGCTCGACGGTTACCGCGCGACCTTGCACTGGGAGGCGCTGGATGCGTTCAAGGAGCGCTATCCACGTCTGCAGGTGACCCAGGAGCTGTTCGAGATCGACCGCCGACGCATCACCTGCGCCGGCGGCACCGCCTCGATCGACCTGATGCTCGACCTGATCGCCCAGGCCCATGGCAGCGAGCTGGCGGTACAGGTGTCCGAGCAGTTCGTGCTCGGCCGTATTCGCCCGCGCCAGGACCACCAGCGCATGCAGATCGCCAGCCGTTACCGGATCAGCAACAAGAAGCTGGTGAAGGTGATCGGCGAGATGGAGCGCAACACCGAGCAGCCGCTCAACACCCAGGTACTGGCCGATGCGGTGCAGGTGACCCGGCGCCAGTTGGAGCGGCTGTTTCGCCTGCACCTGGACGACACCCCCACGGGTTTCTACTTGCGCCTGCGCCTGGACAAGGCGCGGCAGTTGTTGCACCAGACCGACATGAGCGTGCTCGAGGTTTCGTTGGCCTGTGGCTTCGAGTCTGCATCGTATTTCACCCGCTGCTATCGAGCACGGTTCGCGCGCTGTCCGCGCCAGGACCGTCAGGCGAGCGCTGCTCGTGAGTAGGATCTGTTTCCCGATTATTGTCGGAGGCATTCGCCTTTAGCGTAGGTAGTCCATTGAACGAACAAGGATTGCCGAGATGTTTCCTGCAACACATACCCCAAAGACCTGGCGCTTGGCCTTGGCATTCGCTTCGCTGCTCGCAGCCGGGCATGCCAATGCGGCGGTGCAGGGCTGCGAAGACACCACGACCGACACCTACCGGGATTATTACCAGCCCGGCTGGAACCGACTGGTGGATTACCCTCAAGGCCGGCAGAAAATGATCATCGCCTCCGACCCGCAGGCGTTTCGCTACATGAGCCAGCGTTTCGACGAGTACCAGGAGGAAATCGGTTCCTCCGGCTGGCACAAGACCGAGCCGGTCTACCAGGCCATCGCCCGCGAGCGTGCCGAGCCGTACCATGTGCCGGTGGTGATCAATGGCGATATCACCGAATTTGGCCATGGCGGCGAGCGCAGCGCGGTGCAGAAGATGTTCCGCAAGATGGCGGCTGGCGTGGGCGGGCCGCTGATGCTGCCTGGATTGGGCAACCATGACTACGACAACAATGTGAATAGCTGCGGCAACAACGGTTGCGCCCGCGATGCGGTCTGCGACCAGATTGCCTGGGTCCAGGCCATGGGGCCGGTCAACGCCTTCGATTACCGCTATGAAAACGACACCCATGAGGGATCGCTGTCCTACTCGGTGACCGTCGGGCGCGTGCGTATCATCCAGTTGAACAACGAACCGACCTATGAGCGGCAATGGAGCACCGGGGGCGGTTGGTCATTCAAGCCCAAGCGCCATTTTGTTATCAACCGCTCGCTGGACTGGCTGGAGCGGCAGTTGGAGGAGGCTCAGGCCCAGGGCGAGACGGTGATCGTCAACATGCACATGTCCGAAGACTGGCGGGACAAGAGCATCCGTTACCATGAGTTTCCCAAGTTGCTGGAGAAACATGGCGTGGCAGCGGTGTTCACCGGTCATACCCACTGGAACCTTGGCTTGTACCATGACAGCTTTGGTCGTGTGCCCAACTTCAAGACCGGTGCCTTGAATGCAGGTACTTACCTGCGCCTGACCTTCGATTGGCCAGCGCAGCAGTTGCTGGTGGACGAGGTGAGCATGGACGGGCATTTCGGCAAGACCCATGTGGTCGAGCTGAAATCGGCAGAGGCCTGATTGCTTCCCCTGTAGGAGCCGGCTTGCCGGCGAACACCGGCATGGCCGGTGCCATCCACCACGGCGCTTGGTTCGCCAGCAAGGCTGGCTCCTACGGGAATTTGGCGTGACGCCTTACTGCTGCCCGATCGACTGCAAGTACTCCGAGCGCTCATCGCTACGCTGCGCCAAGCAGGTGTTCCAGGCCGCTTCGAAGGCCTTGCTGCCGGGTTTTTCGGCATAGGTCTCGACCTTGCAGTCGGCATCGCGCAATTGCACCCAAAGCTTTTCCGCCGCGTCCATCTTGGCGCTCAGCGCCGCGGCCTTGTCGCTGTCATCGGCATACTGGTCGCGGATACGCTGGATCAGGTCGTCGTAGGCTGCCTTCAGCTCGCGCTCGGCGGTCTGCTTGTTGTAGGCGGCGCACGCGTAGCCCTGCTGGTCGGTCTCGACGTTGTCGCAGGGCGTGCTGTCTTCCTCGGCGGCGTGGGCGCCGCCGGCCACGGCCAACAAGACCAGCCATGCCATTGATTTCATCCGTTTTCTCCTGATCAGGCTGACGAACCCGCTGGGATTCTCGCTCAGCCTCGGCCTTGGCGATAGCTCCCTGGCGAAAAGTTCATCAAAGCCTTACAGCACCAGCAGACGAGACTTACTCTCATCTGCCCGAGGCGGGCCAGAGCCTGCCGTGGCGGCCCTTGACGCTTTCGGCAAACCCCCTGTCGTTTTTGCATCGGGGCGCCTCGGGCGGCAGGCATATGCTGGCCCCAAAGCGCCGGCACAAGGTTCGGCGCGGGCAAACTTCAATAAAAGGGGACAGCCTGATGAGCCCAGCCGAACTTCATGCCGACAGCATCGTCATCGACGGCCTGATCATTGCCAAATGGAACCGCGAGCTGTTCGAGGACATGCGCAAAGGCGGGCTGACCGCGGCCAACTGCACGGTGTCGGTGTGGGAGGGCTTCAAGGCCACCGTCGACAACATCGCTTCGAGCCAGAAGCTGATCCGCGAAAACAGCGACCTGGTGATGCCGGTGCGCACCACCGCCGACATCCGCAAAGCCAAGGAACTGGGCAAGACCGGCATCCTCTTCGGCTTCCAGAACGCCCATGCGTTCGAAGACCAGATCGCCTACGTCGACGTGTTCAAGCAACTGGGCGTGGGTATCGTGCAGATGTGCTACAACACCCAGAACCTGGTCGGCACCGGTTGCTACGAGCGTGACGGCGGCCTGTCGGGCTTCGGTCGCGAGATCGTCGCCGAGATGAACCGCGTGGGCATCATGTGCGACCTGTCCCATGTGGGCTCCAAGACTTCCGAAGAAGTCATCCTCGAATCGAAGAAGCCGGTGTGCTATTCCCACTGCCTGCCGTCCGGGCTCAAAGAGCACCCGCGCAACAAGTCCGACGCAGAGCTGAAGTTCATCGCCGACCACGGCGGCTTCGTCGGCGTGACCATGTTCGCGCCGTTCCTGGCCAAGGGCATCGACTCGACCATCGATGACTACGCCGAGGCCATCGAGTACACCATGAACATCGTCGGTGAAGACGCCATCGGTATCGGTACCGACTTCACCCAGGGCCACGGCCAGGACTTCTTCGAGTACCTGACCCACGACAAGGGCTACGCCCGGCGCCTGACCAACTTCGGCAAGATCATCAACCCGCTGGGCATCCGCACCGTCGGCGAGTTCCCCAACCTCACCGAGACCTTGCTCAAGCGCGGCCACAGCGAGCGCGTGGTGCGCAAGATCATGGGCGAAAACTGGGTCAACGTCCTAAAGGATGTGTGGGGCGAATAAAGCCGCACTCCGAGCCTGAAAGCCCCTGCCAGCAACGCCGGGGCACACCAATAAAAATTTGTATGGAGTTGAGTTTCCATGGCCAAGATCGCCCCGCAATTGCCAATCGAAGTCGACAGCGAGACCGGTGTCTGGACCAGCGACGCCCTGCCGATGCTTTACGTGCCACGGCATTTTTTCGTCAACAACCACATGGGCATCGAGGAAGTGCTGGGCGCCGACGCCTACGCCGAGATCCTCTACAAGGCCGGCTACAAGTCCGCCTGGCACTGGTGCGAGAAAGAGGCCGAGTGCCATGGCCTCGAAGGCGTGGCGGTATTCGAGCATTACATGAAGCGCCTGAGCCAGCGTGGCTGGGGCCTGTTCGAGATCCAGGACATCGACCTGGACAAAGGCACCTGCAGCGTCAAGCTCAAGCACTCGGCGTTCGTGTATGTGTACGGCAAGTGCGGGCGCAAGGTCGACTACATGTTCACCGGCTGGTTCGCCGGCGCCATGGACCAGATCCTCGCCGCTCGCGGCAGCAAGATCCGCACCGTGGCCGAGCAGGTCTACGGCGGGTCGGAAGAAGGCCACGAAGATGGCCTGTTCGTTACAAAGCCGTTGTAAGCCGGAGATAGCGTCATGGCCTTCGAAGCAATGTTCCAGCCGATCCAGATCGGCAAGTTGACCATCCGCAATCGCGTGCTCAGCACCGCGCACGCCGAGGTGTATGCCACCGACGGCGGCATGACCACCGACCGCTATGTGAAGTACTACGAAGAGAAGGCCAAGGGCGGCATCGGCCTGGCGATCTGCGGTGGCTCGTCGGTGGTGGCCATCGACAGCCCGCAGGAGTGGTGGGCCTCGGTCAACCTGTCCACCGACCGCATCATCCCGCACTTCCAGAACCTCGCCGACGCCATGCACAAGCATGGCGCCAAGATCATGATCCAGATTACCCACATGGGCCGGCGCTCGCGCTG
Source organism: Pseudomonas sp. FG47 (assembly GCF_057809115.1). Classification (NCBI taxonomy): domain Bacteria; kingdom Pseudomonadati; phylum Pseudomonadota; class Gammaproteobacteria; order Pseudomonadales; family Pseudomonadaceae; genus Pseudomonas; species Pseudomonas sp. FG47. Next base: position 461,633 of record NZ_JBMDJI010000001.1, read on the forward strand.
GGACGGCTTCAACTGGCCCACGCTGATGTCGCCGTCGGGCATCCGCGAACCGGTGCACCGCGCCACCTGCAAGACCATCGAGGTGGAAGAGATCTGGCGGGTGATCGGCAACTACGCGCAAGCGGCGCGGCGTGCCAAGGAAGGCGGCCTGGACGGCGTCGAGCTGTCGGCGGTGCACCAGCACATGATCGACCAGTTCTGGAGCCCCAGGGTCAACAAGCGTACCGACGAATGGGGCGGCACCTTCGAAGGCCGCATGAAGTTCGGCCTGGAAGTGCTCAAGGCCGTGCGCAAGGAAGTCGGCGACGACTTCTGCGTGGGCATGCGCATCTGCGGCGACGAATTCCACCCCGATGGCCTCAGCCACGAGGACATGAAGCAGATCGCGGCCTACTACGACGCTACCGGCATGCTCGATTTCATCGGCGTGGTCGGCTCGGGCTGCGACACCCACAACACCCTGGCCAACGTCATCCCCAACATGAGCTACCCGCCGGAGCCGTTCCTGCACCTGGCGGCCGGCATCAAGGAAGTGGTCAAGGTACCGGTGCTGCACGCGCAGAACATCAAGGACCCGAACCAGGCCACGCGCATTCTCGAAGGCGGCTACGTGGACATGGTCGGCATGACCCGCGCGCACATGGCCGACCCGCACCTGATCGCCAAGATCAAGATGGGCCAGATCGACCAGATCAAGCAGTGCGTCGGTGCCAACTACTGCATCGACCGCCAGTACCAGGGCCTGGATGTGCTGTGCATCCAGAACGCCGCCACCTCCCGTGAATACCTGGGCGTGCCGCACATCATCGAGAAGACCACCGGGGTCAAGCGCAAGGTGGTGGTGGTTGGCGCAGGCCCCGCTGGCATGGAAGCGGCCCGCGTGGCAGCCGAACGTGGCCATGACGTGACCCTGTTCGAGAAGAAAGAGCAGATCGGCGGGCAGATCACCATCGCCGCCAAGGCCCCGCAGCGTGACCAGATTGCCGGTATCACCCGCTGGTACCAGCTGGAGCTGGCACGCCTGAAGGTCGACCTGCGCCTGGGCACCGCCGCTGATGTGGCGACCATCCAGGACCTGCGCCCGGATGTGATCGTGCTGGCTGTGGGCGGGCACTCGTTCCTTGAACAGAACGAGCACTGGGGCGCTGCCGAAGGCCTGGTGGTCAGCAGCTGGGACGTGCTCGACGGCAAGGTCGCCCCAGGCAAGAACGTGCTGGTGTACGACACCATCTGCGAGTTCACCGGCATGTCGGTGGCCGACTTCATTGCCGACAAGGGCAGCCAGGTCGAGATCGTCACCGACGACATCAAGCCGGGCGTGGCCATGGGCGGCACCACCTTCCCGACCTACTACCGCAGCATGTATCCGAAAGAAGTGATCATGACCGGCGACATGATGCTGGAGAAGGTCTACCGCGAAGGCGACAAGCTGGTGGCGGTGCTCGAGAACGAGTACACCGGCGCCAAGGAAGAACGGGTGGTCGACCAGGTGGTGGTGGAGAACGGTGTGCGTCCCGACGAGCAGTTGTACTACGCGCTCAAGGACGGTTCGCGCAACAAGGGCCAGATCGACGTGGAGGCGCTGTTCGCCATCAAGCCGCAGCCGATCCTCAGCCAGCCGGGCGAGGGTTACCTGCTGTACCGCATCGGCGACTGCGTGGCCCAGCGCAACGTGCATGCGGCGATCTATGACGCCTTGCGCCTGTGCAAGGATTTCTGATCGCACCGCCTCGCTAGAGGCGGGACTGGCCCCCCTGTAGGAGCGGCCTTGTGTCGCGAAAGGGCTGCGTAGCAGCCCCGGCAATTTGTAGCGTTACTCAAATGCTGGGGCCGCTTCGCGACCCTTTCGCGGCACAAGGCCGCTCCTACAGGGGTCCGCGCCCCTCTTGAGAGTGGCGCAAGAATCCAGCTGTTTGTGGGAGCCTCCCATGTTGAACACCCTCTTACCCATCCTGCTGTTCACCGCCCTTGGCCTGGCGGTGCTCGGCGCCCTGCGCCGGGTGCGCATGTGGCGGCGCGGGCGGCCGAGCAAGGTCGATCTGCTTGGCGGCCTGTTGGCCATGCCGCGGCGCTACCTGGTGGATCTGCACCATGTGGTCGAGCGCGACAAGTACATGTCCAAGACACACGTGGCCACCGCCGGCGGCTTCGTGCTCTCGGCCGTGCTGGCGATCCTGGTGCATGGCTTTGGCCTGCACAGCAAGATCCTCGGTTACGCCCTGCTGGTGGCCACGGTGATCATGTTCAGTGGTGCCCTGTTTGTCTTCAAACGCCGGCTGAACCCGCCCTCCCGACTGTCCAAGGGCCCGTGGATGCGCCTGCCCAAGAGCCTGCTGATGTTCGCGGCGAGCTTCTTCATTGCTACCTTGCCGGTGGCGGGGATCCTGCCTGAAGGCACAGGCGGCTGGGTATTGGTCGCACTGCTGGGGATCGGCGTGCTGTGGGGCGTGTCCGAGCTGTTCTTCGGCATGACCTGGGGCGGGCCGATGAAGCACGCCTTCGCCGGTGCCCTGCACCTGGCCTGGCACCGCCGCGCCGAACGCTTTGGTGGTGGCCGTTCCACCGGCCTCAAGCCGCTGGACCTGGAAGACCCCAACGCGCCGTTGGGTGTGGAAAAACCCGTCGATTTCACCTGGAACCAACTGCTCGGTTTCGACGCCTGCGTGCAGTGCGGCAAATGCGAGGCCATGTGCCCGGCGTTCGCCGCTGGCCAGCCGCTGAACCCGAAGAAACTGATCCAGGACATGGTCATCGGCCTTGCCGGTGGCACCGATGCGCGGTTCGCCGGCAGCCCGTACCCGGGCAAGCCGATCGGCGAGCATGGCGGCCACCCGCACCAGCCGATCGTCAACGGCCTGGTGGATGCCGAGACGCTGTGGTCGTGCACCACCTGCCGCGCCTGTGTCGAGGAATGCCCGATGATGATCGAGCACGTCGATGCCATCGTCGACATGCGCCGCCACTTGACCCTGGAAAAAGGCGCCACGCCGAACAAGGGCGCCGAGGTGCTGGACAACCTGATCGCCACCGACAACCCCGGCGGTTTCGCCCCCGGCGGGCGGATGAACTGGGCCGCCGACCTCAACCTCAAGCTGCTGGCGCAGGTGAAAACCACCGAGGTGCTGTTCTGGGTGGGCGATGGCGCCTTCGACATGCGCAACCAGCGCACCCTGCGCGCCTTCGTCAAGGTGCTCAAGGCCGCGGGCGTGGACTTCGCCGTGCTCGGCCTGGAAGAGCGCGACAGCGGTGACGTGGCCCGGCGCCTGGGTGACGAAGCGACGTTCCAGCACTTGGCCAAGCGCAATATCCAGACCCTTGCCCAGTACAGGTTCCAGCGCATCGTCACCTGCGACCCGCACAGCTTCCATGTGCTGAAGAACGAATATGGCGCCCTTGGCGGCGAGTACCAGGTGCAGCACCACAGCACCTACATTGCCGAACTGATCGCCGCCGGCAAGCTCAACCTCGGCCAGCACAAGGGCGGCAGCGTCACCTATCACGATCCCTGCTACCTGGGCCGCTACAACGGCGAGTACCAGGCCCCGCGTGACGTGCTCAAGGCCCTCGGTATCGAAGTGCGCGAGATGCAGCGCTCCGGCTTGCGTTCCCGCTGCTGCGGCGGTGGCGGCGGTGCGCCGATCACCGATATCCCCGGCAAGCAGCGTATCCCCGACATGCGCATGGACGATATCCGTGAGACCGAAGCGGAGCTGGTGGCCGTGGGTTGCCCGCAGTGCACGGCAATGCTCGAGGGCGTGGTCGAACCGCGCCCGCAGATCAAGGACCTTGCCGAGCTGGTCGCCGATGTACTGATCGAAGATGAGGCCCCCGCCAGCGCAAAGTCGCAGGCGGCCAAACGTGAACCTGCGGAGGTGCACTGATGAGCGACATCATCCGCCGCGACCCACGCGCCGAGTGGATCGCCCGTAACCGCCTGCACCCGCTGCATGCGGCGATGCAGACGCAACAGACGAGCTGGATGGGCCCCAACGGCCTGATGCGCAAGAACCCCCATGCCATTGCTGCCGGCTTCATCGGCCCCAACGGCCTCAAGCGTATCGATCGCAGTGGCGCACAGCAGGGCACTGGTGTGGGTGGGCGGCGCACAGCAGCCACCCTGGTGCAGCTGCCGCTGCACCAGGTTGCCGCGCCCGCGTTCTATATCGCCGTGGTCCCGGACATGGTCGGTGGCCGCCTCGGTAGCCACGACCGCGACCTGCTCGGTCTGGCCCACAGCCTGGCCGGCAACGACGGCGCGGTGCTGGCCGTGGTGTTCGGTGAACACAAGGAAAGCAACTTTTCCACAGCCGGCGTTGACCGCCTGCTGGTCATCGAGGGCGAGGCCTTCGAAGGTTATGCACCGGAGCAACTGGTCCAGGGTCTGCGGGCTGTGGATAACCAGTTCGCGCCGCGCCACTGGCTGCTGCCCGACAGCCGCACCGGTGGCGGTGAATTGGGCCGGCGCTTCGGCGCGGCCGTGGGTGAACGCCCTGCGACGCGGGTATGGCAAGTCAAGGATGGCCAGTGCATCGGCCGTGCCGGCGCCGGTCAGCAGGATATCCAGCGCGACATGCCGCGGTTGATCCTGGCCGCTGCCGAATGTGCGGAGCCTGTGAGCGAAACCCGCCACGAAGCCCTGCCCGTGGAGTTGTCCACAGGCCTGGCGCGCAGCCTGTCGCGCATCGAAGACCTCGGCTCGGTAGCCGTGGACCCGGCCGCCATCGCCATGGCCGAGGCCGAGTTCATTGTTTCCGGCGGCAACGGCGTCAAGGACTGGGACCTGTACCACCAGGCCACCAAGGCCCTCGGCGCCACCGAAGGGGCCTCGCGGGTGGCGGTGGACGACGGCTTCATGCCGCGCAACCGCCAGGTCGGCGCCACCGGCACCTGGGTCACGGCGCGGGTCTATGTGGCTGTGGGTATCTCCGGCGCCATCCAGCACCTGCAAGGCATCGGCGCCTGCGACAAGGTGGTGGCGATCAACATGGACCCAGGCTGCGACATGATCAAACGGGCCGACCTGTCGGTGATTGGCGACAGCTCGGCGATTCTCCAGGCACTGATCGAGGCTGTGGACAACTTCCGCAGCGGCGGCCAGCGCGACGCGGCATAGGGGCGCGAGCATGAGTACGAAAGTCATCAGCCTGGTTTCCATAGGCGCCCACCCCAGCTCCGGTCGTGCGCGGCGAGCCGAGCAGGATGCCCGGGCGGTGGAACTGGGCTTGCAGCTGGCTGGGGATAACTTGCAGGTGGTGCATGCCGGCGACCCGCGTGAGGAGGCGCTGCGTGGCTACCTGGGGATGGGCCTGGCGCACCTCGATGTGCTCGAGCAGCCCGCTGGCGCCGATGTGCTGGGCGTGCTCGGCGACTACCTGCGCGATGCCGGGGCCCAGCTGGTGCTGGCCGGCAGCCAGGCCGAGACGGGCGAGGGCTCGGGCATGCTGCCGTTCCTGTTGGCCGAGAAGCTCGGCTGGCCGCTGGTGGTGGGCTTGGCTGAGGTGGAATCCATCGAAAATGGCACTGCCCAGGTCTTGCAGGCCTTGCCACGGGGGCAGCGTCGCCGACTGAAAGTGCGCTTGCCGTTGCTGGCCACTGTGGATAACGCCGCGCCCAAGCCTCGGCAAAGCGCGTTTGGCCCGGCGCGCCGGGGTGTGCTGGCGGCGCGCAGCGTGGTGGTGGTGGACGACCCGATATTGGCCGAGGAGGCCTTGCAACCGGCGCGTCCCCGGCCCAAGCGGCTGAAGGTGATCAAGGCCAAGAGTGGTGCCGACCGCATGAAGGCGGCGACGGCGAAGGCCAGCGGCGGCGGTGGCAAGGTGCTCAAGGATGTTTCTCCACAGGAAGGTGCCGAGGCAATCCTCAAGCTGCTGGTGGAAGAGAGCGTGTTGCGCTGAGCGGTTTTACCCAAAAACTGTTGGCCTCTCTGTGGATAAAGTGTTTGTCTGTTGATGCAGCCCTTTATTTACGGGGGCTGTGAAAGATTGATCAATTTTTATTCAATAGTGGCCACGGCTTTGTCCGTGGCTTTTTATTTTGTCTGGTGGTGGGGTACTCACATTACTCACAATCGCTGTTGGTCGCTCTGTGGATAATATGTTCGGTTAGTTCTGCAGCCTTTGATTTATATGGGCTGCGTGGATTTGATCAAAAATTGAACAATAGCTTTGGTTTTTGCTTGAAGTCGCTGATTTACGGGCGTTTTGGGGTTTATCCACAGTGCTGGGCAATGCTGCAGAACTTTCGTTCACAAAGTCTGTTGGCGACCCTGTGGAAAAGGTGTTCGGATACCCTCCCAGGCCTTTGAATCAGAGGGCTACGCAAGTTTGGTCAATATTTGATCACTGGCCCTGGACAACAGTTTCCACAATTGCTGTTGGCGGGTCTGTGGATAAAGTGTTTGTGCATGGCGCGCGGCCTTGCAGCTTGCGGGCTGCACACGTTTGATCGTTTTCTGATCAAAGCCACATGGCATCCCAGTGAGGGTAGTGGCGCAGGGTTGTGACGAGTCCGGCGCGCAGTGGGTTGGCGACGATGTAGCGGGCGGTGGCGCGCAGGTCTTGATCCTTGCGCAGGGCATGGTCGTGGAAGCTCTTTTGCCACAGGCGGCCTTGGCGGGAGGCTATGCGGTTTACTCGCTGCGTGCTTCTGGATTTGACCTTGCGCATAAGCTCGGAAAGATCGGTGTCTCGCAGTTCGATCAACCAGTGGAAGTGATCGGGCATCACAACCCAGCAGAGGCTATGCGCCCATTGTTGCTCGTGGGCGAAGCGCAGTTCGGTGATGAGTGCGCGGGCGAGGCGCAGTTCCAGAAAAATGGGTTGTCTGTGCAGTACCACGCTGGTGACGATGTAGCGACGTCCAGTTTCAGAGTAGCGTCCGGTACGCAGCCGGTGAGCATGTGCGATTCGCATGGTGGACCTCCCTGGTACCAGGACAAGTCTAGGTGGCGAGCACATTTAGGCGTGGGTGCTATCGAGGCAGGATGTAACAACAGCGGGCGTTCGCCAGCAAGCTGGCTCCTACGGGCAATGCGCAAACCCGTAGGAGCCGGCTTGCCGGCGAACCAACCCATCAGGAGGCAGGAGGTTCGCCAGCAAGCTGGCTCCTACGGGATTGGGAGTGTTAGCGGACTACTGCGCCTTGATCTCCTTGAGATAAGCCGCCGGCTCCGCGCCAAGGTTGTTCAGCAACCGCTGGCTGTACCAATCGATGAAATTCACCACGCCGAACTCGTAAGTTTTCGAATAAGGCCCTGGCTGGTACGCCGTGGAATTGATCCCGCGCTGGTTCTCCTCGGCCAGGCGGCGGTCCTGGTCGTTGGTCGCGTCCCACACCTTGCGCATTTCTTCAGGGTTGTAATCCACCCCCTCCACCGCATCCTTGTGCACCAGCCACTTGGTGGTGACCATGGTCTCCTGCGCGCTGATCGGCCACACGGTGAACACGATCATGTGGTCGCCCATGCAATGGTTCCACGAATGCGGCAGGTGCAGGATGCGCATCGAGCCCAGGTCCGGGTTCTTGATCCGGCCCATCAGCTTCTTGCATGCCACCTTGCCGTCCATGGTCATCGACACGGTGCCCTTGAGCAGCGGCATGCGCACGATGCGGTTACGCAAGCCATGGCTCTTGTGCAGGTAGGGAATCTTCTCGGCTTCCCAGGCCGCGGCCGAGGCGGCGACGTGGTCCTTGAATTCCTGGCTGGCGCGCGGGTCGTTGGTGTCGTCCCATTCCAGCAGGGTCTTGAGCAATTCCGGGTGCGAGCCGTTGCAGTGGTAGCACTCGCGGTTGTTCTCCAGCACCAGTTTCCAGTTGGCCTTTTCCATCAAGGTGGTCTGCACCGCCACCTTGGTGTTCTCCATGTCGTACGGCTCCATGTAGTGGTCCAGGGTGGCGAGGAACTCGTCGATGGCCGGCGGGTTCTCGGCCAGGCTGATGAAGATGTAGCCACCAGCCACCTTCACGTTCACCGGCTTCAGGCCGTACTGGTTCATGTCGAAGTCGACGCCCATCTCGGTGCCGGCGAACAGCAGGCGGCCGTCGAGCTCGTAGGTCCACTGGTGGTAGGGGCAGACCAGCTTGGCCACCTTGCCCTTTTCGCTGACGCAAAGGCGCGAGCCGCGGTGGCGGCAGACGTTGTGGAAGGCATGCACTTTGCCCTCGGCGCCACGCACCACGATGATCGGATTCTTGCCGATCTGCAGGGTGATGTAGTTGCCCTTGGCCGGGATTTCGCACACCAGGCCTGCGATCAGCCATTCCTTGTGGAAGATCTCCTGCAGGTCGATCTGGAACAGGCGCTCGTCGCAATAGAACGGCTGCGGCAGCGAGTAGGTACGCTCGCGGGTCTGCAGCATCTCGGCTGTGGCCTTGCGTGCAGGTTCCAGTGGATCGCCCAGGCTCAGGGTTGCGGTGACGTCCATCGTGTGGTCCTCGGGGCCGCATGCGGCCAGCAAAAGGTGGCTAATCGTTGTTGTTGTGCCGCAAGGCTGTCTGCTTTTGGAATCAGCAGTTGGTTTTGCCGAGGAGTGTGCGTTCGGGCACTGAAACGACCATGTCCATGGGCGACATGGCCGAATCGAATTCCGACGCGCCAGCCCCTGTAGTGCGGGGCTGGTCGCGATAAGCACGCCGATGTCGCGGATGGGAATGTACGGCGGCGGCCGGATGCGCATTATCGGAGCCATAAGAAAGGCCGACAGTCGGCTGCTGGAGATGAACATGTCCGATACCTTCCTCAATCCGGTCACCACCCAGACCTGGACCAATGGCCGCCATATCGTGCGCTGCGTCAAGGTCATCCAGGAGACCTGGGACGTGCGCACCTTCTGCTTCATGGCCGACCAACCGATCATGTTCTTCTTCAAACCGGGGCAGTTCGTCACCCTGGAGCTGGAGATCGAAGGCCGGCCGGTGATGCGTTCGTACACCATCTCCAGCTCGCCGTCGGTGCCCTACAGCTTCTCGATCACGGTCAAGCGGGTGCCGGGCGGGCTGGTGTCGAACTTCCTCCACGACACCATGCACGAAGGCGCCGAGCTGCCGGTGCACGGGCCAGTGGGGCTGTTCAATGCCATCGATTTCCCGGCGGGCAAGGTGCTGTACCTGTCCGGTGGCGTCGGTATCACCCCGGTGATGTCCATGGCGCGCTGGTTCTACGACACCAATGCCAACGTCGACATGGTGTTCGTGCACAGCGCGCGCTCGCCGAAAGACATCATCTTCCACCGCGAGCTGGAGCAGATGGCCTCGCGCATCCCCAACTTCAGCCTGCACATCGTCTGCGAGAAGCACGGCCTGGGCGAGCCATGGGCGGGGTATCGCGGTTACCTCAACCAACGCCTGATGGAGTTGATCGCGCCGGACTACATGGAGCGAGTGATCTTCTGCTGTGGCCCTACGCCCTATATGAACGCGGTCAAGCGCATGCTCGAGGCGGTCGGCTTCGACATGAGGAACTACCACGAGGAGTCGTTCGGCGCTACGCCGCCGGAGGCCAAGGCCGACGCGGTGGAACACGCCGAAGCGGCGGCCGATGCGCCGGAACTGGACGTGGCCGACCTCAACCTGGTGGAGTTCGTCGGCAGCGACAAGAGCATTCGCGTGGCCCCGGGCGAGACCGTGCATGCGGCGGCGGCCAAGGTCGGGCTGATGATTCCCAAGGCTTGCGGCATGGGCATCTGCGGCACCTGCAAGGTGCTCAAGCTCGGTGGCGAGGTGCAGATGGAGCACAACGGCGGGATCACCGAGGAGGATGAGGCCGAGGGCTACATCCTGTCGTGCTGCAGCGTGCCGAAGGGCGATGTGCGCATCGACTATTGAGCGCAGGGCACTGCTCGGAGCAGGCCGTGGTAGAGCTGCGGGCGACGGTCATGCAGTACATGATTGTGCGAGCTGATGCGTTTCTCATCGGCCTCTTCCAGGGCGATGTCGGCCAGTAATAACTGGGGGTGATCGAGGGTTTCGCCACCAGCGAGCAGGTAGCCGTTGGCATCCACCAGCGAAGAGCCGCCCACCCAGCGAACCCCACGCTCCTCGCCGCTGCGATCGCAGGCCAGCACGAACAGGCGGTTGAGCGAGGCATTGGCCTGGACCCGAGTCACCTCCGCAGGCCGTTGTCCGCGGGGGCGAGGCCCATCAGGCCAGTTGACTGGCGCGCACAGCAGTTGGGCCCCGGAAAGTGCGACCAGGCGTACCCATTCGGGGAATTCCAGGTCGTAGCAGATCATCATCGCGACCCGACCGATGGCGGTGGTGATAACCGGTGGAGGCTGGTCGCCGGGAGTGAAGATCAGGGTCTCGCGATCCCACAGATGGGCCTTGCGGTAGAAGGTGCGCCGTCCGTCTGGCTCGATCAGCACCGAACTGTTGGCCACTGCACCGTCGGCCAGGCGCTCACAGAACCCCCCAACCACGATCACGTCATGCCGACATGCCCGCTCGGCCCAGGCGGCCAAGGCCGGACCATCACGTTCCTCGGCGAGTTCGTAGGCCTCTGCCCGATCACGGAATGCATAGCCACTGAGGGCCAGTTCCGGCAGTACCACCAATCGCGCCCCGGCATGCGCAGCTTCGCTGATTGCCGCCAGGGAACGCGCCAGGTTTCGCTCGGATTGGCCGAGTTCGGGAGCCAGTTGCTGGCAGGCCACGCGCTGGATGCTGTTCATGACTGGTTTTCCTTGGCCCACAGTACGGTTTCACGCTGATGGTCGCGTTGGCGTGTCAGGTAGAAATAGAGCAGGGCTGCCACGGCGAACCCGGTCGGCGCGGCCAGGTCCACCCCACCCAACACAGTGACCATCCAGCCGCTGTAGTCACCGATGCTGGCCAATGGCAGCATGGCCAGCAGGGCCCCGGCATAAGCCAGTATTCCGGGCAGCGCCCAGCGTCCGTAGATGCCTTGGGTATCGAACAGGTCGGCAATCACATAACGTCCTTTGCGCAGCAGGTAGAAGTCGGTGAGGTTGATCGCGCTCCAGGGCAGCAGGAAGTACAGCATCATCTGCAGGAACAGGCTGAAGCTTTCCAGATACCCTTCAGGAAGGCCGATGGCGATCAGATAGACCGCCAGCCCGACCAGGCCGATTCCGCCGATGCGCGCCCCCGAGCCAGGACGCAAGGGGCGGAATGCAGTCAGGGCGCTGGCACCGGTGAGCATGGCGCCATAGCAGTTGACGGCCATGATGCCGACCAGCGCCGGTACTGCCAGCAGCACCGCCAAGCTGCCGAAACCCGGGTATATCAGGTCGCCCAGTTGCGTTACATAACTGATCGGGCCGTTGCCCGGCAGCGCGGAGCTCGCCAGGGCGCCCAGCGACATGAGCCAGATGGCCGATGTGGCTGCGCCCAGGTAGGTCCAACCGATGACTCGGCGGGCGGGCGTGTCGCTGGGCAGGTAGCGCGAGTAATCGGAAACGTAGACGGCATAGCTGACCTGATAGGCGGCAGCGGCCGACATCTGAGCGATGAATACCGCCCAGGAGAACGGCTGCAAGGGCCGCACACTGTCGAGCTCGAGGGTATTCAGAGCGCTGATGCTGAGCAGGCCGAACACGCCGATCAGCAGATAGGTCAGCCACCTCTGTACGGTGTGCAGCAGGTCGTGACCGACGATCGCGATGAACATCGCCACCCCCAGGAACAACCCCTGCCACAACATGCTGGGGCCTCCCACTACAGGGCTTAGCGCTTGGCTGGCCAGTGTCAGGTTGAACACGTTGAAACCGATGTAGACACAGACCACCACCGCAAATGGCAGGACCGCGCCGCGAATGCCGAACTGGGCCCGTGACTGGATCATCTGGGCTAGCCCCAGGCGCGGGCCCTGGTTGGCGTGCAAGGCCATGCACAGGGTACCGAGGGCGACTCCGAGAACGATCGCGAGAATCGCGTGCAGTGCGGCAAGGCCGCTGGCTGGGCCGATGAACCCGGTCGCCATGGTCGTGAGCACGAAGTTGCCGGTGAACCAGAAAGGCCCCAGTTGCCAGGCCTGCCCATGACGTTCCTCGTGAGGGACCTGCTCGATACTGCGGGTTTCGACTTCAAGACGCTTGTTGTCGGGTTTTGCGCAAGGCATGGCAGCTCCAGGTGACTTGAATATTTGCCTTGGATGACAGTCCGGGACATTGGAAAAAGCTGTCAACTGGTACTTTTGTCAGTGTTGGGGAGCGAATTAATAGCCCAATATGAAGAAAATGTGCGTAGGTGTTTTCTTAAAAGGCTTGGGAAAAACTGACTATTTGCTGAGGAATAATCCATATGGCCGCCACCCCCAATAGAATGCGACGCAACTTGCTGGCCCGTGCCGGTGCTGTCAGTGCATTGGTTCCGGACTTCCCGTTCGACTATGCCGGTTACCTGGCTAGCAAGGGGAAAAGCCCCTTGGGCAGTGTGACGACGGAACACCTGGGCCAGCCTGTACTGGTGGTCGGTGCCGGTGTAGCGGGGCTGGTGGCGGGTTATGAATGCATGCGCATGGGCCTGCGACCAGTTGTGGTCGACGCCAGTGGGCGGGTCGGTGGTCGCATGTTCTCGACGGCGCTGGGGAACACCCCGTTCGAGCGAGGCGCCATGCGTTTTCCGGTGTCCGGCAGAACATTGATGCACTATTTTGCAAAAGTGCGCATGCGTGAAAACAGTGAAGACTTCCCCAACCCAGGCAGTGTCGCCGCAGTAAGTACAGTGGTCGACTACGAGGGCGTCAAGTACTACTTCGAAGGGGATGAGGGCAAGTTTGCGCGGCCTGAAAAGTTTAAAGCCATCGAGGACCGCTTCTTTGGTGAGTTCCTCGAGCAACAGCCGATTCTGTTTTCGCAAATGGAACGGGCCATGTCCGACGGAAGTGTCGATACAGGCCGTATAAAAACTATCTGGAACACCATTTTGGCCCACGGCTGGGACAACTTGAGTTTCCATGCCGCGATGGTCGAGCAGGCCCGCTGGCCTGCATCGGATATCAACCTGTTCGGCCAGATCGGCTTCGGCACCGGTGGGTGGAACACAGATTTCCCCAACAGTTTTCTGGAAGTCTTGCGAGTGTTGTACACCGGCCTGGATGTATCGCACCAACTGATGCGCGATGGCGCCGAGCAATTGCCGCAGCGGTTGTGGACCCAGAGTGCGGCCAGTTTTGGCGATCAACAAGTGTATTGGCAAGCCGAGGCTACTGTAGAGACGCTGACCCGGGACGCGTTGCCGGGCCACGACCCGTTACGTCAGCAAGTGAGCCTGGTCAGCCGCCTGGATGATGGCCATTTCGAGGTCAGCCTGCGCGACCTGGATACCCAGCAGGACTACATTCAGCGGTTTGCCGCGGTGGTCTACACGCCGCACGTGCGTCTTCTCGACAAGTTCCGCTATCGCCATGCCGCGCCCGAACGGCCACTGCTCAGTCAGAAGCAATGGGAAGCGGTGATGTACACCCATTACATGCAGTCGACCAAAGTCTTCGCGGCAACCAAGGATGCGTTTTGGAAGCAGCGGGACGAGCAAGGCCGTCAGTTGATGAGTATCACGCTTTCCGACCGCCTGACGCGTGGTACCTACCTGGTGGACTACGCGGACAGCCACGGCCCCTACAAAGGCTCTGGCCTGTTTCTTTCGTATACCTGGAACGATGACAGCCTCAAGCTGCTGGCTGGGCAGCCAGACATGTCAAACGGCGCGTTGTGTACAACGTTGCTCGAGCAGATCTACCCAGGACTGGGCTTGCGTGGGCGCCTGGAGGGCAGCGACCCTTTCGCGCAGATCCATTGGGAGGGCGAGCCCTTTTATCTGGGCGCTTTCAAGATGAACCTGCCGGGACAGTACGAATACCAGAGGTTGCTGTTCAGCCAGTTCCACGATGGCGGCAACGGCGTTGTCGACGATGGTTTCATCCTGGCCGGTGACGATGTGTCCTGGACCGGCGGCTGGGCCGAAGGCGCGGTAACGACCGCTTTGAATGCAGTGGACAAGCTGGCCAGGAAATTCAACGACGGCTCGGTTGTGCAAGGCGGGCCGCTCTCGCAATGGCAGGATCTAAAGCCCGTGGCCCTGGCTGACTTGCCGCCGCTTCGACAGCTAAACCGAACCGGTTCATCGGGAGGCTGATGAACCGGCTTTGCCCAGGCCTTAAACGCGGAAGCGGGAGACCAGGCCACTGAGATCCACCGCCAGGCGCGACAGCTCGGCGCTCGCCGCGCTGGTCTGGTGCGCGCCGGTGGCGCTCTGCACCGACAGGTCGTTGATGTTCACCAGGTTGCGGTCCACCTCGCGGGCCACCTGGGCCTGCTCCTCGGCGGCGCTGGCGATCACCAGGTTGCGTTCGTTGATCTGCGCCACCGCGCCGGCGATGGTGTCCAGCGCCAGGCCCGCGCCACGGGCAATGTTCAGGGTCGATTCAGCGCGTTCGGTGCTGGTGCGCATCGAGTCCACGGCCTGCTCGGTGCCGCCCTGGATGCTGCCGATCATCCGCTCGATCTCGCTGGTGGACTGCTGGGTGCGGTGGGCCAGGGCCCGTACTTCATCGGCGACCACGGCGAAGCCACGGCCGGCTTCACCGGCGCGGGCGGCCTCGATGGCGGCGTTGAGCGCCAGCAGGTTGGTCTGGTCGGCCAGGCCGCGGATCACGTCCAGCACCTTGCCAATGTCACGGGACTGCTCGGCCAGTTGGCTGATCAGCTTGGCGGTGGCCTGCACGTCGCCGCTCATGCGCTCGATGGCGCCCACGGTCTCCATCACCAGGTCGCGGCCATCGCCGGCCGAGCGGCTGGCCTCGCCGGAGGCCTCGGAGGTGCTCACGGCATTGCGCGCCACTTCTTCCACGGCGCTGGTCATCTCGGTGACGGCGGTGGCGGCCTGCTCGATCTCGTTGTTCTGTTGCTGCAGGCCACGGGCGCTTTCGTCGGTGACGCTGTTCAGCTCCTCGGCGGCGGAGGCCAGCTGGGTGGCGGAGCCGGCGATCAGCTGCAGGGTGTCGCGCAGCTTGTCCTGCATCTTGGCCATGGCCTGCAGCAGGCGCGCGGCTTCGTCGGTGCCATCGGGGCGGATGGTATGGGTGAGGTCGCCTTCGGCGATCTGCTCGGCGGCCTTGAGTGCTTCCTCGATGGGCTTGACGATGCTGCGGGTCAGCAGGAAGGCGAACAGCAGGGTCAGCACGGTGGCGGCGACCAGCAGGCCGATCACCAGGGCAAAGGCGCCGGCATACTGGCTGGCGGCGGCGGCGTTGGTGTCGGCGGTCTGGTCGGTGTTGATGCGCACCAGGGTATCCATCACCTTGTTGATCTGCTCGGAGTTGGCCAGCAGGTCGCTGTTGAGCAGGTCGCGCAGGGCGTCCAGGTCGCCGGCCTGGCTCAGGCTGCGCATGCGCGCCTCGAGCTGGCGGTATTGATTGAGCAACTGGCCATACTGGGCGAACGCGGCCTTCTCGTCGGCGGCGGTGACCAGCGGCTCATAGACCTGGCGGGCCTTGTCGATCTGCGCATTGCGCTGGTCGAGCAGGCGCAGGGTCTCCTGCTGGGTGGCCGGTTCGCGGTTGAGCAGCAGGCGGTAGGAGAGGGTGCGCAGGCGCAGGTTCAGCGCGGTCAGCTCGTCGAGGGTCTTGATGCTGGGCACGCTGACTTCCTCGATGGTCACGCCAGCCTGGCGGATGTTACCCATCTGGATCAGCGAGAAGATACCCAAGCCGAGCATCAGTACGCCGATCACGGCGAAACCGAGCAACGCGCGGGGCGCGATATTCATATTGCGTAGGGACATGGAGGCGGTTTCCAAGGCAGATGAGGTGCCGCGATCCATGCGACGAAGAGTGACCTGCCGAGCTATCGGTCGTGACCGCCGAGTCTTGAGGCCGAAATGATGAAACTGTGAGCCAGCTATCTATTTTCCTGACCAGCGGTTGATCCAGGTCGGAACAAGGCAGGGGTTGGCCTGTCAACCTGACCGGGTAAACACTTCCTGAATCCTATATTTAATGGCGGGGGCGCAGGTTTTTCCTTATCGTGTGCGCCCTCTGCAACAACCCGAGATAGACGCATGTTGGAAACTTCCCTGAATCAACTCGAGCAACTGGTCAGCGACCTGATGCATAAAAACGCCCAGCTGAGCGAACAGAACACCAGCCTCAGCCAGGAATTGGCCCAGGCCAAGGAAGAGAACGACAGCCTGCAGTTGTCCCTGATGGAACAGGAAGAGAAGCACGGCGCCACCGCCGCCCGCATCCAGGCCCTGGTCGAGCGCGCCAGCGCGGGTGTCGTGAACGCATGAGACTGCAAGCGCAGCCGGTCAACGTCGTGTCGATCCTGGGCAACGACTATTCGCTCAAGGCGCCTGAAGGCCAGGAGGAAACGCTCTCCCAGGCCGTGCGCATGCTCAACGTCGCCCTGGCCGAAACCAAGCGCAACTACCCGACCCTGATCGGCGACAAGCTGCTGGTGCTGGCGGCCCTGAACCTGTGCTCCAAGCAGATCGAACTGCAGCGCGAGCACGCCCAGACCCTCGAGCGCACCCAGGCGCAGATCGACGCCACGGTCGATGCCATCAGCAAGGCCGTCTCCGACGTCTGACGCGCCTGCGCGCGGCTAAACCATAGGAGCCAGCCTTGCTGGCGAATCAGGCACCGTGCTGGATGGCACCGGCCGCGCCGGTGTTCGCCGGCAAGCCGGCTCCTACGCTGTTTTCGGCCTGCCCGCTGGAGCGCTATGCGTGCCAGGCCTTGTCGCGGATCACTGGAACAACTGGATACTTAAGTGTATACACTTCCCGAAAAACAATAATTATCGGGGAGTGGCATATGCGCATCTGGCGGCGAAGCATCCAGTGGCAATTGATCGCGAGCATGGGCGCAGCCCTGCTGGCGAGCATCCTGGTGGTAGTGGCGATCTACACGGTGGCGCTCAACCGCCTCACCGAGCGCTACCTGGTCGACACGGCGCTGCCGGCCAGCATCGAAGCCATCCGCAACGATATCGAGCGCATGCTTGGCCGCCCGTTGGTGGCAGCCGCGGACATCGCCGGCAACACCCTGCTGCGCGACTGGCTGGCTGCCGGTGAAGATTCCGCCGCGCTGCCGGCGTTCATCGAGTACCTCGACGCCGCCAAGCAGCGCAACCACGCCTTTACCACCCTGTTCGCCTCTACGGTGAGCGGCAACTACTACAACGAAAAAGGCCTGGACCGCACCCTCAGCCGTGCCAACCCCAAGGACAACTGGTTCTACGGCTACATCGACAGCGGCGCCGACCGCATGTTGAACATCGACATCGATGGCTCCACGGGGGAGCTGGCGCTGTTCATCGACTATCGCGTGGAAAAGGCCGGCCAGCTGGTGGGCGTGGCTGGCATGGGCCTGCGCATGACCGAACTGTCCAAGCTGATCCACGACTTCAGCTTCGGCGAGCACGGCAAGGTGTTCCTGGTGCGCAACGACGGGCTGATCCAGGTCCATCCCGACCAGCAGTTCAGTGGCAAGCGTCAACTTGCCGAGCAACTGGACGTCGAGGCGGCGAAGGCTGTGCTGGTGGGCGGTGAGGGCCTGCGCAGCAGCCGTTTCCAACGTGATGGTGAGGACTACCTGGCGTTGGGCTTACCCTTGCGTGACCTGAACTGGACGCTGGTGGCCGAAGTGCCGGAAGCCGAAATCTACGCCCAGGCGCGCCAGGCCATCTGGCAGACCTGCCTGATTGGCGGCGGCGTGGCGCTGATCTCGTTGTTGCTGGTGGTGCTGCTGGCGCGCGGGTTGGTGCGGCCGATCCGCCAGGTCACGGCGGCGCTGGTGCAGATCGGTAGTGGTGCGGGCGACCTCAGCCACCGTCTGGACGATGCGCGCCAGGACGAACTGGGCGATCTGGCCCGGGGCTTCAACCGTTTTCTCGACAGCCAGCGCGGTCTGATCGGCGAGGTGCTGCGCACCACCGAACGCCTGCACCAATCGGTGGAACAGGTGACCCAGGTGGTGGACAACACCGCCGAGCGCTCGGGCCGCCAGCAGGAAATGACCGAGATGGTCGCCACCGCCGTGCACGAGATGGGCCTGACCGTGCAGGATATCGCCCAGAACGCCGGCTCCGCCGCCCACGCCTCGCAATCGGCGCGGGATGAGGCGCTGCAGGCGCGGGAGGTGGTGCGCCGCTCCATCCACAACATCGAGGGCATGTCCGGGGAGATTGGGCGCGCTGCCGAGGCCGTGACCCAGCTGGCCGACGAGGTTGCCTCGATCGATGAAGTACTGGCGGTGATCCGCAGCATCTCCGAGCAGACCAACCTGCTGGCGCTCAACGCCGCCATCGAGGCAGCGCGGGCCGGTGAGATGGGCCGGGGCTTCGCGGTTGTCGCCGATGAAGTACGCACCTTGGCGCGACGCACCCAGGTGTCCACCGACGAAGTGCAACAGATGATCCAGCGTCTCAAGCACGGCGCCGGCATGGCAGTGGCTTCGATGCAGGCCGGGCGCGAAGCAACGGGCAGCGGGGTCGAGTCGAGTCAGCGTACCGGTACGTCGCTCGGTGCGATCACCGATCAGGTCGAGCGCATCAGCGGCATGAACGAGCAGGTGGCCACGGCCACCGAGGAGCAGTCGGCGGTGACCGAGGAGATCAACCGGACGGTCCAGGGCATTTCCGACCTGGCGCGGCAGACGGCCGCCGAGGTGCAGGATTGCCGCGAGGAGTGCCAGGCGCTGCGTGGTTTGGCCGATGACCTGGCGCGGCAGATGGGTGGGTTCAGGCTCTGAACTGCAGAAGCCGGTTGGCAACTGCTGCCAATCGGCCTATACCGAGCCTCTGAAAAATCAAACTGTATGCTTGCCTGAAGTTACACTTTTTCGAAATAAAGCTGTGAGAAGAGACCGCCACCAAACGGCGCTTGATAAGTAATGATATTTGTGTGGCGTTTATTCAGATAATATTCCACGCCTTTGTATTTGATAATGGATTTTTGCTGGAGATGAGAGAAGTAGAAGGCCAGTTCATCCGAGACCTTGTGGGGTCTAGGAGTCAATCCCCACAAACGTGCCTCATCCCCAATATCTTTAGTGGTTAGTTTGGAATCTGCATCCGAATCGCTTTTAGTGTCGGTGCCTTCAAACAGGTAGTCCTGTACTGTGTAGTCATCATTCAGGATAGATGTGAATTTTGTTACAATAATATTATTTGATACGTTCTCTGCATGTAGCGACAGCTGTTCCCCCACAGCCACGCTGGCAATGATTTGCTTGAACCGATCATGCACGCTGAATGCTTGCTTGTTGATTACTACTGTAAAGGCCATTTTGAAAATCTCCGTATGACTATGCTTGCCTGACGTGTTGTTGAACAGTCGAGGAGCGATGATCATTAGGCCGTTGAGCTGGAGGTGCAACTGGAAGAAATGCCAGTTGTAATTCGGCCTTTGCGTGCTACAGAGAGTTTTCCTCTTGGCGAGTAACCCGCCCCACAGCCTGCACATTACCTCTTGAAAGGATATGTAGCTGTGGGGCATTGAATACATTCAATCAGCCGCCGACGATGGCGCGGATATCCGCCGCCAGTTCGCGCACTCGCGCTTCCTCTGTATCCCACGAGCACATGAACCGCGCGCCGCCGCTGCCGATGAAGGTATAGAAGCGCCAGCCCTTGTTGCGCAGCGCCTCCAGCGCATGCTCCGGCATCTGCAGGAACACCCCGTTGGCCTCCACCGGGAACATCAGCTCCACTCCCGGCAGGTCACTCACCAGCGACGCCAGCAATTGCGCGCAGTGGTTGGCATGCTGGCCATGGCGCAACCAGGCGCCATCTTCCAGCAGCCCGACCCACGGCGCCGAAAGGAAGCGCATCTTCGACGCCAGTTGCCCGGCCTGCTTGCAGCGGTAGTCGAAGTCTTCGGCCAGCTGGCGGTTGAAGAACAGGATCGCCTCGCCCACCGCCATGCCGTTCTTGGTACCGCCGAAGCACAGCACATCGACGCCCGCTTTCCAGGTCAGATCCGCCGGGCTGCAACCCAGGAACGCACAGGCATTGCTGAAGCGCGCGCCATCCATGTGCAGGTTCAGGCCCAGCTCCTTGCAGGTGGCGCTGATCGCCTTGAGCTCGTCGGGGCGGTACACGCTGCCCACTTCAGTGGCCTGGGTGAGGGTCACCACGCGCGGCTTGGGGTAGTGGATGTCCTGGCGCTTGAGCGCCACTTCGCGGATCGATTGCGGCGTCAGCTTGCCGTTGACGCTCGGCGCGGTGAGCAGCTTGGAGCCGTTGGAGAAGAACTCCGGCGCGCCGCATTCGTCGGTCTCGACGTGGGCGGTCTCGGAGCAGATCACGCTGTGGTAGCTCTGGCACAGCGAGGCCAGGGCCAGGGAGTTGGCGGCGGTGCCGTTGAAGGCGAAGAACACTTCGCAGTCGGTCTCGAACAGCTTGCGGAAGTATTCGGCGGCGCGTTCGGTCCACTGGTCGTCGCCGTAGGCGCGTTCGTGGCCCTGGTTGGCTTTTTCCATTGCGGCCCAGGCTTCGGGGCAGATACCGGAATAATTGTCGCTGGCGAATTGCTGGTTGTTGTTGGTCATGACGCCTGTCCTTTTTACGACGCAGGCACGCACTCTAAACCATCGATTTGGCGGTTGCCTATACAGGCCACGACGCTTACCGGTAGGAGCCAGCCTTGCTCTGGCAGTCAAAGCGGTTCGCCAGCAAGGCTGGCTCCTACAGGCCCGTGCGACGCTTGCAGGTCAATGTCGTAAACGCGCCATTGCAAGGCGCGCGCAGGCATCTGTACCGCCGTGCCCGGTCATACCATCGCTGCAAAGGGTGGGAAAACCCTCACCAGACAAGAAACGATCGCTGCCGGGAGATACACGATGTTCAGCAAGCAAGACCAGATCCAGGGTTACGACGACGCACTGCTGGCGGCGATGAATGCCGAAGAGCAACGCCAGGAAGATCACATCGAGCTGATCGCCTCGGAAAACTACACCAGCAAGCGCGTGATGCAGGCCCAGGGCAGCGGCCTGACCAACAAGTACGCCGAAGGCTACCCAGGCAAGCGCTACTACGGCGGCTGCGAGCATGTGGATAAAGTCGAGGCGCTGGCCATCGAGCGCGCCAAGCAGCTGTTCGGCGCCGACTACGCCAACGTCCAACCGCACTCCGGCTCCTCGGCCAACAGCGCCGTGTACCTGGCCCTGCTGCAGGCCGGTGACACCATCCTGGGCATGAGCCTGGCCCACGGCGGCCACCTGACCCACGGCGCCAAGGTGTCGTCCTCGGGCAAGCTGTACAACGCGGTTCAATACGGGATCGACACCGCAACCGGCTTGATCGACTACGACGAAGTCGAGCGCCTGGCCGTGGAACACAAGCCGAAGATGATCGTCGCCGGCTTCTCGGCCTACTCCAAGACCCTGGATTTCCCGCGTTTCCGCCAGATCGCCGATAAAGTCGGCGCGCTGCTGTTCGTCGACATGGCTCACGTCGCCGGCCTGGTCGCCGCCGGCTTGTACCCCAACCCGATCCCATTCGCCGACGTGGTCACCACCACCACCCACAAGACCCTGCGCGGTCCACGTGGCGGCCTGATCCTGGCCAAGGCCAACGAAGAGATCGAGAAGAAGCTCAACGCCGCGGTGTTCCCCGGCGCCCAGGGCGGCCCGTTGATGCACGTGATCGCCGCCAAGGCGGTGTGCTTCAAGGAGGCGCTGGAACCTGAGTTCAAGAGCTACCAGAAGCAAGTGATCGAAAACGCCCAGGCCATGGCCCAGGTGTTCATCGAGCGCGGCTACGACGTTGTGTCGGGCGGCACCGACAACCACCTGTTCCTGGTCAGCCTGATTCGCCAGGGCCTGACCGGCAAGGACGCCGACGCCGCCTTGGGCCGCGCCCATATCACCGTCAACAAGAACGCCGTGCCTAACGACCCGCAGTCGCCTTTCGTCACCTCGGGCCTGCGCATCGGCACCCCGGCCGTCACCACCCGTGGCTTCAAGGTCGCCCAGTGCGTGGCCCTGGCTGGCTGGATCTGCGATGTGCTGGACAACCTGGGCGACGCCGATGTCGAGGCCGATGTGGCCAAGAACGTCGCCGCGCTGTGCGCCGACTTCCCGGTCTACCGCTGAGTGGAGCAGAACACCATGCAACGTTACTCGGGCTTCGGCCTCTTCAAGCACTCCCTCAGCCACCACGAAAACTGGCAGCGCATGTGGCGCACGCCAACGCCGAAGAAGGTCTACGACGTGGTCATCGTCGGCGGTGGCGGCCATGGCCTGGCCACCGCCTACTACCTGGCCAAGGAGCACGGCATCACCAACGTCGCGGTGATCGAGAAGGGCTACCTGGGCGGCGGCAACACCGCCCGCAACACCACCATCGTGCGTTCCAACTATCTGTGGGACGAGTCGGCGCACTTGTACGAGCACGCCATGAAGCTGTGGGAAGGCCTCTCGCAGGACATCAACTACAACGTGATGTTCTCCCAGCGCGGCGTCTACAACCTGTGCCACACCCTGCAGGACATCCGTGATTCCGAGCGCCGGGTCAACGCCAACCGCCTCAACGGCGTCGACGGCGAACTGATCCGCACCGAGCAAGTGGCGGCCGAGATCCCCTATCTCGACTGCTCGAAGAACACCCGCTACCCGATCCTCGGCGCCACCGTGCAGCGCCGTGGCGGCGTGGCTCGCCATGA
The DNA here is from genome assembly GCF_057809115.1 of Pseudomonas sp. FG47. Lineage (NCBI taxonomy): Bacteria > Pseudomonadati > Pseudomonadota > Gammaproteobacteria > Pseudomonadales > Pseudomonadaceae > Pseudomonas > Pseudomonas sp. FG47. The sequence continues at coordinate 484,256 of NZ_JBMDJI010000001.1, forward strand.
TGCCGTGGCCTGGGGCTTCGCCCGGGCCGCCGATGCCCTGGGCGTGGATCTGATCCAGCAGACCGAAGTGATCGGCTTCCGTAAGGAAAACGGCGCGGTGATCGGTGTCGAGACCAACAAGGGCTTCATCGGCGCCAAGCGCGTCGGCGTGGTCACCGCCGGCAACTCCGGGCACATGGCCAAGCTCGCCGGCTTCCGCCTGCCGCTGGAGTCGCACCCGTTGCAGGCGCTGGTATCGGAGCCGATCAAGCCGATCATCGACAGCGTGATCATGTCCAACGCCGTGCACGGCTACATCAGCCAATCCGACAAGGGCGACCTGGTGATCGGCGCCGGTATCGACGGCTGGGTTGGCTACGGCCAGCGCGGTTCGTACCCGGTCATCGAGCACACCCTGCAGGCGATCGTCGAGATGTTCCCGATCCTCTCGCGCGTGCGCATGAACCGCCAGTGGGGCGGCATCGTCGACACCACTCCCGACGCCTGCCCGATCATCTCCAAGACCCCGGTGAAGAACATGTTCTTCAATTGCGGCTGGGGCACCGGCGGCTTCAAGGCCACACCAGGCTCGGGCAACGTGTTCGCCGCGAGCCTGGCCAAGGGCGAGATGCACCCGCTGGCCGCGCCTTTCTCCATCGACCGTTTCTACAACGGTGCGCTGATCGACGAACACGGCGCCGCTGCCGTCGCCCACTGACCCGGAGACAACCGTCATGTTGCAAATCTTCTGTCCCCACTGCGGCGAGCTGCGCTCCGAGGAAGAATTCCACGCGTCCGGCCAGGCCCACATCGCCCGCCCGCTGGACCCGAACGCCTGCTCCGACGAGGAGTGGGGCACCTACATGTTCTTCCGCGATAACCCGCGTGGCATCCACCACGAGCTGTGGGACCACGTCGCCGGCTGCCGCCAGTACTTCAACGTCACCCGTGACACGGTGACCTACGAGATTCTGGAAACCTACAAGATCGGCGAGAAACCGCAGGTCACCGCCACCTCGAAACAGAGCACCGCGCCAGCGACCGCCAAGGGCCAAGGGGAAAAAGTATGAGCCAGACCTATCGCCTCGCCAGCGGCGGCCGTATCGACCGCAGCAAGGTGCTGAACTTCACCTTCAACGGCAAGACCTACCAGGGCTATGCCGGCGACACCCTGGCCGCCGCGCTGCTGGCCAACGGCGTCGATATCGTCGGGCGCAGCTTCAAGTACTCGCGCCCGCGCGGGATCATCGCCGCCGGTACCGAAGAGCCGAATGCGATCCTGCAGATCGGCGCCAGCGAAGCCACCCAGATCCCCAACGTGCGTGCCACCCAGCAGGCGCTGTACGCCGGCCTGGTTGCCACCAGCACCAACGGCTGGCCGAACGTCAACAACGACATGATGGGCATCATCGGCAAGGTCGGCGGCAACATGATGCCGCCCGGGTTCTACTACAAGACCTTCATGTACCCCAAGTCGTTCTGGATGACCTACGAGAAGTACATCCGCAAGGCGGCGGGCCTGGGTCGCGCACCGCTGCAGAACGACCCGGACAGCTACGACTACATGAACCAGCACTGCGACGTGCTGATCGTCGGCGCTGGCCCCGCCGGCCTGGCCGCCGCTCTGGCTGCCGCGCGTAGCGGTGCCAGGGTGATCCTGGCGGACGAGCAGGAAGAGTTCGGCGGCACCTTGCTCGACAGCCGCGAAACCCTCGACGGCAAACCGGCCGCCGATTGGGTCAATGCGGTTGTGGCCGAGCTGGAAAGCCTGCCGGAAGTTACCCTGCTGCCGCGCAGCACGGTCAATGGCTACCACGACCACAACTTCCTGACCATCCATGAACGGCTCACCGATCACCTCGGCGACCGCGCCCCGATCGGCCAGGTGCGTCAGCGCGTGCACCGCGTGCGCGCCAACCGCGTGGTGCTGGCGGCTGGCGCCCATGAGCGTCCGCTGGTGTACGGCAACAACGACCTGCCGGGCAACATGCTGGCCGGCGCCGTGTCCACTTACGTGCGCCGTTATGGCGTCGCCCCGGGCCGCAAGCTGGTGCTGTCGACCAACAACGACCATGCCTACCGCGCCGCGCTGGACTGGCACGACGCCGGCCTGCAGGTGGTCGCCATCGCCGATGCGCGCCACAACCCACGTGGTTCGCTGGTCGAGGAAGCCCGCGCCAAGGGCATCCGCATCCTCACCTCCAGCGCCGTGATCGAGGCCAAGGGCAGCAAGCACGTCACCGGCGCCCGCGTGGCCGCCATCGATGTGCAGGCGCACAAGGTCACCAGCCCTGGTGAAACCCTCGACTGCGACCTGATCGCCACCTCCGGCGGCTACAGCCCGGTGGTGCACCTGGCTTCGCACCTGGGCGGTCGCCCGGTGTGGCGTGAGGACATCCTTGGCTTCGTGCCCGGCGATGCCCCGCAGAAGCGCGTGTGCGTCGGTGGCGTGAATGGCGTCTATGCCCTGGGCGATGTGATCGCCGACGGCTTCGAAGGTGGCGTGCGCGCTGCCACCGAAGCCGGTTTCAAGGCCAGCATCGGCACCGTGCCGAAAACCTTGGCCCGCAAGGAAGAGGCCACCGTGGCGCTGTTCCAGGTGCCCCACGACAAAGGCACCGCCCGTGCGCCGAAGCAGTTCGTCGACCAGCAGAACGACGTCACCGCCGCCGCCATCGAGCTGGCCACCCGCGAAGGCTTCGAATCGGTCGAGCACGTCAAGCGCTACACCGCGCTGGGCTTCGGCACCGACCAGGGCAAGCTGGGCAACATCAACGGCCTGGCCATCGCCGCCCGTTCGCTCGGGATCGGCATCCCGGAAATGGGCACCACCATGTTCCGCCCCAACTACACGCCGGTGACCTTCGGCGCGGTAGCCGGCCGGCACTGCGGCCACCTGTTCGAGCCGGTGCGCTTCACCGCCCTGCATGCCTGGCACATCAAGAACGGCGCCGAGTTCGAGGACGTCGGCCAATGGAAGCGCCCGTGGTACTTCCCCAAGCCCGGCGAAGACATCCACAGCGCCGTGGCCCGCGAATGCAAGGCCGTGCGTGACAGCGTCGGCCTGCTGGACGCCTCGACCCTGGGCAAGATCGATATCCAGGGCCCGGACGCCCGCGAGTTCCTCAACCGCATCTACAGCAACGCCTGGACCAAGCTCGACGTGGGCAAGGCCCGCTACGGCCTGATGTGCAAGGAAGACGGCATGGTCTTCGACGACGGCGTCACCGCCTGCGTCGGCGACAACCACTTCATCATGACCACCACCACCGGCGGCGCCGCCCGCGTGCTGCAATGGCTGGAGCTGTACCACCAGACCGAATGGCCGGAAATGAAGGTGTACTTCACCTCGGTCACCGACCACTGGGCGACCATGACCCTGTCCGGCCCCAACAGCCGCAAGCTGTTGGCCGAGATCAGCGACATCGACCTGGACAAGGACGGCTTCCCGTTCATGAGCTGGAAGGAAGGCCTGGTCGGCGGCGTGCCGGCGCGGGTGTTCCGCATCTCGTTCACCGGCGAGCTGTCGTACGAGATCAACGTGCAGGCCAACTACGCCATGGGCGTGCTGGAGCAGATCGTCGAGGCGGGCAAAAAGTACAACCTGACCCCCTACGGCACCGAGACCATGCACGTGCTGCGCGCCGAGAAGGGCTTCATCATCGTCGGCCAGGACACCGACGGCTCGATGACCCCGGACGACCTCAACATGAGCTGGTGCGTGGGCCGCAACAAGGCCTTCTCGTGGATCGGCCTGCGCGGCATGAACCGCGAGGACACCACCCGCGAGAACCGCAAGCAGCTGGTGGGGTTGAAGCCAGTAGACCCGAACGTCTGGCTGCCGGAGGGGGCGCAGCTGGTATTCGACCCCAAGCAGCCGATCCCGATGGACATGGTTGGCCACGTCACCTCCAGCTATGCGGCCAACTCCCTGGGCTATTCGTTCGCCATGGGCGTGGTCAAGGGCGGCCTCAAGCGCATGGGCGAGCGGGTGTATTCGCCGCAGGCCGATGGCAGCGTGATCGAGGCCGAGATCGTGTCTTCGGTGTTCTTCGATCCGAAGGGTGAGCGGCAGAACGTTTGATTTCAGGGATTGTGGAGGTAGGCCGCGTTCCTGTAGGAGCCGGCTTGCCGGCGAACAGGGCCCTGGGCCTCACCACACCGCTGCGTCGTATCGACGAACAAGAATTCAAGGCAGGTAACAAATGAGCGCTATCAACGTCTTCCAGCAAAACCCCGGCGCCGACGCCAAGGCCCAGTCGCCACTGCACCACGCCGACCTGGCCAGCCTGGTCGGCAAGGGCCGCAAGAACGCAGGCGTGACCCTGCGCGAAAAGAAATTCCTCGGCCACCTGACCCTGCGTGGCGATGGCCATGATCCGGCCTTCGCTGGCGCCGTGCACAAGGCCCTGGGCCTGGAACTGCCGGTGGCCCTTACCGTGGTCGCCAACGGCGAGATGTCGCTGCAGTGGATGGGCCCGGACGAGTACCTGCTGATCGTCCCCGGCGGCCAGGAGTTCGCCGTCGAGCAGAAGCTGCGCGACGCCCTCGACGGCCAGCATGTCCAGGTGGTCAACGTCAGCGGCGGGCAGACCCTGCTCGAGCTGCGCGGCCCGAACGTGCGCGATGTTCTGATGAAATCCACCAGCTATGATGTGCATCCGAACAACTTCCCGGTCGGCAAGGCCGTCGGCACCGTGTTCGCCAAGTCGCAACTGGTGATCCGCCGCACCGCCGAGGACACCTGGGAGCTGGTGATCCGCCGCAGCTTCTCCGACTACTGGTGGCTGTGGCTGCAGGACGCATCGGCCGAGTACGGCCTGGCCATCGAAGCCTAAGGAGCAGCACCATGAGTCGGGCACCGGACACCTGGATTCTCACCGCCGACTGCCCGAGCATGCTCGGCACGGTCGATGTGGTGACGCGTCATCTCTACGAGCAGCGCTGCTACGTCACCGAGCACCATTCCTTCGACGACCGGCTGTCGGGGCGGTTCTTCATTCGCGTGGAGTTCCGCGCCCCGGACGCTTTCGACGAAGACGGTTTTCGCGCAGGCCTGGCTGAGCGCAGCGAAGCCTTCGGCATGGCCTTCGAGCTGACCGCGCCCAACCACCGCCCCAAGGTGGTGATCATGGTGTCCAAGGCCGACCATTGCCTGAACGACCTGCTGTACCGCCAGCGCATCGGCCAGCTGGCCATGGACGTGGTCGCGGTGGTGTCCAACCACCCCGACCTCGAACCCCTGGCGCATTGGCACAAGATTCCCTACTACCACTTCGCCCTCGATCCCAACGACAAGCCGGCGCAGGAGCGCAAGGTGCTGCAGGTGATCGAGCAGAGTGGTGCCGAGCTGGTCATTCTTGCCCGCTACATGCAGGTGCTGTCGCCGGAGCTGTGCCGGCGCCTGGATGGCTGGGCGATCAACATCCATCACTCGTTGCTGCCGGGGTTCAAGGGGGCCAAGCCGTATCACCAGGCCTACAACAAGGGCGTGAAGATGGTTGGCGCCACGGCGCACTACATCAACAACGACCTGGACGAAGGGCCGATCATCGCCCAGGGGGTCGAGGTGGTGGACCATGGCCACTACCCCGAGGACCTGATTGCCAAGGGGCGGGATATCGAGTGCCTGACCTTGGCGCGGGCGGTGGGGTATCACATCGAGCGGCGGGTGTTCCTCAATGCCAATCGCACCGTGGTGCTCTGATTTGCCACGATTCCTGTAGGAGCCAGCCTTGCTGGCGAACCGCCGCGCCACGCAGTTGCTGCTATTCGCCAGCAAGGCTCCTACAGGGTAGGCGGTGCTTCGGCGTTATCAGACATCCCCCTGTCGCATCCAGTCACCGCCCCACCACCTATCCAGCCCACAATCCCCCTCATTCCAGTAACACAGGCCGCCCACGGAAACGGCGGCGCTTTCCACCACCGCTGCATAAATACAAATCAAGCGAGGTAAGAGCATGTCTGGTAACCGTGGAGTGGTGTATCTCGGCGCGGGCAAGGTCGAGGTGCAGAAGATCGACTACCCCAAGATGCAGGACCCGCGCGGCAAGAAGATCGAGCACGGTGTCATCCTCAAGGTGGTCTCCACCAACATCTGCGGCTCTGACCAGCACATGGTCCGCGGCCGCACCACCGCCCAGGTCGGCCTGGTGCTAGGCCACGAAATCACCGGTGAAATCGTCGAGATGGGGCGTGACGTCGAGCGCCTGAAAATCGGTGACCTGGTCTCGGTACCCTTCAACGTCGCCTGTGGCCGCTGCCGTTCGTGCAAGGAGATGCACACGGGTGTCTGCCTCACCGTCAACCCGGCCCGCGCCGGTGGCGCCTATGGCTATGTCGACATGGGCGACTGGACGGGTGGCCAGGCCGAGTACGTGCTGGTGCCGTATGCCGACTTCAACCTGCTGAAACTGCCCGACCGCGACAAGGCGATGGCCAAGATTCGCGACCTGACCTGCCTGTCGGACATCTTGCCCACCGGCTACCACGGTGCTGTCACCGCCGGTGTTGGCCCAGGCAGCACCGTGTATGTCGCCGGTGCCGGCCCGGTCGGCCTGGCCGCCGCCGCGTCCGCCCGCTTGCTGGGCGCCGCCTGCGTGATCGTCGGCGACCTCAATCCGGCCCGCCTGGCCCACGCCAAGGCCCAGGGCTTCGAAGTGGTCGACCTGTCCAAGGACACGCCGCTGCACGAGCAGATCGTCGACATCCTCGGCGAGCCGGAAGTCGACTGCGCTGTTGACGCGGTCGGCTTCGAGGCTCGTGGCCATGGCCATGAAGGCGCCAAGCACGAGGCCCCGGCCACCGTGCTCAACTCGCTGATGCAGGTGACTCGTGTCGCCGGCAAGATCGGTATCCCGGGCCTTTACGTGACCGAGGACCCGGGCGCGGTGGATGCCGCGGCCAAGATCGGCGCGCTGAGCATCCGCTTCGGCCTGGGTTGGGCCAAGTCGCACAGCTTCCACACCGGCCAGACCCCGACCATGAAGTACAACCGTCAGCTGATGCAGGCGATCATGTGGGACCGCATCAACATCGCCGAAGTGGTGGGGGTGCAGGTGATCAGCCTCGACCAGGCGCCGGAAGGCTATGGTGAGTTCGATGCCGGCGTGCCGAAGAAATTCGTCATCGACCCGCACAGGACCTTCAGCGCCGCGTAAGCGCGTTCGCCGGCAAGCCGCTTCCTGGCGGGGGCGGCTTGCCGAGCGATGGCCGGCCCGGAACAAAGCTTCGGCGTGCCAGTCATATGCCTCGTTTCCCGGCCATTCCGGCCGACCGAGGTCCCTCCCGATGAAAGCACTCACCCTGGCAACCCTGATGACCCTGGCCGCAAGCCCGGTGTTCGCCTTCAACTTAAGCGACGTCGCCAATGCCGTGTCCGCCGCGCAAAGCCCGCAGCAGAATGGCCAGGTCCAGGCGCCCGCCGCCCAGGCCAACCTGCTCAACACCTTGGGCAGCGAATTGAAGATCACCCCCGAGCAGGCCGTTGGCGGTGCCGGGGCGATGCTGGGGCTGGCACGCAACAACCTGAGCAGCGATGACTATGGCCAGCTGACCAAGGCGGTGCCGGGCCTGGACCTGCTGTCCGGTGCCAATGGATTGGGCGGCCTGAGTGGCCTGGGGCAGTTGCTGGGCAACGACAAGACTGCCCCTGCCTTGAGCAACGCCCTGGGCAACCAGGTGGAGAACCGCGGCGACCTGGACAATGCGTTCAAGGCGCTGGGCATGGATACCGGCATGATCGGCCAGTTCGCGCCGCTGATCCTGCAGTACCTGGGGCAGCAGGGGATTGCCGGGTCGTTGCTGCAGAATCTGGGAAACTTGTGGAACACCCCTGCGCCGTTGAGCCAGCCATCGGTCTGAGTGCCTGACGCGGACATTGTAGGACCGCGTGTGGCTTCAGCGCATCTCGGCGCGTAGCTCCTCGATACGCTGGTCCTTGTCCAGCCACAGCTGGTTGACCCACGCCTGCACGGTCTGGCGGAACGCCGGGTCGTTCTCGTAATCGCCCGCGCACAGCGCCGGGTCCAGTTCGCGTACGCGGATATCGATGATCACCCGGCTGATGCTGCCGTTGAGTAGCGCCCAGAACCCCGGCGCCTGGTCACCGGGATAGACGATGGTCACGTCCAGCAGCGCGTCCAGTTGCTCGCCCAGCGCCGCCAAGACGAAGGCCACGCCGCCGGCCTTGGGCTTGAGCAGGTGGCGGTAGGGCGATTGCTGCTGCGCGCGCTTGGCCTCGGTGAAACGGGTGCCTTCGAGGTAGTTGACCACGGTCACCGGCTGGCGCTTGAACAGCTCGCAGGCGGCCTTGGTGATTTCCAGGTCGGTGCCCTTGAGCTCGGGGTGCTTGTCGAGGAAGGCCTTGCTGTAGCGCTTCATGAACGGGTAGTCCAGCGCCCACCAGGCCAGGCCCAGCAGCGGTACCCAGATCAGTTCCTTCTTGAGGAAGAACTTGAAGAATGGCACCCGGCGGTTGAGGCTTTCGATCAGCGCGGGGATGTCGACCCAGGTTTGATGGTTGCTGACGCACAGGTAGGAGGTGTCCTGGCGCAGTTTGTCGACGCCGCGGATGTCCCACTGGGTAGGGATGCACAGGGCGAAGATGGCCTTGTCGATTTCCGACCAGGTTTCGGCGATCCACATCACCGCCGCCGAGGCGTAGTCGCGGCCCCGACCGGGCAAGACCAGCTTGAGCAGGGCGAAGACCAGCAGCGGGCCGATCAGCACCAGGGTGTTGAGCAGCAGCAGGGAGAGGGTGAGGATGCCGGTCAGCAGGCGACGCATAAGGGAACTCTTGTTGTGTGAGGTAAACGGTTGGCAATGATAAGCAGGGCAGCGGCCTACGCCAAACGTCGTACGTCCATTAACTGGGACAAATGTTTCACATTGTGTTGTTTACCCTGTGGCAACGAACCTATCCTGCCTGCGTAGTCTAAGCACTGTCCCAACTCAAGGAAGCCTTGCCCGTGAAATCCTTGCTTGCCCTGCTGTCCCTGCTGGCGCTGCCGGTCATGGCCGCCGAACCGACGATCTACGGACGCTACGAGAACATCAAGCTGCCGGAAATCGGCCACACCCTCAAAGCCAAGATGGACACCGGTGCCTGGACCGCCTCGTTGTCGGCCAAGGACATCGAGATGTTCAGCCGCGACGGCAACGAGTGGGTGCGCTTTCGCCTGGCCACCGAAGGCGCCAGCGACAAGGTCTACGAGCATGAAGTGTCGCGCATCAGCAAGATCAAGAACCGCGCCGATGAAGAAGACGAGGAAGAGGCGCCAGCGCTCTCTCACCGCCCGGTGATCGACCTGGAAATGTGCCTGGGCGATGTGAAGCGCACCGTGGAGGTCAACTTGGTCGACCGCAGCAACTTCCGCTACCCGCTGCTGATCGGCTCCAAGGCCCTGCGCAAGTTCAAGGCGGCGGTGGATCCGCGCGCGAAATTCACGGCGGGCAACCCGGGCTGCTGATCCAGCAGCCGCAAGCATTGAGCGACAAGCTGCAAGAAACGGCGGATCGGTGTAAGTTGCCGCGATCCGCTTTCACTTGAAGCTTGCAGCTCGAGGCTTGCCGCTCAGATGCCCCATATCCTCATTGTCGAAGACGAATCCGCCATCGCCGACACCCTGATCTTTGCCCTGCAGGCCGATGGCCACAGCACTGAGTGGGTGAGCCTGGGCAGCGCCGCCGTCGAGCAGCAGCGCCTGCGTCCGGCCGACCTGGTGATCCTCGACATCGGCCTGCCCGATATCAGCGGCTTCGAAACCTGTCGCCAGCTGCGCCGCTTCAGCGAGGTGCCGGTGATGTTCCTCAGTGCCCGCGATGCCGAGATCGATCGGGTGCTGGGCCTGGAAATCGGCGCCGACGATTACGTGGTCAAGCCGTTCAGCCCCCGTGAGGTGGCCGCGCGGGTGCGGGCGATCCTCAAGCGCATGGCACCCCGGCCAGAGCCGGTCGAGCAGGCATCGCCGTTTCAGCTCGACACGCTGGCCATGCGCATCGTCTATCGCAACCAGCCGCTGGCCCTGACCCGTCACGAGTTTCGCCTGCTGCAAAGCCTGCTCGAACAGCCGCGGCGGGTATTGAGCCGCGAACAGTTGCTCGACCGCCTGGGCGTGGCCTCGGACGCCGGCTACGAGCGCACTATCGACAGCCATATCAAGGGCCTGCGCGCCAAACTGCGCCAGGTGGTACCCGACGCCGAGCCGATCCAGACCCATCGCGGCCTGGGCTACAGCTACAGCCCGGAACACGCCTGATGCGCCTGGGCATTCGGATTTTCCTGGTGTACTTCCTGTTCGTCGGGCTGGCCGGCTATTTCCTGCTCAACACCGTGCGCGAGCAGATTCGCCCGGTGGTGCGCCAGTCGTCCGAGGAGACCCTGGTGGACACCGCCAACCTGCTGGCGGAGATCCTGCGCGACGACGTCAAGCGCGGCACCCTGGACCAGAGCCGGCTGGCCCAGGTGCTTAAGGCCTATGGCGAACGGCGCCCCAGCGCGCAGATCTGGGGGCTGGCGAAGAACCAGGTCAGTCACCGTATCTACGTGACCGACGCCAATGGCATCGTGCTGCTCGACTCCACCGGACAGGACCTGGGCAAGGACTATTCGCGCTGGAACGATGTCTACCTGACCCTGCGTGGCCAGTACGGCGCGCGCTCGACCCGCAGTGACCCGGACGACGAGAGCACCTCGGTGATGCATGTGGCGGCGCCGATCCTCGATGAGGGCCGGGTCATCGGCGTGGTCACCGTGGCCAAGCCCAACAGCTCGCTGCAACCCTACATCGACCGCTCCGAACAGCGCCTGTTGAGCCTGGGCCTGGGCCTGATCGTGCTCGGCTTGCTGGTCGGCGCGGCACTGTCATGGTGGCTGGCCCGCTCGCTGCGGCGGCTCACCCACTACGCCCAGGCGGTCAGCGCGGGCGAGCGCGCCGCCTTGCCGCACTACAAGGGCGGCGAGCTGCTGCAACTGGCCACGGCGGTGGAGCGCATGCGCACGCAGCTGGAGGGCAAGGCCTATGTCGAGCGCTACGTGCACACCCTCACCCATGAGCTGAAAAGCCCGCTGGCGGCGATACGCGGCGCTTCCGAGCTGTTGCAGGGCGAGATGGCGGATGCGCAGCGGGCGCGTTTCGCCGGCAATATCGAGCGCGAAAGCGAGCGCTTGCAGCAGATGATCGAGCGCCTGCTCAACCTGGCCCGGGTCGAACAGATGCAGGCGTTGGAGGACGAACAGCAGGTGCCGCTGGCGGGGCTGGTGGAGGAGCTGCTGCTGGCCCAGGGCGCGCGTATCGAGGCGGCAGGGGTAGGGGTGCGCCAGGACATACCGGCCAGCGCCAGGCTGCTCTGCGACCCGTTCCTGATGCGCCAGGCCCTGGCCAACCTGCTGGACAACGCGCTGGACTTCACCCCAGCGCAAGGCATGTTGGCCTTTGCGCTGGAGGTCGCAGGCGAGCGGGTGGCGCTGAGCCTGGTCAACCAGGGGCCGGCCATTCCCGACTATGCGCTGGAACGGGTGAGCGAGCGATTCTATTCGCTGCCAAGGCCCGCCACCGGGCGCAAGAGCACTGGGTTGGGGCTGAACTTCGTGGCCGAGGTGATGCAGTTGCATGGTGGGGCATTGGCCGTGGACAACGTCGAGGATGGGGTACGGGTGCGGCTCTGGTTGCCGGCGCGACGGTTCAACTGAAGTACCGAGGCCGCTTTGCGGCCCATTCTCCACACAATCTCCACATTCGCTCCCTGAAGGCTCCATGTAGCAGGCAGACACTGCCGCCATCGCAAACGGAGCCCTACCCATGAACAAGACCCTCGGTTTCAAGCTCGGCCTGATTGCCGTGCTGATCCTGCTGTTGCTGATCCCCCTGCTGATGATCGGCGGCCTGATCGATGAGCGCCAGGCGCTGCGCGACGGCGTGTTGCGCGACATCGCCCAGAGCTCCAGCTTCGACCAGCAGATCACCGGTCCCTTGCTGGTGGTGCCGTACCGCAAGTACGAGCGGCGCTGGATCGACAAGGACGGCCAGAGCGTGCAGGAAACCAGCACGGTCACGGGCAATCTGTACTTCCTGCCAGAAACCTTCGAGGCCGATGTCGGCGTTGACACCGAACTGCGCGCCCGCGGCATCTACCAGGCGCGGCTGTTCCACGCCAAGAGCCGTATCAGCGGGCGCTTCAAGCTGCCGGAGCGCTGGGGTATCGACAAGGACTACCAGGACTACCGCTTCGACAAGCCGTACCTGGCGGTCGGGATCAGTGATATCCGCGGTATCGAGAACGGTCTGGAGTTGACCTTCGACGACCAGCGTCTGGCGTTCGAGGCGGGCACTGGCCTGGACTGGCTGCGTGGCGGCGTGCATGTCGGCCTGCCCCAGCTCGATGGCCAACAGGCCCGCGAGTTCGCCTACGGCTTCGACCTGGTCTTGCAGGGCACCGGCCAGTTGCATGTGCTGCCGGTGGGCCGCAGCAGCAGTGTGGACATGCGCGCCAACTGGCCGCACCCAAGCTTTATCGGTAGCTACCTGCCCAGCCGCCGGGCCATCGATGACCAGGGCTTCAGCGCCCACTGGCAGACCTCGTTCTTCGCCACCAACCTGGAAGATGCCCTGCGTCAGTGCGTCGGCGCCCAGCAGTGCGCGGACTTCACCGGCCCGACCTTTGGCGTGAGCTTCGTCGATCCGGTGGACCAGTACCTCAAGAGCGAACGGGCGATCAAGTATGCGTTGCTGTTCATCGCTCTGACCTTTGCCGGCTTCTTCCTCTTCGAGGTGTTGAAGCACCTGAGCGTGCATCCGGTGCAGTACATCCTGGTGGGCGTGGCGCTGGCGTTTTTCTACCTGCTGTTGCTGTCGCTGTCCGAGCACCTGGGCTTCGCCCTGGCCTATGGCTTGTCGGCCTCGGCCTGTGTGCTGCTGATCGGCTTCTACCTGGCGCATGTGCTGCGCAGCCTGGGCCGTGGAGTCGGCTTCGCGGCGGGGCTGGCGGCGTTGTACGCGATGCTTTATGGGCTGCTGAGCGCCGAGGACTACGCGCTGCTGATGGGCTCGCTGCTGTGCTTCGGCTTGCTTGGGGTGTTCATGGTATTGACCCGGCGGCTGGACTGGTCGCGGGTGGGGAGGGCGGCATGAGGGAGGATAGGGAGCTTGGGCGCTGGTTGGCGGTTCGCATCAGTACGCTATTTGCCGGCACGCCGGCGGTAGAAGCCAGCCTTGCTGGCGAACACCGGCGCCGCCGGTGCCATCCACCGCGTTGCCTGCTTCGCCAGCAAGGCTGGCTCCTACCCGGTTAGCGAGGCCCTTCAGGGAGCGCTGGCCAGCATCGACGGCCGCTGGCTGACCTGGGCGAACCAGGTGGCCAGCCCTGGGTACAGCGATCGCCAGTCGAACGCTGGCTGGCGCAGATCCAGGTAACCCAGGGCGCAGGCCACGCCGATGGAGGCGATATCGAACCCGGAGATGATCTCTGCCAGGTGCTCCTGTTCCAGATTCGCCAGCCCGCGGCGAATCTTCTCGCCCTGGGCCTCGACCCAGCCGTCCCATTGTTTGTCCGCCGGGCGCAGGAAGGTCTCGTAGCGCGTGGCCACCGCGGCATCCATGATCGCGTCGGCCTGGGACGCCAGGGTCAGGCGCCGCCAGCGCATCGAGCCCTCGCGAGGCACTAGCGGCAGGCCGACATGCTGGGTGTCGAGATACTCGCAGATCACCCGGCTGTCATGCAGCACGCTGCCATCGTCCAGGCGCAGGGCCGGGATCTTGCCGATCGGGTTGCCCTGGTTGAGCTGCGCGTCACCATTCACCGGGCTGATGTTCACGCCCTGCAGGCTGACGCGCTCCAATTGGCCGGTCTCGTGCAGCACGATCATGACCTTGCGCACGAACGGCGACAGCGGTGAATGGAACAGGATCATGGCTCAGTTACCTTGCAGGCTGGGCGGCAGGCACACGCCAGTGCCACCGATGCCGCAGTAGCCGTCCGGGTTCTTGGCCAGGTACTGCTGGTGGTAGGCCTCGGCGAAGTACACGGTCGGCGCCTGGGCGATCTCGGTGGTGATCGCGCCGAAGCCGGCCTTGCTCAGCTCGGCCTGGAAGGCGGCCTGGCTGGCCTGGGCTTGCTCGAGTTGCTGCGGCGAGGTGCAATAGATCGCCGAGCGATACTGGGTGCCGACGTCATTGCCCTGGCGCATGCCCTGGGTCGGGTTGTGCAGCTCCCAGAACATCGCCAGCAGTTCGCGGTAACTGACCTTGTTCTTGTCGAACACCACCAGCACCACCTCGGTGTGGCCGGTCAGGCCCGAACAGACTTCCTCGTAGGTGGGGTTGGGGGTGAAGCCGCCGGCGTAGCCGACCACGGTGCTGACCACGCCTTCGCGCTGCCAGAAGCGCCGTTCGGCGCCCCAGAAGCAACCCAGGCCGAAGATGGCGAAGTCGATGTCGCCTTCGAAGAACGGGCCAAGCAGCGGGGTGCCTTCGAACACGTAGTGGAACTCGGGCAGGGTCATCGGGGTTTCGCGGCCAGGCAGGGCCTGTTCCGCGGTGGGCAGGACGTTTTTGTTCACCAGGATTTGCGAACGCAGGACCATGGCCGTTCCTCTGAATTTTCCAGTTGGATAGGGGGTGGGCCATTCGCCGGCAAGCCGGCTCCTACGTAGGAGCCGGCTTGCCGGCGAATGGGGCCGAATGGTCCCTATAGTGCCCGAGGTTTGCGCCGCTGTCAGTCCATCGGCCCGCGCGGATAGCGGCGCAGTTTCTCGCTCAGCTCACGTCCCGGAATCGGCCGGTCGAACAGATAACCCTGGCCGACGTCGCAGCGGTGGCGGCGCAGGAACGCCAACTGCTCGGGCGTCTCGATCCCTTCGGCCACCACCTTGAGCTTGAGGTTGTGGGCCATGGCCACCACTGCCGAGGTGATCTCCATGTCATCCTGGTTGTCGGGGATCTCGTTGATGAAGCTGCGGTCGATCTTGATGATGTCGATCGGGAATTTCTTCAGGTAGCTCAGCGACGAATAGCCGGTGCCGAAATCGTCCATGGCCAGGGTCAGGCCCAGGGCCTTGAGCTCGTCGAGCTGGCGATGGGTGTCCTCGGTGGCCTCCAGCAGCAGGCCTTCGGTCAGCTCCAGCTCGAGCAGGTGCGGCGGCAGCGCCTCCTCCTTGAGGATGGTGCCGATCGAGGCGACCAGCTCCGGGTCGGAGAACTGCTTGGGCGACAGGTTGATGGCCACGTGCAGGTTGCCCAGGCCCGCTTCGCGCAGTTGCTGGCTCATGCGGCAGGCCTGGCGCACTACCCACTTGCCGATGGGAATGATCAGGCCGGTTTCCTCGGCCACGCTGATGAACTGGTCGGGGCGGATCATGCCGCGCTCGGGGTGGTTCCAGCGCAGCAGCGCCTCCAGCCCGAGCAGGCGGCCGCTGCGCAGGCACAGCTTGGGCTGGTAGAACACTTCCAGTTCGTTCTGGGTCAGGGCGCGGCGCAGGTTGTTCTCGACGAACAGCTTGTAGCTGGCCTCGGCGTTGAGCACCTCGGTGAACACCTGGACCTGGTGCTTGCCGTTGGCCTTGGCCTTGTGCAGGGCCAGGCCGGCGTTTTTCATCAGGGTCGCCGGGTCGGCGCCGTGCAGCGGCGCGCAGGCCAGGCCTACCGAGGCGGTGACGTTGATCAACTGGTTGTCGACGAACATCGGCTTGTCGAGGGTGCGCAGCAACTGGTGGGCGACGCCCTGGCCGTCTTCCAGGTGGGTGTCGTCGAGCAGCACGGCGAATTCGTTGCTGGCAAAGCGCGCCAGGCTGCCGCCATTGCTCAGGCTGTTGCGCAGGCGTCGGGCCAGGCTGACCAGCAGCTTGTCGCCGGTCTGGTGGCCGAGGCTGTCGTTGATCCGCTTGAAGTTGTCGATATCCACCAGCAGCAGGCAGATCGGGCTGTCGCTGTCGCGGGCGAAACGCTCGTCGAGGTTGCGGATGAACGCCGGGCGGTTGCCCAGGTTGGTCAGGTTGTCGGTGTAGGCCAGGCGCTCGATGCGCTGCTGGGCCAGCTTGCTCTGGGTGACGTCCTCGTAGATGCCGATGTAGTGGGTCAGCTCGCGGTTGTCGCCGTACACCTTGGAGATCGACAGCTGGCCCCAGTAGGGTTCGAGGTTCTTGCGCCGGCTCTTGAATTCGCCCTGCCAGCTATTGCCCATGGCCAGGCTCGAGGGCGAATCGAACAGCAGCTCGCTAAGGTTCTCCAGCGCCGGCAGCTCGCCCAGGTGGTGGCCCTGGACCTCCTCGGTGCTGTACTGGGTGATGGCGGTGAAGCTTGGGTTGACGTATTCCACCACGCCGTCGCGATTGACCAGCAGGAAGGCGCTGGCGCTCTGTTCCACGGCGCGCTGGAACAGGTGCAGGGCGCTGGCGGCGGTGCGCCGGTTGTGATTGTTGATCACCTGGGCGAACTGGTCGGCCAGCTCGCCGGCGAAGGCGATCTCATCCGACTGCCAGGCCCGGGCGCGACCGGTCTGCTCCAGGCACAGCACACCGACCACCTGGCCATCGATGCGGATGCTGGCGTCGAGCATGGCGTTGTCGTCGCTGGCGTACAGCGATTCGGCCATCTCGCGAGTGCGCGGGTCATGGCTGGCGTTGTGGGCGTCGATGGCGCGGCTGGCGTGCAGCGCCTCGAGGTAGTCGGGGAACTGGCTGGCGTCGATCGCCTCGGGCATGCGGTGCTGCCGGTCGCGGCGGTACCAGGCGATGATCGGCTCCAGACGCTGCTCGTGCAGGTACCAGATGCTGGCGCAGTCGACGTTGTAGATCTCGCAGGCGCTCTGGGTGATCAGTTCGGCGGCCTCGATCAGCGAGTTGCCGATGCTGTAGCGCTGGCGGGCCAGGCGCAGGATCAGGTCTTGCTGGGCGCGCACCCGCTCCAGGTGCTCGAGCTGTTCCTGCTGGGCTCGCTGGTTCAGTTGCAGGGCCAGTTGCAGGCGGTTGTTGCGCGACTCCAGGTCGTGGGTGTCGAGGTCCGGGGTATCGACCTGCTGGTCGAATACGGTCAGGTAGCCGCGCAGCAGTTGGCGGTTGTGCTGCTTGTAGCTTTCACCGACTTCCAGCAGGCGCAGCGGCGCCGGGTGGGCGTGCAGGGTGTAGCGCACCCGGTAGTAGCCGCGCTGGCTCAGTTGCAACTGGATCTCGTCGTGCAGCTTGTAGCGTGCCTCGGGCTCCATCAGGCTGGCGTAGGGCGAGCCGATCAGGGCACACAGCTCGGCGGCGGGCAAGCCGAATTGGCGTTCGCAGGCCGGGTCGAGGTAAAGCATGGCCCAGCTGGCTTCGTTGAGCCGTTCGAAACGCAGCATGCCGAGCCGCGAGGGCACGGGAAGCTGCGTGACGACCTCGGCCGCCACACGGCTGGCGGCATCGGGTTGGCTTTTCATCGAAGACTCGCTTGAACTGGGGGCACGGCGTGAAACCGGCGTATCGGGCAAGGTTGCATCATGTCCCGTGGGCTGGCAAGCGGCCATGCGGGATGCTGTGAACAGGTTGTCGGCCAGTTGCATGAAATCTGTAGGAGCCAGCTTGCTGGCGAACCACGCACCTGTTCGCCAGCAAGCGGGCTCCTACAGGGTCGTGGCATTCATGCGGACAAAAAAAGCCCCGCCAGATGGCGGGGTTGAGGTACGAGCGTGGCAGCTCGAAAGGGTACCTGCCCCTCGACACAGGGGCAGGCAAGCAACGGTTTACAGCAGCATGGTGCGGATATCGCCCAACACGTCGCCCAGGCGCTTGGTGAAGCGCGCCGCGGCGGCGCCGTTGATCACACGGTGATCGTAGGACAGCGACAGCGGCAGCATCAGCTTGGGTTGGAAGGCCTTGCCATCCCAGACCGGTTGCATGGTTGCCTTGGACACACCGAGAATCGCCACCTCAGGCGCGTTGACGATCGGCGTGAAGCCGGTACCGCCAATGTGGCCGAGGCTGGAGATGGTGAAGCAGGCACCCTGCATGTCGTCGGCCGACAGCTTCTTGGTGCGTGCCTTCTCTGCCAGAGCGGCGGCCTCGGCAGCCAGTTGCAGCAGGCTCTTCTGGTCGACATTCTTGATCACAGGGACCAGCAGGCCGTCCGGAGTGTCCACGGCGAAGCCGATGTGCACGTACTTCTTACGGATGATCGCCTTGCCGCTTGGCGCCAGCGAGCTGTTGAAGTCCGGCAGTTCCTTGAGCAGGAAGGCGCAGGCCTTGAGCAGCAGCGGCAGCACGGTCAGCTTGACGCCAGCCTTCTCGGCCACGGCCTTCTGCGCCACGCGGAAGGCTTCCAGCTCGGTGATGTCGGCGGAGTCGAACTGGGTCACGTGCGGCACGTTCAGCCAGCTGCGGTGCAGGTTGGCGGCACCGACCTGCATCAGGCGGGTCAGGGCGACTTCTTCGACTTCGCCGAACTTGCTGAAGTCCACGGCAGGGATCGGCGGGATGCCGGCACCACCGGTAGCGCCGGCAGCCGGGGCTTCCTTGGCCTTCTGCATCATCGCCTTGACGTAGACCTGCACGTCTTCTTTCAGGATGCGGCCGTGCGGACCGGTAGCCGCGACCGAACCCAGGTCGACGCCGAATTCACGGGCCAGCTGACGAACGGCAGGGCCGGCATGGACCTTGGCGTTGCTGCCAGCAGCCGGCGCGGTGGCGACCGGAGCAGGGGCAGCAGCCGGGGCGGCAGCGGCAGGCGCCGCGGCTGGAGCAGCCTCAGCCTTGGCCGGAGCGGCGGCTGGTGCCGGAGCAGAAGCAGGGGCAGCGCCAGCGGCTTTGATCTTGAAGATCAGGTCGCCGGTGCCCACTTCGTCTTCCAGCTTGCACAGCACGGCTTCGATCACGCCAGCGGCGGGCGACGGGATCTCCATGGAGGCCTTGTCGGACTCCAGGGTGATCAGCGACTGGTCGGCTTCGACGGTGTCGCCGACCTTGACCAGCACTTCGATGATCTTGGCCTTGCCCGACGAGCCGATGTCCGGCACGTGGATGTCCTGCACGCTGGCGGCAGCCGGGGCTGCGGCGGCAGGGGCCGGGGCGGCGGCTTCAGCGGCGGGCGCTGGAGCAGCAGCCGGGGCCGCCGCGGCCGGAGCCTCGGGCGCCGCGGCGGCGCCCTCGACTTCCAGGACCAGCAGCTCGTCGCCTTCTTTCAGGCGGTCGCCCAGCTTGACCTTCAGTTCCTTGACCACGCCGGCCTTGGGCGCAGGGATTTCCATGGAGGCCTTGTCGGACTCCAGGGTCAGCAGGCTCTGGTCTGCTTCGATACGGTCACCGACCTTGACGAACAGCTCGATGATTTCACCTTCACCGCTGCCGATGTCAGGTACGCGAATGAGTTCGCTCACTTAAAAATACTCCTCAGCAGTCCAGTGGGTTGCGCTTGTCCGGATCGATACCGAACTTGACGATGGCGTCAGCCACAACCTTGGGTTCGATCTCGCCACGGTCAGCCAGGGCTTCCAGGGCAGCCAGCACCACGAAGTGGCGGTCGACTTCGAAGAAGTGACGCAGCTTCTTGCGGCTGTCGCTGCGACCGTAGCCGTCGGTACCCAGGACCTTGAACTCTTTGCTCGGCACCCACTGGCGGATCTGCTCGGCGAACAGCTTCATGTAGTCGGTGGAGGCGATGACCGGGCCCTTGCGACCGGCCAGGCACTGCTCGACGTAGGTCTGCTGTGGCTTCTGGCCAGGCTTGAGGCGGTTGGCGCGTTCCACGGCCAGGCCGTCGCGACGCAGTTCGTTGAAGCTGGTGACGCTCCAAACGTCGGCGCCGACGTTGAACTCTTCACGCAGGATCTTCGCAGCTTCGCGGACTTCGCGCAGGATGGTGCCGGAGCCCATCAGCTGGACGTGGTGCGCGGCTTCGCGGGTGTCTTCCTCGAGCAGGTACATGCCCTTGATGATGCCGTCCTCGACACCGGCCGGCATGGCTGGCTGCTGGTACGACTCGTTCATCACGGTGATGTAGTAGAAGATGTCCTGTTGCTCTTCGGTCATCTTCTTCATGCCGTCCTGGATGATCACCGCCAGCTCGTAGCCGTAGGTCGGATCGTAGGTGCGGCAGTTCGGGATGGTGCCCGCCATCATGTGGCTGTGACCGTCTTCGTGCTGCAGGCCTTCACCGTTGAGGGTGGTACGGCCGGCGGTACCGCCGATCAGGAAACCACGGGTGCGGCTGTCGCCAGCGGCCCAGGCCAGGTCGCCAATGCGCTGGAAGCCGAACATCGAGTAGAAGATGTAGAACGGCAGCATCGGCTGGTTGTGGCAGCTGTACGAGGTGCCGGCAGCGATGAACGACGACATGGCGCCGGCTTCGTTGATGCCTTCCTCGAGGATCTGGCCCTTCTTGTCCTCGCGGTAGAACATCACCTGGTCTTTATCGACTGGCTCGTAGAGCTGGCCGACCGACGAGTAGATGCCCAGCTGGCGGAACATGCCTTCCATACCGAAGGTACGGGCTTCGTCCGGGATGATCGGGACGATGCGCTGGCCGATGTCCTTGTCCTTGACCAACTGCGCCAGGATGCGCACGAAGGCCATGGTGGTGGAGATTTCGCGGTCGCCCGAGCCGTCCAGGATTGCCTTGAGCGTTTCCAGTGGCGGGGTCGGCACGCTGAAGCTCTTGGCGCGGCGCTGTGGCACGAAGCCGCCCAGGGCGGCGCGGCGCTCGGCCAGGTACTTGGCTTCGGCGGAACCTTCTTCGGGCTTGAAGAACGGCAGGTTCTCGAGGTCGGCATCCTTGACCGGGATGTCGAAGCGGTCACGGAAGTGACGCAGGCTTTCGACGTCGACCTTCTTGGTGTTGTGCGCGGTGTTCTTGGCTTCGCCGGCACCGGTACCGTAACCCTTGATGGTCTTGGCCAGGATGACGGTCGGCTGCTCCTTGTGGTTCACCGCCTGGTGGTATGCCGCGTAGACCTTGTACGGGTCGTGGCCGCCACGGTTGAGCTTCCAGATCTCGTCGTCGGACAGGTCTTCGACCATGGCCTTGAGCTCTGGGGTGTTGAAGAAGTTCTCACGGACGTACGCGCCGTCCTTGGCCTTGTAGTTCTGGTACTCGCCGTCGATGACTTCGTCCATGCGGCGCTGCAGGGCACCGTTGGTGTCCTTGGCCAGCAGTGGGTCCCAGAAACGGCCCCAGACCACCTTGTTGACGTTCCAGCCACCGCCACGGAACACGCCTTCGAGTTCCTGGATGATCTTGCCGTTGCCGCGAACCGGGCCATCGAGGCGCTGCAGGTTGCAGTTGATGACGAAGATCAGGTTGTCCAGCTTCTCGCGGCCGGCCAGGGCGATTGCGCCCAGGGATTCCGGCTCGTCGCACTCGCCGTCGCCCATGAAGCACCAGACCTTCTGCTTGCCGGCGGGGATGAAGCCGCGCGCTTCCAGGTACTTCATGAAACGTGCCTGGTAGATCGCCTGGATCGGGCCCAGGCCCATCGACACGGTTGGGAACTGCCAGAAGTCAGGCATCAGCCACGGGTGCGGGTACGAAGACAGGCCGTTGCCGTCGACTTCCTGGCGGAAGTTGTTCATTTGGTCTTCGTTGATGCGGCCTTCCATGAAGGCGCGGGCGTAGACGCCTGGCGATGCGTGGCCCTGGAAGAAGATCAGGTCGCCGCCGTGTTCTTCGGTCGGGGCCTGGAAGAAGTAGTTGAAGCCGATGTCGTACAGGGTGGCACTGGAGGCGAAGCTGGAGATGTGGCCGCCCAGGTCCGAGTCCTTCAGGTTGGTGCGCATCACCATGGCCAGCGCGTTCCAACGCACCATCGAGCGAATGCGGCGTTCCATGAACAGGTCGCCAGGCATGCGTGCTTCGTGGGTGACAGGGATGGTGTTGCGGTATGGCGTGGTGATTGCGTACGGCAGCTGGGAGCCACTGCGGGTGGCCAGCTCGCCCATGCGGGTCATCAGGTAATGAGCGCGGTCTTCGCCTTCTTTGTCGAGGACCGACTCCAGGGCATCCAGCCATTCCTGGGTTTCGATTGGATCGAGGTCTTGCATGGCTTGCTCCAGGGCGGAAAGGCCACCAGAATCGATGGCCTGAGTTTGCGACTGGCCTTATGGGCAGACGTCGTGAATTCTTGGATTACCGGACAGTCATCCGGCGCGGTGTAGTTTTACTACAAATGGATTCGCATTTCATGCTTTCGCACGGCGAGGGTAGTAGTAAAACTACACAAATGCGACGTTTGGTCGCACCCTGGGTTGTGAGGAAAAACGTTCATGTTGGTTGGCGCTGTGTTGCTAGTGGGTAAATTCCGATGTTTTTTGCCAATCTTTCAGCTATTTCAGCTATTTCCAACTTTTGTACGACAGTCCAACCGTGGTCCAGCCTGCGCTTGACCCCCTCAACCCCTCTCATTCACGCCGATCAAGGATAGACCATGCGCCTGCCTTTGCCGCTCGATCTGCCTGCCGCTCTCCAACCGCTGGTCGCCCGCAATCGACAATTCCTGGCGGACGCCCTGACCGCCCATCCTGGCCTGGCTACCGACATCTGGAGCGCCGAGCAGCGCCAGCAGTTCGACCAGGTGGCCGCCGCCAGTGATTTCGTGCTGGCCCAGGCCCAGCGCGATCCGGCGATGCTGTTCGAGCTGCTGGCCACGGGCGAGATGGGCCGGGCCTTCGCCCCGGGCGAGCTGCGCGCGCGGATCCATGCCGCCGCCCAGGCCGCGCAGAGTGAGGACGAACTGGCGCGCAACCTGCGCCGCGAGCGCAATCGCCAGCAGGTGCGCATCATCTGGCGTGACCTGACCCGCCAGGCGGCGCTGGCCGAAACCTGCCGCGACCTGTCCGACCTGGCCGACGCCAGCATCGACGAAGCCTATCAATGGCTGTACCCGCGCCACTGCCAGCAGTTCGGCACGCCCATGGGTAACCGCAGCGGCCAGCCGCAGCAGTTGGTGGTGCTGGGCATGGGCAAGCTGGGGGCGGTGGAGCTGAACCTGTCGTCCGACATCGACCTGATCTTCGCTTTCCCCGAAGGCGGGGAAACCGAGGGCGTGAAACGTTCGCTGGACAACCAGGAGTTCTTTACCCGCCTGGGCCAGCGGCTGATCAAGGCGCTCGACCCGGTCACCGGCGATGGCTTCGTGTTCCGCGTCGACATGCGCCTGCGCCCCTACGGTTCGGCCGGCGCGTTGGTGCTCAGCTTCAATGCCTTGGAGCAGTACTACCAGGACCAGGGGCGCGACTGGGAGCGCTACGCGATGATCAAGGCGCGGGTGGTGGCCGGGGACCAGGCCGCTGGTGCCCAGTTGCAGGACATGCTGCGTCCGTTCGTCTACCGCCGTTACCTGGACTTCTCCGCCATCGAGGCGCTGCGCACCATGAAGCAGCTGATCCAGCAGGAAGTGCGGCGCAAGGGCATGGCCGAGAACATCAAGCTGGGTGCCGGGGGCATCCGTGAAGTGGAGTTCATCGCCCAGGCATTCCAGTTGATTCATGGCGGGCGTGACCTGAGCCTGCAGCAGCGGCCGCTGTTAAAAGTGCTGGGCACTTTGGAAGGGCAGGGTTACCTGCCGCCGGCGGTGGTGGCCGAGCTGCGCGAGGGCTATGAGTTCCTGCGCTACACCGAGCACGCCATCCAGGCCATCGCCGATCGCCAGACGCAGATGCTGCCGGACGACCAGACCGACCGTGCGCGCATCGCTTATATGTTGGGCTATGCCGACTGGGACAGCTTCCACGGGCAATTGATGCACTGGCGCGGGCGGGTTGACTGGCACTTCCGCCAGGTGATCGCCGACCCGGACGAAGACGACGCCGAGGGCGAGCTGGTGGTGGGCGGCGAATGGTCGCCGTTGTGGGAGCAGGCCCAGGATGAAGAGGCCGCCGGGCGGCAGTTGGAAGAGGCCGGCTTCCGCCAGCCCGCCGAAGCCTTGCGCCGGCTCAACGCCTTGCGCGTCAGCCCGACCTTGCGCTCGATGCAGCGCATTGGTCGTGAGCGGTTGGACGCCTTCATTCCGCGCCTGCTGGCCCAGGCCGTGGAACACGACAACCCCGACCTGGTGCTCGAGCGCGTGCTGCCTCTGGTAGAGGCGGTGGCGCGGCGCTCGGCCTACCTGGTGCTGCTGACCGAGAATCCCGGGGCCTTGCGCCGCTTGCTGACCCTGTGCGCCGCCAGCCCGTGGATCGCCGAACAGATGGCCCGCTACCCGCTGCTGCTCGACGAGCTGCTCAACGAAGGCCGGTTGTTCAGCCCGCCACTGGCCCCGGAACTGGCCGCCGAGCTGCGCGAGCGCCTGATGCGCATCCCCGAGGACGACCTCGAGCAGCAAATGGAGGCCCTGCGCCACTTCAAGCTGGCCCACAGCCTGCGGGTGGCGGCGTCCGAGATCAGCGGCAACCTGCCGTTGATGAAGGTCAGCGACTACCTGACCTGGCTGGCCGAGGCGATCCTCGACCAGGTGCTGGCCCTGGCCTGGCGCCAGACCGTGGCGCGCCATGGCCAGCCCAAGCGCAGTGACGGCAGCCTGTGCGACCCGGGCTTCATCATCGTCGGTTATGGCAAGGTCGGCGGCATCGAGCTGGGCCATGGCTCCGACCTCGACCTGGTGTTCATCCACGATGGCGACCCGAACGCCGAGACCGACGGCGCCAAGCCCATCGACAGCGCGCAGTTCTTCACCCGCCTGGGCCAGCGCATCATCCATTTGCTGACTACCCAGACCAACTCCGGGCAGCTGTATGACGTCGATATGCGCCTGCGCCCGTCGGGGGCCTCGGGGTTGCTGGTCAGCTCGCTGGGCGCCTTCGAGCGCTACCAGCAGAACGAGGCCTGGACCTGGGAACACCAGGCCCTGGTGCGCGCCCGGGTGCTGGTGGGTTGTCCGCAGGTGGCGAAGGCTTTCGAAGGCGTGCGGGCGCAGGTGCTGGGCCAGCCGCGCGACCTCGACAAGCTGCGCGCCGAGGTGAGCGAAATGCGCGCCAAGATGCGCGACAACCTCGGTACCAAGGGTACTGCCGCAGGTACCGCCGGCAACGCCTTCGACGCCGGCCAGCCGTTCGATATCAAGCAGGATGCCGGCGGTATCGTCGATATCGAATTTATGGTGCAATACGCCGCTTTGGCGTGGTCCCACGCGCATCCGGCGATACTGCGCTGGACCGACAATATCCGCATCCTCGAAGAGCTGGAGCAGGCCGCGCTGATGCCCGCCGCCGATGCGGTGTTGCTGCGCGAGGTGTACAAGGCGTTCCGCTCGGCCTCGCACCGCCAGGCCTTGCAGAAGCAGGCGGGGGTGATCGATGCCGCGCAGTTCGCCGATGAGCGCCGTGAGGTAAGGCGGATCTGGGGGGAATTGGGCCTGGCTTGAGATTTTGGGGCCGCTGTGCGGCCCTATCGCGACACAAGGCCGCTCCTACAGGGAAATGCGATCTCCTGTAGGAGCGGCCTTGTGTCGCGATAGGGCTGCATAGCAGCCCCAAAGGTCCATGGCCCGACACCGGTGGTACACTGTCCGCCACATAGCCTGAATATAAAGAGGGGAGGCCAGGTTGTAGCGCAGCCTGCAGCCTCCCCGAATGTTTCTGGATAAAGCATGAGAATACTGATCATTGGCCCCAGCTGGGTCGGCGACATGGTGATGGCGCAGACCCTGTTCCAGTGCCTGAAGCAACAGCATCCCGACTGCGCGATCGATGTGCTGGCCCCCGAGTGGAGCCGGCCGATCCTCGAGCGCATGCCCGAAGTGCGCCAGGCCTTGAGCTTCCCGCTCGGCCACGGCGCCCTGGAGCTGGCCACGCGGCGGCGCATCGGCAAGTCCCTGGCCGGCCAGTACGACCAGGCGATCCTGCTGCCCAACTCGCTCAAGTCGGCGCTGGTGCCGTACTTTGCCGGTATCCCCAAGCGCACCGGCTGGCGCGGCGAGATGCGCTACCTGCTGCTCAACGATGTGCGCAAGCTGGACAAGGCGCGCTACCCGCTGATGATCGAACGCTTCATGGCCCTGGCCTATGCCCCAGGTGCCGAGCTGCCGCAGCCATATCCGCGGCCGAGCCTGCAGATAGAAGCCGCCAGCCGCGACGCCGCCCTGGCCAAGTTCGGGCTGGCGCTGGACCGCCCGGTGCTGGCCCTGTGCCCGGGGGCCGAGTTCGGCGAAGCCAAGCGCTGGCCCGCCGAGCACTACGCCGAGGTGGCCGATGCCATGATCCGCCAGGGCTGGCAGGTGTGGCTGTTCGGTTCGAAGAACGATCACCCGGTCGGCGAACAGATCCGCGACCGGCTGATCCCGGGCCTGCGCGAAGAGTCCAGCAACCTGGCCGGCGAGACCTCGCTGGCCGAGGCAATCGACCTGATGTCCTGCGCCAGCGCGGTGGTTTCCAACGACTCTGGCCTGATGCACGTGGCCGCGGCCCTCAACCGCCCGCTGGTGGCGGTGTACGGCTCTACTTCGCCGGGCTTCACCCCGCCATTGGCCGAGCAGGTCGAGGTGGTGCGCACCGGTATCGAGTGCAGCCCGTGCTTCGAGCGCACCTGCCGTTTCGGTCACTACAACTGCCTGCGGCTGCTGGAGCCGGCGAAAGTCATCGCCGCCCTGCACAGCCTGGGTGGGCCTAACCTGATCGATACCGTGGCCGAGGTCGACTGAGTGCGGGTGCTGATCATCAAGACGTCGTCGCTGGGCGACGTCATCCATACCCTTCCGGCGCTCACCGACGCCGCCCACGCCATCCCCGGCATTCGTTTCGACTGGGTGGTGGAAGAGGGCTTCGCCGAGATCCCCAGCTGGCACCCAGCGGTCGACCAGGTGATCCCGGTGGCGATCCGCCGCTGGCGCAAGAACCTCTGGCAGACCCTCAAGAGCGGTGAGTGGAAGGCATTCAAGCAACGCCTGCGCGCGCGCAAGTACGACCTGGTGATCGATGCCCAGGGCCTGGTCAAATCGGCCTGGCTGACCCGCTACGTGAAGGCGCCGGTGGCTGGCCTGGACCGCTATTCGGCGCGTGAAGGCTTGGCCAGCCGCTTTTATGACCGGCGGCTGTCGGTCGCGGTTGGCCAGCATGCCGTCGAGCGCGTGCGCCAACTGTTTGCCCTGGCCCTGGCCTACGACCTGCCCGAAGGGCTGGGCAACTACGGCCTGGATCTCAACCGCCTGCAACTGCCGCCAGCGGCGCCCTATGTGGTGTTCCTGCACGGCACCACCTGGGCCACCAAGCACTGGCCCGAATCCTACTGGCGTGAGTTGGCCGAACGCATGGGCCGGCGCAAGCTGCAAGTGATGCTGCCGTGGGGCAACCCGGCGGAAAAGGCCCGCGCCGAGCGCATCGCCCAGGGCTTGAATAACTGCCAGGTACTGCCCAAGTTGAACCTGGTCGGCGTTGCCCGCGTACTGGCGGCCGCCAAGGCCTGCGTGGCGGTGGACACCGGCCTCGGCCACCTGGCCGCCGCCCTGGATGTGCCGACCATTTCCCTGTTCGGCCCCACCAACCCTGGTCTGACCGGTGCCTACGGACGCGCCCAGATCCACCAGGCGAGCGACTTCCCCTGCGCGCCGTGCCTGCAGAAGAAGTGCACCTACAAACCGAGCGCCGAGGACCTGCGCCGGTTCGATCTCAAACGCGAGTGGCCGCTGTGCTTCACTCGCCTGAATCCCGAGCATGTGGCGGGCCGCTTGAGCGCGCTGCTGCTGGCTGAGGATGTTCGTTGATGCAACTGGCTTTTGTGCTCTACAAGTATTTCCCCTTTGGCGGGCTGCAGCGCGATTTCATGCGCATCGCCCTTGAGTGCCAGAAACGCGGCCACCAGATCCGCGTGTACACGCTGATCTGGGAAGGTGACATTCCGCCGGGCTTCGAGGTGCTGGTGGCACCGGTCAAGGCGTTGTTCAACCATCGGCGCAACGAGAAGCTCAGCGCCTGGATGGAAGCGGACCTGGCCAAGCGCCCGGTCGATCGCCTGATCGGCTTCAACAAGATGCCGGGCCTGGACGTGTATTACGCCGCCGACGGCTGCTTCGAGGACAAGGCCCAGACCCTGCGCGGCGGCCTGTACCGCCGTTGGGGCCGTTATCGTCATTTCGCCGACTATGAGCGAGCGGTGTTCGCCAAGGACGCACGCACCGAGATCCTGATGATCTCCGAGGTGCAGCAGCCGCTGTTCATCAAGCACTACGGCACCCCTGAAGCACGTTTCCACCTGCTGCCACCGGGGATTTCCCAGGATCGCCGACGCCCGGCCGATGCCGAGGCGATCCGCGCCGAGTTCCGTCGTGAGTTCGGCCTGGCCGACGACGAGCTGCTGCTGGTGCAGATCGGCTCGGGCTTCAAGACCAAGGGCGTGGACCGTAGCCTCAAGGCCCTGGCCGCGCTGCCATCGGCGCTGCGCAAGCGCACCCGGCTGATGGTCATCGGCCAGGACGATCCCAAGCTGTTCCAGGTGCAAAGCACCGCGCTCGGCCTGGGTGACCAGGTGCAGTTCCTCAAGGGCCGCAGCGACATCCCGCGTTTCCTGCTCGGTGCCGACTTGCTGATTCATCCGGCCTACAACGAAAACACCGGCACCGTGCTGCTCGAGGCGCTGGTCGCCGGGCTGCCGGTGCTGGTGTCCAAGGTCTGTGGCTATGCCCACTACATCGCCGAGGCCGACAGCGGCCTGGTGCTGGACGAGCCGTTCGAGCAGGAGCAGCTCAATCGCTATCTGCAACGCATGCTCGAAGACAGCGAGGCGCGTGCGGCTTGGTCGCGCAATGGCGTGGCCTTCGCCGCCAGCGCCGACCTGTACAGCATGCCGCAGCATGCCGCCGACGTGATCCTGGCCCAGGAGCGCCCATGAAACTGATGCTGGCCGAGCCGTTCAAGCGCCTGTGGGCCGAGCGCGACCCATTCGAGGCCGTCGAGCAACTGCAAGGCGAGGTATACCGCGAGCTGGAAGGCCGCCGCACGTTGCGCACCGAAGTCGACGGCGCAGGCTTCTTCGTCAAGATCCACCGTGGCATCGGCTGGGGCGAGATCTTCAAGAACCTGTTCAGCGCCAAGCTGCCGGTATTGGGTGCCGGCCAGGAGTGGCGGGCCATTCAGCGCTTGCATGAGGTAGGCGTGCCGACCATGACCGCGGTGGCCTATGGCGAGCGTGGCAGCAACCCGGCGACCCAGCATTCGTTCATCGTGACCGAAGAACTGGCGCCGACCATCAGCCTGGAAGATTTCAGCATCGATTGGCTCAAGCAGCCGCCCGAGCCGCGTCTCAAGCGCGCCTTGATCGCCGAGGTGGCGAAGATGACCGGCGGTATGCACCGCGCCGGGGTCAACCACCGCGACTGCTATATCTGTCACTTCCTGCTGCACACCGACCGCCCGGTGACCGCGGACGACTTCAAGCTGTCGGTGATCGACCTGCACCGCGCCCAGACCCGGGCGACCATCACCCGGCGCTGGCGCGACAAGGACCTGGCCGCCCTGTATTTCTCGGCCCTGGACATCGGCCTTACGCGTCGCGACAAGCTGCGTTTCTTGCGCGGTTATTTCCAGCGCCCGCTGCGCCAGGTGCTCAAGGAGGAGTCGGCGCTGCTCGCCTGGCTCGAGCGCAAGGCGCAAAAACTCTACGATCGCAAGCAACGCTATGGGGATGCACTCTGATGGCGGGTTGGACACTGGCGCCGGGCTACGAACACCTGGCGGTGGACTTTGGCAGCTTGGACGCGGTGTTCGCGCTCAAGGGCGAGCACCTCACCCGGGACCCACTCAGCGAGGTGATTCGCGTCCAGCGCGACGGTGTGTATTACTACGTCAAGCGCTATACCGGCGCCGGCAAGCACATGCGCCGCTATCTGGGGCGGCCGCGGATCAAGGCCGAGTGGCAGAACCTCAAGCAGTTCGCCAAGTGGGGCATCCCCACGGCCGAGGTGGTGGCCTGGGGCCTGGAGCGCAACGGCCTGGCATTTGGCCGCGGGGCGATGATCACCCGTGAACTACCGCGTACCGAAGACCTGTCGGCCTTGGCCGAGCGCAATGATCCGCGCCTGGCCGACCGTGCCTGGGTTGGCCATGTCAGCCGGCAACTGGCGCGGCACACGCGGGTCATGCACGAGCACCGTTTTGCCCACAACGACCTGAAATGGCGCAACCTGTTGGTCGATGACCAGGGCACGCTATTCTTCATCGACTGCCCGACGGGCGACTTTTGGCGCGGTTTCATGTGGCGGCACCGGATGATCAAGGACCTGGCCTGTCTGGACAAGGTCGCCAAGTATCACCTGTCGTCGACCCAGCGCCTGCGTTTCTACCTGCAATACCGTGGTCGCGAGCGCCTCAACGGCCGTGACAAGAAGCGGATCCGCCAGGTGCTGAGCTTTTTCGAGGGAAGGGAATGACCGACTACCTGGCCAGCGCCGACCAGGCGCTGCTGCAACGCCATGGCCTGGGCGACTTCGACGCGCTGTGGGCGCTGCAACTGGACGCCGTGGACGAGCCCAACACCGGCCGTGGCGGCTGGAGCAGCGTGTTTCGCCTGGAGCTCGAGGGCAAGGGTTACTACCTCAAGCGCCAGAGCGACTACTTGACCCGTACCCTGCACCGGCCCTTCGGCGAGCCGACCTTCGCCCGTGAGTTCCGCAATATCAGCCGCTACCAAAAACTCGACATCCCGGCCTTGCAGGCGGTGTTCTATGGCGAGCGCAAGCAGGCAGGCGAGCACCGCGCGATCCTCATGACCCGCGCGCTGGACGAGTGGACCGACCTGGATCAGTTGCTGGCGCAGTGGCCACAGCTACCCGAGGCCCAACGCACTGGCATACTCCAGGCCTGCGGCCAATTGGCCCGCACCCTGCACGCGGCCGGCCAGGTGCACGGCTGCTTCTACCCCAAGCACATTTTCCTGCGCGAGCGCCGCGAAGGCTGGCAGGCCCAGCTGATCGACCTGGAAAAGACCCGGCCGCTGCTGTTCGGCATGCGTGACCGCCTCAAGGACCTGGAGCCGCTGCTGCGTCGAGCCGATGCCTGGGGCGAGGAGGATGTGCGGGTACTGCTGGGCGCTTACCTGGCGCAGCCTGTGCACAGTGCGCCGGTCGATACCTGGTTGCACCGCTTGCTGCAACGCCGTCGCCATAAAGAGGCCCGCTGATGCGTTTGTCCGAACTCAAGCACGCCGGGCGCAGTCCGGCATTGCCACTGACTGTCACCCTCGCCGACGCCGCGGGCCCGGCCGATCTGCAACTGCTCAGCCTGCTGCGCGTGCTGCCGGGCCAGCGTTATGTCGGCGCCGGGATCTGGCGGGGCACCAAGGTATTGGCCAAGCTGCTGGTCGGCGGCAATGCCGCCCGGCACTTCCAGCGTGAGCTGGACGGCGCCCGCTTGCTGGCCGGGCAGGGCCTGACTACCCCGCGGTTGCTGGCCGATGGCCTCAAGGAGGGCGAGGGTGGCTGGTTGTTGTTCGAGTACCTCGACCATGGCGAAAGCCTGAGCGAGGCCTGGGCCGCTGTCGAACACCTGCCAATGCTCGCCGATGAGCAGCACCTAGTGCTCGGCGAGGCGCTGACCGCCGTGGCCCGGATGCATGCCAAAGGCCTGTGGCAGGAGGATCTGCACCTGGACAACCTGTTGCGCCAGGACGGCCAGCTGTACCTGATCGATGGTGCCGGCATCAAGGCCGAGACCCCCGGTCAGCAGCTGTCGCGCCAGCGCGTGCTGGAAAACCTCGGCGTGTTCTTCGCCCAGTTGCCCAAGCGTCTTGAGCCGTTCATGGAAGAGGCGCTGGTGCATTACATTCTGGCCAACGCCGAGCACGCGCTGCCGCTGGAAGCCTTGCAGAAGCAGGTGGA
Source organism: Pseudomonas sp. FG47 (assembly GCF_057809115.1). Taxonomy (NCBI): domain Bacteria; kingdom Pseudomonadati; phylum Pseudomonadota; class Gammaproteobacteria; order Pseudomonadales; family Pseudomonadaceae; genus Pseudomonas; species Pseudomonas sp. FG47. The sequence goes on from NZ_JBMDJI010000001.1 coordinate 515,987, forward strand.
CAAGGTGCGTGCCTGGCGCCTGAAGGATTACCTGGACAAAGCGGGTCGCGAATGCACGTTATTCAGCGTCGAGCGCAGCCTGTCCGGCCTGCGTGCCGTCCGTCGCGACGAAGCTCAGGCGCTGTTGCCGGTGCTGGAACAGGCCGACGCGTTGATCGACCAGGGCCACCTGTACAAGACCGGCGGCGCGGCCAGCGTGGCGCGCATCGAGGTTGGCGGGCGCAGGTTGGTGCTCAAACGCTACAACATCAAGAACACCGCGCACTGGTTCAAGCGCTTCTGGCGCCCGAGCCGGGCCTGGCATTCGTGGATCGAAGGCCACCGCCTGGAGTTCCTCGACATCGCCACGCCCAAGCCGTTGGCGGTGCTGGAACAACGCACCTTGGGCCTGCGCAGCCGTGCCTACCTGCTGACCGAGCATGCCGACGGCCCGGACCTGATCGCCTGCTTCGCGCCCTTCATCGACAGCGGCGAGGCAGCTGACGAGCAGGTCGATGCCCTGGTACGGCTGATGCAGCAACTGATCCGTGAACGCATCAGCCACGGTGATTTCAAGGGCCACAACCTGTTCTGGCAGGATGGCCAGTGGTCGCTGATCGACCTTGATGCGATGTGCCAGCACGCCACGCAGTTGAGCTTTGCCCCTGCGTTTGCCCGGGACCGGGCACGTTTGCTGCGTAACTGGCCCAGCGGCAGCGCCCTGCACCGACGGCTGGATGAGGTGTTGCCGCGCCTGGCCGAGTGAGGCGCGCTGAGCCCGGGACCGCGCCATCCACCGCGTCGTCTGGTTCGCCAGCAAGGCTGGCTCCTACGGGCCTGAGGCAGGCTGCAACCGTGCAGGAGCCGACCTTGCCGGCGAAGCCGGTGCCATCCTTCACGTCGCCGGGTTTATGCCAACGCCAGCCAGTCACTGCTGCGCCCGGCCTGGCGGATGCGGATCCGCCACGCCCCCTCGACCTTGCGCAGCACCGCCCAGGCCCCCACGGCACCTGGCACGCCTTGGGGCATCTGCAAGTGGTAATGCCCGGCCAGCAGATGCCTGCGCACGGGTAGCTGCCGGTCGTTGACTTGCAGGTACAGCACACCCTCGGCATCGAACAGCGCGGACTCCCCGTCCACCGGCATCCCATTTAGTTGGGACACCAATTGGCAGTCATCCAGCAGTTGCCGCACATTGGGTAGCCCGTCATGCCAAAGCACCGGCGAATCGATCACCCAGTTCCCGTCCTGCAGGCGCTTGAGTGGCTGTTTGATGTAGGCGTCTGGTTGCCTGGGGTCGCTCACACGCCACCGTTGCCCATCAAAACTGACGTGGTAGTGGCGCCCTTGGCCATCGCGGATGAAGTACTGGTTCAGTCCGGCGTTGGCACCGAGCTTTTCGAAGACCCCTTCGCCATGGATACCGTCGAGGCGATAGCGCAACGTGCTGGTTTCCACGGGCAGTGCATACCGTGGCGGCAGTGTCAGCGGCCGGGGCGGCGGCAGTCCCCGTATGGCACGCCGCATCAGCGTTGATCCGGAGAAACCCTTGACGCCAGCTGGTAGGGGGCTTACGCCATCGACCAGATTGTTCAGTGCGTCGAGCGAGTGGCTCAGGGCCGCGAACGCGTGATGCAAGGCTTCCTGTTGATTGTCCTCGCCCATGGCTTGCACCCCGTCGAGCACGGAGATGCACAACCGGCCGAACGCCAGCGCGGCCATGGCGGGGTAGGGCAGGGCCAGGCTGAGCAGGTCGAGCAGGATGCGCAACGTATCCAGGCCGACACGGCCGAGCAGTTCACGGTTGCTGCGGCTACTGGCATCGGTTTGCGCCATCAGGCCACGGACCTCGGCGCGATAGACCTCATCGAACAGGTTGCCGGTGATGAGTGGACGCCGCACATGCGGGCCGAGGCGCCCCTTGCGCAGCAGCTCGCCGGTTTTACTGGGGTTGGCCAGTGGCATGCGGTCGCTCACGTATTGGCGTAGCGCAGGGTTGCCGCGCAGGTCGCGCAGTACCTCGCGGGTTGTCCGATATTCCCGCCAGGGACGCCGGTCGGGTGCGTCTGGGGCATAGATCACCACGCTAGTGCTGTGGGGCGCATCCTGGGTGAGCAGGAGCAGGCCGTGCACGGTATGCCCCTTGAGGATCAACTGGCGCACGCTGATCCGCTCCCCCTCGGCGGTGAAACGTTCTGCACTGTGGGGGTGCTCGATCACGGCCCGTGCCCAGCGGTAGCCACGTTCCATCGTGCCAACCAGGAAGTGCCCGGCATAGCGGGCCTTGGCGGCCTCCGCGTGCATGCGCGCGCGGTTCAGGCGCGCATGGGCCTCGCGGCGCCACTGTGCGTGTCCCGAATCGAGCAGGTTGCGGCGCAGGAAACGGTTGTAGCTGGTGCCGGCGTCGAGATTGCGCACCAGGGCCTTGACCCGTGCCGGGGTCAACGCCGGTATGGCCTCGCCGTCATCCAGGTGTACCCGAGCGGTGAGCCAGTAGTCGACATCGAACCAGGCGATGTTGAGCAGGGCCAGTTGCTCGAGGCTGTAGGTCATGGGGATGAGCTCGACGGTTTCGTCTGCATGAGGCCGGCTGTTGACGGCAATGTATGCCGAGGGCTGCAAGGGGTTGACCAGCGGGCCCTTGCGGCGGGCGAGGGTGACGCTGACGCGGATGTCCTCGGGCGGGATATCGATGCCAGGGTTCCAGCGCAGGCCTTCGCCAAGGCGTGCGCGGACCCAGCTGAGCAGATCATGCTGGTGACGGAATTGCTCAAGCGTCAGTAACCCCGGCGCGCTGGCATGGGTGATGGCGCCAGCCAGCTCCTGCAGGGTTTGCATGACGTGCGCCAGTTGACCTGCTGACGCGTTGCGCAGCCAGTCGGGCAGATGCTTCTCCAGCAGCAGGGCGTAACGCGTGGCCAGGGGTAGCTGGCTGCCAATCTGGGCTTTCAGGTCCAGCAGGTCGATGAGCACGCTCGATGCTGGGGGCCAGGCGCTGGTGAGCCGGGTACGTTGCTGTTCGATCAGGGCCTGGGCCTGATAGGCGAAGGGATCGTCTGGGTACCATTCGTAGCGCAGGCGATCGGCCTGCTCAATGATCGCTCGGTCCGCGTCGCGGCTCACCAGGTTCAACAGTGCCTGGGATTGCAAAGGATCGTCGAGGCGTTCGCACAGCTCGACATGCAGGTCCATCAGGCTGGGGAAGGCTTCTATTCCATGGGGCAGGCTGCAGAGCAAGGCCTTGCCGCGGACCAGGCCCGGAATGACTTCGGCGCCCTGTGGCGCGGCGACGATCACCAAGGTGCCGGGTAGATGGCAGCGTCGGTTCGGGGTGTGCGTGCTGAACCAGGGGCGAAAGACTTCTGCACGTGGTTGCGCGGTGGCTTGCCGCTGCCAGGCCGAGGGAGAGGCCAGGCAGGTGCGCAGGAGGAGTTCGTCGGTGTCATCGAGGGTTGCATCGGCCAGGCGCAGTTCGAGTTCTGCCTGTATTTGCTGTTGGCGTAGCTGGGCTAGGGCTTGCTGGCGGCGCACCCCATCGCTGCCCTGGGTACTCCAGAAACTGGCCAGCTCGCTGAAGAAGTGCTGACGCTGCTGTTGTGGGGCGAGATTGGGGTCGAGGCTGGGTTGGCCCTGTTGCAGCTCGCTGATGCGCGCGTCAAGGGCCGTGAGGCGTTCGAGAGGGGTCATGATCGGGCTCCTGGCGGGTCAAGCACCCACCATGCCGATGACTGGCCTGGTCGAGGTGGTAGCCGGCTATGGTTGCCGGCGTCGCCAGAAGCCGCTCAGCCCCAGTGCCGCCGAGAGCCCCAGGCCTAGCCAGGCCAGGCCGTCCCAGATGCCGTCGCCGAGCAGCGCGGCGAACAGACCGGCGCCGCTGAGCAGGGCGATCAGCAGTGGCCAGGCGAAAATCCTGCGGGTTGATTGCGAGGCATGGCTCATGAGCGTGGCTCCCTTGGTTTACGCTGTTTACCCCACCACAGGTACAGGCCGCTGCACAGCACGACGATGGTCAGTACATCGAGCAGCGCCCAGAGAATCTGCATCGGCCGGCCGCCGTAGTCGCCGAAGTGCAAGGGTTGCGACAGGCCCATGGCGTCCATGTACCAGGGGCGATCGCCGACGGCGGTCACCTCGAGGGTGCGGGCGTCGATCAGCACTGGCGTGAACAGGTGCGCGCTCAGGTGCGTGGCGCCGTTCATGAACACCGCATAATGGTGTTCGCTGGAGAAGCGCGTGCCAGGGAAGGCGATGAAATCCGGGCGCATGCCGGGCGCGGCCTGTTCGGCGATCGTCAGCAGCCGGGTGGCGGGCGCGCGCTCGGTGAGCGGCGGAGCATCGCGGTAGGGGGCGACCATGGCCGCCAGGCTGTCGTTGCGCCAGGCGGCGATCACCAGGTCCGACAGGGCACTGATCACCCCGGTGACACCGACCACCAGGGCCCAGGTCAGGGTGACCACGCCGATCAGGTTGTGCAGGTCGAGCCAGCGCAGGCGCGTGGACTTGTCGTGGCGCACCGTGGCGAACTTCAAGCGGCGCATGAACGGTGCGTAAAGCACGGTGCCAGAGACGATCGCCACCACGAACAATACGCCCATGAAGGCCAGCAGCAACTTGCCGGGCAGGCCGGCGAACATGTCCACGTGCAGGCGCAGGAAGGTCATCATCAAGCCGCCGTTGGCCGCTGGCATGGCCACGGCCTCGCCGGTGCGGGCGTCGAGCATGAAGGTGTGAGACAAATCAGGGTGGGTGCCGGCGGTGGCGGCCATGATCGCCACCACGCCGTTGGGTTCGTCTGCTTCGTAGCCGAAGTACTGCATCACCTCGCCGGGGCGGTGCTGCTCGGCCTTGAGCACCAGTTGTTGCAGGTCCAGGTGCGGGGTGCCGGCGGGCATCTCGCGCAGTTCGGGAGCGTCGCCCAGCAGGTGTTCCAGTTCGTGGTGGAAGATCAGCGGCAGGCCGGTCAGTGCCAGTAGCAGCAGGAACAGCGTGCACACCAGGCTGCTCCAGGTATGGATCGCCGACCAGCGGCGGATGGTTAGGCTTTTCATCACGGCTCCTTACGCAATCGCGGGTCTAGTCCGCTCCCACGATCTGTAGGAGCGGACTAGACCCGCGATGCCCACTCAGAACTTGTAGGTGGCGCTGGCGACGACGCTACGCTGATCGCCGTAGTAGCAGTAGTATCCATCGCAAGTGGAGAGGTAGTCCTTGTTCAGCAGGTTGCTGGCGTTGATGGCCACCGAGGCGCCCTTGAGGCTGTTGTCCAGGCGGCCCAGGTCATAGTGCACGGCGGCGTCGAACACAGTGTAGGCCTTGCTCTTGCCGAGCCAGGTATTGGCTTCGTCACCGTAGCGATTGCCGGTGTAACGTGCGCCCAAGCCAATGCCGAAGCCGTCAAGCACACCGGTATGCCAGGTGTAGTCGGCCCACAAGGAGGCCTGCTGGTTGGGCATCTGTTGCAGGCGGTTGCCTTTGTACTGCCCTTTCTGGACTTCGGACTTGGCCAGGGTGTAGGCGGCGATCACCTTGAGGTTGTCGGTGACGTCCGAGACCGCCTCAAGCTCCAGGCCGTGGACTTTTACTTCACCCGTCTGGCTGGAGACGGGCTTTCCACCGACGTTGTTGGTGACGGTCACGTTTTTCTGGGTGAGGTCATACACAGCGGCGGACAACAAAGTGTTGGAACCAGGGGGTTGGTACTTGATACCCAGTTCCCACTGCTTGCCTTCGGTGGGCTTGAACGACTTTTCAGGGCTGGCTTCAGAGCCGCTGCTCGGCTGGAATGACTCGGCGTAGGACAGGTAGGGGACGAAGCCTGAATCGAATACGTAGCTGAGCGCCGCGTTGCCGCTGAACTGCTTGTCGCGTTGGGTGTTGGTGGCATCTCCCAGGTTGTGGAAGGTGGTGCCAGTGTGTACCCAGTCCTCGCGCCCGCCCAGGGTCAGGCGCCATTTGTCGAGTGCCATCTGGTCCTGGATGTAGAACCCGGTCTGGACGGTTTTCTGGTTGTAGTCCAGGTAAGCCGAGGAACGGGGCGGTCGGGTGATCGGCAAACCGTACACCGGATTATTGACGTTGGTGGTCGGCAGTCCGAAGCCGTAGATGGAGAGGAAGTCGGACTCGGTGCGCTGATGGTCCAGGCCGATCAGCACGGTGTGGCTGATGTCGCCGGTAGTGAAGTCGGCCTGGAAATTGTTGTCGAGGGCGAACTGGCTGATGTCTTCATCGACGTTGGTGGACATGCGATTGGCAATGCCGTCATCGGTGACCGGAGGGGTGTCCTTGTTGTAGCTGCCGACGGTGATGGTCTGGAACGACAGTTCACTCTTGGTGTAGCGCAGGTTCTGGCGGAATTGCCAGACATCGTTGAAACGATGCTCGAAGGCATAACCCAGGGCGTAGTAAGTGCGGTCGTAGAACTCGTAGTCCGGATCGCCAAGATTCTTGTGGCGGGAGATCTTGCCGAATGGCATGTCGATCTTGGTGCCTTGTATGGGGTAGAACTGGCTGGTGGCGCCGGTATCGTCACGGGTGAACTGGCTGAGGAAGGTCAGCGAGGTGTCTTCGTCGATGTTCCAGGTCAGGCTTGGGGCGATGTTGTAGCGTTTGTTCTCGATATGGTCGATCTGCGTACCGCTGTCACGCACCACGCCGCTGACGCCGTAGAGGAACTGGCCTTGCTCATCGATCTTGCCGGTGCTGGCGAAGTTGATCTGGCGGTGGTTGTCGCTGCCGTACTGGAGCTGGATCTCGTGGCTGCTTTCTGCCTGTGGGCGGCGGCTGACCATGTCCAGCAGACCGCCGGGCGGGGTCTGGCCGTAGACCGACGAGGCCGGGCCGCGCAACAGCGCGAGGCGGTCGAGGTTCCAGGTTTCGGCTTTCGGGTTGGCATACACGCCGCGGGGCAGGGGCAGGCCATCGAGGAACTGGGTCGGCTCGAAACCGCGCACGCGCATCCAGTCATAGCGGGTGTCGCTGCCGAAACTGGCCGAGACGATGCCCGGCATGTACTTCACCGCGTCATCCAGGCTTTGCACGCCGCGGTCGCTCATCTGCTGGCGGGTGGCGACGGAAATGGAGCGTGGGACTTCGACCAGTGCGGTGTCGGTCTTGGTACCGGCGGCTGTGCGTTTGGCGGTATAGCCCTCGACCGGTCCCCAGGCGCTTTCGTAGCTGCTGTTGGCGTTGATATTGGTTTCCGGCAGCGCCAGGGTGCCCTCAGAGACGGCCACCAGGCTATAGCTGCCGGCGCTGCCCTGCTGCAATTGCAGTCCGGTGCCGCGCAGGGCTGCCTGCATGGCGCCGAGGGCATCGTACTGGCCGTTGACGGGGGCCGAGGCGCGGCCCTGGACCAGGCTCGGGTCAATGGCCAGGGCAATGCCGGCCTGGCTGGCGATCTGGTTGAGGGTGCTGGCCAGCGGGCCGCTGGGCAGGTTGTAGGCTTGTGGCACCGCCTGTTCGGCGGCGAACAGGGCCGGGCTGGCCAACGGGGCGGCCAGGCCAATGGCCAGGGCCATCAGGCTGGGGCGAAGCAAAGCATCAACGGCACGGGACATGCAGCGGCTCCTCGACGAAATAGTGCTGACTGCTTCCTTGCCGAGCGAGAGTGGGAAAGTGACAGGGGGGGCGTGAAAAAAAATGCGACTGATTTGCACAAGCCTTTGCGAGCCGGCAAGCCAGCTCTTACAAAGGGCTGTTAGGTGTGGGTTTATCTGGCGGTGACGGTCACCCACCACGGCGTGTGCCGTTCGATCTTCACTGGCAGCGCCGGCAGCAGCGAGGCCAGGGCCAGGTCGGTGTCGGCCAGCGGGAAGCTGCCGCTCACGCGCAGGTCGGCCACCTCGTCGGCGACGCCCAGGTGGCCGCTGCGGTATTGGCCGAGGGTGGCCAGCAGCTCGGCCAGGCGCACGTTGTCCACAACCAGCATGCCGCGGGTCCAGGCATCGCTGCCCGGCGCCACCGGGGCAACACGGCCCAGGCCGTCGGCGCTCATCAACACTTGCTGGCCCTCGCGTAGCACTTGTTCATCGCCGCTGTTCTGCGGCTTGGCGGCTACCGAGGCCTGCAGCACCTCCAGGCGGGTGCCCTGGTCTTCGCGCTTGACCAGGAAGCGCGTGCCCAACGGCCTCAGGCGGCCTTCCTCGGTGCGTACCAGCAGCGGCCGGGTGTCCTCATGGCCGGTCTCGACCGAGATTTCACCCTGGTGCAGCACGATCAGCCGCTGTTCGCCCTGGAAGTCGATGTCCACCGCCGTCTGGGTGTTCAGGCTCAGCAAGGTGCCGTCTTCCAGGCGCAGGGTGCGCATTTCGCCGGTGCCGGTGCGCTGGTCGGCCAACCAGTAGGTCGGTGCCAAGGTCGGAACCCCGGCACCGAGCAGCAAGCCAGCCAGCAGCAACAGGCCGGCCAGGCCACCGCCTAACCCGCCCAGACGCTGGCGCAGGCCAGCGCGCGACTGCATCAGGGTATGCCGCACCGGGCCGGCGGCGGCCTGCACGCGTTGATCGAGGGCGCCCAGCTGGCGCCAGGCGCGGGCGTGCTCCTCATGGGCGGCATGCCAGCGCATGAAATCGTTGCGCTCATCCGGGGTACCGCTACCTTCATCCAGGCACAGCTTCCAGGCGATGGCCGCTTCCAGCACCTCGCTGGACACTGGGGCATGGTTCATGTCGGGTCCCCGTACAGGGCGATGTAGCACTGGCGCAGGCCCTGGGCGAGGTACTGGCGCACGCGGGACACAGACACCCCCAGGCGCTCGGCGATCTCGGCGTGGCCGAGGCCGTCCAGGCGGTTGTACAGGAAGGCCGCGCGGGCCTTGCTCGACAGCTTGCCGAGCAAGCGGTCGATGGCCTTGAGGTCTTCGAGGATCAGGTGCTGGAGTTCAGGGGAGGGCTGTTCGGTTTCTGGTGCCCGTGCCAGTTCCGCCAAGTAGGCCTGCTCGAGGGCGGCGCGGCGAAAGTGGTCGAACAGCAGGCCCTTGGCCACGGCTGCCAGGAATGCCCGGGGTTCACGGGGGGTGTCCAGCTGGTCGCGTCCCAGCAGGCGCACGAAGGTGTCCTGGCTCAGGTCCTCGGCGCGCTGGCGACAGGCGGTGCTGCGCTGTAGCCAGGCGAGCAGCCAGCCGCGATGGTCGCGATACAGCGTCCCGACCAGCTCGGCATGTGGACTGTGCGCAGACGTCAAGGAACGCCCCCCGGAAAAATATACGTTAACTAACGATAATTATTCGCGATTGTGGCAGAGGCGAGGGTGGTGGCGCAATTGACGCTTATCGGATTGCCAGCATGGCAGAGGCTGCAATAGCAAACGTTTTGCGATTCTATGCAGGCTAGGTGTAACTCCTGTAGGCGCGGCCTCGGCAAGGCCGCTCCCGGGGGCGATGCATGAGTCAGAAGCTGTGCTGCTGGACCTTGCGTCGCTGCCATTGGCCAAGCCGCTGACGCAGTTGCAGTGGGCTGTCCAATTGCTGGCGGCGAGCCTGGCTGAACAGGATCAACGCCAGCTCGGCGGTCACCTGGGCGTCGGCGCTGGCATGGTGGCGGGCCTGCACTTCAAGGCCGAAACGGGCGATCCAGTCGTCCAGCCCGGCTTCGCGCAGCACGGTGTCGGGGTTGAGCATCGGCGCCAGGTCGGCGACATCCAGGAACGCATGCTGCAGGCGCAGGCCCAGGCTGCCTTTCACGGCGCGTTCGAGCATGCGCTGGTCGAACGGCGCATGGAACGCCAGTACCGGGCTGTCGCCGATGAATTCCAGCAACTCCAGCAGTGCCTCGGCCGGGTCGCAGCCGGCGGCCAGGGCGCTAGGGCCCAGGCCGTGGATCAGCACGCTGGCGTTGGTCTTCTGTTCAGGGCGGTGCAGGGTACGTTCGAACGGACGGCCCAGGTCGATGGCGCCGTCCTCGATGGCCACTGCGCCAATCGACAGGACCTGGTCGCGGTTGGGGTTCAGGCCGCTGGTTTCCAGGTCGAGTACCACCCAGCGCTGTTCGCGCAGCGAGCACACCGCCGCCGGTGCCGGGCGCGGCAAGCGAGCCAGGCGCTGGCGTAGCGGTGCGGCCAGTTCGGGCATGGGCTGGCGTAGCCAGGCGAACAGCTTCACAGCTGGTACCGCAGGGCCAGGCTGCTCTGCAGGCGTTGGGCCTGGCGCAGGGACTCGCGCAGGATGCGCCGGTCCAGGTGGTTGAGGCTGTCAGGGTCGAGCCGGTTGGAGTACGCCAGGTTGTCGCGGCTCTGGCGCTGGTGCTGTTGCATGCGGGTCTGCTGGATGAAGTGGTAGGCCTCTTCATAGGCGGCGCCATCCAGCGCCTCGATGACGCCCTTGGCCACTAGCTGGCGCAGGCGTTCAAGGGTGTTGCAGGCGCCAATGCCGTTGGCCAGGGCCAGCAATCGGGCGCCGTCGACGAAGGGGGTCAGGCCCTGCACCTTGAGGTCGAGGGTGGCGGCCTTGTCGTCGCCCTGGCGGGTCAGCACGAACTCGCGCAGGCGCCCCACCGGCGGGCGCTGGCGCAGGGCGTTGTCGGCCATCATGCGCTGGAACAGGCGGTTGTCGGCAACCTGTTCCAGCACGGCCTGGCGCAGCTGCTCGCAGCCTTGCTCGTCACCCCAGACCACGCGCAGGTCGAAATAGATGCTCGAGCCCAGCAGGTTTTCCGGGCTGGCCTCGCGCACGAAGCCGGCGAAGCGCCGCGCCCATTCGCCACGCGACAGGCACAGTTCGGGGTTGCCGGCCATCACGTTGCCCTTGCACAGGGTGAAGCCGCACTGTGCCAGGTTGTGGTTGATGCATTGGGCCAGCGGCAGCAGCCTGGCGCGAATCGCCTCGGCCTCGGCGTGGTCGCGGGCCTCGAACAGCATGCCGTTGTCCTGGTCGGTGTGCAGGGTCTGCTCGCGGCGGCCTTCGCTGCCGAAGCACAGCCAGCTGAACGGTACGCCAGGGTCGCCGCGCTCGGCGATGGCCAGCTCGATCACCCGGCACACGGTGTGGTCGTTGAGCAGGGTGATGATCTGGGTAATCTGCGTGGAGGAGGCGCCGTGGGCGAGCATGCGCTCAACCAGCTGGCCGATCTCGCCGCGCAGCGATACCAGGTTGTCCAGGCGTGGCGCGTTGCGGATGGTGCGCGCCAGGTGCACCAAGTCGACCCGTTGCAGGGAAAACAGGTCGCGTTCGGAGATCACTCCGCACAAGCGCTGGTTCTCCACCAGGCAGACGTGGGCGATATGCCGCTCGGTCATCGCCATGGCGGCGTCGAAGGCGCTGGCCTGGGGGCTGAGGTAGAAGGGGCGGGGTGTCATGTAGCGTTCGATCGGCGCGGTCAGTTCGGCGCTTGGGTCCGCCACTACCTGGCGCAGGTCGCGCAGGGTGAAGATGCCCCTAGGGTAGCGCTGCGCGTCGACGATGACGATGCTGCCGACCTGCTGTTCGTGCATCAGGTGCACGGCTTCGCGCAGCGGGGTGTTGGCGGCGCAGACCACGGGATGGCGCAGCGCCAGTTCGCCCAGCGGGGTGTTCAGCGAGTACTGGGTGCCGAGGGTTTCCACCGCGCGCTGGCGCACTTGCTGGTTGACCTGGTCGAGCAGGCTGCTGACGCCGCGCAAGGCGAAGTCGCGGAACACGTCGGACATCGAGAACAGCCGAATGAACGCGGCCTTGTTCAGTTGCAGGCAGAAGGTGTCCTCGCCGGCCAAATGCTCGGTGCGGGTCGCCCGTTCACCCAGCAGCGCGGCCAAAGGGAAGCATTCGCCGCTGGTGATCTCGAAGGTGGTCTCGGTGCCTGGCTTGGTCACGTGGTGGCGTTCGCCGACCACCCGGCCCTGCTTGACGATGTAGAAGTGCTCGACCGGCCCGTCGGCGGGCTTGATGATGCTTTCGCCGCCCGCGTAGAAGCGCAGCTGGCACTGTTCCACCAGGTAGGCCAGGTGGCTGTGTTCCATCTGGTTGAACGGCGGGAAGCGCTGCAGAAATTGCAGGGTTCCCTGGATGTTCTGCAGTACCGCAGTCCTGCCGGCCTGGGTGTAGGCGTCCTTTTTGCTCATGAAGCTGACCGTATCGCTACGCCGAACTATATATATCTATGTATAGAGGTCGGCTTTGTTGTTCTCGGCCTCCATGGTCGGCTGGCCGTCTTGTGGTGCCCATTGGACGTAAGTCTAGAGCGGGCGCTGTCAAAGACCCGACGAAAGGCTAACCGGGTGACGCAACTTTTGCGGTCCTAAGCTGCGAACGAGATTTTTTTGACGAGATGGCCATGGCTGAGCATGACGACATCCTGAGTGACGCCGAGCGCGAGGCGCTGGCCGGGGTGACTGCGCCTGTCGCGCCGAGGCCCGTGGTACTGGTGGTCGACGATAACCCAGTGAACAGCGAGGCGTTGAGCCTGTACCTGAAGAGCCGGGGTATAGCCTGCATGACGGCCGATGGGGCGCAGGAGGCCATGCTCAAGCTGCATTACGAGCCGCGTATCGCGCTGATGATCACTGATCTGCGCATGGAGCCGGCGGATGGCCTGGAGCTGATCCATCAGGTACGTGAGTCGGAGCGGGCGGCGCTGTCGATCATCGTGGTGTCGGGCGACACCGATGTGAAGGAGGCGGTGGACGTGATGCACCTGGGGGTGGTGGATTTCCTGCTAAAACCGGTGGACCTGGGGAAGCTCCTGGAGCTGGTGCGACGTGAGTTGAGAATGGATCAGGTCTGAAAACGATCGCGGGGCAAGCCCGCTCCCACGCTGCAGAGGCGTGGGAGCGGGCTTGCCCCGCGATGCGTTGCTGGCTGTTTACAGCCCGTTGCGCGCCTTGAACTCGCGACGACGGCGGTGCAGCACTGGCTCGGTGTAGCCGTTCGGCTGTTTGGCGCCTTCGATCACCAGTTCGATCGCCGCCTGGAACGCGATGTTGTCATCGAAGTTCGGCGCCATCGGCCGGTACAGGGCGTCACCGGCGTTCTGCTTGTCGACCACCGCGGCCATGCGCTTGAGGCTTTCCAGCACCTGGTCCTGGGTGACCACGCCGTGGCGTAGCCAGTTGGCCAGCAACTGCGCCGAGATGCGCAGGGTGGCACGGTCTTCCATCAGGCCGACATCGTTGATGTCCGGCACTTTCGAGCAACCCACGCCCTGGTCGATCCAGCGCACCACATAGCCGAGGATGCCCTGAGCGTTGTTGTCCAGCTCGTTGCGGATCTCGTCGGCAGACCAATTGGTGTTGGCCGCCAGCGGGATGCTCAGGATGTCGTCGACCGAAGCCGGGGTGCGGCTGGCCAGCTCGCGCTGACGGGCCTGCACGTCGACCTTGTGGTAGTGCAGGGCGTGCAGGGTGGCGGCGGTCGGCGATGGTACCCAGGCGGTGTTGGCACCGGCCAGCGGGTGGGCGATCTTCTGCTCGAGCATGGCGGCCATCAGGTCGGGCATGGCCCACATGCCCTTGCCGATCTGCGCGCGACCCTGCAGGCCTGTGGCCAGGCCGATGTCGACGTTGTTGTTCTCGTAGGCGCCGATCCACTTCTCGTTCTTCATGGCGCCCTTGCGCACCACGGCGCCGGCTTCCATCGAGGTGTGGATCTCGTCGCCGGTGCGGTCGAGGAAACCGGTGTTGATGAACGCCACGCGCTCGGCGGCGGCCTTGATGCAGGCCTTGAGGTTGACCGTGGTGCGGCGCTCCTCGTCCATGATGCCGACCTTGACGGTGTTGCGCGGCATGCCCAGCAGGTCTTCGACGCGGCTGAAAATCTCGGCGGCGAAGGCCACTTCCTCGGGGCCGTGCATCTTCGGCTTGACGATATACACGCTGCCGGTGCGGGTGTTCTTGCGGCTGGTGTTGCCGTTGAGGTTGTGCAGGGCGATCAGGTTGGTGAACAGGCCGTCCTGGATACCCTCGGGGATCTCGTTGCCCTGGGCGTCGAGGATCGCCGGGTTGGTCATCAGGTGGCCAACGTTGCGCACGAACAGCAATGAGCGACCATGCAGGGTCACGCTGCCGCCGTTGGGCGCGGCGTATTCGCGGTCCGGGTTCATGGTGCGGGTGAAGGTCTTGCCACCCTTGCTCACGCTTTCGGCCAGGTCGCCCTTCATCAGGCCCAGCCAGTTGCGGTAGACGATGACCTTGTCGTCGGCATCGACCGCGGCGACCGAGTCTTCGCAGTCCATGATGGTGGTCAGCGCCGACTCCATCAGGATGTCCTTCACGCCGGCGGCGTCGGTGCTGCCGACCGGGGTGCTGGCGTCGACCTGGATCTCGAAGTGCAGGCCGTTGTGCTTGAGCAACACGGCTGTCGGCGCCTTGGCGTCGCCATGGAAACCGATCAGTTGGGCGTCGTCGCGCAGGCCGCTGTTGCTACCGCCCTTGAGGGCAACCACCAACTTGCCGGCTTCGATGCGGTAGCCGGTGGAGTCGACATGAGAGCCAGCGGCCAGGGGCGCGGCTTCGTCGAGGAAGGCGCGGGCGAAGGCGATCACCTTGTCGCCACGTACCTTGTTGTAGCCCTGGCCTTTCTCGGCACCGCCTTCGTCGCTGATGGCGTCGGTGCCGTAGAGGGCGTCATACAGCGAACCCCAACGGGCGTTGGCGGCGTTCAGGGCGAAGCGGGCGTTCATCACCGGAACCACCAGCTGTGGGCCGGCCATCACGGCGATTTCTTCGTCGACGTTCTGCGTGGTGGCCTGGAAATCGTCGGCTTGTGGCAGCAGGTAGCCGATTTCCTGGAGGAAGCTTTTGTAGGCCGCGGCGTCGTGTGCCTGGCCCTGGCGTTCCTGGTGCCAGGCGTCGATCTTGGCTTGCAGCTCGTCGCGCTTGGCGAGCAGGGCTTTGTTCTTTGGAGCGAGGTCTTTAATGATCTCTGCCGCCCCGGCCCAGAACTCATCGGCCTTGATGCCGGTTCCAGGGATCGCTTCATCGTTGACGAAGTCGTACAGGGCCTTGGCGACCTGAAGGCCACCGACTTGAACGTATCCAGTCATTGCTTGCCTCACCTCTGCTCAGCTATTTCGCTTTCGCTCTTCTGTATTAAGCCTGTAGCGCTTCTCTAAACACGGCACCAGTGCATGCCCTCGGCATCGAGCGCGGCTGGGTGCGGCTCGCCAGACAGGCTGGCGGGCGGTTGGCGTATTTTCACAGGCGCCTTGGCAGACTTCCAAACGACGTTTTGTAGTCCGCGTCGATGCATACTACATGAAGCAGCAGGCAGGTAAACATCAGACTAGAAACGTCGTTGCGCGACCGATCAGTCGCATTGGGTCACGCTGGGAGAACGTATGTTCGCAAAAAACAGGTGGATTGTTCCAGATAAATCTTGAAACAGTACACGATTCATTCGGCGGACTGTCCTGCGGCAGGTTGCCGCGCCTTGCCTATACTGATGCGATCCCCAATTCATGGCCGTTCGCGACGGCCCGAGCTTAGTAGAAGGAGTGGCCCGTGGACCATCTCGTACTCACCGTGATCGCTCCCGACAAGGCCGGGCAGGTCGAACGTATCGCCCAGTGCATTGCCGATCACAATGGCAACTGGCTGGAAAGCCGCATGTCGCGCATGGCCGGGCAGTTCGCCGGGATCCTGCGGGTGGCGGTGCCGGCGGAGAACTATGCCGAGCTGGTCGAGTCGCTGCAGAAGCTGGGCGACCACGGCATTCGAGTGTTGATCGCCGAAAGCGGCATCGAGCCGTCCTGCACCTGGAAGCCGATCGCCATGGAACTGGTGGGCAACGACAGGCCCGGCATCGTTCGCGACATTACTCGCCTGCTGGCAGAGCTTGGGGTGAACGTGGAACGTCTGAGCACCGAGGTGCGCCCGGCGCCGATGAGCAGCGAGCCGTTGTTCCAGGCCGATGCGCTGCTGGCGCTGCCCTTGACCTTGTCGCTGGATGATTTGCAGGCAAGGTTGGAGAGCCTGGCGGATGATCTGATGGTGGAGTTGCGGCTGCGGCCGGAGGAGTGATTTAAGATTGCCGGGGCCGCTTCGCGCCCCATCGCGACACAAGGCCGCTCCTACAGGGGATCTCGGTTTCCTGTAGGAGCGGCCCTGAGGTGGTTATCCCGATTTTGCGGGGAAGCCCCTGTGGATAAGCTGGGGGCGCTACGCTGGAGGCCAGTAACAGCAAGGCCTGGCGAGATTTGAGCAAAAAATGTCCACTATTCAGTAGCTTGTGCACAAACGGCGGGGACGAGGGTGTGGATAACCTTTGGAGCGCTTGCTGTAGGCCACGGATTCCGTGGCTTGCAGCTGTTTGATCATTAATTGATCAGGCGCGCTTGCGCAAACTCAGCCAGGCATCGACGCTGTACACCGCCAGCCCCGCCCAGATGCAAGCGAACGCCAGCAGGTTGCTGGAGGTCAGGTGCTCATCGAACAGCCACACCGCCTGCAGCAGCACCAAGGTCGGCGCCAGGTATTGCAGGAAGCCCAGGGTGGTATAGGGCAGATGGCGTGCGGCGGCATTGAAGCACACCAGCGGCACCAGGGTGACCGGGCCGGCCGCGATCAGCCATAACGCTTCGCTGCTGCTGAAGAACTCGGCATTGGCGCTGCTGGCGCTCGGGTGCAGCAACAGCCAGCCGATGGCCAGCGGCACCAGCATCCAGGTTTCCACCACCAACCCGGGCAATGCCTGTACCGGCGCCTGTTTGCGGATCAAGCCGTAGAAGCCGAACGACAACGCCAGGGCCAGCGACACCCACGGCAGGCTGCCGACTTGCCAGACCTGCTGGGCCACCCCAAGGGCGGCCAAGCCCACGGCCAGCCACTGCAGGCGGCGCAGGCGCTCGCCGAGCAGCAGCATGCCCAGCAGCACATTGATCAATGGATTGATGTAGTACCCGAGGCTGGCCTCGAGCATGCGCCCGTTGTTCACCGCCCACACGTAGGTCAGCCAGTTGCCGGCGATCAGCGCGCCGCTGAGCGCCAGGATCGCCAGACGCCGTGGGTTCTCGCGCAGTTCGCGCCACCAGCCGGGGTGTTTCCACACCAGTAGCAGTAGCGAGCCGAACAACGCCGACCAGAGCACCCGGTGGACGATGATCTCCACCGCCGGGACGCTCTGGATGGCTTTGAAGTACAGGGGGAACAGGCCCCAGATGATGTAGGCGCCGAGGCCCAGAATGTACCCGCGGCGCGGGTTGGCGGCGTGCATGCAGAATCCTTGCTTAGGTAGCTAAATAAAGCGACGCCTATTGTAGACAGCGCCTGGCGCAGATCTAGAACAATTTCAGCGGTTCTTCATCCAGGGCGGCGAGCTGCTCGCGCAGGGCGAGAATCTGGTCGCCCCAGTAGCGTGGCTGGCCGAACCAGGGGAAGCTCGGCGGGAACGCCGGGTCGTCCCAGCGCCGTGCCAGCCAAGCACTGTAGTGCAGTTGGCGCAGGGCGCGCAGTGGCTCGATCAGGGCCAACTCGCGCGGGTCGAAGTCGTGGAACTCGTTGTAGCCGTCGACCAGTTCGGCCAGTTGCCCCAGGCGCTCCTCGCGGCTGCCAGCAAGCATCATCCACAGGTCCTGCACCGCCGGGCCCATGCGGCAGTCGTCGAGATCGACCATGTGGTAGATATCGTCGCGATGCATCAGGTTGCCCGGGTGCAGGTCGCCGTGCAGGCGGATCAACTGATGCGGCGTGCGGGCGTAGAGGTCCTCGACGCGCTTGAGCAGGTCGCGGGCGACCGATTCGAAGGCCGGCAGCAGTTCCTTGGGGACGAAGCTGCCATCCAGCAGGGTGTTCAACGAGGCGTGGCCGAAGTTGTCCACAGCCAGGTGCTCACGGTGCACGAAGGGCCGGGTGGCGCCTACGGCATGCAGGCGGCCAAGCAACTGGCCGAGGCGGTACAACTGGTCGAGGTTGCCAGGCTCCGGCGCATGGCCGCCGCGGCGTGGGAACAGGGCGAAGCGAAAGCCGGCGTGTTCGAAGAGTGACCGGCCCTCATGTTGCATTGGCGCCACCACCGGCACTTCGTGCTCGGTGAGTTCGGCGCTGAAGGCGTGCTCTTCGATAATGGCCGCATCGCTCCAGCGCCCGGGGCGGTAGAACTTGGCGATCAGCGGTTGTTCGCCTTCGATGCCCACCTGGTAGACGCGGTTCTCGTAGCTGTTGAGGGCCAGCACCCGGGCATCGCTGAGAAAACCGAGGCTTTCCACGGCGTCGAGGACCAGATCGGGGGTGAGGGTATCGAAAGGGTGGGACATGCAAGCTCCAGGCACGGGACAGCGTGGGCGCATGGTAACCCATGCCGGTCCATATCGAGGGCGTCGATCTGGAGCTGTGTTGCAGCCCTTTCGCCGACAAGCCTGCGCCCAGGTTAAACCGGCACTCCCAACAATACGAACGACGGATGGAACTGCACGCGCACCGCGCTGCCGGCGGCGATCCGATGCTCGCCCAGCCACGCTTGCTCGGCAAGCGCGCACAAGGTCTGGCCGTTGCCTAGTGCCAGGCGTACCTCGCAGGACGCGTCCTCGCCACCGAGCACCTCTTCGACCTCGGCCTTCAGGCAATTGCTGCCCGCCTCGGGTTGCTCATCGTCCCCCAGCAAGCGCACCCACCCTGCCTTGAGCAATGCCACGACCGTGCCGCCCAGGGTCAGCTCCAGGCGCTCGGTACTGCCCCGGGTGATCAAGGCTTCGATCTCCAGCTCGCCGCCCAGGTCCAGGCTGACGCGGTCATGCCGCCCTTCGCGACGCAGCCCGCTGATGCGCCCTTGCAACTGGTTGCGCGCACTGGTGCGCAGCATAAGGCGGCCCAGCAGGTCGAAGTCGCTGCTGTCCTCGGCGGACTCGAGAATTTCTGCCTGCAGCGCCTGCAGGCGCTGATAGAGGCGCAGCACTCGCTGACCCTCGGCGGACAGCCGCGCGCCACCGCCGCCGCGACCGCCGGTGCTGCGCTCGACCAGCGGCTGGGCAGCCAGGTTATTGAGCTCGTCGATCGCGTCCCAGGCAGCCTTGTAGCTGATGCCGGCGGCCTTGGCGGCGCGGGTGATCGAGCCTTGTTCGGCGACATGCTGCAACAGGGCGATGCGCTGTGGACGGCGGGCGATGTGCTGGGTGAGCAGGGCGGGCAGGGACATGGTCAGGTTTCGGGGGTTGCTTCAGGTTCCGCGACGTTGCCGTCCAGTTGCGCCCAAGTCAAGCCTGGCCCGGCCTGGGCGTGCGGGCCAGGCAATATATATCCACGCGTCGGGCGCCAGCCTTGCGCAGCACGTGGGCGATGGCCTGCGCGGTGGCGCCGGTGGTCAGCACATCGTCGACCACGGCCAGGTGCAAGCCCTCGACATCCACGCCGGGCAACAGGCTGAAGGCCTGGCGCAGGTTGCGCCGGCGGGCCCGGGCCCCCAAGGCCTGCTGGGCTGGCGTGTCGCGCGAGCGTTCGAGCAGGCGTTCGCAGCAGGGCAGGTTCAGTTGCCGGGCCAGCCAGCGCGCCAGCATCGCCGCCTGGTTGAAGCCACGCTGGCGCAGTCGACGCCGGGCCAGGGGCACCGGCAACAGTCCGTCGGGGCGTGGCAGGCCTTCGCTGTAGCGATGCTCCAGGGCATGGCCGAGCAACTGCGCCATCAGCCGCCCCAGCGGCCATTGGCTGTTGTGCTTGAAACGGCTGATCAGCGTGTCGATCGGAAATGCATATTCCCAGGCCGTGACCACCTGGCGAAACCCTGGCGGGCGGCGCCGACAGCCTTTGCACAAGAAGCCGTCGATCGCCAGCGGCAGGGCGCAGCGGGGGCAGTGGTCGCCCAGCCAGGGCAATTCCTGCTCGCAGCCCATGCACAGCGGATAAGGCTGATGGGCAGGTGCGTCGCATAACAAACATGCCTGGTTGATATTTGTACAGTTGTAAACCATGGTCTTTATAGTTGGTTGACAGTTCATGGGCCTTCCGTGACTATGCGGGCTATCCGTGATGCGCTGGCGGGCTTTCTTCTCCCGGCGTCAGTCAGACCCTAGATAAGGAAACGCCGATGAGCGCCAGTACAATTGCAACCACACGTCACGACTGGTCCCTGGCCGAGGTCAAGGCGCTGTTCCAGCAGCCGTTCAACGACCTGCTGTTCCAGGCGCAGACCGTGCACCGCGCGCATTTCGACCCCAACCGTGTACAGGTGTCGACCCTGTTGTCGATCAAGACCGGCGCCTGTCCGGAAGATTGC
Source organism: Pseudomonas sp. FG47 (assembly GCF_057809115.1). NCBI lineage: Bacteria > Pseudomonadati > Pseudomonadota > Gammaproteobacteria > Pseudomonadales > Pseudomonadaceae > Pseudomonas > Pseudomonas sp. FG47. The sequence continues at coordinate 536,073 of NZ_JBMDJI010000001.1, forward strand.
AAATATTGTCCGCAGTCCGGCCACTACAACACCGGGCTGGAAAAACAGAAGCTGATGGAAGTGCAGAAGGTGCTGGAAGAGGCCGCCCGGGCCAAGGCCATCGGTTCCACGCGCTTCTGCATGGGCGCGGCGTGGAAGCACCCCTCGGCCAAGGACATGCCCTACGTGCTGGAGATGGTCAAAGGGGTCAAGGCCATGGGCCTGGAAACCTGCATGACCCTCGGCAAGCTCGACCAGGAGCAGACCCAGGCCCTGGCCCAGGCCGGCCTGGACTACTACAACCACAACCTCGACACCTCGCCGGAGTTCTACACCAGCATCATCACCACCCGCACCTATGGCGAGCGCCTGCAGACCCTGGCCTATGTGCGCGATGCCGGGATGAAAATCTGTTCTGGCGGCATCCTCGGCATGGGTGAGTCGCTGGACGACCGCGCCGGGCTGTTGATCCAGCTGGCCAACCTGCCCGAGCACCCGGAGTCGGTGCCGATCAACATGCTGGTGAAGGTTGCCGGCACGCCACTGGCCGAGGAAGAAGATGTCGACCCGTTCGACTTCATCCGCATGCTGGCCGTGGCCCGTATCCTCATGCCCAAGTCCCATGTGCGCCTGTCGGCCGGTCGCGAGCAGATGAACGAGCAGATGCAGGCGCTGGCGTTCATGGCCGGGGCCAACTCGATCTTCTACGGCGAGAAGCTGCTGACCACGGCCAACCCGCAGGCTGACAAGGACATGCAGCTGTTCGCTCGCCTTGGTATCCAGCCCGAAGCCCGTGAGGAGCACGCCGACGAAGTGCACCAGGCGGCTATCGAGCAAGCCCTGGTCGAGCAGCGCAGCAGCGAGCTGTTCTACGACGCAGCCTCGGCCTGAGCATGGCCTTCGACCTCGCCGCGCGGCTGGCCGAACGGCGCGCCGCCGACCTGTATCGCCAGCGACCGCTGCTGGAAAGCCCGCAGGGGCCCGAGGTGGTGGTCGACGGCCAGCCGCTGCTTGCCTTCTGCAGCAACGACTACCTGGGCCTGGCCAATCACCCCGAGGTGATCAAGGCCTGGCGCGACGGCGCCGAGCGCTGGGGTGTCGGCGGTGGCGCCTCGCACCTGGTGATCGGCCACAGCACGCCGCACCACCAGGTGGAAGAGGCGCTGGCCGAACTGACCGGACGGCCACGGGCGTTGTTGTTTTCCACTGGCTACATGGCCAACCTCGGTGCCATCACCGCGTTGGTCGGGCAGGGCGACACGGTGCTGCAAGACCGTCTCAACCATGCCTCCTTGCTCGACGGCGGGTTGCTTAGTGGCGCGCGTTTCAGCCGCTACCTGCACAACGACCCGGCCAGCCTGGCCAGCCGCCTGGACAAGGCCACCGGCAACACCCTGGTAGTCACCGATGGCGTGTTCAGCATGGATGGCGATTGCGCCGAGCTGCCGGCCCTGGCCGAGGTGGCGCGCGCGCGCGGCGCCTGGCTGATGGTCGACGACGCCCATGGCTTGGGCACGCTTGGCGCCAACGGCGGTGGCCTGGTCGAGCACCACGACCTGGGTCTGGAAGATGTACCGGTGCTGATTGGCACGCTCGGCAAGGCCTGTGGTACTTCAGGCGCCTTCGTCGCCGGTAGCGAAGAGCTGATCGAGGCGTTGGTGCAGTTTGCCCGGCCTTACATCTATACCACCAGCCAACCTCCGGCCCTGGCCTGTGCCACGCTCAAGGCCCTGGCCTTGTTGCGCCGCGAAAGCTGGCGACGTGAGCACCTGGCTGCGTTGGTCCGCCAGTTCCGCGAGGGCGCCGGACAGATCGGCCTGACTCTGATGGACAGCCACACGGCGATCCAGCCGATTTTGATCGGCGATGCCGGCCGGGCCATGGCGTTGTCGCGCATGTTGCGCGAGCGCGGGTTGCTGGTCACCGCGATCCGTCCGCCGACCGTGCCCACTGGCAGCGCGCGTCTGCGGGTAACCCTGAGCGCGGCCCACAGCGCGGCTCAGGTGCAGCTATTGTTGAATGCATTGGCCGAGTGTTATCCACAGTTGGAGTCCGCCGATGCGTAACCGAATGATCCTTCTGCCCGGCTGGGGGCTGGGCACCGCCTCACTGGAGCCGCTGGCCGCCAGCTTGCGGGCCCAGGACTCGCGCCTGCAGGTCGAGCTGATGCCGCTACCGGAGCTGCCCGAGAGTGATCCGCAGGCTTGGGTCGCGCACCTCGACCGCAAACTGCCCAACGATGTCTGGCTGGGTGGCTGGTCACTGGGCGGCATGCTCGCCAGCGCCCTGGCGCACAAGCGCGGCGATCATTGCTGCGGCTTGCTCACTCTGGCGAGCAACCCCAGTTTCGTTGCACGGCCAGATTGGCCGCATGGCATGGCGCCGGACACCTTCGGCACCTTCCTTGACGGCTGCCGCAGCCATACCCAGGTGACCCTCAAGCGCTTTCGTACTTTATGCAGCGACGGTGCGCTGCAGCCGCGCACCTTGCTGCGCCAACTCGGCGTCGGCGTGCCGGACACCGACCCGTTGTACCTGGCCAGTGGGCTTGAAGTCCTGGCCAAGCTGGACACCCGCATCGCCCTGGAGCAATACGGCGGTCCGCAGCTGCACCTGTTCGCCGGCAGTGACGCGCTGGTGCCGGTGGAAGCGGCCAAGGCCCTCAGCGACCTGTTGCCCGACGTGGAAGTCGGCCTGGTCGAAGACAGTTCCCACGCCTTCCTGCTGGAGTACCCGCAGGAGCTGGCGGCGGGCATCAAGAGTTTCCTGCATGAGAGTGGCGATGACTGATCTTTCCCAGCCCACCTTGCCCGGTGCCTTGCCGGACAAACGCCAGGTGGCGGCTTCGTTCTCCCGCGCCGCAGCCAGCTACGACAGTGTCGCGGCCCTGCAGCGCGCCGTAGGCATGGCGCTGCTGGAGAAACTGCCCGCGGGTCTGGCCCCTGTGCGCTGGCTGGACATGGGCAGTGGCACCGGCCATTTCAGCCGGGTCCTGGCCGAGCGCTTCAACGATGCCGATGGTGTGGCGGTGGACATCGCCGAGGGCATGTTGCGCCATGCCCGTGAGCACGGCGGCGCCCGGCACCATGTGGCAGGTGACGCCGAGCGTCTGCCGTTGCGCGATGGCAGTGTCGATCTGCTGTTCAGTAGCCTGGCGGTGCAGTGGTGCGGCCAGTTCGCCAGCGTGCTGGGTGAGGCACGGCGGGTGCTGCGCCCAGGCGGGGTGCTGGCATTCAGCAGCTTGTGCGTGGGCACCCTTGATGAGCTGCGTGCCAGCTGGCAAGCCGTCGATGGCATGGTGCATGTCAATCGCTTCCGGCGTTTCGAGGATTACCAGCGTCTATGCGGGGACAGCGGCCTGGAGCTGATCGACCTGGAGCGACGTCCCCATGTACTGCATTACCCCGACGTGCGCAGCCTGACCCACGAGCTCAAGACACTGGGTGCGCACAACCTCAATCCGGGGCGCCCATCGGGGTTGACCGGACGTGCGCGGATGCAGGGCCTGTTGCAGGCCTATGAACAGTTCCGCCAGCCTCAGGGGCTGCCTGCCACCTATCAGGTGGTGTATGGCGTCTTGCGCAAACCGCTGGCCGGGGAGCAGTGACATGAGCCAGGCCTATTTCATTGCCGGCACCGACACCGATGTCGGCAAGACCACCATCGCCGCCGGCCTGCTGCATGCTGCCATGCAGTCGGGGCTGAGCACGCTGGCGGCCAAGCCGGTGGCATCCGGGTGCATGGTGACGCCTAGAGGGTTGCGCAACAGCGATGCCCTGGCGTTGATCGATGAAAGCTCGGTAAAACTGCCCTATGAAGCGGTGAACCCTTTCGCTTTCGAGCCGGCCATCGCTCCACATGTGGCGGCGCGCGAGGCGGGGGTGGTGTTGAGCGTGCCGGTGCTGCGTTATGCGATGCAGCAGGTGCTGGCGCAGCACGCTGACTTCACCTTGATCGAAGGGGCCGGCGGCTGGCGAGTGCCGTTGTCCGACCATGCCAACTTGTCGGACCTGGCCATTGCCCTGAAACTACCGGTAATCCTGGTGGTAGGGGTGCGATTGGGATGCATCAACCACGCCTTGCTCAGCGCCGAGGCCATCAAGCGCGACGGCCTGCAACTGGCCGGTTGGGTGGCAAACATCGTCGATCCGCGTACATCGCGCCTGGAGGAGAACCTGTCGAGCCTGGCCGAGCGGCTGCCCGCGCCATGCCTGGGGCACGTACCCTGGTTGAAAGTGGCGGGCGCGGCAGCTGTGGCCGAGCATTTGCACTTGGACCTATTGGATTAGGTCTCTGCCTATCGGCTGGCACAAGGCTATTAGGGATTTCAACGGGCCTTTTTTCCGTTCTGCTGCTTTAATAAGGCCTGTTCATCATCCAGCGTCATGGAGTCCTGACATGGAAATCAATGCGAGCTCCGCCTACTACGCGGGCCTGGGTGCCATCCAGAACGGCCAGAACCGTGTCGACCAGGCCGCCCAGCAGATCGCCAGCGGTGCCGTCGAGCGGGGCACCAGCGGGCAATCCACCGAGTTTCAGGCCGAACGCCTGCGTGGCGTCGACCGCAGCCAGCAGTTGGACTTGGCCACCAGTACCGTGCAGTTGGCCCTGGGCAAGCACGAAGTCGAATTGGGCGCCAAAGTCGCCAAGGCCTCGGACGAAATGCTCGGTCGTTTCATCGACACCTACGCCTGATCCACCGACCTTTCCGGCACACATCGCGGGGCAAGCCCGCTTCCATTCGTGGGAGCAGGCCTGCCCCGCGATGCGTTTGAGGGTGCTTGGCGTAAATGTCATGTTCGGCGGCATAAATGCCACCGCTAGCCCTCCTTGACAGCGAGGCCACCTAAACGTAAGTTTCAAACAACTGTTTGACCGAAAGCCGCCAAGAGCTGGTCGGTATCCGCGGTCTCCCCAACGAACTCATCACAGAGGTTCATCGCAATGCCTGATTACAAAGCCCCCTTGCGTGATATCCGCTTCGTCCGCGACGAGCTGCTCGGCTATGAGGCGCACTATCAGAGCCTGCCGGGCTGCCAGGACGCCACGCCGGACATGGTCGACGCGATCCTGGAAGAAGGCGCGAAATTCTGTGAGCAGGTGCTGGCCCCGTTGAACCGCGTCGGCGACCTCGAAGGCTGCACCTGGAGCGAGTCGGGCGTGAAGACCCCGACCGGCTTCAAGGAAGCTTACGAGCAGTTCGTCGAAGGCGGCTGGCCGAGCCTGGCCCATGACGTCGAGCACGGCGGCCAGGGCCTGCCGGAGTCGCTGGGCCTGGCCCTGAGCGAAATGGTCGGCGAGTCGAACTGGTCGTGGGGCATGTACCCAGGCTTGTCCCATGGCGCGATGAACACCATCTCCGAGCACGGCACCCCCGAGCAACAGGAGACCTACCTGACCAAGCTGGTGTCCGGCGAATGGACCGGCACCATGTGCCTGACCGAGCCGCACTGCGGCACCGACCTGGGCATGCTGCGCACCAAGGCAGAACCTCAGGCCGACGGCAGCTACAAAGTGTCCGGCACCAAGATCTTCATCTCGGCCGGCGAACACGACATGGCCGATAACATCGTCCACATCGTCCTGGCCCGCCTGCCCGATGCGCCGGCCGGCACCAAGGGTATCTCGCTGTTCATCGTGCCGAAGTTCCTGCCCAACGCCGAAGGCGGCGCGGGCGAGCGCAACGGCGTGAGCTGCGGCTCGCTCGAGCACAAGATGGGCATCCACGGCAACGCCACCTGCGTGATGAACTTCGACAGCGCCACCGGCTACCTGATCGGCCCGGCCAACAAGGGCCTGAACTGCATGTTCACCTTCATGAACACCGCTCGCCTGGGTACCGCGCTGCAAGGCCTGGCCCATGCCGAAGTGGCGTTCCAGGGCGGCCTGAAGTACGCCCGTGACCGTCTGCAAATGCGCTCGCTGACCGGCCCGAAAGCACCGGAAAAAGCCGCTGACCCGATCATCGTCCACCCGGACGTGCGCCGCATGCTGCTGACCATGAAGGCGTTCGCCGAAGGCAACCGCGCCATGGTCTACTTCACCGCCAAGCAGGTGGACATCGTCAAGTACAGCCAGGACGAGGAAGAGCGCAAGAAGGCCGACGCGCTGCTGGCCTTCCTGACCCCGATTGCCAAGGCATTCATGACCGAAGTCGGTTTCGAGTCTGCCAACCACGGTGTGCAGATCTACGGCGGCCACGGCTTCATCGCCGAATGGGGCATGGAGCAGAACGTACGCGACAGCCGTATTTCCATGCTGTACGAAGGCACCACCGGCATCCAGGCGCTCGACCTGCTCGGACGCAAGGTGCTGATGACCCAGGGCGAGGCGCTCAAGGGCTTCACCAAGATCGTCCACAAGTTCTGCCAGGGGCAGGAAGGCAACGCTGCCACCAAGGAGTTCGTCGAGCCGCTGGCCGCGATCAACAAGGAGTGGGGCGAGCTGACCATGAAGATCGGCATGGCGGCGATGAAGGACCGCGAGGAAGTCGGCGCTGCGTCGGTGGACTACCTGATGTACTCCGGCTATGCGTGCCTGGCCTACTTCTGGGCTGACATCGCCCGCCTGGCCGCCGAAAAACTGGCCGCTGGCACCAGCGAAGAGGCCTTCTATACCGCCAAGCTGCAGACTGCGCGCTTCTACTTCCAGCGCATCCTGCCGCGTACCCGCAGCCACGTGGCGGCGATCCTGTCGGGCGCCGACAACCTGATGGCGATGAAGGAAGAAGACTTCGGTCTGTCCTGCTAAGCCCTAGCGGCTATACAAAAAACCGCCTGCCCTAACCGGCAGGCGGTTTTTTTTTGCCCGGACTTTCACGCGTGCACCTGTAGGAGCGGCCTTGCGTCGCGAAAGGGCTGCGCAGCAGCCCCAGGATTTCAGCGTTGATGCAACGATCGGCGGGGCTGCTTTGCAGCCCTTTAGCGACACGAGGCCGCTCCTACAGGAATTGCGTAAACAGGAAGAGTCCTACTGGGTGTCGCATCCAGTAACGAGAAAGTCTCAAGCTTCACCCCTGATCTGCCGTTAAAACGGGCATCTGTATTCATCTATTCATGTGCACTGCCGATGCAGTAGGGCACAATGCCATTATTGATCTGCCGGGTCGGAGATTACCCTTGTTTCGTTTATCCGCTGTACGCGCGAGCCACTTCCTGCCTTCGCTGATTCTGTTGCTGGCAGGGCTTGCGGCAGCCTATGTGAGGGACCTCAGTGTCTTCTTCACATCGCTGTTCAACGTTCTGCCAACCTTGGTGCTGTTGCTCGGGGGCGCCTACTGCGCCGTATACCGCCGCCAGCGCGAACTGTTCCTGATGGTCACGGTGTACATCGCCTATTTCCTGCTCGACACCCAGACCGATTTCTACCGGGACAATGGCCGCGTGCGCGAGGACGCCGCGGTGATTTTCCACCTGGTCTGCCTGCTGTTGCCGGCCTTGTATGGGCTGTACGGTGCCTGGCAGGAACGCACCCACCTGGCCCAGGACCTGCTGGCGCGCTTCGCCGTGCTGTTCGCCGTGAGCAGTGTCGCGGTGGCGCTGGAGCAGAGTTTTCCCGAGGCGCTGCTGACCTGGCTGGCCGAGATCCGCTGGCCGGCGCTGCATGGCCAGTGGATGAGCCTGATCCAGTTGGCTTACCCGTTGTTCCTGGCGGTGTTCATCCTGCTGGTTGTGCAATACCTGCGCGAGCCGCGGCCCTTGCACGCGGCGCAGATCATCGGCCTGATCGGCATCTTCTGGATGCTGCCCAAGACCTTCATCCTGCCGTTCACCCTGAACATCATGTGCAGCCAGGTGATGCTGATGATCGCCGCGGCGGTGTCCCACGAGGCCTACCAGATGGCGTTCCGCGATGAGCTGACCGGGTTGCCGGGGCGCCGGGCGCTGAACGAGCGCATGCAGCGCCTGGGGCGCAACTACGTGATCGCCATGACCGACGTCGACCATTTCAAGAAATTCAACGACACCCATGGTCACGATGTCGGCGACCAGGTGTTGCGCCTGGTCGCCAGCCGCCTGTCCAAGGTCACCGGTGGTGGCCGCGCCTACCGCTACGGCGGCGAGGAGTTCGCCTTGGTGTTCGCCGGCAAGACTGCCGAGGAATGCTTGCCGCACCTGGAGTCGGTGCGGGAGATGATCGCCAACTACGCGATCCAGCTACGCGACCAGAACAGCCGGCCCCAGGACGACTCCACCGGCCGGCAGCGTCGCGGGGGGGGCGCCAATACCACGGTATCGGTGACCATCAGCATTGGCGTCGCCGAGCGCCAGGTCGAGCACCGCAACCCCGACGAAGTGCTCAAGTCCGCCGACCAGGCTTTGTACAGCGCCAAGGGCGCCGGGCGTAACTGCGTGATGACCTTCGGCCAGCAATCGCGGCGTGGGGCCGTGCGCATGGCGTGAATTCGGGTGTGACCATGCCTGACTATTCAGTCGCATGATGACCCTATGTCTCGTAAAAGTTGTTCGGTTACACTGCGGGTCATCCCAGTGCCGCGGCCCTCGATGGGCCGCCCCGACCCCGATAGCGAGAGGTTGTCATGGCTGAATATAAAGCGCCCCTGCGCGATATGCGCTTCGTCCTCAATGAAGTCTTCGACGTGGCCACACTCTGGTCGCAACTGCCGGGGTTGGCGGAGGTGGTCGACGCCGACACGGCGATGGCAGTACTGGAAGAGGCCGGCAAGGTCACTGGCAAGTCCATCGCCCCGCTGAGCCGCGCCGCCGACGAGGAAGGCTGCCATTGGGACAACGGCTCGGTGCGCACCCCGCAGGGCTTCATCGAGGCATACAACACTTATGCCCAAGGGGGCTGGGTCGGCGTTGGCGGAGATCCGCTCTTCGGTGGCATGGGCATGCCCAAGGTCGTCTCGGCCCAGGTCGAGGAAATGGTCAACGCCTCGAGCCTGGCTTTCGGCCTGTATCCGATGCTGACCGCCGGCGCCTGCCTGTCGATCAACGCCCACGCCAGTGAAGCGCTCAAGGAAAAGTACCTGCCGAACATGTACTCCGGTGTTTGGGCCGGTTCCATGTGCCTCACCGAGCCCCACGCCGGTACCGACCTGGGCATCATCCGTACCAAGGCCGAGCCCCAGGCTGATGGCAGCTACAAGGTCAGTGGCACCAAGATTTTCATTACCGGCGGCGAGCACGACCTCACCGAGAACATCATCCACCTGGTGCTGGCCAAGCTGCCGGACGCCCCGGCAGGCCCGAAAGGCATCTCGCTGTTCCTGGTACCCAAGTTCCTGGTCAACGAAGATGGCAGCCTTGGCGCGCGCAACCCGGCCACTTGCGGCTCGATCGAGCACAAGATGGGCATCCAGGGTTCGGCCACCTGCGTGATGAACTTCGACGAAGCGCTCGGCTATATCGTCGGCGAGCCGAACAAGGGCCTGGCGGCCATGTTCACCATGATGAACTACGAGCGCCTGGGTGTCGGCATCCAGGGCCTGGCTTCGGCCGAGCGTTCCTACCAGAATGCCGTGGAGTACGCCCGCGACCGTCTGCAAAGCCGCGCCCCGACCGGCCCGCAGGCCAAGGACAAGGTGGCCGACCCGATCATCGTCCACCCGGACGTGCGGCGCATGCTGCTGACCATGAAAGCGCTGACTGAAGGCGGCCGGGCGTTCTCCACCTATGTGGCGATGCAGCTCGACAGCGCCAAGTACAGCGAAGACGCCGCGACCCGCAAGCGCAGCGAAGAGCTGGTGGCGCTGCTGACCCCGGTGGCCAAGGCCTTCCTCACCGACCTGGGCCTGGAGTGCACGGTGCATGGCCAGCAGGTGTTCGGCGGCCATGGCTACATCCGCGAGTGGGGCCAGGAGCAGCTGGTGCGCGATGTGCGCATCACCCAGATCTACGAAGGCACCAACGGTATCCAGGCACTGGACCTGGTCGGGCGCAAGGTGGTGGCCAGTGGTGGCGCCTACTACAAGCTGTTCGCCGACGAGATCCGCGAGTTCATCGCCACCAGCGCTGCTGACCTTGGCGAGTTCAGCAAGCCGCTGGCGGCCTCCCTCGACCAGCTCGACGAGCTGACCGCCTGGCTGCTGGACCAGGCCAAGGGCAACCCCAACGAGATTGGCGCGGCTTCGGTCGAGTACCTGCACGCATTCGGCTATGTCGCCTACGCCTACATGTGGGCGCTGATGGCCCGCACCGCCAAGGCGGGCGAGGGCGATGTCGAGTTCTACGGTGCCAAGCTGGGCACGGCACGCTTCTACTTCGCCCGCCTGCTGCCACGGGTACATTCGCTGGTCGCTTCGGTGAAAGCTGGCAGCGAGTCGCTCTACTTGCTGGACGCGGCGCAGTTCTAAGCCAACTGCGGGCTGGCTGACAGCCCCGCGCGGCCCAGGCCGCTCTTGCCGAGGATTGCGATCCGTCGGCGGGAGCGGCTTTTTTCGTTAGGGCAATCCTGTTTGCGAATACACCTATTTTGTAAGCTTTGTCTTACATCGCGTGGTGACTTTTCGCCTCTTTCCTAAGATTGGATCCACGGTTACTCTTTGTCACATGGACGTAGCGCAGGAAGCGCAATGGACAGAACAGGGACACGAAAGGATTTCCTGCCAGGGAGGCGGGGTGATAGGGATGTCAAAGGGAAACAGTCTGGGAAACCCCGCTTCGGCGGGGTTTTCTTTGTGCGCGTGATTTGTCAGCCGAGCACATCAAGCGGCGATACACCCAGGGGCCGGGTATCTGTCTCTTCCTCGAGCAAGGCGCGCAACAGCTCCACCGAGGCCTGCTGGCGCTGCGCGTCGCGGAACACCAGGCCGACCTTCAAGGGCACCCGCGGTTCGCTCAATGGCTTCCACAGCAGTTCCTGGTCATCCTGGGCGGCATCCTTGGCGCGGCCCGGCAGGATGGTGGCCAGGGCGGTATGCGCCAGGCTGTCGAGGATCCCCGCCATGTTGTTCATCTCGGCCTGCACCTGCGGCCGGCGGCCTTGGTTGGCCAGTTGCGCCTTCCAGATCTGGCGGATCTGGAACTCCTCGCCGAGCATCAGCAGCGGCAGCTCCGCCGCCTGGCGGATCGAGACCTTCTTGAAGTCCTTCAGCGGGTGAGTCTTGGGGATCACCAATTGCAGTTCGTCTTCGTACAGCAGCAGGCCGTGCAGCCCCGGTTGGCGCGGTGGCAGGTAGCTGATGCCGATGTCCAGGCTGCCGTTGAGCAGACGCCGCTCGATCTCTGAACCTGACAGCTCGTAGATCTGTACCACAAGATGCGGTTGGGCCTTGCGCACCCGTTCTAGCAGTTGCGGCACCAGGCTGGGGCGGACGGTTTGCAGCACGCCGATGGCCAGGGTGCGTAGCGACTGTCCCTTGAAGTTGCGCATGGCCTCGTGGGCCCGCTGCAAACCTTCGAGCAGGGGGCCGGCGTGGTTGTACAGGGTGTGGGCGGCAAGGGTCGGCAACAGGCGCTTGTTGCTGCGCTCGAACAGGTTCAGGTCGAGGCTGTGCTCCAGCTGACGGATCTGTTGCGACAGGGCCGGCTGGGACAGCGACAGGCGCTCGGCGGCGCGGCCGACATGGCCTTCCTCGTAGACCGCGACGAAGTAACGCAGTTGACGAAAATCCATAACTATTACTTATCGAAAAAGCTGGAAAAACGAAATGGCCGGACATCGGCTTGGGGCCTAGTCTATCGCCGTATTCCAGCGGGTTACAGCGCTTATACAGGCGATTGTTACCTTGGATGAAAAACACTTTTGATAGGCAAGGCAAAATATACCCTCCGGCGTTCGACCGGGGCCTTGGCCGCCTGACACCGTGATTGGCTGGAGCCTCGATGAACCTGTTCAACCTGCGCCGCTCGGCACCTGCCGTGGCCGAGCCCAAGCGTGCCCCGGCGCTGGCGCCGGCCACCGCGCAGCCCAGCCGCGAGCGGCTGATGCCCAGCGCCGAGCGCGCGGCGCAGATGTTCGTGCGTGGCCAGGGCTCGTGGTTGTGGGACAACGAAGGGCACGCCTACCTGGACTTTACCCAGGGCTGTGCGGTCAACAGCCTGGGCCACAGCCCGAGCGCGCTGGTCAAGGCGCTGGGCAACCAGGCCCAGGCGTTGATCAACCCTGGCGCTGGCTATCACAGCCGCGCGCTGTTGAGCCTGGTCGAGCAACTGTGCCAGAGCACCGGCAGCGACCAGGCCTACCTGCTCAACAGCGGTGCCGAGGCCTGCGAAGGGGCGATCAAGCTGGCGCGCAAATGGGGGCAACTGCACCGCAATGGCGCCTATCACATCATCACCGCCAGCCAGGGCTGCCATGGCCGTAGCCTGGGGGCGTTGTCGGCCTCCGACCCGCTACCGTGCAACCGCTGCGAGCCGGGCCTGCCGGGCTTTAGCAAGGTGCCGTTCAACGACCTGGCGGCGCTGCATGCCGCGGTCGACTCGCGCACCGTGGCGATCATGCTCGAGCCGATCCAGGGCGAAGCCGGGGTGATCCCGGCCAGCGCCGACTACCTCAAGGGCGTCGAGCGGCTGTGCCGGGAGCTGGGCATCCTGCTGATCCTCGACGAGGTGCAGACCGGGATCGGACGTTGCGGCGCCTTGCTGGCCGAGCAGACCTACGGCGTGCGCGCCGACATCGTCACCCTGGGCAAGGGCCTGGGTGGCGGCGTGCCCCTGGCAGCGCTGCTGGCGCGGGGTAGCGCCTGCTGCGCCGAGCCTGGCGAGCTGGCGGGCAGCCACCATGGCAATGCGCTGATGAGCGCGGCCGGGCTGGCGGTGCTGAGCACGGTGCTGGAGCCGGGCTTCTTCGACCAGGTGATGGATAGGGGCCGGCACCTGCGCGATGGCCTGAGCCGCCTGGCGGGTCGCTATGGCCAGGGTGAGGTGCGCGGACAGGGGCTGCTCTGGGCCTTGCAGATGCGTGAAGGCGTGGCCGCCGAACTGGTCGAGGCCGCCTTGCATGAAGGGCTGTTGCTCAATGCCCCACAGGCCGACGTGGTGCGCTTTTCGCCGGCGCTGACCGTGAGCCAGGGCAACATCGACGAGATGCTCCTGCGCCTGGCCCGCGCCTTTGCCCGGCTGCATGCCCAGCAACACAGCCGCCGGGAGATGCCGGCCTGAGCGGCCCACAGAATTTCAACGAACCGTCTCGCGTTTCTGCGCATCGCCCCTGGCCTGAAATATTTGGCTCGGGGCGTTTTTTTTGCCTGTTGCACAGCGCGGGCATTATGCGCAGGGAACCTCTGCGAAGCGAGGCTAGTCTGTGATGAAACACCCTCAAGGAGCGCATCGCATGGATTTCATTCGCATCATCATCGCCATCATCCTGCCGCCGCTGGGCGTGTTCCTTCAGGTTGGCTTTGGCGGGGCATTCTGGTTGAACATCCTGCTGACGTTGTTGGGGTATATCCCCGGGATCGTGCATGCGGTGTATATCATCGCCAAGCGCTGAAGACCCTCAGGGGCGAGGCATACCGCAAACCTCGTAGGAGCCGCCCTTGCCGGCGAACACCGGCGCAGCCGGTGCCATTCACCGTGGCGCCTACAGAGGCTCTGTGGCCAAGACCCGGCAATAGAACTTCCATTCCTCTTCGAGCGCATGGGCCAGATTCGCCGCCTGGCGAAAGCCATGTCGCTCGCCTGGGTAGAAATGCCCCTCGGCGGCAATGCCGTTGGCCTGCAAGGCCTCGAGCATCGAGCGGGTCTGCGCTGGCACGACTACCGCGTCCAGTTCACCCTGGAAGAAGATCACCGGTACCTGGATTTGCCCGGCATGCAGCAGCGGCGTGCGCTGGCGGTAGCGTTCGGCATCCTTCACGGGGTCGCCGATCAGCCAGTCCAGGTAATCCCCTTCGAACTTGTGGGTGGCCTGCCCAAGCGCCACGGGGTCGCTGACGCCATATAGGCTGGCGCCGCCGCGGAACACCTTGTGGAAGGCCAGCGCGCAGAGGGTGGTGTAGCCGCCCGCGCTGCCACCGCGAATGAACGCCTGGCGAGGGTCGACCAGCCCCTGTTCGGCCAGGTATGCCACCACCGCGCAAGCATCCTGCACATCGCTTTCGCCCCAGCGCAAGTGCAGGGCCTGGCGATAGGCACGGCCATAGCCGCTGCTGCCCCGGTAGTTGAGGTCGGCGACGGCGAAGCCGCGCTGGGCCCAGTACTGGATACGCGGGTCGAGCACCGGGTAGCAGGCCGAGGTCGGCCCGCCATGGATGAACACCACCAGCGGCGCGGGGCCGTTGCTGGTCATCGCCGGGTAGAAGAACCCGTGGGCCATGCCATCGCCGCTGGCATAGCGAATTGGCTGTGGCTGGCTGATGTGTTCGGCGGGCAACACCTCGGCCCCGCCCGCCAGCACCCGTACCTCGTGGCTGCGCCGGTCGATGGCGATGACTGCCGGCGGGCTGATGGGCGAGGCGGCGATGGCATAGAGGGAGTCGGCATCCAGGGCCAGGCTGCGAAAGCGGCTGTAGGCGCTGGCGTAGCGCTGCACTTCACCGCTGTCCGTGCGTAGCCCCAGTTGTCCGAAGCCTTCTTCGAACCAGCTGGCCAGGTAGCTGGCAGGGCCCAGCGCCAGCCAGGTGCAGGGGCCCAGTTGCCAGGGTGCGGCGGCATGGTCGGCGTTGGTGGCGGGCAAGGCTTGCCAGCGTTCGTCGACTTCACCCCAGGGCTGCCAGAAACCGTCGTGGTCCGACAGGCAGTACAGGCGTCCTGCGGTATCGAAGCGCGGTTGCTGCAGCGACTCGTCCTGTCCGGCGATGCAGCGTGCCGGCCCCCAATCGCCAGCCGGGCCGCGCTCGCGGCACATCAGGCGGGTGTGGGTCCATGGCTGCGCGGGGCGATCCCATTCGATCCAGGCCAGGCGCTGGCCGTTGTCGCTCAGGGTCGGCGTGGCATAGAAGTCAGCGCCTTCAGCGAGGACTTCACGGCTGCCTGCGGCCAGGCTGACCAGCCGATGGACCACCTGCTCGCCATGGCTTTCCTCCACCGCCAGTACCTGCCCGGCGTGCCAATGCACGTCGCCATAGCGACAGGCCTGGTCATGGGTGAGGGCGCGCGGCGCCGAACCATCCAGCGCCTGGGTGTAGACCTGCTGGTCGTGCTCGTTGACGAACACCAGGCCGTGCTCGGCCAGGCAGAAGCTGCCACCGCCATATTCATAGACCCGGCTGCGCACACTGAAGCCGTCGGGGGTCAGGCAGTGGGCCTGTTGCTCGCGCCACTGCCAGATCCGGCAGGCGCCATCGGCGGGGCGGAACTCGTTCCAGAACAGGCCCAGCGCGCCGACCTTGAGTTCGGCGAAGTCGGTGCCTGCGGCCACCGCCTGGGCGGCGCTGAACTCAGCCACGGGCAATGACATGGGAGTTGCGTTGGTTGCGGAAGGTCATCTGTTCGATCTCCAGCGTCGCGTGTTCGGCGTCCTCGCGGGCCTTGAGGATGATGCCGTGGTCGGGTGACTTGGCGCACACCGGGTCGGCCTTGCTGGCGTCGCCGGTGAGCATGAAAGCCTGGCAGCGGCAGCCGCCGAAGTCCTTTTCCTTCTCGTCGCACGAGCGGCACGGCTCGGGCATCCAGTCATAGCCGCGGAAGCGGTTGAAGCCGAACGAGTCGTACCAGATGTGGCGCAGGTCGTGCTCGCGCACATTGGGGAACTGCACCGGCAGTTGGCGCGCGCCATGGCAGGGCAGGGCGGTGCCGTCCGGGGTGATGGTCAGGAACAGGCTGCCCCAGCCGTTCATGCAGGCCTTGGGGCGCTCTTCGTAGTAGTCGGGGGTAACGAAGATCAGCTTGCATGGGCTGCCTTCGGCCTTGAGTTTGTCGCGGTACTCATTGGTGATGCGTTCGGCCCGTTCCAGCTGGGCGCGGGTCGGCAGCAGGCCTAGGCGGTTGAGGTGCGCCCAGCCGTAGAACTGGCAGGTGGCCAGCTCGACGAAATCGGCCTCCAGGGCGATGCACAGCTCGATGATGCGGTCGATCTTGTCGATGTTGTGCCGATGGGTGACGAAGTTGAGCACCATCGGGTAGCCGTGGGCCTTTACCGCCCGGGCCATCTCCAGCTTCTGCGCGAAGGCCTTCTTCGAGCCGGCCAGCAGGTTGTTCACCTGCTCGTCGCTGGCCTGGAAGCTGATCTGGATATGGTCCAGCCCGGCCTGCTTGAACGCGGCGATCTTCTGCTCGGTCAGGCCGATGCCGGAGGTGATCAGGTTGGTGTAGTAGCCCAGGCGCCGGGCCTCGCCGATCAGTTCGGCGAGGTCCTGGCGCACCAGCGGTTCTCCGCCGGAAAAACCAATCTGCGCGGCGCCCATCTCGCGGGCTTCGGCCATTACCTTGAACCACTGCTCGGTGCTCAGTTCCTGGCCTTGCGTGGCGAAGTCCAGGGGGTTGGAGCAGTACGGGCACTGCAGCGGGCAGCGGTAGGTCAGCTCGGCCAACAGCCACAGCGGCAGGCCGACCGGCACCTCAGGCGAGGGTGATCCAATGTTCGGCACGGGCCACCTCCATGAATTGCTCGATGTCGTCGGCGACTTCGGGCACACCGGGGAATTGCTGTTCAAGCTCGGCGATGATCGCCGCCACCGAGCGCTGGCCATCGACCAGGCCGCCGATCAGCCCGGCACTGTCGTTGAGCTTGATCATGCCCTCGGGGTACAGCAGCACGTGGCCCTTCTGTGCCGGCTCGTATTGGAAACGGTAGCCTGGGCGCCAGGCGGGCACCTGTTGACGGTCGAAACTCATAGGGCGATCCCCTTGTGCCAGACCCGCTCGGCGGTGACGCTGTGGTACGGCGGGCGGTTCAGTTCATAGGCCATGCTCATGGCATCGAGCATGCTCCACAGGATATCCAGTTTGAATTGCAGGATCTCCAGCATGCGCTCCTGCCCTTGGCGGGTGGTGTAGTGCTGCAGGGTGATCGCCAGGCCGTGTTCCACATCACGCCGGGCCTGGCCCAGGCGGGTACGGAAGTATTCATAGCCGGCCGGGTCGATCCACGGATAGTGCTGCGGCCAGCTGTCCAGGCGCGATTGGTGGATCTGCGGGGCGAACAGCTCGGTCAGCGAGCTGCTGGCGGCCTCCTGCCAGCTGGCGCGACGGGCGAAGTTGACGTAGGCGTCCACGGCAAAGCGCACCCCGGGCAGCACCAGTTCCTGGCTGCGCAGTTGGTCTGGGTCCAGGCCCACGGCCTGACCTAGGCGCAACCAGGCCTCGATGCCGCCGTCCTCGCCGGGTGCGCCATCGTGGTCGAGCAGGCGCTGGATCCACTCGCGGCGGATTTCGCGGTCCGGGCAGTTGGCCAGGATCGCCGCATCCTTCATCGGGATGTTCACCTGGTAGTAGAAGCGGTTGGCCACCCAGCCCTGGATCTGCTCGCGGCTGGCACGGCCTTCATACATCGCCACGTGGTAGGGGTGATGGATGTGATAGTAGGCGCCCTTGGCGCGCAGGGCCTGCTCGAACTCGGCAGGGGACATCGGCGTTGCGTCGCTCACAGGGCCTCCTTACAGCTCGATACTCATGCCATCGAAGGCGACTTCCACGCCGCGGCGCTGTACTTCGGCACGTTCTGGCGAGTCTTCGTCGAGGATCGGATTGGTGTTGTTGATATGGATAAGCACCTTGCGCTGGCGTGGGAAGCCGTCCAGCACCTCGAGCATGCCGCCCGCGCCGTTCTGCGCCAGGTGGCCCATCTCGCTTCCGCTGCGGGTGCCGACACCGCGGCGCTGCATCTCATCATCCTCCCACAGGGTGCCGTCGACCAGCAGGCAATCGGCGCCGTGCATCATCTCCAGCAGCTTGGCGTCGACCTGGCCCAGGCCCGGCGCGTAGAACAGCTTGCCGCCGGTGCGGGTGTCCTCCACCAGCAGCCCGAGGTTGTCGCCGGGGTGCGGGTCGAAACGGTGCGGCGAGTAGGGCGGCGCGGCGCTGCGCAGCGGGAAGGGGGTGAAACGCAGGTTCGGGCAGGCGCCGATGACGAAGCTGGTGTCGAGGTCGATGCGGTTCCACACCAGCCCGCCGTTCCAGTGGCTGAGCATGTTGAACAGCGGGAAACCGGTGGTCAGGTCCTGGTGGACCATGTCGGTGCACCACACCTGGTGCGGGCAGCCTTCGCGCAGGCTGAGCAGGCCGGTGGTGTGGTCGATCTGGCTGTCGAGCAGGACGATGGCATCGATACCGGTGTCACGCAGGGCACGGGCCGGCTGCATCGGCGCGAAGGCCTGAAGCTGGGCGCGGATGTCCGGCGAGGCATTGCACAGAATCCAGTGCTCGCCGTCGTCGGACAGGGCGATGGACGACTGGGTACGCGCCGTGGCGCGCAGGGTGCCGTCGCGGTAGCCCTTGCAGTTGACGCAGTTGCAGTTCCACTGGGGGAAACCGCCGCCAGCGGCCGAGCCGAGAATCTGGATGTACATGGGCGCCCTCTGAAGCAGGAAACGGTGATTCGAAAACGACGACGCCCCGGCGGGCCGAGGCGTCTGGTCGCGCTGCCGCTTAGCGGTTGGCGAAGTACATGGTCACTTCGAAGCCGATACGCAGGTCAGTGTATGCAGGTTTGGTCCACATGGGCTTGCTCCTTCCGGATGGGTTTTGGGGTCAGCTCATCATTGGGTACCGTCTGGGGGCAGAGGTTCCATTGGCTGAGATTGCGCTATCTTACAAGAAAAATTTGTACCGAAAGGTTAATTATTCGAAATGCGCCCTTGCAGGCTTGGTAACAATCCGCGCCGCGCTCAGTGCCAATGAGCCTCTGGGGCGGCGGCGTTGGCCAAGCATAGCCAGCCATGTTCGGCTGCCAGTAACTGCTGCAGTAGCGCCTCCAGATCGCGCTGTTCGACAGTCAGGATAGACTGGCGCATGCAAGCCAGCCGCGGATTTTGTGTCGCCATATGTGCCTGCCAGGCCCAGTGCGCGACTTCGGCATTGGCCATGGCCGCTTCGCTGAACTGCTCGGCCAGTTGTTGGCGGCTGTCGGCGGCCAGTTGCACGCCCTCCTGCAGCAGCGTGGTCAGGTGGCCAAGCACCTCGGCCTGGCCGGCCTTCGGCGATTGTACGCCGAATAGCAGCCCGCCGTGCCCGGCAACCTGGCGAAAGGCGCTGAACACCGCATAACCCAGTTGCAGTTCGACCCGCAAGCGCTGGTAAACCGGCCCTTGCAACAGGTGCGCGAGCAGGCGGCCGCTGGCTTGCAGGGTGTCTGGCAGCGGGCAGAACAGTAACAGGGCCGGCTCGCTGCCAGGGGTGTGCACCTGATGCCAGTGGCGCCCAGTGAAGTGGCGCCTGGCTGGCGGCTCGCCAGGCTGCCCAGGGATGGCCTGCACGGCCGCGCCGAGGGCGTCGCGGCTGGCTTGGTCGAAGCCGATGGCCAGGCCTTGCCAGCGGGCCTGCTGCCAGGGCGAGGCGAGATCGCCGGCGGAGTGGCCTTGGGCTGCTGCCGGGTCAAGGATGTCCGGCAGGGCCTTGAGCAAGGCGCGGATAGGGATCAGCGCCGGTTCGCTGGCTGCCGTGGCCTGCCAGTGTTCGCGGGCTGGCGTGCTGATTTGCTCGAGCGCCTCTGCCGCCGCGCTCACCACCGCCAACGGATAGCCGCCGACACGCAGTTGCAGGTAGGCGCCAGTGGCTTCCAGGTCCAGTTGCACTGCGGCGCGTTCGGCACGCTCACGGAGCGTTTGCAGGGCGCGCTCGAGCACGGGCAGTACGCGCGCCGCCGAGGGCAGGTGCCAGCGCAGGTAGAGCGTGGCGAACTGGCGCGAGGCGGGCAGCGCATCGCTGACCGTCAGGCCCGGCGGCAAGGCGGCGTTTCGGGCCGGTGGCGTTGTCGCCAGCAGTGGTTCGGCCGGTGGCAGATGCCAGGGGCCGGCGCAGCCCTGCGGGAGATCGGCTAGTAGTGCATCCAGGGCGGCCAGGCCTTGTCGGGCGAGTGCTTGGTAGGGCTGGCCGGCACTGTCGCGGCGGGCCAGCTCCAGCGCGCTGGCCGCCTGCTCACGGCGTTGTTGCAATTGCCCGAAGGCGACGTTCAGCCGCTGTCCACCCTGCTGGCGAACGAAACCGAGCCAGCTGTGCAACAGCTGTTGGGCTTGTGTGGCATCGGCCTGGGCCGTCAGTTGCAGCCGCACGTGCCACAGCAGCTGGCCGGCATGGCTGTACAGGCGCTGCGCCTTGCAGTTGTGCAGCCAGCCTCGCTGGCGCAGTTCGGCCAGCCAGCCGCCCGGGCGGCTATCGCTGAGCAGGTCCAGCAGCAGCTCAAGGGCTTGCTCGGCTTGTGCCGGGAGGTGCTCGTGGGCAAACAGCAGGTCCTGCGTGCTGGGCGAGCGCAGTGGGCCGTCGCGCAACCGGGGTGGCGTGGAGCGATCTGCCGAGGTGCCCGCGGCGAACTGCGCGCCCAGGCGTCTGGCCAATGCTTCCAGTGCTTCCAGCGGTTGAGGGCCTGCCAGGCTCAGGGTGATCCGGCTGCCTTGATAGAAGCGCCGGTGAAACTGTTGCAGCGCCTGTTGGAACGCCGCATCCCTTAGCGGCAGGCTGTAGCGGTTACCGGCGTGGAAGGCCCTGAGCGGATGATTGGCGGCAACCGACTGGAGCAAGGCGAACTGCTGTTGGGCCTCGGGGTTGCGCGACCAGGCGATGAACTCGGCGTGGATCACCTCGCGCTCGGGCTGCTGGCGCTCAGGGCTCAGGTCGGGTTCGGCGAGCATCTGGCACAGGCGCTCCAACCCACCGGCCAGCGCTGCAGGGGGCACTTCGAAGAAGAAATCGGTGGTGCGTTCGCGGGTGCTGGCATTGACCTGGCCGCCCAGGCCCTGCACGTAGCGCATCAGGCCGTCGTCCAGTGGGAAACGCTCGGTACCCAGGAAGAACAGGTGCTCGAGAAAGTGCGCCAGGCCCGGCCAGCGCGCCGGTGCGTCGTGGCTGCCGGCATGCACTCGCAGCGCCGCCGCCGCCCGTTTGAGGCGTGGCGCGTGGCGCAGGGTCAGGTGCAGGCCGTTGGCGAGGGTGAGGTGGCGGATGGCGTCGGACATAGCGCCATGCTAGCGCGCAATGCCGAGGTTGTCTGGTTTGGCCCAGCGCCAATTATCAACACCCTGCAAGGGATGGCTGTTAATGCAGATCCCGGCGCAGGTCCGCCAGGTAGGGGAACGCCAGGCGCCCCTCGACTACCCGCTCGTGCTCCAGGTCCGCCAGCAGCTGGCACTCTTCGCGCCCGGCCATCGCCAGCAGGCTGCCGTCCGGGCCGACGATGCTGCTCTGGCCGCAATAGTGGATCTCGCCCTCGCTGCCGCGGTAGTTGGCATACACCAGGTAGCACTGGTTCTCCTGCGCCCGTGAGCGCACGGTCACCTGGCAAACGAAGTCGTAGGGGGTCATGTTCGCCGTCGGCACCAGGATCAGTTCGGCGCCGGCCAAGGCCAGGCGCCGGGCGTTCTCCGGGAACTCGATGTCGTAGCAGATCAGCAGACCGACCTTCCAGCCGTCCAGCTCGACCACCGGGAAGTGATCGGCGCCCGGGCTGAACATCGAGCGGTCGAGCTCACCGAACAGGTGGGTCTTGCGGTAGTTGCACAGGCTGCGGCCATGGGCGTCGATCAACTGCACACTGTTGTAGATCGCGCCATCCTCGCCCCTCTCGGGGTAGCCATAGACGATGGCGATTCGATGCGCCTGGGCAATCTCGACCACACTCATCGCCGAGGGGCCGTCCTCGGCCTCGGCCAGGCGTTCCACCTGGTCCAGGCCGATGTTGTAGCCGCTGAGGAACATCTCCGGGCACACCAGC
Organism: Pseudomonas sp. FG47; assembly: GCF_057809115.1. NCBI lineage: Bacteria > Pseudomonadati > Pseudomonadota > Gammaproteobacteria > Pseudomonadales > Pseudomonadaceae > Pseudomonas > Pseudomonas sp. FG47. The sequence goes on from NZ_JBMDJI010000001.1 coordinate 557,763, forward strand.
AACTGGGCGCCGCGTCCGGCGGCCAGCTGGGCCTGGCGTTGCAGGCGCTCGAGATTGCCGGGCACGTCCAGGGGCTGGGGCGTGCCCTGGTACAGGGCGATGCGCATGGCGCTACTCCTTCGCTCAGTCGGCCAGGGCGATTGGCCCGATCTCGTCGAACACGTCGCCCGGGCCGGGGTTGTCCGGGTGGGTCTGGCCACCAAAGTGGTTCATGATACCCCACACCGCGTTCAGCGAAGTCTGCACCGCGCCTTCGACCCAGGCTGGGGTCCACGACACGTCGTCACCGGCGATGAAGATGCCGCGTTGCTCGGCCGGCATGTCGGCCTGCATGAAGTGCGCGTACATCCGTTGGTTGTAGCGATAATGGCCGGGCAGCGCGCCTTTGAAGGCACCGAGGAAGTGCGGGTCGGCCTCCCACGAGATGGTGATAGGGTCGCCGATGATATGCCCGGCGATATCGGTCTTCGGGTAGATCTTCTTCAGCGCGTCGAGGGCCAGCTGCACGCGCTTCTCGGTAGGGTGCGGGAGCATCTTCAGGGCATCGCTCATCCAGGCGTAGGACAGGCAGATCACCCCGGGCTTGTCATCGCCGTTGTCGAACAGGTAGGTGCCGCGGGTCAGGCGGTCGGTGAGGGTCATGCTCATCAGGTCGCGGCCGGTCTGCGGGTCCTTGTCCTTCCAGAACGGCCGGTCGACCATGACGAAGGTCTTCGACGACTGCATGTAGCGGGTGCGGTCCAGGGCCATCCACATCTTCTGCGAGAACAGCGATTCCTCGCAGTCGATCTGGGTGGTCAGCAGCCAGCTCTGGCAGGTGGTGAGCACCGCGGCGTAATGGCGGGTGTCGCCATAGTTGTCGGTGACCGCCAGGCGCCCATCGGCGGCCCGGGCGATACGCTTGACCCCGGCGCGCGGCGCGCCGCCGTGCAGGGTCTTGAGGCTGGTGCCGGCCGGCCAGTGGGCGCAACGCTCCGGTACATGGCGCCAGATGCCCTGGGGTACCTGCTCGACGCCGCCGACCACCAGGTGCTGGTGGTCGTCGCAATTGGTCATCACCACGCGGAAGATTTCCAGCATCGAGTTGGGGAAGTCCGAGTCCCAGCCACCGGTGCCGAAGCCCACCTGGCCGAACACCTCGCGGTGCTGGAAGCTGAGCTTGGCGAACGAGCGCGAGGTGGCGACGAAGTCGTAGAAGGTGCGGTCGTCCCACAGCGGCACCAGTTTGTTCCATAGGTCTTTCAGGCGCGGCACGTCGCGGTCGCGGATGGCCTGCTGGATATCGCCGAATTGCGCGCCGCTTTCCAGGGCGTCGGCCCAGGCGTCGGCAACTTCGTGGAACAGTTGCGGCAGGTCGGCCTTGTTCTCGGCGTAGTAGGTTTGCCCTTCCAGGTCGATGACCGTGCTGCCCGAGGCGGGCGTCAGCGGGTTGGGGAAGGGCTTGGTCTCCAGGCCCAGCTTGTCGACATAGTGGTAGAAGGCCGTGGACGACACCGGAAAGCGCATGCCGCCGAGTTCGGCGACGATGCCGTCGGTGCCGTTGAAGGCTTGCGAGCGCAGCCGGCCACCGAGTTTGGAGGCTTCGTACACCACCGGCTTGAGGCCCAGCTTCATCAGTTCGTAGGCCGCCACCAACCCGGCGATGCCGCCACCGACGATAGCTACTTCCTCGCCATGCCGCTCCTTGGGGATGCTGCCCAGGCCGGCCGGGTGCTCCAGCCAGTCGTCGAAGGCGAAGGGGAAGTCCGGGCCGAAGATGGTGATGGGTTTCTTGCCGTCGGCGGGGTGGCGGTTGTTCTTGTTCATGTAATGACCTTGCCAGGGAGGCTGCGCAGGGGCGGAGCCTGAGTATAGAAAATGCCTGGTGGCCATTTTATGAAGCGCGGAGTTCGTAATTAAGAGGCAGAGTGGCGTCGTTATGAAGGTTGTTTCGTCGTAATGACTGCTATTGGTAAAAGAGTGACGAAGGCGCTGCTAATCGCGATTTTTCTTACGGGCCCGGTCGTTCAGGGACATGGATGGTCAGCCTGGCTGCCCGCGGTCCACCTTGCTGCTGAGGATGATCGACGTGGTGGTCTTCTCTACCCCCTCGAGGCTGCCGATCTGGTCGAGCAACTGGTCCAGTTGCTCCGGCGAGTCGCTGCTCAGCCAGGCGACGTAGTCGAATTCGCCGCTCACCGCGCACAACTGCTGCACCTGGCCCATCGCCCCCAGGCGGCGGACGATGTCCTTGCCCGAGCGCGGCTGCGCCTTGATCCCCACATAGGCCTGCAAGCCGCCGCCGAGCAGGCGCTGGCCCAGGCGCACGCCGTAGCCGGTGATGACCTTGCTCTTTTCCAGCCGCGCCAGGCGCGAGTTGACCGTGGTGCGGGCGATGCCCAGGTGGCGGGCGAGGGTGGCGACGCTTTCGCGGGCGTTGATCTGCAGCAGGGCGATCAGCTTGCGATCGATTTCGTCGAGGGCGATGGCGCGGGAGTCTGGCATGGTGGGTCTCGGCAGTCGGGTCGCTAGCCTAGCCAGCTCCTACGGTCCAGGGCAAGACACGGTGTGGCGGCGCTTCAGGCCGCTGGCTGCGGATGCGTGGTGATCTGCACATCGAGCTTCTGGCTGGCGGCCAGGCACCAGGCCTGGAGCGCCGCATCGATCGCGGCCTTGTCGGCCAAGTGCTCCAGGCCAATGGCCTGGGCGAAGCAGCGATAGCCGGGTTTGCTCTGATCGTTGACTTGCCCGTCCTCCGGGTAGTCGATGGTCAACCAGGCGTCTCGGTACCAGTTGCCTTCGGCGGGGGTATCGCAGACCACCACCGACAACACCAATTTACTGGTGGCCGCTTCGACCGCAAGATCACTGAACTGGCCTGTGTGTTTGTCATACCCCGTATCGCTGCGCACCCAAACACCGAACATCAGGTCGCCCTTGCGGTGGCTGTGCCATGGCTCAGGTTGGTTCTGCGGGGTGCGTAGCCAGAGCACCGACATGTCATGGAACGGCAGGTAGCGCAGGCCGCTGGTCTTGAGGTTTTCCAGCCCGGCGACCCGTTGTGGCAGCGAATGGACGTAGGTCTGGTAATAGTCTTGTGCGCCCAGGCTGTCGCGCAGATACGCGAGCAATTCGAACATGCGCTGCTGGTAATCAGCCAGCAGACGGTAAGCACGGCGTACATCGATCAGTGCGTTTGCCAAAGATTCGCTCATTTCAGGCTCCATGCCGCGAAAGCGCCGGTGGGCGTTTCGATGTGAACCGGCTTCAGGGCGCTGAGCCACCGCACCGGGTGGGTTTTCAGGCTGTGCCAGGCATAGCACCTGGCAAGGTCTTCCAGCAGGCGCTGGCTGCCGGTGAACGAGCTGTCGAGCGCGCTCTCGAGTGCCTGGAACATCTGTTGCCAGCTCCGGCAGACCAGCCGGAAAGGTTGCTGTGGCCGGTCGGCCAGCTCGTTGTGCACCTGCTCGAGCAGCCGCGCCCGGCCAGCTTGCGAGTTGTCCTTGAGCCCTCCCAGTGTCAGCAGGATGCTATCGGCCTCCAAGGCCCCGGCATGCCAGCCAGCCCTGAGCTCGCGAGCCAACTGCGCGGGAGACTGTTGATCGTAATGGTCATGGCGCTTGGCCTCGATCAGCAGCGTGCGGTTGCCATCGCTGAGCAGCACGTCGGGTTCTACCTGCCTGCCTTCGGGCAGGCGCCAGGAGGGCCAGAAGGTGATGGCTTGCAACGGACCAAAGGGCTCGCCCAGCAACGCCTGGAACACCGCGCAGAACTGTTCATCGGGCAGATAAGCCAGGCGTTCGAACAAGGTAGCGGTCAACACGTCCTCCGCACCCTCGCTGCGCTCGAGGTCGAGCGCCTGATGGTGCATGCCGGTGCCTCTTTTCTTGCCGGCCAATACGGCATTGAGCATGACGCGTCCTTCGTCTGGAGAGTGGGGTGGCAGAACCGCGGGAGTATCGTAGCAAGGGATATGGCTATGTGCCTGCTTTTGCGGAAAACGCCAAGAAAAAGGCCGCGCATGAGCGCGGCCTGTTCCGACCTGGAGGGTTCGCGGCGATGTCAGCGCGCGGCGCTGGTCTGCGCGGTGGCGCAGGGCGACTTCAGTCCGGCGGTCATGCTCTCGACGTTGTCGAGCATCTGGTTGCCCTGATTGACCTTCTGGGCATTCTCCGCCAGTTGCATGCGCTGATCGTAAGTGGCGGAGGTGCCGTTCATGCTGTGCTTGGTCTCGAGCACGGAGTTGGCGATGCTGAGCAGGCTGCGCCCGGTGGAGATCAGGTTGTCGGTTGCGCTGGGCGTGCACGGCGAGTTGCTGCTGGCCATGTTCTGCGTGCCCTGGTTGTAGCCCCCGGGTGCCGCGCAGCCGGCGAGTGCCAGCAGCATGGGTGCAACGAGCAGGGCCCCAAGGCGTCCTTGGATGTTCATGTGACGTTCCCTCGATCACTGGGCTCCGACCCGGTGCCGAAGCGATGGAGGAATTCTAGAAAGGAGGCAATGATGGCGAAATAGAACGGGTGTCCTAAAGGCACTTTGCCCTGCCTGGGCGCTATTCGCGAGGCATCAGATGCCCAGCAGGGTTTTGACCGTGGTGGCGACGTTGGCGATGTTGGAGAAGATGTTGGTCTGCCGCTCGATCTTTTGCAGGCCGTTCACTGCCTCGCTGTCAGCGTCGTTGCGGATAAGTTTGGGGTCGCCATCCGCCATTGGGGCTTTGATTTCAAGGGCATCGACAGTTGAGGTGTAGCGCGCCTTGGACTCGGCGAAAAGATCGCTTGGTATGCCTTGGTAGTCACTGAATTGGCTGAATTTTACGACGTTCTCGATGAGCTGAAGTTCCGCGTCGATGCGGATGGCGATGGAGGCGAAGGTGGTGAAATTGGTGTTCTGATCGATGATGCTGGCGCGCCAGTTGTACTGGTCGACAATGTTGTTGAACGGATACAGCAGGTCGAAACCCAGGCGCAGCATGCGCTGCTGGGCCGTTGGGCCTAGCACGACCAAGCAGGCCTGGACTTCGGTCGCCAGGGTGCAGGACTGCGGGTCGCCAAGCTTGGAGCTGTCGTTGATCGGTGCCTTGGTCGGGTAGGTGTCCAGCAACAGTTTGAAGTAGGCGTCGTGGGCCGCTCTGAACTTGCCGATGATGTGGAAGGTGTCCATTGTGGGTGATCGTCCTTGGTCTTGAGTGGCATCGCTTATTTGCTGGCGGTTCTTGAGCCCTGTGAACCGGTTCGTTTCCTTGCCATCGCGGTTGAGGGCAGGTTCAGCATGCACCGTTGCCAGGTTCGGCACCATCTGTACCTGGGGTGCGCTGGCCACGTTGATCTGGAAGGCTGCAACGCCCGGCAACGGCGTGAGTTAGCAGGGGCATGAGCTGAGGCAGGGTTACGGCAGCTGTAGAAAGCACAAAGCCGCGTCAGACGCGGCTTTAAATTGGTGGGCCCACACGGACTCGAACCGTGGACCAAAGGATTATGAGTCCTCTGCTCTAACCGACTGAGCTATAGGCCCTCAGCAGGTGCGCCGGATTATAACGAGGGTTTCGATAGCGTGCCATCCGAAAGATCCGTTTGTGCTATGCGAAGAAACGTAGCGGCGAATTCCGCTGGCGGCAGCGGCAGGCTGACGATGTAGCCCTGGATCTGCTCGCAGCCCTCGGCGGCCAGGAAGCGCTGCTGCGCCTGGTTTTCCACGCCTTCGGCAATGATCGTCAATTGCATGCTGCGCCCCAGGGCGATGATGGCGCGGGCGATGGCGGCGTCGTGGGGGTCGTCGGGCAGGCCGCGGATGAACGACTGGTCGATCTTGAGGATGTCCAGTGGCAGGCGCTTGAGGTAGCTGAGCGAAGAGTAGCCGGTGCCGAAGTCGTCGATGGCCAGTTGCACCCCCAGCTGCTTGAGCTGGTGCAGTACGCTCAGGGCTTCCTCGGCCTGGCTCATGATGAAGTTTTCGGTGATCTCCAGTTGCAGGTCGCCGGCCTTGAGCTGGTAGGTGCGCAGCAACTGCTCGATGCGTTTGGCCAGGTTGGGTTGGCGCAGCTGGGCACCGGCCAGGTTCACCGACAGCGGGCCGAAGGCGTGGTAGGCCTTCTTCCAGTGGTGCATCTGGCGGCAGGCTTGCTCCAGCACCCAGTCGCCCAGCTGGAGGATGCTGCCGTTTTCCTCGGCCAGGTGGATGAACTGCTCGGGCGGCACTTCGCCGAAGGTCGGGTGGGTCCAGCGGATCAGCGCTTCGGCGCCGACCAGGCTCTGGGTCTTGAGGCTGAACTTGGGCTGGTAGCACAGGCTCAGTTCGTTGCGCTCGATGGCGCGGCGCAGTTCGTGCTCCAGGGCGATGCGTTCGCTGGCCTGGGCGGTGAGGTCGCGGGTGTAGGCCTCGACCCGGTTGCGGCCCTTGGCCTTGGAACGGTACATGGCGGCGTCGGCGTTGCGGATCAGGTTGGCGACGTCGGTGCCGTCCTGGGGATACAGGCTGATGCCGATGCTGGCGCTGGTGAAGAATTCATGGTCGCCGGCCTGGAAGGGCGCATGGAAGCCGGCCAGCAGCTTGTTGGCGATGGCGCTGGCGTCGCTGGGCTTGTGCAGGCCGGGTAGCAGGATGATGAACTCGTCGCCGCCCAGGCGGGCCACGGTGTCGACATCGCGCACCTGCTCCTTGAGGCGTTGGGCGATGCCCTTGAGCAGCAGGTCGCCGACCGGATGGCCGAGGCTGTCGTTGATGTGCTTGAAGCGGTCGAGGTCGAGGAACAGCACCGCGCCCTGGCGGTTGGACGCCTGGGTGCAGGCGAGTGCCGCTTGTAGGCGGTTCTCGAACAGGGCACGGTTGGGCAGGCCGGTCAGCGGGTCGTGGTGAGCCTGGTAGTCGAGCTTGGCCTGGGCGTGCTTGAGGCTGGAGATATCGGCGAACACGGCGACGAAGTGGGTGATCTCGCGCTCGTGGTTGCGCACTGCGCTGATGGTCAGCCAGCCGGGGTAGAGCTCGCCGTTCTTGCGCTTGTTGTAGATCTCGCCCTGCCAGTGGCCCTCGGCGGTGAGCTGGTGCCACATGGCCGCGTAGAAAGCGCTGTCGTGCTGGCCGGAGGCGAGCAGGCGCGGGGTCTGGCCGAGGGCTTCGCTCTCGCTGTAGCCGGTGATTTCGCTGAAGGCGCGGTTGACCGCGCTGATGCGCTGGTCGGTGTCGGTGATCAGCACGCCTTCGGCGGTGTTCTCGAAAACCGTGGCGGCCAGTTGCAGTTTTTCCTGCATCAGGTGGCGTTCGGTGATGTCGCGGGCGATGGTCAACATGCAGTCGACGCCGCCAATCGGCAGGGGGCGGGCCGACAACTCGCACAGGCGGATCTGCCCATCGCTGCGGCGCAGGTGGCAGCTGAAATCGCGGACGAAGCCATCGCGTTGCAATTGCTCGATCAGGCGTTGGCGCTCGCCCAGGTCGACCCAGATGCCCAGGTCCAGCGAGGTCTGGTCGACGTTGGGGTCGACTTCGTAGCCGGTCAGGCGGCGGAAGCCTTCGTTGACCTCCAGCAGCAGGCCGTCGCTCTGGCGCGACAGCAGCAGGCCGTCGGGGGAGGCGTGGAAGGCCTTGGCGAATTTCTCTTCGGAGGTCTGCAGCTGTTGCTGGGTTTCCTTGAGCTGGCTGATGTCGCGGATCGCCACCACCAGCGCCGGGGTGCTGTCGAGCTCGAAGGTCTCGGCCGAGGTCAGGCCGGTGAACAGCTGGCCATTGCTGCGCCGGAAGGTCATCTCCAGGTTGCGGATGCCGCCGCGGTGCAGGCGTTCGAGCAGCGTCGGGCCGGTCCCGGCGACGCCCCACAGGCCGAGCTCGGTGGCGGTGCGGCCGATGACCTGGGCCGGCCCCAGGCCAATCAACTCCTCGAAGGCCTCGTTGACCTCCAGCAGGCAGCCGTCGCTGTGGCGGGCTATGACCAGGATGTCCGGGCATTGCTGGAACACCGAGGCGAACTTCTGCTCGGACAGGCGCAGGGCGGCTTCGGTGTGTTTGGTTTCGCTGATGTCGATCATCAGTCCGCGCATCAAGGGTTTGTGGCCGTGCTTGATCATGCTGACGATGTTGCGCACCCACAGGGTGTGCCCGTCGGCACGGATCACCCGGTAGTCGAGGCTGTGGTCGCGACCGGCGGCGGTCTCGCTGTCGCAATAGGCCTGGGCCCAGAGCGCATCCTCGGGGTGCAGGATGCTGCGCCAGAAGCCGGGCTTGAGCCATTCGCCGGTAGGGTAGCCGAGCAGGTCCTCGGCATGGGGTGAGACGTAGCTGTAACTGAAGTCGTTGGCATCGGCCTCCCAGGCCACTGCCGAGAGGCTTTCGATCAGGCCGCGGTAGTGGTATTCGCTGCTGCGTAGCTCTTGCTCGAGGGCGATGCGTCGGGAAATCTCCGAGCTCAGCCGACGGTTGATGCGGATCACCACGGCGAGGATGGCCACCAGCAGCAGGACGCCGGGCAGGCCGTAGAGCAGGATGTCGCGCCAGAAGGTCCGTTGGTCGACGACGTTGCCCACCCAGCGTTGCTGGATTTGGCTGACCTCGCCGCTGCTCATGTCGGCCATGACCTTGTCGAGAATGCCCACCAGCATCTTCTGCTGTTGCGGCACGGCCATGGCCAGCTGGTAACGGTAGGGCGTCTCGCCGCTCACGTACAGGCCGTCGAGCTTGAGCTGGCGCAGGCTCCAGATGCTCGAGGCGAGGTCGCCGACCACGGCGTCGACTTCATCGGTGGCCAAGGCCTGCAGTGTCGAGCTGACGTTGGGCATGGCCACCAGGTTGAGGTCGGGGTGGTGAGCGCGCAGCAGTTCGTGGGGCGCGTAGTTCTCCACCACCGCGACCTTGAGGCCATACAGGTCCTTGAGGTTGCGCGGTTGCGCGCCACCGGCATGGGCGAGGATGACGATGGGGAAGTCCAGGTAGGGGCGGGTGAAGGCCAGGTAGGCCTGGCGCTCTGGAGTTGACATGATCCCTGGCAGCAGATCGAGGCGGTTGCCGCGGGCTTGTTGCAGAACTTCGGTCCAACTGCTGGGTTCGACCGGCTTGAGCGTGATGCCCAGGCGTTCCTGGATCAGGGCAATGTAATCGGCGGCCAGTCCCTGGTAGCGGCCTTCCTGGTCGCGAAATTCGAACGGCGGCCATGAAGCGTCTACGCCCAGGCGCAGCTGGGGGTGGGCGCTGAGCCAGGCTTGTTCCTCGTCGGTCAGGGTCAGGGCGCCGGCCGTTGTGTTCCAGGCGAGCAGGATCAGCAACAGGAGGGCCGGCATAAAGGGCATAGCGGCCTCTCGATCAGGTGAACTGATTCGAGTGTAGACGGGCATCCGGGCCGCGGGGTAGGCGCTGGCAATGACCTTCTGTCACAAAAGAAAAACCCCGGCCTGGGCCGGGGTTGGTCTTACTCGTCGAGGAACGAGCGCAAGTGCTCGCTTCGCGTCGGGTGGCGCAGCTTGCGCAGCGCCTTGGCTTCGATCTGACGGATCCGCTCGCGGGTCACGTCGAACTGCTTGCCGACTTCCTCAAGGGTATGGTCGGTGTTCATGTCGATGCCGAAACGCATGCGCAACACCTTGGCTTCGCGCGCGGTCAGGCCCGAGAGCACGTCGCGGGTCGCTTCCTTGAGGCTTTCGACCGTGGCCACGTCGATCGGCGACTGCATGGTGGAGTCCTCGATGAAGTCGCCCAGGTGGGAGTCTTCATCGTCGCCGATCGGCGTTTCCATGGAGATCGGCTCCTTGGCGATCTTCAATACCTTGCGGATCTTGTCCTCAGGCATTTCCATGCGCTCACCGAGCTCTTCCGGGGTCGGTTCACGGCCCATTTCCTGGAGCATCTGCCGGGAAATACGGTTGAGCTTGTTGATCGTCTCGATCATGTGCACCGGGATACGGATGGTGCGCGCCTGGTCGGCGATCGAGCGGGTGATCGCCTGGCGGATCCACCAGGTGGCGTAGGTCGAGAACTTGTAGCCGCGACGGTATTCGAACTTGTCCACCGCCTTCATCAAGCCGATGTTGCCTTCCTGGATCAGGTCGAGGAACTGCAGGCCACGGTTGGTGTACTTCTTGGCGATGGAGATCACCAGACGCAGGTTCGCCTCGACCATTTCTTTCTTGGCGCGGCGGGCCTTGGCCTCGCCGATGGACATGCGACGGTTGATGTCCTTGATTTCGACGACGGTCAGGCCGGTTTCGGTCTCGAGGTCGATCAGCTTCTGCTGGCAGGCGACGATCGCGGCGTCCTTCTCACCCAGGGCGGCGGCCCATTTGGTGTTGCGCTTGGCCAGGTCACCGGACCAGGTCTGGTCGGTTTCGTTGCTCGGGAACAGGCGCAGGAAGTCGGCGCGCGGCATGCGTGCATCACGCACGCACAACTGCATGATGGCGCGCTCTTGCTGGCGCAGACGGTCCAGGGCGCCACGTACACGCTCGACCAGAGCGTCGAACTGCTTGGGCACCAGCTTGATCGGCATGAACAGGTCAGCCAGCGCCTGCATGGCACCGATGCTGTCCTTGTGGCCACGACCGTGCTTCTTCAGCACTTTGAGGGTATCGACCAGCTGATCCTTGACTGCACCGAAACGCTGCGCGGCCACGACCGGGTCCGGACCGCTCTCGGTCTCTTCCTCGTCATCGCCGTCGGCGTTTTCTTCTTCGTCGTCGTCGCTCTCTTCCTTCGCGGCAGCGGCCTTGGCGCCGGGGATCGGCACTTCTTCGGTCGGTGCGGCGATGTTGTCGTCAGGGTCGATGTAACCGCTGAGGACATCGGACAGGCGGCCACCTTCGGTGGTGACGCGGTCGTATTCGCCGAGGATGTAGTCGACAGTGCCCGGGAAGTGGGCGATGGCGCCCATGACTTCGCGGATGCCTTCCTCGATACGCTTGGCGATTTCGATCTCGCCTTCGCGGGTCAGCAGCTCGACGGTACCCATTTCGCGCATGTACATGCGCACCGGGTCGGTCGTGCGGCCGATATCGGTCTCAACTGCCGCCAACGCTGCGGCGGCCTCTTCGGCTGCGGCTTCGTCAGTGTCGGCTTCCGCCAACAACAGGGCATCCGCATCCGGAGCACTCTCGAATACGTTGATCCCCATGTCGTTGATCATGCGGATGATGTCTTCCACCTGCTCCGGATCTGAAATATCCTCAGGCAGGTGGTCGTTGACCTCCGCGTAAGTCAGGTAGCCCTGCTCACGACCGCGGGTGATCAACTCTTTGATACGAGATTGCTGTTGCGCTTTTCCGGACATAACACCCTATCCACTGAAGGTCTTGGCGGGCAAAAAACAAGCCGAGGATTATACCCGAGCATGGACCTCACGCGCCAGATGAGGTCGGGTTTTGTGCGGGAACATTCCTGCTGAGCAGGGCGAGCAACTGAGATTTTTCCTCTGCGTTCAACTCGCTTTGACGTGCTTTCCTGAGTAGATGTTCCAGGCTGCGCTCGCGTTGGCGGGCGGACAAGCTAGTTATAGTGTCGAAAAACTGTTGTTCAAGGTTGTCGGCATCTATCAACCATTCCTTCTCGGCCAGGGCGCGCAGCAGGCGGCCTTGTTCGGTGCCGTGCCAGCGTGCGATCAGCTGCATAGAGCTTAGCTTAGGATTCTTCTGCGCGGCTTCGATCAGCGCCACCAGCAACTGGCTGTAGAGTTGCTCTTCGTCGGCGAAGTGGCTGGCGTCCTCGACCTTGCCGGCCAGTAGCGGGTGATGCAGCAGGGTGCGCAGCGCCGAGAGGGTCGGCGGTTCCACCGGCGCCGGCACCCGTGGCGGTGCTTCGCCGCGCTGGCCGTCGCGTTGCCAAGGCTTGCCGCCTTTCTTGTCCCAGGGCTTGCCGTCCCACTGTTTTTTGCCGCCGCCCTTGTTCGGTGTCCACGGGCGTTGTTCTTGCTGGTGCGCGCCGTAGTCGGGCTGGTACGCCTGCTCGGCGAAGTCCGGCGTGTAGCTGGCCATGGCGTCGTAGTCATAGCCGGGGTCGTAGTCAGGTACCTGGCTGGGGGCTGGTGCCTGCTGCGCCAATTGTTCCATCTGCTGCGGGTCGAGGCCGGTGATGTCCTTCAGGCGGTTGCGCATCAGCTGGCGCAGGTTGGCGCCTGGCACCTGCTCGATCAGCGGCGCTGCCAGGGTCACCATATGCGCCTTGCCTTCCAGCGAGCGCGGGTCGGCCTCGTTGCTCAACTGCTCGAAGAAATAATCGGCCAAGGGCTGGGCGTGCTGGTTGATGCGGGCCTGGAAGGCGTCGGTGCCTTCGGCGCGAACCAGGCTGTCCGGGTCTTCGCCCTCGGGCAGGAACAGGAAGCGCGCGCGGCGCCCGTCCTGCAGGCTCGACAGGGTCGATTCCAGGGCGCGCCAGGCGGCCTTGCGCCCAGCCTGGTCGCCGTCGAAGCAGAACAATACGCTGGGCACCACGCGGAACAGGCGCTTGAGGTGCTCTTCGCTGGTGGCCGTGCCGAGGGTGGCCACGGCGTTGCGCAGGCCTTGCTGGGCCAGGGCGATGACGTCCATGTAGCCTTCGACCACGATGACTTCGTCGAGGTTGCGGTTGTGCTTGCGTGCCTCGTACAGGCCATACAGCTCCTGGCCCTTGTGGAACACCGGGGTTTCCGGGGAGTTCAGGTACTTGGGCTTGTCGTCGCCCAGGACCCGGCCGCCAAAGGCGATCACCCGGCCGCGGCTGTCGCGGATGGGGAACATCACCCGGTCGCGAAAGCGGTCATAGCGCTTGCCGCTCTCGGCGTTCTCGATCAAGAGGCCTGCGTCGATCATCACCTTTTGTTGCAGGCTGTCGGCGCCCAGGTGCTTGAGCAGGTTGTCCCAGCCCGGCGGGGCAAAGCCCAGGCCGAAGTCGCGGGCGATCTCGCCGGACAGGCCGCGCCCCTTCAGGTAGTCCACCGCCGCCTTGCGGGTGGGGTGGCCGCGCAGGGCCTGGCGATAGAATTCGCTGGCCGCCTCCAGCAGCGGGTACAGCGGCGAGTCGGTGGGTTGGCGCGGCTTCTGCCCGCGGCGGCCTTCTTCGCGGGGCACTTCCATGCCCGCTGCGCGGGCCAGCTCCTCGACCGCCTGGGGGAAGTCCAGATTGTCGTGGTCCATGATGAAGCCAAGCGCGTTGCCGCCGGCGCCGCAGCCAAAGCAGTAGTAGAACTGCTTGTCGGGGCTGACGGTGAAGGAGGGTGACTTCTCCTTGTGGAACGGGCAGCAGGCAGACAGGTTCTTGCCGGTCTTTTTCAGCTGGACGCGCGAGCTCACCACATCGACGATGTCGGTGCGGTTGAGAAGGTCATCGATGAAGCTTTGGGGAATCAGCCCGGCCATGGCAGTCTCGTCATCTGGCAACTGGCAAGTCTAAACGCTTGTGCGCGGGTTTTGGCGTGAGGGTGCGGCGGAGAAGAGGTGTTGTGCTCGTCACCAGCCCGCAAGGGGCTCGTCAGAAAGGACGTGCACGCCTGGTCAAAGACCAGTTCTGACGTGTTGCGGCAGGTTGCCCATGGCTTTTGCCGGGGCACCCAAGGCGCATGGCCAAGGGCTTGAAACGGCCGCTGCCATCAGCCCGGCACGAGGCCGGGCGGGGCAGAAGCTTTGCGTAGAACGGCTGTATTAGTACAGACGAACGGCGCGGCGCTGTTCGCGCTGAACCTTCTTGGCGTGACGCTTTACAGCGGCAGCGGCTTTGCGCTTACGCTCGGCGGTCGGCTTCTCGTAAAACTCGCGGCTACGAACTTCAGCCAGTACACCGGCTTTTTCGCAGGAGCGCTTGAAACGACGCAGAGCTACGTCGAAGGGTTCGTTCTCTTTAACTTTGACGGCTGGCATCCAGGGCTACCTTAATTCATTACCGGGGTAGACGTGCTCCTGGCAAAACATAAGGTGTGCTGGAGAACGTCGGTTTTCAAGGGTTGCGGATGTTAACCCTTAGCTGGCCGGAATGCAAAGCCTCTGATCGAAAACCGCTGGTCGGCACAAGGTACGGGGACTATCATGCGCGCCTTCGAATTCAGCCTCGACAAGGCACGGACCCATGCTAGTACTGGGATTGGAAACATCCTGCGACGAAACTGGCGTCGCATTATACGACAGTGAACGCGGCCTGCTGGCCGACGCGCTGTTCAGCCAGATCGACCTGCACCGCGTCTATGGCGGCGTGGTACCTGAGCTCGCCTCGCGCGATCACGTCAAGCGCATGCTGCCGCTGATCCGCCAGGTGTTGCAGGAGGCCGACTGCGTCGCCACCGAGATCGACGCCATCGCCTACACCGCGGGTCCCGGCCTGGTCGGCGCGCTGCTGGTGGGAGCCTCCTGCGCCCAGGCGCTGGCGTTTGCCTGGGATATCCCGGCGATCGGCGTACACCATATGGAAGGCCACTTGCTGGCGCCGATGCTCGAGGAGCAACCGCCGGAATTTCCGTTCGTCGCTTTGTTGGTGTCCGGCGGCCATACCCAGCTGGTACGAGTCGATGGCATCGGCCAATACGAACTGCTGGGCGAGAGCCTCGACGACGCCGCGGGCGAAGCCTTCGACAAGACCGCCAAGCTGATTGGCCTGAATTATCCGGGCGGCCCCGAGATCGCCCGCCTGGCCGAGCAGGGGACGCCGGGGCGCTTTGTGTTCCCGCGGCCGATGTGCGACCGGCCTGGCCTGCAGTTCAGTTTCAGCGGCCTCAAGACCTTCGCCCTGAACACCTGGCAGCAGTGCCGCGACGCCGGGGACGACAACGAGCAAACCCGTTGCGACGTGTCGCTGGCGTTCCAGCAGGCGGTGGTGGAGACTCTGACCATCAAGTGCAAGCGCGCCCTCAAGCAGACCGGCCTCAAGCGCCTGGTCATCGCCGGTGGCGTGAGCGCCAACAAGGCCCTGCGCCTGTCGCTGGAACAGATGCTGGCGAGCATCAAGGGCAACGTCTATTACGCTCGGCCACGTTTTTGCACCGACAACGGCGCGATGATCGCCTACGCCGGTTGCCAGCGCCTGTTGGCGGGGCAGCAGCAGGACCTGGCGATCAGCGTGCAGGCGCGCTGGCCGATGGAGCAGTTGCCGGCCGTCTGAAACCTGGCCGGCTCGGCGGGCGCCATCAGAAATGGCGCTCGCGCCCGGCGAACAGGTCGCGCAGATTGTTGCGGTGGCGCCAGACGATCAGCAGGGTCAGTACGGTCATCGGCAGCAGCGCCTCGGGTTCGCGCCAAGCCAGCAATGGCAAGGTCAGCGGCGTGGCGATCAGTGCCGCCAGCGAGCTGGTGCGGGTGAGGTAGAAGGTCAGCAGCCAGGCGCCGATGGCCAGCAGCGCGGCGGGGAAGTACAGGGCCATGAGCATGCCCGCGGCGGTTGCCACGCCCTTGCCGCCCTGGAAGCGGAAGTAGATCGGGAACAGGTGCCCGAGCACCGCGCAGACGCCGACCCAGGCCTGTTCTTGCTGGTCGAGACCGGCCAGGCGGGCCAGCAGCACGGGCAACATGCCCTTGCACAGGTCGCCGAGCAGCGTCAGGATCGCCAGTTTGCGGCCCGCCAGGCGTAGCATGTTGGTCGCGCCGGCATTGCCGGAACCGCTGGAACGTGGGTCGGGGCTACCACTGAGGCGGCTCAGGACGATGGCGAAGGACAGAGAGCCGAGCAGGTAGGCAAACAGCGCCAGTGACCAAAACATGCTAACTATTCCGGGCGAGGACGCCCTGATTCTAACGGCGCCCGTCGCCCTTGTCGTGCTGTGGAGAGAAGTGCTTGGACAGAGTGTTCATCGAAGGCCTGGAAGTCGATACCGTCATCGGTGCCTATGACTGGGAGCGGGATATTCGCCAATGCCTGCGCCTGGACCTGAGTTTCGCCTGGGACAACCGCCCGGCCGCCGCCGGTGACGACCTGTCGCTGGCGCTGGACTACGCCAGCGTTTCGGCACGGGTACAGGCGTTCGCCGAGCAGGCGCGCTTCGAGCTGGTCGAGACCTTCGCCGAGCGCCTGGTGGCGGTGTTGATGGCGGAATTCAACATTCCCTGGGTGCGCCTGAAGCTCACCAAGCCGGGCGCGGTACCGGCGGCCCGTGGTGGTGTTGGCGTGGAGATCGAGCGCGGATGTCTCTGAGCACGGTTTACCTTGGGCTGGGCAGCAATATCGACCGCCACCAGCATCTGTGTGCTGGCCTCGATGCCTTGGCGGCGATTCTCTCGGACATGCGCTGCTCGCCGGCCTTCGAGAGCCAGGCGGTGGGCATCAAGAGCGGGCCGTTCATCAATTTCGTGGTGACCGGCAAGACCGACCTGCCGCTGATGGAGCTGGACCGTCGGCTCAAGTTCATCGAGGCCGACAACGGCCGCTATGCGCCAGACCGCAAGGGGCTGCCGTTGGATATCGATGTGCTGATGTACGACGACCTGCACGGCGCCTTCGATGGGTTGGTGCTGCCCAGGGCAGAGATCCTGAAGAATGCTTTCGTGCTGTGGCCGTTGTCGTTGCTCGCGCCGGCGCTGGTTCACCCGGGGGTGGAGAAAAGCATGGCGCGGTTGTGGCAGGAGGCGCAGATCGACCAGGTGCTGGCACCGGTCGCCTTCGAGTGGCGGGGGTTGCAGCTGACTCCGGCGTAAGCCTGTGCCGGCCCTTTCGCGGGCAAGCCCGCTCCTACAGGGTATCGTCATCGTTGACGGTGAAGGGTTACCTGTAGGAGCGAGCTTGCTCGCGAAGAGGCCGGTAGCGTCAGCCGAGCTTGTAAGCCTGGAGCGCTTTCAGCCGCTCGCCCTTGAGCGCCTCCCCCAAGCCTTGCCCGCTTAGCCCGGCCTCCACCAGCGGCTTCACCTCCACCGCCCGCACCGCTGCCGCAGCCCCGCGCAAATAGTCGGCCTGTGGATAACCGGCATCGCCCTGTGCCATTGCACACGCAGCAATGAAATCCTCGAACCGCTGCGGTCGCCGATATACGTCGAACTTCTGCAACATTTCCAGCAAACTCGCAGGGGGCAACTGCAAGGCGTCGTCAGCATGCCCGGCAAACTCCCCCACCAGAACGGCCAGTTCCTGGCATTCACGGGGGGCCTTGAAGCGCTGGTTGAGTGCCTTGATCGCCGCCGGCTCCAGCCCGCGCAGCAGGCATGCCCAGCGTACCGCCAGCGGCTGCTGGTGCTGCGCGGCCTGATGCAGCGCCGCGAGTGTATCCTTGCCGTTTTCCAGCTCCGGCATCAGTTCCTTCAGGGCACCCGAATCACGCAACACCTGGACGAACACTTGCGGCTCGCTCTCCATCAGCGCCCGCTCGATCTCCTTCCAGCTGCGCTCAGCCGTCAGCGCCTGCAATTCGCCGGATTCGGCGATCTGGCGCATCAGTGCCAGGGTTTGCTCAGCGACATGGAAACCCAGCGGCGCATAGCGCGCCGCAAAGCGCGCAACGCGCAGCACGCGCAGGGGATCTTCGGCGAACGCCGGGGAAACATGGCGCAGGATACGCTGTTCAAGATCGACCTGGCCGCCGTAGGGATCGTAAACCGTACCCTGTTCATCCTCGGCCATGGCATTGATGGTCAGGTCGCGGCGAATCAGATCTTCCTCGAGAGTGACCTCGGGGCTGGCGTGGAAGGTGAAGCCGCCGTAACCGCGCCCGCTCTTGCGCTCGGTGCGGGCCAGGGCGTACTCCTCGCCGCTTTTCGGGTGGATGAACACCGGGAAGTCGGCGCCAACCGGGCGAAAGCCCTGGGCTTGCATCTGTTCGACCGTGGCGCCGACCACCAGCCAATCGATATCGCTGACCGGGCGACCGAGCAAGCGGTCGCGCACGGCGCCGCCAACCTTGTAGATATGCATGTGAAACCTCCATTACTGGCCACAGGATACCCTGTCGCCGGTAATGGAGGTGGCTGGCTAGAGGTGATGCACCACGGCCAGGTCCATGCGCCCGTAGTCGCCGGCCTCGCCATGCTCGCCGCGAGGCGGCATGTGGTGGGTCTTCATCAGTTGGTCACCCTGCACGGTCTCCAGGTGAATGTCGAAACCCCACAGGCGGTGCAGGTGCTTGAGCACCTCCTCGGTGGAGTCGCCCAGGGGTTTGCGGTTGTGTTGCTGGTGGCGCAGGGTCAGCGAACGGTCACCGCGGCGGTCGATGCTCCAGATCTGCACGTTGGGTTCGCGGTTGCCGAGGTTGTACTGCGCGGCCAACTGCTCACGGATGGTGCGGTAGCCGTCTTCGTCATGGATCGCCGGCACCAGCAGGTCGTCACGCTGGTCGTCGTCGAGGATGCTGAATAGCTTGAGGTCGCGCATGACCTTGGGCGACAGGTACTGCAAGATGAAGCTCTCGTCCTTGAAGCTGCTCATGGCGAACTTGATGGTCGACAGCCAGTCGCTGCCGGCGATGTCGGGGAACCAGCGGCGATCCTCCTCGGTGGGGTGCTCGCACATGCGCCGGATGTCGGTGTACATGGCGAAGCCCAGGGCGTAGGGATTGATGCCGCTGTAGTAAGGGCTGTCGAAGCCTGGCTGGAACACCACGCTGGTATGCGATTGCAGGAACTCCATCATGAAGCCTTCGGTGATCAGGCCTTCGTCGTACAAGTCGTTCATCAGGGTGTAGTGCCAGAACGTTGCCCAGCCTTCGTTCATCACCTGGGTCTGGCGCTGTGGATAGAAATACTGGGCGATCTTGCGCACGATGCGCACCACCTCGCGCTGCCAGGGTTCCAGCAGTGGTGCGTGCTTTTCGATGAAGTAGAGGATGTTCTCCTGGGGTTCGGCTGGGAACCGCGCATCGTCTCGCTCGCCGGCCTTTTCCGAGCCTTTGGGGATGGTCCGCCATAGGTCGTTGATCTGCTTTTGCAGGTGTTCCTCACGCTCCTTCTGGCGACGCCGCTCTTCCTCGGCGGATATCGGGTAGGGGCGCTTGTAGCGGTCCACGCCGTAGTTCATCAGGGCGTGGCAGGAGTCGATCAGGTCCTCGACGGCATCGATGCCGTGGCGCTCCTCGCACTGGGCGATGTACTGCTTGGCGAATACCAGGTAGTCGATGATCGAACTGGCGTCGGTCCAGGTGCGGAACAGGTAGTTGCCCTTGAAGAAGCTGTTGTGGCCGTAGCAGGCGTGGGCAATCACCAGCGCCTGCATGCACATGGTGTTTTCTTCCATCAGGTAGGCGATGCACGGATCGGAGTTGATCACGATCTCGTAGGCCAGGCCCATCTGGCCACGGCTGTAGGATTTCTCGGTGCTGAGGAACTGCTTGCCATAGGACCAGTGGTGATAGCCCAGCGGCATGCCCACCGAGGCGTAGGCATCCATCATCTGTTCGGCGGTGATCACTTCGATCTGGTTGGGGTAGGTGTCCAGGGCGTAGCGCGCGGCCAGGCGGCTGATCTCGCGGTCGTAGGTCTGGATCAGCTCGAAGGTCCACTCGGAGCCCGTGGAAATGGGTTGGCGTCGCTGTTCTCTGGCGGTCATGTGGCTAACCTGCGCTGGAAGAGTTCACGGAAGACCGGGTAGATATCGCCGGCCGATACCAACTGTTGCTGGGCGAAGGTGTCGGGGTAGGCTTCGCCGATACGTTCGTACTCGTACCAGAGCGCCTGGTGTTCGCGCGGGGTGATCTCGACATAAGTGTAGTACTGCACATGCGGCATGATCTGGTTGGCCAGGATGTCGCGGCAGATCGGCGAGTCGTCGTTCCAGTTATCGCCGTCCGAGGCCTGGGCGGCATAGATGTTCCAGTCGCTGGCCGGATAGCGCTCGGCCATTACCTCCTGCATCAGCTTGAGGGCGCTGGAGACGATGGTGCCGCCGGTTTCGCGGGAGTAGAAGAACTCTTCCTCGTCGACTTCGCGAGCGCTGGTGTGGTGGCGGATGAATACCACCTCGATGCGGTCGTAGTTTCGCTTGAGGAACAGGTACAGCAGGATGAAGAAGCGCTTGGCGATGTCCTTGGTAGCCTGGGTCATGGAGCCGGAAACGTCCATCAGGCAGAACATCACGGCCTTGGAACTGGGGTTGGGCTGCTTGACCAGCAGGTTGTACTTCAGGTCGAAGGTGTCTAGGAACGGCAGGCGGTTGATGCGCGCCTTGAGGCGTTCGATCTCGGCCTCGGTGTCCTGGATGTCGGTGAAGTTGTCCGGTTCCTCGACCTTGAGCCGGTCCAGCTCCTTTTGCGCCTCGCGCAACAGGGCGCGGCTGCTGCCGGTCAGGGCGATGCGTCGGGCATGGGCCGAGCGCAGGGTGCGGACGATGTTGATGCGCGAGGGGTTACCTTCGTTGGCGATGCCGGCGCGCACGGTCTTGAAGGTGTCGGCGCCAGTCAGGTGGCGCTTGACCAGGTTGGGTAGCTCCAGGTCCTCGAACATGAATTCGAGGAATTCTTCCTGGGTGATCTGGAACACGAAGTCGTCCATGCCCTCGCCGGAATTGCCGGCCTTGCCACGGCCACCACCACCGCCGCCACCTTGCGGGCGGGCGATGTGTTCGCCGGCGGTGAACTCCTTGTTGCCGGGGTGGACGATGGTCTGCTTGCCGCCACGCCCGTGGTGCAGCACCGGTTCGTCGATGTCACGCCCGGGAATGCTGATCTGCTCGCCATGCTCCATGTCCATGATGGAGCGGCGGCTCACGGCCTCTTCGACGGCCTTCTTGATGTGCTCGCGGTATCGCCGCAGGAAACGCTGGCGGTTGACCGTGCTCTTGTTCTTGCCGTTCAGGCGTCGGTCGATGACGTAGCTCATGGGCCCTCCGGTAGCTGGGTACAGCTGCAAGCTTCAAGCTACGAGCTGCAAGCCAAAGCAGTCGCCGCCACCACGGGCGAGCGGTGCGCCGAAGCGCACCGCGCAGCAACCGTGGCAGGCCGCTCTTACTGCGATTTCCTGACCCGCAGATACCATTCCGACAACAGGCGCACCTGCTTGTCGGTGTAGCCACGCTCCACCATCCGGGTGACGAAGTCGTTGTGTTTCTGTTGATCCTCCTTGCTGGCCTTGGCGTTGAAGCTGATGACCGGCAGCAGGTCCTCGGTGTTGGAGAACATTTTCTTCTCGATCACCACCCGCAGTTTCTCGTAGCTGAGCCAGCTGGGGTTCTTGCCGTTGTTGTTGGCTCGGGCGCGCAGCACGAAGTTGACGATCTCGTTGCGGAAGTCCTTCGGGTTGCTGATGCCGGCCGGCTTCTCGATCTTCTCCAGCTCTTCGTTGAGGGCGATGCGGTTGAGGATCTCGCCGGTTTCTGGGTCGCGGTATTCCTGGTCCTGGATCCAGAAGTCGGCATACAGCACATAGCGGTCGAAGATGTTCTGGCCGTATTCGCTGTAGGACTCCAGGTAGGCGGTCTGGATCTCCTTGCCGATGAACTCGATGTAGCGCGGCGCCAGGTATTCCTTGAGATAGCGCAGGTAGCGCTCGCGTACTTCGGCAGGGAACTGCTCCTGCTCGATCTGCTGCTCCAACACGTACAGCAGATGCACCGGGTTGGCGGCAATCTCATGCGGATCGAAGTTGAATACCTTGGACAGGATCTTGAAGGCGAAGCGGGTCGACAGGCCGTTCATGCCCTCGTCGACGCCTGCCGAGTCGCGGTACTCCTGGATCGACTTGGCCTTGGGGTCGGTGTCCTTGAGGTTCTCGCCGTCGTAGACGCGCATCTTCGAGTAGATGTTGGAGTTCTCCGGCTCCTTGAGGCGTGAAAGCACGGTGAACTGGGCGAGCATCTTCAGGGTGTCGGGGGCGCAATGAGCCTTGGCTAGCGAGCTGTTGATCAGCAGCTTGTCGTAGATCTTGATCTCGTCGCTGACACGCAGGCAGTACGGCACCTTGACGATGTAGATACGGTCGATGAACGCTTCGTTGTTCTTGTTGTTGCGGAAGGTGTGCCATTCCGATTCGTTGGAGTGGGCCAGCAGGATACCGGTATAGGGGATCGCCCCCAGGCCTTCGGTACTGTTGTAGTTGCCTTCCTGGGTAGCGGTAAGCAGCGGGTGCAGCACCTTGATCGGTGCCTTGAACATCTCGACGAATTCCATCAGGCCCTGGTTGGCCCGGCACAACGCGCCCGAGTAGCTGTAGGCATCGGCGTCGTTCTGCGGAAACTCCTCGAGCTTGCGGATATCCACCTTGCCGACCAGGGCGGAGATGTCCTGGTTGTTCTCGTCACCCGGTTCGGTCTTGGCAATGGCGATCTGGTTGAGAATCGACGGGTAGAGCTTGACCACCCGGAACTTGCTGATGTCGCCGCCGAACTCCTGCAGGCGTTTGGTGGCCCAGGGCGACATGATGGTATTGAGATAGCGGCGCGAAATGCCGAACTCTTCCTCGAGGATCGCACCGTCCTCGGTGGCGTTGAACAGCCCGAGTGGCGACTCGAAGACCGGCGAGCCCTTGATGGCGTAGAACGGCACCTTTTCCATCAGTTGCTTGAGCTTTTCGGCCAGTGACGACTTACCGCCGCCTACCGGGCCCAGCAAGTAGAGGATCTGCTTCTTCTCTTCCAGGCCTTGGGCGGCATGGCGGAAGTACGAGACGATCTGGTCGATGCACTCTTCCATCCCGTGGAAGTCGGCAAAGGCCGGATAGCGGCGGATCACCTTGTTGGAGAAGATCCGCGACAGCCGGGAGTTGGTGGAGGTGTCGATCAGCTCTGGTTCGCCGATGGCCAGCAACAGCCGCTCGGCCGCCGAGGCGTAGGCGCTGCGATCCTCTTTGCACAGCTCGAGGTACTCCTGCAGCGAAAGTTCTTCCTGGCGGGTGGACTCGAAACGTTGTTGGAAGTGGCTAAAAATGCTCATGACGTCACCTCGCTCGATACGTGGAGACGACGCCGGATCAGTCAGCTGATGCTGGCATGCAACCGGGCTCGCCGATTGCTGTATACCCCCCAGAACACCCTGTAACGCTACCGATGACCCGCACGCCGGTGTACCGGCTCTCCCCTTTTTTGGATGGCCTGGGCTTAAGGATAGTTGGTTATACGAGAGGTCAAGGGCGCGGAGCAGAGAAGACGCCTACGACCGTTCGTCAGGTCGGGCGCAAGCCCGCACGGAGCGCGGGCTGCAGGAAAAATGAAAAAAATTATTCAGCGCTGCCCTGGGCGGTTTCCGCCGGGTAGGTGCTGCGCCACAGCTCGAAGCCACCATCGATGCTGTAGACGTTGGAGAAGCCCTGGCCCACCAGGTAGGCGGCGGCGCTCTGGCTGGAATTGCCGTGGTAGCAGACTACCAGTGTAGGCGCGTCGAGGTCGGCGCTGCGGATGAAGTCGGCTACCGAGTGATTATCCAGATGAGTGGCGCCGGCGATATGGCCGGCGGCAAACGCCTGTGGGTCGCGGATATCGACCACGATCGCACCTTCGGCACGCAGGGCGAGGGCTTGTTCTGGGGAGATACGCTTGAATTCGCTCATGGGTGCGGGTCCTTCATGGCTGATCGTTGAGTGATACCGGCGGGCGAGGGGTGCCTTCGCGGGTGCAGTCGCAGCGATGCAACTCGCCGCTGTCGACATTGTACAGGGTCATCGCGCCCCCCCAGACACAGCCGGTATCCAGGGCTATCACGCCAGGGGCGTCGACCCGGCCTTCGAGGGCAGCCCAGTGACCGAAGATGATTTTCACATGACGCGAGCGGCGGTCCGGGTGAGCGAACCAGGGTTTATAGCCTTTGGGCGCGCTGTCGGCGCCTTCCTTGCTCTTGAGGTCGAGCTTGCCGGTGGCAGTGCAGAAGCGCATGCGGGTGAAGTAGTTGGTGATCACCCGCAGGCGTTCGATGCCGCTGAGGTTCTTGCTCCACTTGTTCGGCTCGTTGCCGTACATGCCGTCCAGGTAAAGCTTCAGGCGGGTGTCGTCGCGCAGCACTTGCTCGACCTCGGCCGCCAGCTCCAGGGCGCGGCCCAAGGTCCATTGCGGCGGGATGCCGGCGTGGACCATGGCGATGCCGCGGGCCTCGTCGTAATGCAGCAGCTTCTGCTGGCGCAACCAGTCGAACAACTGGTCGGCGTCAGGTGCCTCGATGATTTCGCGCAGGGTATCGCTTTTTTTCAGGCGCTCGACGTTGTGCCAGGCGGCCAGCAGGTGCAGGTCATGGTTGCCCAGCACGCAGACCAGCGCATGGCGGATCGAGTAGAGATAACGCAAGGTCTCGAGGGACTCGGGGCCGCGGTTGACCAGGTCGCCCACCAGCCACAGGCGGTCGACGGCCGGGTCGAAGCGCACGCGTTCGAGCAGGCACTTGAGTGGTTGCAGACAGCCTTGCAGGTCGCCGACGGCATAGGTGGCCATCAGTGCAGCGCCCCGGGCACGGCCAGGCGGAACGGCGCGATCGGCGCATCGAAGCGTTTGCCGTCTTCGGCGAACATCTGGTAGCTGCCCTGCATGGTGCCGACGCGGGTGCTGATCACTGCGCCGCTGCTGTAGGTATGGCTCTGGCCGGGCTCGATCGATGGCTGCTGGCCGATGACTCCGGCGCCGCGCACTTCCTCGACTTCACCGTCACCGTTGGTGATCAGCCAATGACGGGACATCAGCTTGGCCTTCAGCGTGCCGTTGTTGTGCACGGTAATGGTGTAGGCGAAGGCGAAACGGCTGCTTTCGGGGTCGGATTGGTCTTTGAGGTAGCGGGTCACGACGCTGACGTCGATTTGATAGCGGGGGTCGGACATGCAAGGGCCTTGGGCGAACTGACGCAATAACGCAGTCTAGGCCATTGCTGGGGGGGAGGCTAGCGGTGTGGGAGTGGCTGGGGCCGTTCGCCGGCAAGCCGGCTCCTACGATGGGCATATCGCCTGCAGGAGCCGGCTTTTCGGCGAGCCGGGGATCAGGCCTGCTGTTCGGCCAGCTTGTCGGCCAGGCGCACGAAGGCGGCCAGGTCCAGCTGCTCGGGGCGCAGGCTGCCGTCCACGCCGGCGGCTTCGATGGCCTGGCTGTCGAGCAGGCCCTTGAGGGTGTTGCGCAAGGTCTTGCGGCGCTGGTTGAAGGCCTCGCGCACTACGTGCTCGAGCAGCTTCGGGTTTTTCGCCGGATGCGGCAGCACCTCGTGGGGTACCAGGCGTACGATCGCCGAGTCGACTTTCGGCGGCGGGTTGAACGCGCCGGGGCCGACGTTGAACAGGTGTTCCACGCGGCAGTGGTACTGCACCATGATCGACAGCCTGCCCCAGTCACCACCCCCAGGGCCGGCGGCCATGCGCTCGACCACCTCTTTTTGCAGCATGAAGTGCATGTCGCGGATCAGCCCGGCGTGATCGAGCAGGTGGAAGATCAGCGGGGTGGAGATGTTGTACGGCAGGTTGCCGACGACTTTCAGGCTGCGCGGCGGTACGCCCAACTGGTTGAAGTCGAACTTCAGCGCGTCGCCCTGGTGCAGGCGGAAGTTGTCGCGCCCGGCGAACTTGTGCTGCAGGATCGGTACCAGGTCCTTGTCCAGTTCGACCACGTCCAGTTGCGCGCCGCTGCCCAGCAGGCCCTCGGTCAGGGCGCCCTGGCCAGGGCCGATTTCCAGCAGATGTTCGCCGGCCTTGGCGTTGATCGCGCGCAAAATGCGGTCGATGATTCCGGCGTCGTGCAGGAAGTTCTGGCCGAAGCGCTTGCGCGCCCGGTGTTGGTAGTGCTCGGTCATGGTCGGTTCTCGGCCATCTGGTAGGCGGTTTCCAGGGCGACGCGCAGGCTGCCGGTGTCGACCTTGCCGCTGCCGGCCAGGTCCAGGGCGGTGCCATGGTCGACCGAAGTACGGATGATCGGCAGGCCCAGCGTCACGTTGACCGCGGCACCGAAGCCCTTGTACTTGAGCACGGGCAGGCCTTGGTCGTGGTACATCGCCAGCACCGCGTCGCAGTGCTCCAGATATTTGGGGGTAAACAGGGTATCGGCCGGCAGCGGACCACGCAGGTCCATGCCTTCGGCGCGCAGGCGCGCCAGGGTGGGCTCGATGATGTCGATTTCTTCGCGGCCCAGGTGGCCGCCTTCTCCGGCGTGCGGGTTGAGGCCGCAGACCAGGATGCGGGGGTTGTCGATGCCGAACTTGGCGCGCATGTCCGCATGCAGGATGCGGGTGACGCGCTCGAGGCGTTCGGGGGTGATGGCATCGGCGATATCGCGCAGCGGCAGATGAGTGGTCACCAGTGCCACGCGCAGGCCTCGGGTCGCCAGCATCATGACCACTTGCGTGGTCTGTGTCAGGTCGGCGAGGAATTCAGTGTGGCCGGAGAAGGCGATACCGCTTTCGTTGATCACGCCCTTGTGCACGGGGGCGGTGATCATGCCGGCGAAGTCACCGGCGAGGCAGCCTTGGCCTGCGCGGGTGAGCGTCTCCAGCACGAACGCGGCGTTGGCCTTGTCCAGTTGGCCGGCTAGCACCGGCGCGGCCAGGGGCGTGTCCCACACGTACAGGCTGCCGGCGGCGGCGGGCTGGTCGGGGAAGTGGCCTGGGACGACCGGTAGCAGGGTGACGGCCAGCCCCAGCTGGGTGGCCCGCTCGGCGAGCAGGTCACGGCTGGTGATGGCAATCAGGGGATGGGGCTGGGCCTCGGCGGCGAGCAGCAAGCACAGGTCGGGGCCTATGCCGGCCGGCTCGCCGGGCGTGACGGCGAAGCGCAGTGGCTTCACTGGGCGGCCTGGTCGGCGCCAGGCAGCTTGATCTCGACGTAGGCTTCGTCACGGATCTGGCGCAGCCAGGTCTGCAGCTCTTCGTCGTACTTGCGGTTGCGCAGCACGTTCATCGCCTGCTGTTCGCGGGCCTTGTCGGTGCTGTCGGTGGCGCGGCGGCCGAGGACTTCCAGCACGTGCCAGCCGTACTGGGTGCGGAACGGACGGGTCACTTCGCCTTGCTGGGCGTTGGCCATCTGCTCGCGGAACTCCGGCACCAGGCTGTTCGGGTCGACCCAGTTGAGGTCGCCGCCGTTGAGCGCCGAACCTGGGTCTTCCGAGAAGCTCTTCGCCAGTTCGCCGAAGTTCTCCCCGCTCTTGATCCGGTCGTACAGGCGCTCGGCCAGTTGCTCGGTGGCGGCGTCGCTGCGGATTTCGCTTGGCTTGATCAGGATGTGGCGTACGTGCACTTCGTCACGCAGCACGCTCTGGCTACCACCGCGCTTCTCCTCGAGCTTGAGGATGATGAAGCCGTTGGGGATGCGGATCGGCTGGGTGATGTCGCCCACTGCCATGTTGCTGAGCATCTTGGCGAAGTCAGGTGGCAGTTGGCCGGCTTGGCGCCAGCCCATTTCGCCGCCTTCCAGGGCGTTCTCGCTGCGCGAGCGGGCGATGGCCATCTGGCCGAAGTCGGCACCTTGCTTGAGCTGCTGGTAGACATCGCCGACCTGGCGCGCGGCAGCCTGGATGGCTTCGGAGTTGGCGCCTTCCGGGGTGGGGATGAGGATGTTGGCGAGGCGGTACTCTTCCGACATCTGCATCTTGCCCATGTCCGAGTTGAGGTAGTTCTTCACTTCCTGCTCGGAAACCTGGATACGTTCGGCGACGCGGCGCTGGCGCACGCGGCTGATGATCATCTCGCGCTTGATCTGGTCGCGGGCGTCGTCGTAAGACAGGCCATCGTGGGCGAGGGCGGCGCGGAACTGCTCCGGCGACATGCCATTGCGCTGGGCAATGGTGCCGACGGCCTGGTTCAGCTCCTCGTCGGTGATGCGGATGCCCGAGCGCTCGCCGATCTGCAGTTGCAGGTTCTCGACGATCAGGCGCTCCAGCACCTGCTGCTCCAGCGCGCCGGCCGGCGGCACGCCACCGCCGCGCTTGGCGATGGTCTGCTGCACTTCGCGCACGCGCTGCTCCAGCTGGCTTTGCATCACCACGTCGTTGTCGACGATGGCCACCACGCGGTCAAGGGGTTGTGGGGCGGCATGCGCCGCGCCACTCAGCAGTACAGCGCCCAGCATCAGCGGGCGCAGACGATCAATAAGCTTGGTCTTCACGTGTACGGTAACCTTGAATGCCTTTGTCCAGGAATGTCTCGACCTTGTTGCCCATCACGCCGCCGAGGCCCTTGAGGACGATCTGCAGGAAGACGCCGTGGTCGCCCTTCTCGTTCTGTGGGGTGGCTTGGCTGAAGTCGTCGTAGTCCATCCAGTAGCGGTTGATCAGGCGCAGCTTCCAGCAGCAGTTGTCGTACTCGAAACCGCCCATCGCCTCGAGGGTGCGGTTGCGGTTGTAGTCATGCTGCCAGCGGGCGATGACGCTCCATTGCGGCACGATCGGCCAGATGACCGAGAAGTCGTGCTGCTGGATCTTGTAGTAGTCCTTGATGTAGTTGGCATCACCTGGTTTTCCGTAGTCGCCACCCTGGTCTTTCCAGGTGCCCGTCTGCGTGTCGTAGACGATGGTGTCGTTACGGTAGCGATAACCGAGGTTGACGATCTTGTTCGGATTGTCTTCAGGCTGGTAGTGGAACATGGCGCTGCCAGAGCGTGTGCTGTGGCTGTCCGGGTCCCAGTTGAAGTCCGAGTTGAAGCGCCAGTCACGGTTGAAGGCATACTCATACTCCAGCGCATACGGCGAGACATCCGCCAGGCTCTGCTTGCGGGTACGGTAGTCGATGCCTGGCAACTGAACCTTGCGGTCCTTGAAGTAGTAGGCTTGGCCGATGCTGAAGCGCTGGCGCTGGAAGCCGTTGTCTTCGATCCAGCGGTTGGTCACGCCCAGCGACAGCTTGTTCTCGTCGCCGATCCGGTCGACACCGCTGAAGCGGTTGTCGCGGAACAGCGAAGCATAGCTGAAGGTGTTCTCGCTGGTATCGAACAGCGGGATGTCTTTCTGATCCTTGTACGGAACATAGAGATAGAACAGGCGCGGTTCCAGGGTCTGGCGGTAATTCGTGCCGAACAACTGGGTGTTGCGGTCGAAATACAGGCCGCTGTCGACGCTGAAGATCGGGATGTCGCGGTTCAGCGAGCTGTTGTAGCTGCCATAACCAGGTTGGCTCGATTGCGCCAGTGCCTGGGCTTTGCCTTGGCTGTCGAGGTCCAGATCGTACTGGGTATAGACGTACTTGAGCTTCGGCGTGATGTAGCCGTAGCTGGCTTGCATCGGCAGGCTGATGGCCGGCGCCGCGTTCAGACGGGTGCCGTTGGCGCGGGCGATGCCGCTGACGTTTTCATCGAGACGACGACCGGGAAGCCCAGCGGTGACATCCGGGAAGCCATTCTTGTCCCTGACGAAGTCATTCTTCAAATCACGATCGAAGCGCACAGCCTCGGTTTCGTAAGTCAGGTCGGTACCGCCCGGATGGAACGGCAGCATCCCGTTGAAGGTGATCTGCGGCAGCTTGTCATACGGGGTGATCTGCGAAATCGTCGCCATTTCATAGGCATGCAGATTCAGCCGCGCGGTGTAGCTGTCGCCGCGGTAGGTCAGCGCACCTTGCTGGTTGATGAAGTCGCGGCTCTCGACACCGATCTGGTCCGACTCCAGGTCCTGGAAGTAGAACGGATCGCTGATGTCGGTGTAGTCCACCTCGGTCATCAGGCGCTCGTCCAGGCCACCCTTGTGCTGCCAGTTGACCATCCAGCGTTCTTTCTTGTAGTCCGTCTGCAGCTTGCGGTCGTCGTCCTGGTCGCTCAGGTAGCCACCGCCGAACTGGCCTTCGCTGGACTTGGTCAGGTAGCGGAACTCGCCTTCCATGAGCATGCCGCGTTTGGCCATGTAGCGCGGGTACAAGGTGGCGTCGTAGTTCGGCGCCAGGTTGAAGTAGTACGGCGTGACCAGCATGAAGCCGGTGTCGCTGCTGGTGCTGAACGATGGCGGCAGGAAGCCGGACTGGCGACGGTCGTCGATCGGGAAGTAGATATACGGTGTGTAGAACACCGGGAAATCCTTGACCCGCAGGGTGACGTTGGTCGCGGTACCGAAGCCGGTGGCCGGGTTCAGGGTGATGTTGTTGCCCTTGAGCTGCCACGCGTTGCTGCCCGGCTCACAGGTGGTATAGGTACCGTCCTTGAGGCGGATGATGGCGTTCTCGGCGCGCTTGGCGTACAGCGCGTTGCCGCGGATGTGCGACTTGTGCATCACGTATTCGGCGTTGTCGACCCGGGCTTCGCCGGTGTCGAGCTGGATCTGCGCTTCGTCGCCGACCACCAGGGTGCCGTTGTCGCGGATCTTGACGTTGCCCTTGAGCTCGCCGCGGTTCTCGGCCTGGTACAGGTTGGCCTCGTCGGACTCGACCTGCATGCTGCCCTGGCGCATGACCACGTCGCCGGCCAGGGTGGCGATCTGCTGCTCCTGCTGGTACTTGGAGACCTTGGCGTTGATGTAGGTCGGCGACTCGTCCTTGGGCGTGGAGTCGTTCATGCCCGGGCGGGTCGGCTCGATGTAGGCGCCACCGCAGTACGGGCCGGTTTCGGCCAGCTGCGCGGCAGTGAGCTTCTCGCGCGGGACCCAGTCGAGGTGGCTGTAGTCCTCGCTGCGCGACTTCAGGCCACGGCCCTTGGCCTCGGTGACCAGCATCGGCTTGTCGGCTTCGACCGCGACGGCTTCACCCGAGGCATCGGTGCCCGAGCTGGCAGCGGCAGCGCCCGGATGTACCGGGCGCGGAGGCAGGTTGGCTGCGGTCTTGGGCTTGCAGTCCCAACCACCGGAGGCGGACACTTGGCAGTCGAACTGCTCGGCCGCGACCACGTACGAGGTGGCCAGAGGTTGCAGGGCTAGCAGACCGCCAGTCACCAGCAACGGAAACTTTCTACGAAACGCGGGGGATTTCAATGCCATCTTATTAGTCCGGGCTTCCTGCGTGCCATCTGCCCGCGTGTGGGGGCCGCACGCCTCTCGATGGTCTGAAAAAGATGCTGGATAATAAAGCATGACCCGCTTGACGGCTAGGGCCGTCGGAGACCCTTGTAATGCCCGATCACGATGTACGCCTGCAACAACTGAACGCCTGGCTCGCCGGGCAGCTGGAGAACCTGTTCCGCACCAACGCCTGGGGTGACGTGCCAGCAGGCAGCCTGACCGCCGCCAGCAGCGACGCCAGTTTCCGCCGTTACTTCCGCTGGGAGGGCGCCGGCCACAGCTTCGTGATCATGGATGCGCCGCCCCCCCAGGAGAACTGCCGCCCGTTCGTCGATATCGATCACCTGCTGGCCAAGGCGGGGGTAAACGTGCCGGTTATCCATGCCCAGGACCTGGAGCGCGGCTTCCTGCTGTTGGGTGACCTGGGGCGCCAGACATACCTGGACATCATTGACCAGGACAACGCCGATACCCTGTTCGCCGATGCGATCGATGCGTTGCTGGCCTTGCAGCGCCTGCCGATGGACGCTGCGCTGCCCAGCTACGACGTCGCGCTGTTGCGCCGTGAGGTCGAACTGTTCCCCGAATGGTATGTAGGCCGCGCCCTGGGCCTGACCTTCAGCGAGGCCCAGCAGGCTAGCTGGCAGCGGGTCAGCCAACTGCTGATCGACAGCGCCCTGGCCCAGCCCAAGGTGCTGGTGCACCGCGACTACATGCCGCGCAACCTGATGCACAGCGCACCCAACCCGGGCGTGCTGGATTTCCAGGATGCCGTCTACGGGCCGGTCACCTACGACATCACCTGCCTGTTCAAGGACGCGTTCCTCAGCTGGCCTCAGCCACGCGTGGAAGGCTGGCTGCGCGATTATTGGGACAAGGCCCGTGCCGCCGGTATTCCGGTGCAGCCGGCGTTCGAGGATTTCCACCGCGCCAGCGACCTGATGGGTGTGCAGCGCCATCTGAAGGTCATAGGAATCTTCGCCCGCATCTGCCATCGCGATGGCAAGCCGCGTTACCTCACCGACGTGCCGCGCTTCTTCGCCTATATAAATGAAGTGATCGCTCGCCGCCCCGAATTGGCCGAGCTGGGGCAACTGATTGCCGAGCTCAAAGGCGAGGCGCGCCCATGAAGGCGATGATCCTGGCGGCGGGCAAGGGCGAGCGTATGCGCCCACTGACTCTGACGACCCCAAAACCATTGGTCCCCGCGGCTGGCAAGCCGCTGATCGAGTATCACCTCGAAGCGTTGGCCCGTGCCGGCATCACCGAGGTGGTGATTAATCACGCCTGGCTTGGCCAGCAGATCGAGGACCACCTGGGGGATGGCAGCCGTTATGGCTTGCGCATTCGCTATTCGCCGGAGGGCGAGCCGCTGGAAACCGGTGGCGGCATCTTCAAGGCCCTGCCGTTGCTGGGCGAGGCGCCGTTCCTGCTGGTCAACGGCGATATCTGGACCGACTACGACTTCGCGCGCTTGCTGGCGCCGATGCCGGGGCTGGCGCACCTGGTGCTGGTGGATAACCCAGGGCACCACGGCCGTGGTGACTTCCACCTGACGGACGGTCATGTGCGCGATGGCGACGAAGCGCCGGGGACCTTGACCTTTAGCGGTATCTCGGTGCTCGACCCAGCGTTGTTCGCCGGTTGCCAGCCCGGCGCCTTCAAGCTGGCGCCCCTGCTGCGCCAGGCCATGGCCGAGGGCCGGGTCAGCGGTGAGCATTACCGCGGACAGTGGGTCGATGTCGGCACCCTCGAGCGCCTGGCCGATGTCGAGCGCCTGATTGGCGAGCGCGTCTGATATGTGGTGGCCGAGCACAGTGATCGGTGCCGGCGCCGGTTTCGCCGTGGCCAGCATCCCCGGGGCATTGCTCGGGGCGTTGCTGGGCCAGGCCATGGATCGGCGCCTGCGCCTGCAGGGATGGGACGATGTGCGCGAGCGCCTGGGCGGACGCCCTGCGCTGCGCGATGACGAGTTGCTGTTCGTGCTGCTTGGGCGGCTGGCCAAGAGCGATGGCCGGGTGGCCGAGGGGCATATTCAGCAGGCGCGTCAGGAAATGAGCCGGCTGGACCTCAGCGAGCCGGCGCGGCTGCGGGCGATTGCCGCGTTCAATCGCGGCAAGGCGGGCAAGGACCGGCTCGGCCAGCATCTGCGCCGGATCAAGCAGCAGCCGCATGCCGCCGAGGGCACCTTGCGCGCTTGCTGGCGGATGGTCTGGGCCGACGGCAAGGCCGGGCGCCAGGAGCGCGACCTGCTGCTGGGCTGGGGGCAGCAACTGGGGCTGAGCCGCAATCAGGTGCAGGCTCTGGCGCTGGAGTATGAACCCCGCAAGTCGGCGGTCGAGGGCGGCACCATGACCTATGCGGCGGCATTGCGGCTGCTGGGGGTAGAGCCGGACACCGAAGCCGATCGGGTCAAGCAGGCCTATCGGCGGCTGCTCAGTCGGCATCACCCGGACAAGCTGGTGGGCAGCGGTGCCAGCGAGGCGAAAGTGCGCGAGGCGACCGAGCACACTCGGGAGTTGCACCAGGCCTATGCGATGATCCGCAAAAGGCGCGGGCTTTGATCTGAGCGCTGCCTGTAGGAACTGGCTGGCCGGCGAACACCGGCGCAGCCGGTGCCAGGCACCGCGGCGCTGGTGTTCGCCAGCAAGGCGGCTCCCACGGGTTCGTGGTGTGTCAGTCTTCCTTGGGCGTCAACCAGCCGCGTACCCGGCGCAGCAATTGCTCCTGCTCCGCGGCCTTGTTACCCGGCATGGCGAGCAGCGACAACTGCCGGTACTGGCTGTCCTTCTGCCGCTTGCTGGCCTGCAGGCGCTGTTGCGCGGCCAGGCGGTCCTGGCTGCGGGTGGCGTAGAACAGGTCGGCGGTCGGCACTTTCAAGGTCGGCGCCAGGCTCAGTAGGTCATGCTCGACCCGCGCCGGGGTCTGGGCGGCGACCATCACCAGTTTCTGCACCTGGGGCGGCTGCTTCTCGCTGAGGTAGCGCGCTGCCCAATAGGCGCCGCTGCCGCTGCCGAGCATGACGATACTGCGCGCCTTTTGTTGTTGGGCGTAGGCCACGGCGGCGTCGAGGCGGGCGAAGATGCGTTCGACATCCTCCTCGGCGGTGTGCTCGTCGGCCTCCACCGCGTCGGTGCTTTCGGCGGCATCCGCCTCAGGCGCGGTGGCCTGGGCGACGTTGGCGTTGGCGTCGGCCGGGGTGTCCTTGGCTGGGGCTGATTCACCCTGATCCTTTTCTGCCTCGGCCGCGGGCGCTGGCTTGGCGTCGACCCGCGCCTGCGGGCGTTCGGCCAGACGGTCGGGTAGGCTCAGGCTCAAGGTGCCCCAGCCGACATCGGGGAAGCCGCGGCGCAGCGGGCCGACGGTGGTGGGCCAGTCGGCGCTCTCGCCGGCGCCAGGGACGATGATGACCGCGCCCTTGGGGTCGCTGTCGTTGGCTGGCTTCCACAGCGCCAGGAAACTCTCGTCATTGGCTTGCAGCATCTGCTGCTCGGCCTTGGGCACCTGGCGTTCCAGGGCCAGGGCATCGTCCTGGCTGCGCTCGAGCAGCGCAGGACGTGGGGGCGGGGCAGGGGCAGCCGTTTCGGCGGCCGTTTGCGGTTGTTCGGCATCGGCGGCTTGCGTCCCGAGCGGCAGGGCCGCTGCCAGGCAGCACATTGCCAGCGTCGTGCGATAAAGTGTGAACATCGATCAATCCAAGGCCAGAATCATACCGGCAGCCTAATGGTATTTGCCCGCGACGGCCACGCCAGGCGGCCATCATTGCCAAGACGAGCGTAGAGATGAAGCGAGTGCGTTGCCTGTGGGTTATCGGCTGGTTGTGTCTACCCTTGATCGCCCTGGCAAGGCCGGAGGCGCCGCCGGCGGTGGTATTGGCGCCGGCCCAGCAGCAATGGCTGGATGCACACCGTGCGCTGCGGGTCGGCCTGGTGCTGCAGGCGCCCTATGCCCAGTTCGACCGCCGCTTGCAACAGTTCTACGGGGCCAACGTGGAACTGGTCGGCGCCATTGCCCAGGCGCTGAAACTGGATCTGACCTGGCGCGGTTTCCCGGACCAGGCGGCCCTTGAGCACGCCTTGCAGGCCGGGGAGATCGATTTCGCCCCCGGGCTGACCCAGACCCCGACGAGCCTGCGCCTGTGGTTGTTCAGTGATCCCTACATGCGCATTCCGCAATTGGTGGTGGGCCTGCGCAGTGGCGGCGTTGCGGTGGAGCTGGAGAAACTCGGCGCCAGCGAACGGGTGGCGGTGCGCATGCCCGGCACCCTGGCCGACTACCTGCGCAGCAACTACGCCAACCTCAACCTGCAGGGCGTGCCCAACGAGCGCGAGGCGTTGCAGCTGGTGCTGGCTGGCCAGGCCAGTTTCGCCGTGCTGGACGAGGCGCAGCTCAGCCGCCTGTCTCGCGAGAGCGAGTTCGGCGACCTGGCGGTGGTCGGTGATATCGGCTTGCCACAGCTGTTGCGAGTCGGCTCGCGGCGCGATTGGCCGGAGCTTGCCGAGGTGCTCGAAGGTGCGCTGCAAGCCATGCCGGCGAAGACGCTGGAGCAGTTGCACCAGCGCTGGTTACAACCCAAGTACCCCAGGTTTTCGGAGTCGGCAGGTTTCTGGCAGAACCTCGCCCTGCTGTTTGGCCTGCTGTTGCTGTGCACCCTGGGCACCTTGGTATGGCAACGCCGGCAGCAGCGCAGGCTGGAGCGGGCCTTGCTGGCTGCGCGGGAAAGCCTGCTGGCGCGACAGGTGCGTGAAGAAGCCCTGCGGCTGAGCCAGTTTTCCCTCGACCAGAGCACGCTGGGCATCCTTTGGGTCAACTGGGACAGCCATGTACGCTACGCCAACCACGCTGTCGAGCATATGCTCGGCTTTGCCGAGGGGGCATTACTGGAGCAGCCACTGGCCGCTATCGAACCCAACCTGAACATGGACCGCTGGCTGCAATTGTGGAAACGCGCGCGGGCCGGTGACGGCGCCGACCAGCAGTTCGAGACCCTTTGCCGACGCGCCGACGGCAGCGAGCTGCCGGTGGAGCTGTCGTTGTCGTTCCTGCGCTTTCGCGATGCCGAGTACCTGGTGGTGTTCGTCGCCGACATCACCGAGCGGCGCCGTGCCCTGGCGGCGCTGCGCGAGAGCGAGGCACGGCTCAAGGGCATCGCCGGCAACGTGCCGGGCCTGGTGTTTCGCCTGGAGCGCGACCCGGCCGAAGGTGATCCGGAGTTCCCCTACATCAGCGAGGGCAGCGCGGCGTTGGTCGGCTACACGCCCGCCGAGATCCAGCACCCGGACATGGGCCTGCGCAACCTGGTCGACCCCGAGGATCGCGCCGACTATCACCGGGTCCAGGACCTGGCCCTGGCCTGCGACCGTGACTGGTCCTGGCAGGGCCGCATCCTTACCCGTGACGGCGCCAGGCGCTGGGCCGACATCAAGGCCACCACCCGGCGCCTGGCCGATGGACGCATGGTCTGGGACGGCGTGGTCTGGGACATCACCCAGGGCAAGCAGGCCGAGCTGGCCCTGGCCGCCTCCCAGGAGCAGCTGCGCGAACTGTCGGCGCACCTGGAAAGCGTGCGCGAGGAAGAGAAAGCCCGGATCGCCCGGGAAGTGCATGACGAGCTTGGGCAGATGTTGACCGTGCTCAAGCTGGAGGTGTCGATGTGCGAGCTGGCCTACGCCGAGCTGGATGCCGGGTTGAATGAGCGCCTGGCCAGCATGAAGCGCCTGATCGCCCAGTTGTTCCAGCTGGTGCGCGATGTGGCCACTGCCCTGCGCCCCCCGATTCTCGACGCCGGGATCGCCTCGGCCATCGAATGGCAAGGCCGGCGTTTCGAGGCTCGCACGCAGATTCCCTGCCTGGTGCAGGTGCCGGACCACCTGCCAACCTTGAGCGATGCCAAGGCCACCGGGCTGTTCCGCATCCTCCAGGAGGCGCTGACCAATGTCATGCGCCACGCCAGGGCGCATACCGTGCAGATTACCCTGGCGCACGAACAGGATGCCTTGCGCATGACCGTCATAGACGATGGCGCCGGCTTCGTCGTCGACGCGGCGCGGCCAACCTCGTTCGGCCTGGTTGGCGTGCGCGAGCGGGTACTGATGCTTGGGGGCAGCATGACCCTCGATAGCGAACCGGGCGAGGGCACTAGCCTGAGCGTGGCGATTCCTTTGCAACAGGAGACACGACCGTGATTCGAGTGCTGGTGGCCGAAGACCACACCATCGTCCGCGAGGGCATCAAGCAGTTGATCGGCCTGGCCAGGGACATGCAGGTGGTGGGCGAGGCGGGCAATGGCGAGCAGTTGCTGGACACTTTGCGTCATACCCCGTGCGAGGTGGTGTTGCTGGATATCTCCATGCCCGGGGTCAATGGCCTGGAGGCGATCCCGCGGATCCGTGCGCTGACCAGCCCGCCAGCGATCCTGATGTTGTCTATGCATGACGAGGCGCAGATGGCGGCCCGCGCGCTGAAGGCAGGCGCTGCGGGGTATGCGACCAAGGACAGCGACCCGGCCCTGCTGCTGACGGCCATTCGCCGGG
Source organism: Pseudomonas sp. FG47 (assembly GCF_057809115.1). Taxonomy (NCBI): domain Bacteria; kingdom Pseudomonadati; phylum Pseudomonadota; class Gammaproteobacteria; order Pseudomonadales; family Pseudomonadaceae; genus Pseudomonas; species Pseudomonas sp. FG47. The sequence goes on from NZ_JBMDJI010000001.1 coordinate 594,911, forward strand.
TGGCCGGAGGCGGGCGCTACATCGACCCAGCCCTGGCCGACCGCATGGTGTTCGAAGTGGGCCTGACCGAGACCCGGCCCCTGCATACCTTGTTGTCCGAGCGAGAGTTTTCCGTGTTCGAGCGCTTGGCCCAGGGCGCCAACGTCAACGACATTGCCCAGCAGTTGGCGCTGTCGAGCAAGACCATCAGCACCCACAAGGCGCGCTTGATGCAGAAGCTCAAGGTCAACTCGCTGGCGGAACTGGTGAAGTACGCCATGGAGCACAAGTTGGTGTGAGTGTTCTGGTTACGACAGGTAATCCAGGACTTGAACCGCCGCTGCCACGATCCAAGGCGTCATAGTTGTCTGGGAGCGTCATCCTTGTAGGGCGATCCTTACAACAACTCTTCCACCCGGATGAGGGCATTCTCTCAGCCGCCCCGATTTCTGGGCGCTTGCGCTTCTTCTACGCTTGGCTCACGCAGTCATTCCAACAAGAAGGTGCAGGGCATGAGCGAGGCGAATTCGAACGAGGCGCTGGTCAGCTTCCGGGGTGTGCAGAAGAGCTACGACGGTGAATCGCTGATCGTCAAGGACCTCAACCTGGACATCCGTAAAGGCGAGTTCCTCACCTTGCTTGGCCCGTCCGGCTCGGGCAAGACCACCAGCCTGATGATGCTCGCCGGCTTCGAGACCCCCACCGCCGGCGAGATCCAACTGGCCGGCCGCTCGATCAACAACGTGCCGCCGCACAAGCGCGACATTGGCATGGTGTTCCAGAACTACGCGCTGTTCCCGCACATGACCGTGGCCGAGAACCTGGCTTTCCCGCTGACCGTACGCAACCTGAGCAAGACCGACATCAGCGAGCGGGTCAAGCGCGTGCTCAACATGGTCCAGCTCGATGCCTTCGCCAAGCGCTATCCCGGCCAGCTTTCCGGCGGCCAGCAGCAACGCGTGGCCCTGGCCCGTGCCCTGGTGTTCGAACCTCAGCTTGTGCTGATGGACGAACCGCTCGGCGCCCTCGACAAACAGCTGCGCGAACACATGCAGATGGAGATCAAGCATATCCACCAGCGCCTGGGCGTAACCGTGGTCTACGTGACCCACGACCAGGGCGAGGCGTTGACCATGTCCGATCGGGTGGCGGTGTTCCACCAGGGCGAAATCCAGCAGATCGCCGATCCGCGCACGCTCTACGAAGAACCCCGCAACACCTTCGTCGCCAACTTCATCGGCGAGAACAACCGCCTCAACGGCACCTTGCTGGCCAGTGACGGCAACCGCTGCCAGGTGCAGTTGGCCCGCGGCGAGCGGGTCGAGGCATTGGCGGTGAATGTCGGCCAGGCCGGCGAGCCGGTGACCCTGTCGATCCGCCCCGAGCGCGTGCGCCTGAATGGCCACAGCGAGCGCTGCGTCAACCGCTTCTCCGGCCGCGTGGCCGAGTTCATCTACCTGGGCGACCACGTGCGGGTGCGCCTGGAGGTCTGCGGCAAGGCCGACTTCTTCGTCAAGCAGCCAATCGCCGAGCTCGACCCGGCCCTGGCCGTGGGCGATGTGGTACCGCTGGGCTGGGAGGTGGAGCACGCCCGCGCGCTCGATCCGATCAGCGAAGCTCACTGATGGTTTGCGTCACCAACCCTGTACTGTGGAGAGAATAATAATGCGCAAGCAGTTGAAACTGACCGCCCTGGCCCTGGGGCTGTTCGCCGCCGGCCAGGCCATGGCGGCCGACCTCACCGTGATCTCCTTTGGCGGCGCCAACAAGGCGGCCCAGACCAAGGCGTTCTACGAGCCATGGGAAAAGGCGGGCAAGGGCAAGATCGTCGCCGGTGAGTACAACGGCGAGATGGCCAAGGTCAAAGCCATGGTCGACACCAAGAGCGTCAGCTGGAACCTGGTCGAGGTAGAGTCGCCGGAGTTGGCCCGGGGTTGCGATGAAGGCATGTTCGAAGAGCTCGATCCGGCACTGTTCGGTAACGAAGCCGACTACGTGCCTGGCGCCATCCAGCCATGCGGCGTGGGCTTCTTCGTCTGGTCCACGGTGCTGGCCTACAACGCCGACAAACTCAAGAGCGCGCCTGCCAGCTGGGCCGACTTCTGGGACACCAAGAAATTCCCGGGCAAGCGCGGCCTGCGCAAGGGCGCCAAGTACACCCTCGAATTCGCCCTGATGGCTGACGGCGTCGCACCCAAAGAGGTGTACAAGGTGCTGGCGACCAAGGAAGGCCAGGACCGCGCCTTCAAGAAACTCGACGAACTCAAGCCGAGCATCCAGTGGTGGGAAGCCGGTGCCCAGCCGCCGCAGTACCTGGCCTCGGGTGACGTGGTCATGAGCTCGGCCTACAACGGCCGCATCGCCGCGGTACAGAAGGAGAGCAACCTCAAGGTGGTGTGGAACGGCGGTATCTACGACTTCGACGCCTGGGCCATCCCGAAAGGCGCCAAGGATGCGGACGAGGCGAAGAAATTCATCGCCTATACCGTGCAGCCCGAGCAGCAGAAGACTTACTCCGAGAACATCGCCTACGGCCCGGCCAACTCCAAGGCCGTCCCGCTGCTGGCCGACGCGGTGAAGAAGGACATGCCGACTACCCCTGAGAACATCGCCAACCAGGTGCAGATCGACGTGGCCTTCTGGGCCGACAACAGCGAACAGCTGGAGCAACGCTTCAACGCCTGGGCGGCGAAGAAGTAGTCACGGGCCGCTGTGCGGCCCAGGCGCGGGC